>DOSJ01000019.1 GCA_003514005.1 Candidatus Falkowiibacteriota bacterium
TCTACTAAATGGGGTACAGTTCATAACACACATGTATTTTTTATTTGAAAAATATTAAAACTAAAAAGCAACCTTCACGTTTTCTTTTTCTTTTTCATCGGTAATCTCAAAAAAATCGCGGCGTTTAAAACCAAGCATGTTGCCAATCATATTGGTTGGAAAAATTTCCAGCTTGGTATTGAAATCGCGGACATTGCCATTGTAAAAGCGGCGGGAGGCCTGGATCTTGTTTTCAGTATCCGACAGCTCGCGCTGTAATTCCAAAAAATTAGTGTTGGCTTTGAGATCCGGATAATTTTCACTAAGGGCAAAAATTGATTTCAATGTCCCGGAAAGCATATTCTCAGCCTCGGCCTGCTCCTTGACGTCGCCCGTGCCTTGCGCGGCCATTGCGGCAGTGCGTGCGGCAGTAACTTTTTCGAACGTAGCGCTTTCATGGCTGGCATAACCTTTTACGGTTTCAACAAGATTTGGAATCAGGTCATATCGCCGTTTTAACTGAACATCGATATCTGACCAAGCTTCATCCACGCGATTTTTCAAGCGGATAAGCGAATTGTACATGCCGATCACAATCAGCGCCAAAGCGCCGATTACGATAAGCAGGATTGTTAGAATTTCCATACAATTAATTTTTAATTTATATATTAAAAGTTATATTAGTCGCTCGACAATTTCTTTGTGCCTGCCCGGGGCTTCATGCCTTTTAGGGGAATCGTGATAAAAAATGTTGTACCTCGTCCGTCAACATTGGCAGATTTTTCGTCTTTTTTTTCAGCTGACGATAAAAATTCCAAACTTGGCGACTGGAACCAGATTTTACCGCCGGATTTTTCAATTATCGCTTTTACGATATAGAGGCCAAGGCCGGTTCCGATTGATTCAATCCGCCGGACATTGTCCGCCCGAAAAAGCTTGGTAAAGACTTGCGGCTGTTGTTCGCGCGGTATTCCACAGCCGTTGTCGGAAATCTTAATCAGCACATCGGCTTCGGTCTTTTTAATCTCAATCCGGATCGTCCCTTTGTCCGGTACGTACTTTACGGCATTGGAAAAAATATTTTCAAAAACGATCTTGGTTAAGCGTGGGTCCAGATTTATAATCGGCAAAACATCATAGCGCCGATCAATGGCAATGCCGCGGCTTTCAATCGCGGGCATAAACTTTTTCAAGGCGGCATCGGCTTTCTGCTCGATATCGGTCGGTTCCGGCTCTATTGAAAAAGTGCCGACATCAATGCGTGATACGTCAAGCAAGGCATTGACCAACTCGATTAGTCTTTCATTGCTGACATAGACTTGCTCCAAATATTTTTTCTGTTCCTCCGTAACCGGACCGGCATCGCCGGTGCGAAGAAAATCAACGTACCATTTAATGATAGACAAAGGCGTTCTTAGTTGATGGGAAGCAAGCGCGACGAAATCCGTCTTGGCTCTGGCCAATTCTTTGTGTTTGGTTACGTCTTGCGCGACACCGGAATGCAAGCGCGAAACCAATTCGTTCAAAGAATTTTTCAACTGGCTGATTTCGTCATTGCCGCGGCTAACAAATTTTCGCGTCAAATCGCCGGCCGCCATGGCCTCCACGCCCATAGTGAGCTTGATTATCCGAGATGAAAAACGCCAGCTAATTACATATGTTGCAATAAACGTAATAATATATACACCGGCACCAAGGATTAAAATTTGCTGAACCGACCCCTTGAATACAAAAACCGAAAATATAATAAAAACCGAGGCAAACAATGCCATTATCATTAATATTCTGTCAGATAATTTTATACGGAGAACCATATATAAATTTCTAAATTGAAAATTGAGGAAAACTCTTTTTTCTGTCATTCCCGCGTAGGCGGGAATCCATGGTTTAATGCTCGATTCTGGATTCCCGCCTACGCGGGAATGACAGAAAAAAAGTATTCATAATTCTTAATATATTTCCATTATACAACAATTCAATTCAAATAACAAAAATTAGATTAGATTGCGAACTATATCTTCCAATTTCTTCTGTTTTATTAAGTGTAAATTTTTATTAGCAACAACCGCATCCGGAACAATCGCGGTTTTAAAACCAAGCTTTTCTGCCTCGAACAAACGTTCTTTGATTTTGCCAACAGAACGAATTTCGCCTCCCAAACCGACCTCGCCGATAGCGACGGTTTTTGAATCTATTATTTGATTTAAAAGCGATGAAGCGATTGCTAGGCAAACAGCCAAATCAAGCGCCGGGTCAGTTACTTTCAATCCGCCGGCAATGTTTATAATAACATCCTGGTTGGTCAAGTTTATGTTTGCGCGCTTGGACAAAACCGAAACCAAAACTTGCAAACGATTCAGATCAAACCCCGAGGCCTTGCGCTGGGGATAACCGAATACGGTTTTTGTTACAAGCGCTTGCACTTCGACTAAAAAAGGACGCGTTCCCTCCATTACGACTCCGACAACCGACCCGGATATAGACCGATTTTTTTCATCCAAAAAAACCGAAGAAGGATTTAATATTTCCTTAAAACCCGAGCCTGTCATTTCAAATACGCCCAATTCATTGATTGAACCGAAACGATTTTTGGTCGCGCGTAACAGACGGTAATCATGCCCGGCTTGGCTTTCCAAATACAAAACCGTATCCACGATATGCTCTAGCGATTTCGGGCCGGCGGCCAAACCGTCTTTTGTTATATGCCCAACCAAAATTATAGCAATATTATGTTCTTTTGCTACCTCCAAAAGCTTGACCGTCGCCGCTCGTATCTGATTAATCCCGCCCGCCTCAGAAGGTAAGAGCGATGAGTAAACAGTTTGGATTGAATCAATGATCGCCAAAACCGGCTTATGCAGAAGAAGTGCCGGCTTAATCTTTTCCACGTCTGTTTCGCTGATAAACTGCATCTTTTTCAAATCACAACCCAAGCGCACCAAACGGCTTTTTACCTGAGCGGCCGATTCTTCGCCACTGACATAGATAACTTTCCCGGTAGAGGATGATTTTCCAATCACATCCGCGATCTGCGCCAAAATCGTTGATTTGCCAATCCCCGGCTCTCCGGCCAACAAAATAAGCGAACCGGGAGTAATACCGCCGCCCATCACCCTGTCCACTTCGCCGATATTTGTCTTTAAACGATTCAAATCAATATCCTGCACTTTTTCCAAATCAATCACAAGAGCGGGCGCGAAAGCGGAGTCTGCTTTTTTTTCATCCGTATTCACGACTTGTTCACTAAGCGACCCCCAAGCTCCGCATTCCAAACAACGCCCGATCCATTTGCTAGATTGGGCGTCGCATTTTGCGCAAACAAAGATTGTTTTTGAATTTTTTGACATAAATTAATTTCAAGATTGTAAATCAGCGTCAATTAACGTATGCACTATATTATTTCTCTTTATTCCACTCAGGCGCCTTTGTCACATACGGGTCGCTCATATCAAAATCAGATTCTTGTACGCAGGTTTCTTCTTCAGCTTGATTTACGACATTGTTACTATTTTGCCTTGCCATATCCTGAAATAAAGCATTGGCAAACAGCGCAAAATACAAAAAGCCCAAAACAAAAAAAGCCGATAAAGATGCCGTAATAAATAAGGTGGAATTAAATTTTGTTTTATTAAAAAAAATCATAAATTAAATCGTAAATCGCAAATCGTAAATCGAAAATCACTCCAGCCAACTCGCCTTATCAATTTTCCAACTCCCATCTTCTTTGACAAAATCAACCAGAACATTCTGCGTAAAAACATTTGAAAGATTATTCATCGTACCGGTCGCTTCCCGACGGCGAGTAATCACCAGGATATTGGCAACACCAAGATCATCGTCATATTCCTGCAACTCTGTTGTCGCGGCCTTGGTGGTTATACCGTAATAAATACTGGTATCAATATTATTTTTTTTCTGATTAGCAATATATTCATCTGACCATTTTTTCATATTCCGGCTCATGAAAATTTTCAAACCCGTAATATTGCCGAAATTCGATTGATTCGAATAAGTCCCAAAACGTTCGGCAAAAGAGATGGCAATCCGCGATAAGTCATTCTTATCACTAACCGTTTTCTCACTAACTACTCCTGAATTCGAATTGCCCGGGTCTATCGTTATCTCCTTGATCTTTTTAATAGTATCAATATCCTTGTCATTTTCTATATCCGCAATTTTCGGAATCTGGGAATCATCAATTACTGGCGTCTTGATGCTCTTTTCATAAAAATAATCACTCACAAAAAAAACATAAACTATCGCGGACAATATTATTAATCCAACAACAATAATTATGATGCTTAATATTTTTTTGTTCATATATTATTTAGGGCATAGGTACTTAGGGAATAGGGGGTGTTATGCCTTGTTTTGTTTATAAAACCCTATTCCCTAAGTACCTAAGTACCTACGCCCTAGTTTATGCTATATTCATATCCTGCACACCAATCACACTTCTTTCATTCTCGCCTGCTTGGCCAAAATTATTGGCAAAATCTTTTTTCGCTTCCTCAATTTCCAAAAGCTGGCGCGGATCAGAGGTTATCAGCTGGTCTTCCGTATAGGAAGCGACTATCTTAATTGCCGCATGCTTGGCTCCGGCAAAAAATATGCCCTCACCCACTCCGCACTCCAGAAGCAGATATTTCTCGCCTTCAGTCAATACGAAAGTTTTTTGAATAAGATCTATCGACGCGCTTGATTGCTTTAATAAAAGCTGCAAAGAAGAATTGGTCACAATCGCCTGTCCGTAGGGTGATACCAAAAAATCATTTACATCCTGAGTAATAGTTGTTACGCCCAAATAATATTTACGACAGCGTTTGACTAGCGCGAAAATAAACTTCGCGCTATCTTCGTGCTGCATCAGCCACCAAGCTTCGTCGATAACGAGGATGCGTTTTTTCATGGTACTGCGGACAACATTCCAGATATAATTAATAATCGTATAAATCGCAATAGGCCTAAGCTCGTCTTCCAAATCGCGTACGGAAAAACAAACCAATATATTATCCATTTTAACATTTGTCGGACTGTTGAACAAGCCGGAAAATGTGCCTTGGGTGTATTTGCGCAAACGCAAAGCCAAATCATTGCCGCCCTCCATCCCCTCCAATATATCCTGCAGATCCTGCATAATCGGCGCCTCGATCGTTGACAGATCGCAGTCCGGCGTTATGTCTTTTTTGGCATAGGTCTCGAGCAATGCCCGGTCGACGATTGAATCTTCTTCATGGTTCAAATCGCCCAACATCAAACGGATCAAGCCCTTGACTGTAATAACCGCACTGCGAATAATGTCTCCGGGCTTGGAATCGCCGCCGATCGCGCGAGGCAGATCAAAAGGGTTGATTTTGTTTTCGCTTGACAAAGAGACATTGACATAAGTCCCGCCTACAGCATCGGAAAGATGCTTGTATTCATGCTCGGGGTCGATTACGATTACTTCCGTTCCCATCATCAGGGAGCGCAAAATTTCGAGCTTGATTGCGTAGCTTTTGCCGGCACCGGAAGTCGCGAACACGACCGTATTCGCGTTCTGCAAACTGAAACGATCAAATAATATTAAACTATTGTTATGTCGATTGATGCCGTACAAAATACCATTATCCGTAGTCAACTCGCTTGAGATAAATGGAAAAGACGAAGCGATTGGCGATGAATTCATGTTGAAAGTAATATAAAGCGCGTCGTTTGCCAAAGGCAATGTCGAATTAAAACCTTGCTCGGCCTGATAAAAAACTTTTTTGGAATAAACCAGACGCGAACCGAAAATATTCTCGATCTCGTTCGTCATACGCGACAGCTCGTCTTTGCTATCGGCGTAGATAGTAACATACAGCGCGAATTGGAAAAATTTTTCAATCCCCTGCGTCAAAGCGTCGCGTAAAGCCTCGATATCACGCAAAGCGGTCTCGCGCAATGGATCGCGCGCCGCGCCTTTTTCCGCGTCCGATATAATCTGCGCCTCAAGTCCGCCGACTTTCTTTTTCAGCTGTTTCAAAATTATCGCGCTGTTCACCGGATAAAAGAACATGGCCACGTCAAAAGTGGAATTAAGATTGATAATCGGCGCAAACCAGCCAACGCTGATATAGCGCGGATAATTGATAACGAAAATCGTCCGGACGAATTTATCGCCCAGTATCATATAGTCGGGATTAATCTTCATGCTGGCGGGCGCTATCAAATTTTTGATAGACACAACGCCGCGGCGAAAAGCTTTCTCTTCCTCAATATACTCTTTGGTAATCTCAACCGATTGATTCAGCTCCTTTGCCGCACGCCGCTCCGTTTCGGCTTTCAACCGAGCAATCTCATCCTCTTGAATTTGCGCTTGTTTTGGTTCGAACATACTTTGAAATATTCAATATTTAATACTCAATGCACAATAATAATTCAACATTAAATTACATATTATTGAATATTTAAGCTATTTTAACATTAAATGGATATTGTATATTGATTATTGAATATTATTTATTCTGACACCCTAAGCTGCTCAACATCCACCAACTTCTGATTCGCCGAAGTGCTCGGATTATACGAATTATAGTATAGTTCCAATAAGCTTTGCGTATCTAGCTGAACTGCCTGGAGTCCGATGGAGTTAAGGCCGGAAATTATGTTATCTACACGGCGGGCAAGCTCGACTTTCCGTCTCTGAAAATCGCTTTCTTTCATCTTGATCAGTGTCGCGGGCTTTAGGACATCAAACATGCGGCTAAAAAATCCTCTTTGCTTGTCGGATAAAGGGTTGTAGGAAACAACGATATAAAAACGCTTGTTCATAATCCGGCTCATGGATATAAGCTCTTGGATATACTGGATATACTCGGCGGTCTGCATCTTTAAAAGTTCGTTTGTCTGCTCTTTTTCTTTCTTTTTCAGAGTAACAATATAGTTATCGATATTCAATTCACGCGACTGGATAACTATCTGCAAAGAAAAATCTATATTATTCAAAAAACTGACATAAGCGGAAATTATCGCATTCTGCTCGTCTTCGCTCTTTAGGGCAAAATTAATACTGGATACCAGCATAACCGCCCGCATCGTCCCATCGCGCATAATCACCGTCTCTTCCTTCACTTCCGCAATATCAAGATACTTCTCGGTTGAAGAATTGATTTTATTCCTGACTAGTTTGTTTTTGGGGATGGGCATGGGTGGGTTCACTCTTGTCATTCCCGCGAAGGCGGGAATCTTGGTGAAAAAATTATTAAATAACTAAACTTGTAAAAAATTTATTTATATATTCTGATTAAAAAATAATTTATTTATTTTGCAACCGAGATTCCCGCCTTCGCGGGAATGACAAATACTATACTTCCAAAACAATCGTCTTCACTTCATCCTTTACCTCTTCCAAATCACTCGCAACACGCTCGTCTTCGCCGCGATACGCGCCACGCGTGTCAACGATTAGGGCGAGCTCGCTTAGGCGGGATGAATTGAATTGTTTTTTGGGCGCAGGTAGGAATTCCTTGGATGTCTTAACAGTTTCATCCGGGATATACTGATCGTTCTGATTTAGCCAGACTCTGATTTTTGACTTTTTGGATGTTTCAAAAAAATTCAATACAAAAAAATGGAAAGGCATGCCGTTAATCTTGAAAAATGCAAACATTCCGGTTACCGCAAAAGTTAAAATCGATGAGCCGATAAACAAAGAAAAATCAAAAAACTTATAAAACAAAACCATCGCCATAAATCCGCCAAGCATTATCACAAACTGCCGCGCTGTAATCGGCCCGATTATTTTGTCCTCTACGTCTATGAATTGTGGTACTGTGAATTGTTGCACTTTATAAAAGTTAGAATTTAGAAGTAAGAAGTAAGAAGTTATAAAGAAAAAAATCTTTATTCTCTTTCCAAATTCTAACTTCTAACTTCTTACTTCTTACTTACTCAATATCTCAAATATTTATTCAAACTCATAATCGCCTCAAACTCTTCTTCTGTCAGATAATCAACACCGTGATCTCGTCTTGCGTTTATTATAGCATCAATCCCCTGATGTGTGCTAATGCTTTCGCGGCCGATATCCAAATAGAGCGTATTTACGGGGCTGTGGCGCCAGGCCTTGATTCCGGCTAAGCGCTGTCCGTAGCTTTCTTCTTCCAAAAATGATATTTTGTCCTTGATTTTTCGCACCCGCTCGCTCGGATCTACGCCAATGCGGCGGAAATTTATCAGATCAAGCTCCTTTAGCTCATCCAAGGGTCCGACCAGTTTCGGTACATGCTTGACATCTTCGATTTTTATTTTTCCACTCTCGCCACGCGGACGCATAGCCAAAGGCTTTGCGGATTCCATATTCAAAGCGAATCCGATTGCGCTATTCTGATCGGTATTGATATTAACGGCAAGTGTTTCTTTTTTGGGTGATACAAGCGGTTCGGGTTTTTTATCCAAGGTGATACTGGGCATAATCATCGGTTTTTCTTTCGGTTCCGCCAGCGCGATTGGTTGAGGCGCGGGATTTTGCGTTTCTACGGTTTTAAGCGAGGGCATATTCTTGTAATCATAATCAATATCGCGCGCATTGCCGGCCGCGATATCTACCGGTTTTTCTTTGTCGATGATTGGTTTTTCTGTTTTTGTTGCCTGTTCCGGCGCTAAATGTGGAGACGCAAAATTTTGCGTCTCTACGGACGGCGCGTCTGCTATTTCAGCCTTGGTTTTTTCTGTAAACAGCAATATATTATCCGCGTAAATTTCACTAACACCCAATCCGCCGGACACAACGTCGCGTATCAACGCCTGCTTCGTATCAATCCTGTTTCTTATCCCGCGCAAATAGGTTGTCATGACATTGCGGAAACGATTGCGCAAATTATCCGAACTAAAACTGATATTTATTCCCTTTATCACCTTGTCAATAACAACATCAAAATCAATTTGCTTTTCCGCAGGTGCAGATTGTGGAACTTTAAAATCTGACAATTTTTTCGCCAAGCTTTTCACCTCTTCCTCGTCCTCGGCCGAAAAGAAAAAGCTTGAACCACGCACTGCTGTTTCGTCCTTACGACTCTGCATCCAAGAATCCAGCTGATTACCGGCTTGCGAAACTGCCGGTGCCGGCTTTTCCACGGCTATGCCTAGATGATCGGCAACAACAACAAATACGTCACGCTTAAGCTCCTCTGTCAACTTTTCCGCCTGCCGGCCGTCCATATCATTCTCAAACACAAAAAACTTCGGCAAATCGACAAGTGAAATGTCGTTAACCATTACGCGCATGATTACAGTCGCGAGATTTACGTTGTATTTTTTTTCAATAGCAGAAAGACTAGCCATTACCGCAGGGCTGGATACTCTTTGGCGTAGGTCGGCGGGAAGGGATTTGAATTTTTCTAAATAATTTAACATTAATTTTAAGTAAGAAGTTAGAAGTAAGAAGTTAGAAAATTTAATACTTACTCTTAATTGATTTTTTAATTATTGTAACTAAAATACAAATAATTTCATTACTTTCTTTTATTAATAGCTCTAAACGTTTAAAATTCATTAAATTTGCTGCAACTATCATTTCTAGCCATCTTTTAGTTTCTTTTCCTTCTTTAAGCGCAATCCGCATATGATTTACAAAATCTTTTTTTGATATTCCCGCTCTTGCATGTACAATATTTGAATTAATTGATGTAGAAGAACTAATTACTTGACCACCAATTTTCCATGATGCAACATTATTCGGTAAACACAAAACCATTTTTATAACCCTTACTGAAAACTTAAAAGTCCTCTCATCAATATCTTGATATTCCATAAAAATTCTTACTTCTTACTTCAACCGCTTCTAACTTCTTCACTTCTTCCTCCACCACCATCCTCTCCAAACTCCCCTCCGCATATTTATTCATCTCTATCTTCAAATCCTCCAACTTTTTATTCCCCCGAATCTCCTCCTCAATCGCGAGCCGCTCCAATCCGCCGGCGCTATACTCCTCTTCCTCGCGTTTCAGCGAAGCAATCTTTTTCTCCTCCTCTGTCATCGGCAGTCCGATTGGCTTGCGCGCTAAAACATTTTGGCTTTCTTTGTTGACCGGGATTATTTCCCAGTCTTCCACCGGTACATCCGCCAAGCTTTCGGGGAAAAACTTGATATTGCGATACAGCTGTAAAAGTCTCTGCACCAATCTTTTCTCCTCCGGCGGCAAACGCCGAGCATTCTCAGAATCGGTAATATATTTTGTCAAAGCCAAGTTCGAAAACATCCCGCTCCCATTATACCGTATAAAATTCTGAATCCAGTTGCCGATTGTTGGGGATTGGGGGTGTCCATCAATCTCAAAAGATGCGTGCGTAAGCATTTCGCCGTTCATGAATAACAAGCGTTCCAATTCAATCTTAAACGCATTGTCTTCATTAAACAATAGAATCAAATTATGATTATAATCTTCCAAAAATGGATTAACATGATCTGCCAAAAAACACGAAAGCATTCCTGAAAATATTTCCTTACTGTCTTCTTTTTCCTTTTGCGGATTGTATGCTCGTGGTTTTATTTCTTCTTCTTTTGGGGTCGGCGGAACATACTCTTGAAAATCATCATTCAATTCTTGCGCAAAATAATCCTTTTCTTTTTCAATAGCTTCTTGCTGTTCTTTTATATATTTTTGATATTTACTAATTGCAATTTTATTTTTCTCTAAATATTTTACTGCTTCGCCACCAAACCAATCATCAACAATAAGCAAGCGGACACCGACAATCATCTCTGCTATTTTCTTCGCAACAATAATATCACTACCCAAAGACTGCATTATTTCTTTTTCTAAATTCACAATCTCCAATTCTTTAAAAAATAATTTATTAATAATTTCAAGAAAATTCAAACTTTGATTTTCTAAAATATTATTTTCTTTACAAATCAAAGAATTAAGCTCTGCGGCTTTCATTGAAACAAAAAATTCTTGGACATTCTTTGGCAATTTATTTAATTTTTGATTAAATGAGTTCATATTTAAACTGACATTAATTCAGCGTCGCCATTAATACTATCTTTATCTTGAGCTGAAGTGCTATGTTGCAAAATTATACTTCTCAATTCACGAACCAATTCAGGACTATCACCCTGTCTGTGCATTGATTTCAGTTTTGCATATGTAACACTATTGGCAGTGGTCTGATATGCTTGTCCTGATTGAGATGTATTATTGCTTATCATTTTATATAAATTAGCTTTACTAATTTTGTTTATATCATTTGCTTTTGCATTTTTTAAATAATTTTCCAAACTACTAAAATCAACATTGTTTGTAGCGTTTTTAAATGATTCAGCGATATCGCCAGTTAATTTTGCATGCAACTTTGCAAATTTATCATCATTTAATTTAGTTAAATCTCTCGCGCCAATTAAACCACTAGCTACACTTGTTTCATATTTTTTACCACGCTTAAATGCTGTTTCTAAAACACGAGTTGTATCTTTTCCATGATACTCTTCCAATGCTTTTATAATATCTTGGTTTTTATATGCATCTGAATCCATTTTAGTTGTATCTATTTTTCCAACATCAACGCGCTTTTTAAATTTATCTCTACCTTCTTGAGATTTAAAATCGTATGCAATATGTGCTTGATTTTTATCTATATCTGAATTTAATTCTTTCAGCTTAATCTGATTTGCCTGTAAAACTTGTCTTGCCCTCTCAATTGCTTTTTCATCATTGAAATCACCATCTTTTGCAAGCTTCAATGCAGCTGCCATCTTCATTTCAGAAGACGCTGTTCTGTCTTGCATTATGTTGTGCAACTCGCTTGCGCTGGAATTTGCGTTAGTTATTACTTTTGTAGCTTTATCAATTGCTTCTGATTGGGCAATATTTAAAGCACCCCAGGCATCGCTCTGGGATTTCTTCCAAGAATCGTAAAGCGCCGCACCAAAAACACCCATCTCTTTTTGAATTTTGCCATTTGCTATTAATGACTGTGCAGTCATTTTATCATTTGCATCCAATTCTTTAAATTCACCATTATTATCAGCCTTATATTTTTTGCCATCATGTTTCATTATTGCATTTGGATCACTGAGTTTAGCAGAATAATAATCTTTTTTTGCCTGTGCCAAACTTTCCTTTTCCCCTCTTCTCGCAGCAATACTGCCTCTTAAATTACTTATAGAATTTACAACACCTGCACCAGCGGAAGTAACCACTCCTTTTTCTCCTAGTTTTGTACCAAACATTTTATCAGCTCCTCGACCAGCTAATCTATCTGCCGTCCCTAAACCGGCTAAACCAATCCTAGCTCCAGCGCCAGCGACAAATGCTCCGCCTGCCACCGCCTTATCCCTGCCCCACTTAACCGCGCTAACACCTCTGTCAACCGTATGCTTCTTCGTAAACCCCATCGTCCCGCTCTTCGCCTTATTCATCATATTCATGCCAAAACCCATTCCTGCTTCTCCTATATCTTTTGATATTTTTATTGCGCCGAGGAGGAGGCCAATACCGAGGACGAATGGCATAATTGCGCCTTTCTTTTCAATGTCAGTAATAAATGCAGTATAGCCTGTTGGATTTCCATTTGCATCAAAATTTAACTTATCAAAAATTGTTATATTATTCGCGACAGTTAAAGCTAGCCAAGTAAAAAAAGCCAAAACCGGACCCACCATTAAATATTTCGTGAACTCTCCCCACCACTGCCCCCAGTATTTACTCATCCCTGGCACAGCAGTCGATAAAAAAGCTATTGGTGACAATACTATTAATACCCAAAAATAAACCATACGCATTATTAACAATCCCATCATCATTAACATCACAAAAAAAGCTATCAAAATAAAAATTAATGCTAAACCGGCTGCCCAAAACATATCCCATGGCATCTCACTAAATTTAGCAGCACTGCTAATAGCCATTAGTTTTTCAATATGCAACATTGTAACAAAATTACTTGTGGATCCTGTAAAGGCATTACCAAAAGTAAGCATTACTATTTGTGAAATATCAATCAAAAAAAGACAAATTGATTTTGAAAAATTTATCATTACCGCCATTATCAAAAGCTTTGGCAAATACTTTTTCATAGAATAATTTTCCAGTCGTAAAATCGTTGCGAACGCAATCAAGAGTAGCGCTAATATAAAACTCATATTACATACATCACGAACGATTATCCAACCTGTTTTAACACCCTCAACTTCAAAATCATTAATTTGAAAAAGTTCATTGACAAACCCAGTTGTAAGCGTTAATAATTTCCCGAAGAGTGTTGCAATAAGCAATGTAACCCATGCCAAAAAACCAGCAACACGATCTCCGCCACCTGTGTCTACAGGATCGGATTCAGTTGATATCTCATTGTTAATGCCTTCCCAATCATCGCCATAAACATTATTCACAGGCAAAACAAAAAACACCAGCGCAAGCAAGCTAAAAACTAAAAAATATTTTTTTAATTTCTTATTTATCATTAAAAATATTTCAATTAACTACCGGTTTTAAATTTGAATAATTCGTATAAAGCTTCCGTAGGATTCGTTATAGCATACCCGGCCGCTAAAATCGTTGGGAAAATTACTAAAATTAAAAATATTAAAATCAAATAAACGATTATCTTATCAATCGGAATACCAACAGATCTTGCGACTTTTAAAGCTGCGCCGCCGACGCCGGTCGCGCTGATAGCCGCGCTGACCCCGGCCTCCGCAGTCTTCATAGCCGCCGCGCCTGCCTTGCCTTCACGAAAATCACTGGCAATTTCAGAGACATCACCCATTCCGCTTACACCCGTAAGCTTCCCCGCAATATTTCCGCCTAAGGTTTTGTTTTCGTTTTCGTTTTCCATATTACTTCTTGTCTGAACCACTGATTTTCACATGATTATCCTGATTACACTGAAATTTTTCTTAAACACTCTGCTGTAAACTGTGGTTATAAATTATTACTTGGATTATCTTTAAACTACTAAATACAGCAATCAGTGAAATCAGGATAATCATGTGAAAATCAGTGATTCAGACATTCCCTCTGCCATCAACAAATCCAAAATCTTAAATATCAACGAAAATTTTTTGTTGCTGTCTTTTTCGATCTGCATTATCTTGTCGGCTAAATCTTTGTATGAATAAACCAACTTTCTAATATTTACAAAAGCACGCATTATTATGATATTTGTTTCAACGGCTCTTTTACTTTTTAGAACGCTGGATAGCATTGCGACGCCTTGTTCGGTAAAGACGTAGGGTAAATATTTGATGTTTTTACCACGATTGTTCAAGGTCACAATTTGCGACTTTGAAGATTGCGAATTTTCGCCACTTTTTTCGTTCAAGATCACAATTTGTGATCTTGAAGAATGTGATTTTTTGATGTTTTTCGCATTTGATATCACAATTTGTGATTTCAAGTTATCAATAATTCCTTCCCTTTCCAAAAATTCCGCTTCCATTCTTGTCAACTGAAACATAAAATCATCCGGAAATCTTTCAATATTTCTTTTTACTGCTTGGTTAAGCGATCTTGTATCCACACCATAAAATCCTGCCAAATCCCGATCCAACATCACTTTCTCCCCGCGAATCAGCAATATTTTATTCTCTATTTTTTCCAATGGAATCAAATTTTCCATAAACCCTCCTTTTTTTAAAAATTATTTTATTTCTAATAGTTTCTCCACCATTGACATGCGCTCCTCCAAGTCATTATTTTTTTATGGAAAATAACAAAAATTTGTATTTGGTGAATATACTCCCCCTTTTGAACACAGTAAAAAATTAAGACACTCTGCTAAAGTATTACCTGCACAACTAGAATTAAGATAATTGTCCCAAGCAATATTTAGATCTGCTTGTGTGCGAGCATTCCAAAAAGCAATACCGCTTGGTTCGCCACATCTACCTTTTGCTTTATACCAAGTAGAGGCAGGACTTGTGTCTAAACAATCCAATAATTCGCCAGTACCGGTTATTCTTGCTAAATAAGCTTTTCTTGCAGGATTCGGCCAGATATCTCCATCACAAGCGCGTTTAATTACTCCGTTAAAATCAACAGCATTTTCAGTGCAACATTTTATTTGACCATCGGTCTGCTTCATTTTTACTCCTTGATTAGCGCAAGTAACCCTACAATTTGTACCAACTTGTTGCACGGAAACATACGATTGGCCAGGTTCACAACACTCACCACCTCTTTGTACACAGTTAACTCCTGGATTAAAAGGTGGAATCCATTCGCAAGGAGAAATACCCACAAGTGGAGACTCAGCTGTCAAGTTCATATTACACGTCTGAGCTATACATGAACCACTAACACATGTTTGCCAGGTCGGATCACAGGCATCACAAGGATTATTACCAACGCACACGCCATTACTACATGAATCCGCACAAACAATATTATTTCCCCATTCCAAACAAGAATCTCCATCATAATTCCCGCATGTCTGTGCATTGGCTCCGCTGCACTGTTTTGCGCCATTCGCACATTCATCGCTACATCCAGAACCGATTACTTGGCACGCGCTTCCATCCCATGCATAACCAGCATTACATTCATAGCACAATCCCGTACCACAACAATTTGCTCCGTTGTTATATGAATTGCCAGGAACAGAGTTACTGCATCCAATACTAGATGAACAATTAAAAACACAGGAAGAACCACATTGTCCGTTTGAGCATGTTTCTCCAACACCGCAATCTGGACATTTTACTGTTCCCCCACAATTGTCTGGCCAGGATCCGCACTGTTTGCCAAGATCTGCACAAGTTTTTGGCACGCAAGCCGCTTCTTCAACAAGATTGCCATTTAAATATGCGCGAATAGAAATCGTTTGTTCTGCACTAACTTTATCCCAATTATCCTTTACTTTTGCTGTAATTTTTACTTTGCAATATGTCCCATCAGAATCGGTTAAACAATCTAAGCCTGCTGGTTTGTTGGCCATAGCAAATTTTTTGCGCAAATCCCAATAATTATATAAATGATACAGTGAGTGTGGATTGGCCTCGTTTGGACGGTCACGCATTTCCACACCGGTTACAGTGGTATTTTCGCCGTCTCCCCAGTTTACAGAATACATAACCAGTGGCAGTTGTTGGCTGTCGGCTTTTGAATTGAAAGTCAAGTTAATATAGCCAATATTATTAATTGCGCCCTTGTCAGATTTTAGATTAGATACTTTTGGCGAAATATAACAATATTCACCTTCATTTCTCGGCTCAGTCAAACAAATGGCATTTGGCGGTCCCCAATCTCCTCCATTGGTTTTTTCATACCGACTTGATACTGGATTCCATTGCCATTCACCATAACTTTTGGCGAAAAGCTGCTGCACATTTGGAATTGACTGCAATTGACCCATGCGTGCTTTTTCCGAGGCAGGTAGTCTAAAATACAATGGAACTGTCCATTCATACGGATTTGTTGCTTCACTCCAAGTATTCCCAGGTGGTACTACAGAGCCAAAAGGTTCGGCATCGGATGTATAAACACAGGTACCATCTAACTCAGAAATACCAATATTACAAGGGGATTGATAATTACTGCCTTTATATACTCTTCCACTCCAATATTTATTCTGACCGATTGGTGTTACGGTTTGTAAGACTTTTGTGCATTTCATAGAAAAATCATCAAAAACCATCTTAGTTTCTGTGTCATAGTATTTCAATCCATCTTTTGCCTCGTCAATAGTGTCGCAAGCCGTTGGACAACAATGGCCTGAATTGAAATTCTCAAATCCATCATGGATATACCAACCCGTTCCATTGTCCTGACATTCATAAATACAGGCAGCTTTATTTGGGGCATACGCGCTTGTATAGTTACTATCACCATCGTCGCAATTTCCGGAGCATTGACCAACAGCACGACCTGAACCTGGAACAATACCATAATTACCAGATGGACTAGGAGGTGAATCCCAATCACAGCCAGTAGTAACACCATTAGTAATATATTTTCGTTTTTCCAATTTAATCAAATCCTGCTTTTCAACACAATAATAAACCGGATACTTACCCAAATATCCCGCTCCTTCTTCAATGCCATCGCCCTTTACCTTGTCAATTGGATACCAAAGCAAGCAAGCGTCTTTGTTGCCGGGATAGCGGTCATATTCAAGACAATAACCGTAAAGACCTTTTTTCTTGACTCCGGAGTCGTTTAGATATTCACAAGAAAGCGATTCGTCTTCGGGATAAAGACGGCAAGATTTTTCTTTTAGCCAATCAATTTTCCAGCGATTCGTTAGCCATTCCATGTCCATTAATCCTATTGCAACCGGTGATTCATAAACACTTTGATAGGCATTAAGTGCCGGATATATTTTTATATCATCGGCATAAACCGAGCCAATACACTGTTTATCTCCAGTGCAATAACCAAAAGAATCAAATACGCCTTTATCTTTGTCAAAATCAAGATGCCATTGTGCGGAAAATTTAAGTTTAATTTTTGCTGTTCGACCGCTAACTGTAAATTTGCCTTTAATATTTGTCCAATTACTTCTTTCGCTAAGATAAATACCACAGCCTTCTCCGAGCGGCTGATGTGTGCAGTACGTAATATCCATACCGACCGGCAGGTCAACGCCATTATAATTATAGCTATCAGTCAATTCACCGTTCGCAGAGTAAGTTTCAATACCTAAAGTCGCACTTGTCAGATCGTTGTCTCCGGCGGTTTTGTCTCCGGCAAAATTCATTGTATTCATCATTACGGAAAAAACATATTCTTCTCCGGGCAAAATATCAATAAATTCCGATTCGACCACCGAAAGCTGGGGCGAATATTTTAGAAATGATTTGCCGGATATGGGATACTTCACTCCTTCTTTTTCCGCTTCCCAGGGATTATTGATGGCCTTGAATTTATCCTCGGTCCAAGAATCACTTTTTGGACTCCAACCCAAAGGATAGGCATTTGAACCGTAAATTTCAAAATCACCATTTGGTACTTTAGCAATTTGTCCGTCTTGTTTCATATTGCCAAGCGAAAAATAATCATTTCGTTTTACCTTGTCATCATTACCATAACCAACTTTTACATAGCCGGTAAAATCGCCGTAATAGCTTCCAACTCCGGCAGTATACATTTGATTACCAGACGCATCTTCAACCGCATTGGCACAATTGCCGTTTGAATCAAATTTATCACACAAACCAACATCAAAACACACATTATTATTATTTTCATCTTTGATAAAGCTTTGGCACGAAAGCCAAGTTTTACATGTACGATCAGGACTTGCTTTTACCAAAGCCAAAGAATCATTTTGGTCATCGCTGGTTCCAGCAAGCGGGGCAATACCATTATCGTCTTTAAACGTTGCATTGGCATCCCAAGTCAATCCTGAATAATGGACACTTATGCCGTCACCACCGCTGACAGATCGCTCATTCAATAAAACACATCCCTTCTCAAAATCAACTAATCCATTGCAGGTGGTTTTGTCAATTTTTTGTTTAATCTGATAATCAACAATCGCTTCTTTTAACTCAATCGTCTTGCCTTTTTGACCGCCGTTTACCTTGCAATCAACAGAACTGCCGGTCAGGAACAACACATTAGACTCGTCTGTTATCGGCGTACTATTGATTAAAATATTATAGTTATTGAGAATTTTAACATCGTTGCAATCCGTAATCGAAACAGATCCGGTAAGATCAGAACTACGCAATACATATAACGTATACGGTTTTAGAACAAGTGCCTGTGTCCCAGCTGTCCAGCCGCTTCCATCACCACCGCCTAAATTTTCATATTTGGGATTAAAAATGATATTTCCGGAAAAACGGCTAAGCGGATCCACATATTCACTGCAGCCCGCTTCACCAGCCGGACAAAGACCGACCCAGCCGTTTGTCGGCTGTTCTATTCTTCCTCCCGATCCGCCAAAACCGATTGTTTTTTCTGTTGTTATATCGCATTCATATTCAGCATCATCATCCAAACAGGCAATATCAGATGAGCAATCATTTTCATCTCTGCAAACATTGGCATCACCAATTTCTCCCACGCCGCTTATCGTTCCGTTTCCGTCTAGATCACAGCGCTTAACATGTTTTTTGTACCAAGCCGGACTATTGTCGCCTGTTTTTGTGCGGTAGTCGCAAATTTGATCACCTGGATCTTTGAAATAAGATATGCCAGAATTTGCAGTCCATGATTCACATTTTGCCGCGCCCTGGTCGCATAATATCGTCCCATAATTGTCTGGGTCATTCTTTAGATAAGCGTGGCTATATAAAGTTACGGATCCGTATTGATATGGCTTTCCAAGCCGTTCACAGCCTTTATCGCTTTTATTACACAGCATTTTCTTGTTATATACCACATAAACAAATGAGTCCTGCGACGTATCCACGACAGGCATTATACCGGTAAGCGAAGTACTGCTGGCAAAAGCGGATGAATTGTGCGTATCAATCATAAGCTCACAGCCAACCGCGCTGTCTTGGCATAGCATAGTGAACTTTCGCAGATTATGCTGGATATTTTCATCATCACGATATGCCGCACAACCCAAATTATATAGACTGCCCTGCGGCTGACCCGATACGTCATAAAGACAAGCGTCTATTTCCCAAGAATTCTTGATCAAAAAGTAACGATCAGTTATTTCCGATAAACGGATGTTGTCGATATAAAAAGCGCCGTCAGCCTTAATAAAAATCTTTTCTTCATTATCAATAGCGTAATTTCCGGCGGTATTATTAAGCTCGGTCAGATTAAAACGGTATAGGCGCCATTCATTGCCAAGCTCGTAGTTCTCGGCTCCACCCATTTCAAAACCGACAGAAACCGAGTTTAAACCAAAACCAATCTCGGTAAAACGACTGGCTGTTCCTGCGCTGTTCTTTTTTGCAATAAAACTTATGGAATATGATTTGCCTTTTTCCAGGACATTTCCCAATTCCTTGGCAATCTGATAATCGGGTCCAGAAACAGAGAGTGAGTGTCCGCCGGCAATCAATGATTCGCTGGAAGGATTGTCAGCAGAGAGCAAATCCCCTTCCCAATTTTCCGTTGTGCCGCTTTCAATATCCGTGTTCATAACAAAACTGATATTGTTTCCACTTGCGCCCGAATATTCACGGCAACCGGCTTGAGAATCCGCGCATTTTTGGCCATCGCCCGGAATCGCGTTATAAAGACAGCGCCCATGCTGGCTGTTCCAAAGACCGCCGTTTTTACAGAATGCGGATGTTCCATTATCAAATTCACAGACCTTGCCATTGCTTGCGCTCTCGCAATCGATTGGAGCGCAAAGAGCAATACAAGCCGCGTCTACTCCGCACTCATCCTCGCAAAGGATTCTGGCTTCGGCAGTATTTTCCAAAATATTATTTTCAGAACGGCGATAAGGATGGCAATTATCCGAACAGCTGATTGTTCTACTGTATAAACGATAAGTTGTTTCCCCGTCTTTATTATAAAATTCACGGCAGTCAGGATTATACGCGGGGTCGGTTGCCGGTAAAGCATAGATTGTAGCATCGCACTCGCCAACAATATTTCTGGTCTGCTTGGGACCATAGGGAGCTAAATTATCGGTTTCCATTTGATAAACGCGCAATTGAAAGCCAGTATCGCCTGATCCTTCCCAAACATAAAACTCGCGGCATTCGCTATCCGGTTTGCGGCATTGTTTTAGTTCGCTGTAATATTCGCGAGCCTCCGCGCCTTGTCCCAGTTTATCCAGATTGGTAAACTCATCACAACCGACGGCGGCATTAGAACATTTTGTCGCCGAAGACGGTACGAAATAAAATGGACGCTGAGAATCAAAGGTGCTGGACATCTGGTGGTATTCATCATAACCAACGCATTCGCTCGGACAATAGTCTGCCTGCGTTACGCGCGCCGGAATACTCATGCCGTCTTTTTCAGCCTTATACATCGTGCACCCCACCTCGCCGGAATCGCACAACCGCGAATAATTATCGCAAACGGAAGGATAGCCACTTTTCAAGGAATAATTACCCGCGCTCGGATTTGTGTAGCATTCATCTTTTAGATAGTCAGGAATGATTTTTTCATAAACCAGGCCGTTTGTCCGATAATCGCTATAAGCGGTCGCTTTTTCACCAAACTCTACCTTCACCGCGTCAAAGAAACAATTCGGCTGGTAATCTTCGATGTCAAAAAATATTTGGCGGCGCGTTGCTTCGTATGGCGTAAAATGCGTTACTTCATAGCGGCGCCATTCGCTGTCAGTAGTGTCAATTAGCTTTTCGTCACGGCTTAACACTAATCCATTCTGTCCTGTGCCAACCGCAATTGTCACACCGGCTCCACAGCCTTTCATATATAAAGAAAAAGTGATAGGCAAACTGGCTAAATCGGCATTGCTGTCGGATATTTCCAGCAGTGTATCATTACCGGGAATGTACGCGCCAAGTTTTACGCTATATTGCCCGGAAAAACTTTCTTCATTTGATTGCGGCCATGTAGTCGCTTCTTCAAAACTGGAATTAGGGAATAAATTCGCGCCGCTTCCGCTTTTTGTCCGTATGAATTCATGGCAGCCTTCGGCAGATTCATTGCAGGTTCCGGCGCTAGCATCAAAATACGTTTTTGAACCACTGTTTGCGTCGCAGGTATATTTTTCAATATTAATATCATAATCCCGGCAATATTCGGTACAACCGACATTATCCGCGTCACAACCGGAATAATCCAAAGTATTTTCCAAATATGAATAATTTTGCCCGTTTTTATTTTTGAATGTCTGGCAAGTATTATATACCGGATCGCAAGAATCGGCATTAAAATCCCATTTGCGCTTTTCCTCGGTACAGTAGCCATAGAGCTCGCAAGAGCCGTCGTCATTCTCTTTTATGCATGCTTGCTCATCAGCGCAATAATTATCGTTACGACCAATGATAAGCTCACTGTCTTTGCCCGTACCCATTACTCTGCTGGTCGTTATTTCCGGGCCATAGCCTTCTTTTTTACAAAAATTCAAAGGCGCTTTTAAAACCCAATTCGGATCCACCAAGCCTTCACACCAATTTTCATAATAGCCAACAAAACCATCATTGGGGTCATTGCTAAAACAAGCAAGCAAATCGCCCAAATTTTTCGCGCCAACGGTTTTTTGATTATTATTAATATATTCGGCGGCCAATTCCCAACCAACCGGAATTATCCGAAATTTGCGCAAAATCAACATTGAGCGGTAAGGATAGCCTTCGTTAAAATTTGGTTCCAAGCCATCGGCATTAAAGCCAAAAATACCGGCGCTGTTCAAATACCCCTTACTAACGGCATCACCAACAGTAAATTTTTCCGCTACTGCCTGCCGAAATTTCTCCGTAATCACGCAATTAGTCGGTCCAGCCTTTTGTGGGTCAGGGCAAGCCGTTAATTCGCCCAATACTTCATAATCACCCCTGATATTAAAACTGGTTTCACTAATATTCAAAAAACGATCCTTGGCGCCGCTAAGACCTTCTTTATATGAACCGGAAAAATAATTAGCTACACCGCTCCAGTCATAACTATTATTCGGAAACTTCAAAACCAAACCGTTTTTAAACCATTTTTCAATCAGTTTCCCCATCAAAGTATTAACAAAAGTGTCAAACGTGTCCGCAATTAAATTTCCTGTAAAAGTGCTTTCGGGAACTGTGGCGCCCTTAAATGCTTCTTCGGCGCGCAAACCGACTAGTCGAGAGGGAGTTTTTATCGCTCCACTAATTTTATCTTTAACAGCTTTCCATCCGTCACTGCTTAAATATTCTTTTTCCGCTTCATTAGTTTTTTTCGCAATATAGTCCTCCATTCCGGTCTGCATTGTCAACGCGATGCCAAGGTCGTTTTGACGCGGATCAAAAACCGCTTGAAAACGATTAAGAAAATTCGGATCTTGCAAAGTCTCTTCCCAATTATTTTTCATTTCACTAAAAGTACAATCAGGTTTGGAGGGACGGCGCTGTTGATACAAACCGAGCCCGATCATTAATTTTATTTCCGGATCCGGATCGCAAACATTAAACTTGATACCAAGTGCGCCGGACTGACCAAATGCCTCCAAAAAATCACCGGCAGCGTAGTCAGCGGCATTTTTCAAAAAACCGCCAAAGCTGTCGGTTTGAAACATAGGCGCCTGCCCCTTATCTCCGGTTGCGAGATAAGTAGCTGTGTCATATGCTAATTGATTAAAAAACATTTTAATACCTGACTTAAACGCAAGCGCAGCCGCAGTGTCTTTCCCCCATTTATCCGTCCAGGTAAAAATTTCTTTTACAGAATTTTTTATTGACTCTATCCTTCCGCTCATTGAACTTTTTAAAACCCACTGATCTCCAACTTTTATATAATTACCAACAACCGATCCGCCCCCCAAAGAATTATACGCATTAAAATCTTCTACGGATTGCGCAAAAACATTTTTTTCTAACACAAAAAAGACATAACTAAAAATCGACAATACGACAAAGATAGTTGATAAAATTTTAATCAAATTTCCATTTTTCATGTATTTAAAATTAAAAATCATTTATGCTCCGTTTTCGGAAAGTGATTCCTGAAATGTTTCAAGCAAATCTTTATCGCTTATCTGATCCAACATAGTCTTTTCCATTCCGGCGTCAATAAGCATTTGACGCAAAGTTGCTGCGTCCATTTCAAGCGGATTAATACCGGTCTCAGTCGTACTGCCAATCATTTTTTCTTCATTTAAAGCTTTTAGCTCTTCTAAGTCAATATTATTAGCCGTACCTGGATTGGTCAAATCAGCATCTTCGTTTAAAAAAACATTACCCGAGCATTCCAATCCAGTAGGACAATTCGGGTCTTTGCTATTATTAATCTCTTCTTTATCCAAAAAACCATCACTGTCCGAATCCTCGAGGTATGGTGATGTTTTATAAATATACAGCTCATCATAGTCTGATAAGCCGTCTTTGTCCGTGTCTTTGTTTTTAAGCTGTTCAATGCTAAGGTCATTACAATTTCCATCGGCGCAGGTGTTTGTGTCCATATTGTTTTTGACAATTGTTTTCGGTGTAAATGGAGCGTAGATACCAGAACGCAAACCGGCAATACCATAAATAATTACGATAAACGCAAAAACAGCCAGCACCGCCAAAGCAATCTTCCGACTTTTATCCAAACCGTTAAAAATATGGACGTTTTGATTTTCGACCATCTGGTTTGATTCTTGTTCGTTGTTGTTTTCAAGCATGGGGGGGTAGTGATTAGTTAATTAGTTAACTGGGGGGTGAAATTAAATAAAAAATATAATAAAAAATACCCTAATTAACTAATTAACCAATTAACTAATCTTATACACATTATACCATATTTCACTCAATAACTCCAAATAATCTAATCCAATCGTCAACCGAAAGCTCCTGCGCCCGGATCTTCTCATCAAAACCGCATTC
Source organism: Candidatus Falkowiibacteriota bacterium (assembly GCA_003514005.1). Lineage (GTDB taxonomy): Bacteria > Patescibacteriota > Patescibacteriia > Patescibacteriales > UBA12075 > UBA12075. The sequence goes on from DOSJ01000019.1 coordinate 24,332, forward strand.
TTTAAACCATTCCCCCACTTTTTCTTGGCCAATCTTATAACAACCCGCCAAATTATTCTTAAGCATTTTCCTTCGTGAACCAAACCCAAACTTAACCATCCGAAAAAATGCTTTATTATCAATTTCTAACTTCTTACTTCTAACTTCTAGCTTAATTACCGCACTCTCCACCGCCGGCACCGGCCAAAAAGCCACCCTCGGCACATATCCCACAATTTCCGCGTCTGCATAAAACTGCACCGAAACCGCCAAAAGACTCATTTTACCTGGTTTGGCAACAATTCTCTCAGCCACCTCTTTTTGGAGCATCAGGGTCATTGTCTCTGGTTTATTTTCGGATTCAAGAAATTTGCGGAGGAAGATTGAGGTGATGTTGTAGGGAAGGTTGGCAACGACTTTGTAATTTTTAATTTTTAATTTTAAATTTTTATTCAATTTTAAATTTTCAATTTCTAATTTATCTTTTTTTTCAGATTCATTTATAATTAAATCATTAAAAATTGAATTAAAATTTAAAATTTCAAATTTAAAATTAAAATCAAGAATATTCTCATTAACAACCTCTACATTCTCGACTTTATCAAACCTCCGTCCAAGCAATCCTGCCAAAACGTCGTCAAGCTCCACCGCCACCACTCTCCCCGCCTTCTCTGCCAATTTCTCTGTCAAAAACCCAAGCCCCGGCCCCACTTCCAAAACCGTATCATCTTTATTAATCCTTGCAACCTCAACAATCCGATCATAAATATTTTCCTCAATTAAAAAATTCTGCCCTTTTGAACGGGAAGGAATGATATTGTTTTTTTTACAAATTTCCTCTGTTTTTTGGAATAGGTTCATATCAATATTTTCCATATATATCATAACAATCCCTATTAATTCTATCTACAGACCAACAAGTCCCACGCGCATAACAATTCCAATGTTCAGGATGTTTGCTTATGTTTGTTTTTCTTTGAATACAAACATATTCATCATTATTTGGCCACAGATTATATGTATAGTATGTTTTACAATTAGCCGTATCTTTGTCCCAATAAAATGACTCTGGACAAGTGCAATCTCCACAATATGTTTTTACTCCACATATTTGATGATAATCACAGACATAACCAAGTGAAGCACAGGTATCAGGACAAAATACTACACAATTTCCATTCTTGCAAACATTTCCACCTGTGCAAGGTGTATTTTCCGCTTTATTCGTATGACTTACAATTCCGCTCGCGCAAGTATCAATCGTGCACTCATTGCCATCATCCGCGCTTAATGTACCGGCAACTCCGATTTGAGTGCCGACACAGCTGCCAGTTTGAGTAAATGTATCACCAACACAAACCGTATTTGCCAACGGACTCCAGGTGTTTCCACTGCAACATTCAATGGTGCCACCACAACCATCATTATACGAAGATTTTATTTCAGTTACGGAAAAATTCGCACAAGTAGCTGGCACACAGCAAGCAGCGCTTTGCGTATTCGCCCCTTGGCAAGTTTTACCACCACAGACAGGGGCGGAACAAGTTCGCGTTTGTGTGGTAAAACCATTACCATAGGTGCCGCTGTTCAGTTTGCAAACTCCGTCTACCCAGGCTGACCAAACACCATCAGTCGGATTACAACAAGCATTATTGTCATACTGACAATTATCTTTTGTACAGGCAAGCGTACCAAATTTAAATCCAAATTTCTGACATGTTTGTTCGTTCAGCTTGGTACCATCGCATTCTTCACTTTGTCCATTACCATTCGGTTTCTGAATAATGCCATCACCGCAAAATGTATTTTTACAATTATCATAGCAGGTGTCATTGTTTTTTCCATTCTTACCGTCATCACATTCTTCCTGTGGTGCTTCTTTGTTTTTGTTTCCGCAATACCCACCATTATATATACAGCTAGCGTCACAACCATACTGCTTATTAATATTCGAATCAATCGCATTGTTTGCGATATTGTCAATTGTATCACAGCTCTCAAAGCCATCATCCTTCGGCCCGCCTTTCTTTTCGGTATTGGGTTTTTGGGTTTTACCGTCACCGCAGTAGTTACTTACGGTTAGACCGTATTTAACATGTTCACTAGTCGCGTTATCCGCAGATACAGCGGTTAATTCAATATTGTATGATCCAGCGGAATTGATGTCTGGCGTACCATATATTTCTGCTGTTGCTGTTAATCCCGTGCTAATCTGGCGAATGCTCATCCCAGTGGGCAAATTTTTTACGTTAATGACTATAACACTATCAAAAAGATGTGTAGCGGTAATTGTGCAGATAGGATAAACACTATTTACTCTGACACTGCGAGTGCAATTTAGAGGCTCGCTTATCTTTGGTTTTGGTTTGGATACTGTCAGATAAAAATTCTTGCTAGTTCTGCCGCCCCTACCATCATCGATAACGACTGTAAAATCATATTTACCTGGGTCGCCGGCTTTGGGTGAATAGAGCATCTTTTGTTTGTAAACCGAGGCGGCTTTGAGTATTGGCATATTAATGGCTTCCCAGCCGATCCAGACAGGAGTAACTACAAATAGGCTATTCAATGGAAAAAAACTCCAGGTTAGGGAGTCGCCATCGGGATCAATTGCTTCGATATATGCTTTGTATTCGGTTTGAGAATAATTCAATGGAAAATTGTAGCTGGTAAATTCCGGGGCGCGATTTGGAATTGCTGTGCCGGAACAGCCAACAATATTTACGTATGCTGTTTCCATATTTGCGCACAGGCGGTATTTACTGCCATTGGGGCTGGCTGTATACAAAAAAACATTGGCACCGATTGGCAATGTCACAGTTGGCAAAATATCAACACCCGAGGCGGGTGAGGTTATGCTGGCAAATTCTTTTTTGTTTTCATCCCAGCAGGTAATCTTATTAAATCGATCATCTTTGCAATCACCAATATTATTTATCGGGTCAACGAACAGATTCATTTCCAAGCTTTGCGCAAGCACTTTTTGCCAGCTGGGCCAGACAGATATGGTTATTTGGGGCAGATATGAGCCGGATTTTAGATTGGGATATGTGCCGTTTACTGTTTTTTGTTCTTCCAGTCTTTGTCTCATATTGGCAATGTCCGAAAGTCTTTTTACATCCCTAACTATCTTGGCTTTGTCGCTGTTGCAGTATTCCCCGCTTTGGCATTCTGAATCTAGTACACAAACCAACCCAGACACAGAGTCCGGCTTGATACAATTACCCTCTGTATTGATATTGGTATTAAATTTCCATTGCTTGATGATACGACCAAAGATATCGATCGTAGCTTGTTCCACTTCTTGATTATATGAAATGATATAGATATTGGTCTGAAGCGTATTGCCGACAATATTGGCGGCATTGATATATATTGTGCGTCCATCACGAACGGCTTCATAGCCGTCTACCAAGAGGGCTTGCGGAGAACCAGTGAATTTTTGGAATTTGTACCAATCGTTTGGCGAAAAATGTTCCGGGTTTGAGAGAATACGGATGGCAATGGCGTCTTTTGAGAGGGCATGAGTGGGAATTGGGGTGCAAAATATTATTATGGCATAGCAAAAAAACAATATGAAAAATATTGCTATAAAATTTTTTTGATTATGCAAATTTGCAAGCATTAAGAAATTTAAAATTTTAATTTCAACCCCATCAACAAATCTTTGACTTTTAATTAAAATAATTGTTATTCTTTTTTAAATCCGACAATTATAAACTTAAATTTTTCTTTTATATTTTCTATTATCCCTAATTTTGCCAGACAGCCCGAACAACCTGCCGCAGATGCCAAAACGCCCGAGTCCATCAAGACCGGCGACATGCCACCGGCAATCAATTGTCCGCCCGGATATAGTCCTGCTTGTGATGTTTGCGCGACTGAAAAAAGCGCGTTAGACCCCATACCTCCGGCAGGCATTCCGGACACATCATAATAATTTACGCAGGTAGCCGGATCTTTTGTATAGCAAAGAGTGCCGCCATTGCATATCGGCGGTGTACCCGTTGTAAAACATTTTATCATCGTAACGCTTGCAAGCCCAATCTGATAAGGCATTGACCCTGCCGCATCCACCGCCATTTTCCATTCCAACCAATTATTTGCTTTTACCCCAGAAAAAAATAACCCAAAAACTATTGCCACACTAAAACAATATTTGAATATTTTTCGATATTTAAATTTATTCAACATATCTTTATTATAGCAAATTTCCGTAAATATGTTAAACTAATAATAAGAAATAATTTATCTTTTTTATAAAATTATGCGAAAAATATTTATTTTAGTTACTTTTTTCATTTTTTCTTTAATATTCTGTAAAAACATCACTTTTGCCGCCGATAATCTGGCTGAAAAACTTTCCGGCCGTATTTTACTTCAAACCGAAAAAAACGGCGAAGCTTGGTATGTTAACCCGATTGATTTAAAAAAATATTATCTCAGTCGCCCCGAAGATGCTTTCGCGCTAATGCGTAAACTCGGTATTGGCATAAAAAATTCTGATCTGGAAAAAATTCCAAACGATAAAAATTTTACCAACAAAAATCTTGGTCGGATTTTCTTGCAAGTGGAAAGCAAAGGCGAGGCTTGGTACCTTGATCCTATCAGTAAAAATCGTTATTATTTAGCACGACCAACCGATGCCTTGTCTATCATGCGCCGATTTAGCCTTGGCATTACAAACGCGGATCTGGGTAAAATCGAAACCGGCCTGATCAATATATCCGCTCCAATCATAACCCCATCCAATCCGCCTGTCTGCACCGATTGTGGCAATACCAATGCGGATGCGGTCATGTCCGGCGCGGCCAGCGCGATCCGCGCAAATAACAAAGAAAAAGCCGCCAGCTATTTTATTCCGGAAATGAAAAAAGCCATCGAATACACGATGGACTTTTTGGACGCTGATGGACGCTTGACGCTTGGGAATATTTTGTCCGGCTCAATACTAAGCGATTCAACCGACACAAAAAAAACATATTCCAATGAAGTCTATTTCTCTTTGGGCGGATACAAAGTTCCGTTAAAATTTTATGTCGAGAAACAGGCAGATGGCAAATGGCTACTAAGCAATCTTTAATAATTCCTAAGTCCTAAGTACCTAATCCCTAATTAACTAATCCCTAATTCATTTCACCACCACATTCACAAGCTTCCCTCCCACAAAAATAACTTTCATAATCTCTTTATCATCAATAAATTTTTTCACCTTCTCGCTCTCTAGCGCGATTTTTTTTGCGTCTTCTTCGGATATATTTGCATCAACTTCGATAGTATCACGCAGTTTTCCGTTCACCTGGATAACCATCTGAATCTTTTCGTCTTTGATCAATTCAGGGTCATACTTTGGCCATGACTGTTTGAAAATTGATTCAGAATTTCCTAGTCCGCTCCAAATCTCCTCGGTAATATGCGGCGCAAACGGCGCCAAAATAATCAAAAATTTTTCATACGTATCTCGGCTAATCTCTTTTTCTTTTTCCAGGGCATTAACCAATATCATCATCGCACTAATCGCCGTATTAAACTTAAACTCCAAAATATCCTCTCCAACCTTCTTAATGGTTTTATGCAGAAGATTTAATATCGCACTTGTCCCGGCTCCCCCACCGTGTTGCATGTTGCGTGTTGCGTGTTGCATGTTATATATTCTCTCAAGAAATTTCCTCGCCCCAACCAACCCATTCGTGCTCCAAGCAACCGACTGTGAAAACGGCCCCATAAACATTTCGTAAACACGCAAAGCGTCCGCGCCGTATTTTTCTACGATATCATTAGGATTAATCACGTTACCCCAACGCTTCGACATCTTGCGCCCGTCTTCGGCCATAATCAAACCGACATGCTGTAAACGCGTAAACGGCTCTTCGTAGTTGACCGCTCCGATATCAAATAAAAATTTGTGCCAAAAACGCGCGTATATCAAATGACGAGTGGCATGCTCGGCACCGCCGACATAAAAATCAACCGGTGACCAGTATTTGTCTTTCTTGATATCGATTAACGCGTTATTATTTTTCGGATCAATAAACCTAAGATAATACCAACTGGATCCGGCCCACTGCGGCATAGTATTTGTTTCACGCTTGCCCGCACCGCCGCATTTCGGACATTTCGTATTCACCCATTCCGGAATAGTGGCCAAAGGCGACTCGCCAGTTCCACTTGGTTCATAATGCTCAACATCCGGTAAGCGTAACGGCAATTCCGATTCCGGCACAGGTATCGCACCGCATTTTTCGCAATGCACAATCGGTATCGGTTCGCCCCAATATCTCTGCCGCGAAAATACCCAATCTTTGATTTTGTAATTCACAGCTCTCTTGCCCAATCCTTTTTCCGTAAGCCAAGCAATCATTTTCTCTTTGGCTTCGATAGCATAATACCCATTTAAAAATCCTGAATCAAATAACCATCCATAATCCGTAATAGCATGGGACGGATCTTTATTTATGTCTTTTTGGGCTTGTTGTTTTAACAAAGATAATAATTCTTCATCTTCAATTTTATTTCCGCTATTAACACTAGTGGGGTTAACTGTTCTTCGTGTTAATGTTTTTTCACTCTCATTCCAAAATTCAAGATAGCTATGAAGAATTGGTTTAATTTTAATATTATACTTCTTCGCAAACTCAAAATCTCTCTCATCATGCGCCGGCACAGCCATTATTGCCCCTGTTCCATAACCCATCATGACATAATCAGCAACAAAAATAGGCAACTCTTCTCCATTCACCGGATTGATAGCAACCAAACCCTCAATCTTAACCCCGGTCTTTTCTTTATTAAGCTCCGTCCGTTCCATGTCCGACTTCGCCCCGGCTTTTTTCATATATTCTTCAACTTCATTAAAATTGGAAATCGACAATCGGAAATCGGAAATTAACGGATGTTCTGGCGCAACCACAAAATAAGTCGCCCCAAATAGCGTATCCGGTCGAGTGGTGAATATTTCTTGTTCAATTTTCTTTTCATTCGGAAATCGACAATCGACAATCGCAAATTTCACAATCGCTCCCGTAGACTTCCCAATCCAATTCCTCTGCATCTCTTTGATCGAATGCTCCCAATCCGGCAATTTGTCGAGATCCGCAAGCAAGCGATCGGCATAATCCGTAATGCGCAGCACCCATTGCCGCATCGGTTTGCGCTCCACTTCGGAATCACAGCGTTCACAACGTCCACCTTCTAGGTCTTCCATGGATAAACCGGTCTTGCAAGAAGGACACCAGATAATCGGCTCAAAAGATTCAAAAGCTAACCCGCGCTCAAACATTTTCAAAAACGCCCACTGCGTCCATTTATAAAATTCCGGATCAGTCGTATTTATCTCGCGCTCCCAATCATAAGAAAAACCGATTTTAAGCAGCTGTTTTTTAAAAGTATCAATATTCTTTGCGGTCGCAATACGTGGATGAACCTTGTGCTTAAGGGCGTAATTCTCGGTCGGCAACCCGAACGCATCCCAGCCCATAGGATGAAGAACATTGTAACCCTGCATTTTTTTCAAACGCGCAAAAATATCGGTCGCGATATAACCTTTCGGATGCCCGACATGCAACCCTTCACCCGACGGATACGGAAACATATCCAAAATAAAATATTTCGGTTTTGTCGTGTCTTCGCTGGTTTTATACAGCCCGTCTTTCTCCCATTTCTCCTGCCATTTTTTTTCTACTTCTTTGTGATTATAGTTTAACATATTGATATTATAATGTTTTTAAAAAATAATACTAATATTTTACCCAAAATTAAAACAAAAATCAAGCAAATTATGCTTGACATTATCTTGTTTTTGCGTAAAAATAGAGTAAATTGCTCATAAAACAATAAAATAACTTAAATTTGGAGGGAAAAATGATCATTTTATTAAAAGACAAAATACAAAGATTAATATTTGGAATAGTGGTATCTGCTTGTGTCTCGTTTGCTTTTTCAGTTTTTATAAATGCCATATTGCTAGTAGCAGATTACATAAACAAAACAAATTCAAAAACAGGATTTACTTCTATTTTTCTAATCACATTTGGCATGCTCTGTATTATTTTATTCGTTGCATTCATTTGCAATTTCTTTTATTCATTATTTGAAATATACGAACTAAGTGAAAAATGGAATATTTCATCAAATGATATTGCCGACGGAATCTATAATTACGAAATTCAAAATTATTGGATGTTGAACGTTAAGCAATTCCAAGATTTTCTAGAAGATGCTCGACGTAAAAACCGATTAAATAAAAATAGAGCATGCGGTTAAAAACAACAAACACACAACAAACCCGGAAAAAAATTCCGGGTTTATTTTTTTTACAATTAATTCATAATTCAATCCCAACCGGACAATGATCCGACCCAAGCACTTTATCCAAAATATACGCGCTTTTAATTTTTTTCATTAAACTATCTGATACGCAAAAATAATCAATCCGCCAACCAACATTATTTCGCCGTGCGCCGGCGCGATAGCTCCACCAGGAATATTGGATTTTATTCGGATTAAGTTCACGGAAAGTGTCTTTGAAACCGGAAACCAAAAACCTATTCATCCATTCACGTTCACGCGGATGAAACCCCGGGTTGCCGATATTTTCTTTAGGCCGCGCCAAATCGATTTCATTATGCGCGACATTAAAATCGCCCGTAACAATTAACGGTTTGGTTTTTTCCAATTTTTTAAAATATTTTAACAATTTATCATTAAAATCAATTTTAAAATCCAAGCGCGACAATTCATGATTAGCATTGGGAAAATAAATATTGGCCAAATAAAATTTGCCGAGGTCGATTATCTGAACACGCCCTTCATTGTCCCAATCCAATCTATCCAAATCCACAACTTTATAACTTTCAACTTTCAAACTTTTTACTTTGTTACTTTCAACTTTCAAACTTTTTACTAAAACCGCCGTCCCCGAATATCCCGGCCGCTGTGCCGAATTCCAAAAAATATCATAACCGATTTTTTCTGGATGCAAAATCTCGTCCAACTCTTTCTTGCGCGCCACCTCAGAAATTTTAATCTCCTGCAAACACAAAACATCCGGCTCTTCTTTTTTCAAAAAACCGAGAAGATCTTTTTTAATTACAGCGCGCAGGCCGTTTATATTCCAAGAGATTATTTTCATATAATACAAATCTTAAATCGAAAATCTGAAATCGAAAATCGAAAATCACCAACTCCCTCCCCCACCCCCACCAAATCCACCACCCGAGTCACCTCCGCTAAAACCACTTCCGCCAGACGATGCCGTAGACGCCATAATAGTATTAGTACTAGATTGAAAACCGCCCAAGCTATTTGTAAAAGCCAGCACGGAAAAATTTCCCATATTCGCATCGCTATACCAAGATGGATTTGTCTGATAAATATTTTCAAATTGCTTTGCCCAGGCCGCTTCAACACCCAATACCATCGCAAAAGGCAATAATTTTTCAAAAATTTGCGGATTTTTTTCTGGGGCATTGTGAAAATTAATTCTGTCCTTTTCCGCAATATTCAAATACGTTTTTAAGCCAAGGATATGCTCGCGCGCCAACACGCCTTTCTCTGATTTTTTCGGCATAAAATTACCAAAAATCATAATAAGTAATCCTGATAACGCGAAACTAACATAACCGATTATTCCAAAAAATTGTCCAAATAAAAATCCCAAAAACACAATTACTATGCCAAATACAAAATATTTTATCCGGACAGAATTCGGATTGGAAAGAAAATAACCTTTTTCAACAACCGATTGATATACCTTTTTTGTTATTAATTGCAAATCTTTAAAAAACTTATTTTTTAAATCCGACAACTTGATTTTGTTGTCATTGCCAAATAAAGCCTGAACTAAAGTTTTTTGATATTCGTTTAAACCGGCGCTTTCATTTTTCAATTTTGTTAATTCATAATCATCGGATTGTAAAATATTTTTTTCTTGGATTTTCTCAATTTTCAAATAACCGCGTACAGCCAAATTTATAATCTCGGCCGAAATATCTTTCTGCTGTGCCTTTTCGTCGACAATCGTTCCGATCTCGGCCGGACTTAAATTATCCGGCGCGTCGAATTGAGCGACAATAGTCCCTCGACCTTTTGGATCACGTCCATTTTTTTTCCATGAAATAAATAAAAAATAAAACACAAAAAACGGCAATAAAATAATATAGTTATCTTTGGCAATCTCAAAAAACGTTTTGAATACTGATGGTTTTTTTACGACCCCTTTCGGCAGTCCGATAACAACGGTAACGCCCTCATGCGCGCGCAAACTGTCATCGGTAAATACCAGCTTGTCAACCATGTTTTCCGCGCTAAAATTCAAACGGCTGGAAACGCATTCTGCCGTACTGCCGGATACTCCAGTGTAGCAGATAGAGCGCAAAGATTCTTTGTTGACGCTTTCAGGCAAGGTTACCGTTGTCTTTGATCGGCTGATCGGCGTGATCCAGTTGTTGCCGGTCGCGTTCCAATAAAGCTCGTCATAATCGGCAAAATAATTGATAGCCCGTTCCACTTTATAGTGCAGTACGTATCGCATCGCTCCGGTAACAAAAACATCAGCATCGCCAATCTTGAGACGCTTGTCATTGCCTTTGCTTTCAATCTTAAACTCAACCGCTTTTCCCTCGCCGTCTGTAACGGAAAAATCCGAATAGCGCAGTTTAAAATTCCCGCCATTATTTTTGTACTTGTACGGCAAATCGCGAAAGATGCCGTGCTTCTGTTCCGTACCAAAATCATAGGCAATGCTTTCGTCAACTTCAATCGATGCGTCTTTGTTGATTTTGATATCTACTGTAAAATCATTAATCTGCTCCTCGGCAAATGCCGGCGATGCAAAAAATAAACAAGCTGATATTAATAGGCAAACTTGAATAAATATTTTTTTTATTTTTGACATAGGGTATAATTTTTAATTTGTAATATAATATACTTAAAAATCTTTGTCATTCCCGCGTAGGCGGGAATCTTGGTGTCAAAATAACAAAATATTTCTACTATAAAGTTTGTTATAAAAACACCTTTTTAAATTTCTTGTTTGTTTATTCTATTACCGAGATTCCCGCTTTCGCGGGAATGACAAAAGACACTCAATTCTTATCCTTAATAATTTTTTGTAGCCTCTTCACCCCCGCCCCGCTCACCTTCATCTTTAACTTCTTTTTCTTAATTCTTTTTTCCACTTTTTTAATAATCCGATCTTCTTCATTGTCCAAATTTTGTTTATTCATAAAAAAATGTTATAATATACTCATATATATAATACTTTAATTCCCAAAATTTTTCAATGAACAATCCCTTAAAACCCTGGTATAAAAAATGGTGGGGCGTATTGGCATTATTAGCGCTTTTGTTTTTTATAAGCATATTTTTTGCTTTTGTTTTTTTGGTTATCAATTCCCGTGATACTGCGCCTAGCTCTGGCATCAATCCTTTGTTAACGCAAAAAGTTCCGGCGCTGGCGATCGGTACGGAAAAAAACTATTGGCTCGGAAGCGCAAATCCAAAAATTACGATTGTCGAGTTTGGCGATTTTGCCTGTTCCTACTGTCAAAAATCGTTTTCCAAAATCCGAGAAATCAGCCAATTATACAAAAACGATATCAAATACATTTACCGCGACTATCCTGTCGTATCCGATTATTCCGCCAAGCTGGCCTTGGCCGCGCGCTGTGCCGGCGAACAAGGACTTTTTTGGATAATGCATGACAAGTTGTACATCAACCAAGGCATTAGTACGGATCAAGAAATATTAAATCATTTCAAACAAACCGGAGGCAATGAAGCAAAATTTTCCACCTGTTACGACGCAAACAAATATCTTCCCGAAATCGAAAAAGACTTGAGCGACGGACAATCTCTTAACATCACCGGCACGCCGACGTGGTTTGTGAATGGACAGAGGCTCGAGGGAGATGTGCCGTATGAGTATTTTATTAACCTAATTTCTAACATATTAGGTACTTAGGTGCTTGGGTACTTAGGGGTTTGGTTTATTACAATTTTACCTCAACCCTAAGCACCCAAGCACCTAAGTACCTAAGTACCTAACAAATGAAACAAATTCGCATACACGGCCGCGGCGGCCAAGGCGTAGTTACGGCAGCGGAACTTATCGCCATCGCCGCATTTAACAACAACAAAGAAGCGCAGGCCTTTCCGTCTTTTGGCGTAGAGCGCACTGGCGCACCGATCGAGGCATTCGCGCGCATTGACGACAAACCGATTCGTACGCGCGAGCATGTATACCATCCGGATATTTTGATTGTCCAAGACGCTTCAGTCATGGCCGCTGTTGATGTTGCCAAGGGCTGTGATGAAAAAACAATCGTAATCATCAACACTTCCCTTTCCAAAGACGCGATTAAGCTTAATTTACCAAAAGAAAATATTTTCCCGATCGATGCCACAAAAATTGCTTTGGAAATTCTTGGCAAAAATATCGTCAACACAATTATCCTCGGCGCCGTCGCCAAATCGACTAACCTTTTTACAATGGACGCTGTCAAAAAAGCCATCAAACAAAAGTTTGGCGGCAAGAGCCAGGAGTTGGTTGATAAGAATATTAAGGCGGTGGAGCTGGCCTATAACATGTAAACCCTATTTTTGATTAATAGAACAAAGTTAATTAGTTGATTAGTTAATTAGGGTATAAATATTTACATCCTAATTAACTAATCAACTAATTAACTAATTAACTAACAAATATGAACATAACCGCAAACCCCCAATCAACCCCAATCAACAAAACCGGCGGCTGGCGCACATACATCCCGGCAACCGACTATAACAAATGCATCGGCTGTGGCCGTTGTGCCAAAGTCTGCCCGGAAAACGCGATCAAAATGGTCGCAAAAAACGGTAAACAAATTCCGATTACAAATTTTGATTTCTGCAAAGGCTGCGGTCTGTGCGCGCTGGAGTGTCCGGTGAAGGCGATTGAGATGAAGCTTGATGTGAAATAAAGCTGTCTTTTTTGTCATCTCGACCGAGCGAAGCGAGCGGAGAGATCTATAATACATCAATAAAGCACGCGCAATGTTCAATAAAAAAAGTTATAATTTCTATATTTACATTTTAAGCAATTACGACCGCAACTGTCTATACGTTGGATTTTGCAACGATATCGCCAGAAGAATTATCGAACACACACATAGCTTCGGATGCGAATACTCAAAAAAGTACAAAACCTTTGATTTATTATATTATGAACATTATCAATATGTTAACGAAGCAATAGCCAGAGAGAAACAAATCAAAAGATGGGGAAGAGATAAAAAAATAGCTTTAATAAAAACTAAAAATCCGGAATTAAAAAAATTAACCAAAAATTATTCAATGATTTTAGACTTTCTGAAAAAGATATCTCTGAAATAGCTGATATTTTAAAAGAAAAATATTCAGCTAGGGATTAAAGTATTACAGATCTCTCCACTCGCTTCGCTCGGTCGAGATGACAAAAAAGAGAAATAATTATTTTAAAATAATCATAATTCAATAAACAACAAATAACATGTCAACTAATAAATCTAATAGACAAATACTCGAGGGCTCACAGGCCATCGCCCAACTAATCAATAACATCAAACCCGGCGTCGTATCCGCTTATCCAATCACTCCACAAACACATATCGTCGAAAACTTGGCAAAGTTCAAAGCCGATGGCAAGGCGAAGTATGAATACGTCCGCGCCGAAAGCGAATTTGCTGCCGCTTCGATTGTTCTGGGTGCAAGCGCTACCGGTCTGCGTGTTTATACGGCCACAAGCTCGCAAGGACTTTTGCTTATGAACGAAGTGGTATACAACATTGCCGGTATGCGTTTGCCTGTCGTTATGACAGTCGCAAACCGTGGCGTATCTGCGCCGATTACTATTTGGAACGACCACCAAGACGCTATGTCTGTTCGCGATGCCGGCTGGATTATGCTATTTGCCGAGAATCATCAGGAAGCGATTGAGCAACATCTCTTAGCATACAAGATTGCGGAAAAGAAAAAAATTCCGGTCATGGTCAATATCGATGGTTTTGTTCTTACTCATACTTACGAAGGCGTGGAAGTGCCTTCATCAACAGAAATAAAAAAATTCTTACCTGACTATAAACCAAAAGCCGGTGAATATCTTGACACAGCACACCCCCGAACCTTTGGCGCCTTTGCCGCTCCGGCGCACTATATGGAGATTCGTCATGAGTTGCACGAGGACTTGCGCAATTGTCAATCGGAAATTTTGGAAGAATATGAAAGCTTAAAAAAACTGGTTCCAAACGCCATCAAACAAACGGAAAAAAACGCGCAGATAAATAATGGCTTGGTTGAATATTATGGACCAAAAAATCCCAAAATTGTTCTGGTCGCAATGGGTTCGCTAATCGGCACCATCAAAGACGCAGTTGACAAGCTCAATATCAAAAGCCATGTCAAACACTATGTCTCCCCCACCTCTGTCGGTGTTTTGAAAATAAAAACCTTCCGTCCCTTCCCGGATAAAGCGATTGTAGATATTTTAAAAAACGCCAAATACTGCGCCGTTATCGAAAAGGCTGTTTCCCTTGGCGCTACCGACGGTCCTTTGGCTATAGATATTAAATCAGCCGCAAAAAACAGCATCAAAACCAAAATCCAAAGCTACGTTGTTGGCCTAGGTGGACGCGATATCACGCAGGACAGAATCGCAAGGATCGTTGTCGATGTGCAAAAAAAGGATGATCGGATGAAGTTTGTGGGATAATATACTTTTTACCCCAATGGAAAAAATATTTTCTTTTGTCATTTCGCAGCGAAGCGGAGAAATCCCTTATCCATGAATAATCCTCCTATTAGTTTTTTTAGCAAATACTAAAAAAACCATATTATGGCTACAAAGAAAGAATATAATTTTTATATCTACATATTGGCAAGCGACACAGGAACGTTATATATCGGTTTTACAAATAATCTTGAAAGACGAATCAAAGAACATAAAAGTGGAATAATAAAAGGATTCACTCAAAAATATGGTTGCAATAAATTAGTATATTATGAACATTATACTTATGTAAACAATACGCTTGAACGTGAAAAAGAATTGAAAAAATGGAATAGAAATAAAAAGCAAGATTTAATAAAATCAATGAATCCACACTGGAAAGATATTTCAATCGAATTGTTTACATAATTTTTTGTCATTCCGTAGCAAGATGAGAAAACCTTTAAACAAGAATTGCGTACAAAATGATCAATTCATTATCAACCGTTAAGGGATCTCTCCGCTTCGCTACGAGATGACAAAAACAATTACAGAATAAAAAATGAAAACCAAACTCAAAAAACTAATCTCCCTAATCCTATTCACCCAGATTTTCCTCTGTATATTTTTGCTTTTCCCAAACCCATCAAACGCTGCCGATTCCTACACATTCAAAATCCCGATTCCCGGCTTTGAATCTGTTAAATTCGACGGCACAACCCGCCCGATTGCCGAATTTATTCAAGCCGTTTACAAATACGCCATCGGCATCGTCGCCATCCTTGCCACAGTAGTAATAATGATCGGTGGCGTTGTCTGGATAACAGCAGCCGGCGACTCCGGCCGCATCGGCGAAGCTAAACAATATATTACCGGTGCCATGACCGGTTTGGTTTTAGCGCTTTGTTCATTTATGATATTGCAGACTGTGAATCCAGATTTGGTTACGTTTAAGCCGATTGGTGTAAAAACGGTAGACCCAATACCTTCCTCTTTATTATCAGACGACTCCTGTACTTCTCAATTTGGTACTTGGATTGGGGTATCAAACCAACATGACGAAAACGCAGCCAAAATCAATTGTAACTTAATTTGTGACAACAATTATAGTGAGTTAACTGAATACTCTTCTGGATTTAAATATTGTTGTAAATGTGCTGTTTCATTAACTCAAAATCTAACTGGAAATCCTGATGACATTGGTTGTTGCGCATATTTTGACTTAACAAGCTTAAACTGTTCTGGCCCTCATACGAATGTGACAAGACAATGGTGTAATGCAAATATACCTAATTCAAATTTTCAACCAGGCTTTAGCACAACGCTAACAACATGCGATTGTAATTTAATGAATTATAAATAATTATGTATAGAGTAATAAAATTAAATTTTATAATCTGTTTTATTTTTTTTGCCATTACTCCATTACTTGTTTCCGCCGAAGCCAATTGGACAATGCCTGACCCCAAAATACCTATTCCCGGCATGAAAGTTTTAAAAGATTTGCAGCCTGACTGCACTGAAACAGATTCAAATGGTAAATCAATCTGCACCATGCCTTGGCTAAATGAATACATTGCCGGAATTTACAAATACGTTATCGGCATCGTAGCAATTCTCGCCACAATCGTAATGATGATCGGTGGAGTAATTTGGATTACAGCCGCCGGCGACTCCGGGCGTATCGGCGAAGCCAAGCAATGGATAACCGGAGCGGTTACCGGCATGGTATTAGTTTTTTCTTCTTATACGATTCTATATTTTGTAAATCCGGATTTGGTGAAGTTAAAGCCGATTAAAGTGGAAAGAATTGTTAAAATGGAGCCGTTAAAACCCGCAAATATTTCTACAAATGCCTTTGTGAGCAATGCCTGCAAAGATACCGGAAGCAATAAAGTAATTTACTTTAACAATTATTCGGAAAAAACACCTATTCCAAGCGCATGCAGTGCGTACAGCGCAGAATTTGCAAAATATGGAGTTGACAAAAAAATATTGACTGCTATAGCTTCCCAGGAGTCGGGATGTAATCCAGGCTTAACAAGCTCGGCGGGCGCCTGTGGTATAATGCAATTGATGCCAGACACTGCCAAGATATATAATAAAGATGCTAGTTGCGAATGGTTAATACAGCATCCTGAAGAAAGTATTAAAATTGCATCTTACTACATTATTGCAAATACTAATTTAAACACAAAAACATCTGATATTTTTGCTGGATATAATAGCGGTTATGGAACCGGGGTAGTGAATGGGAAAGTCGGCGGTCTTGCCCCGAGTAGCGATTGCAAAGGATTTAAGGCATACGAATGCTGTATCAACCCCGGTGGACTAGTTGAAACACAAGATTATGTAATGAAAACTTTAGGGTATTATAATAGTCAATAAAACACTTTATGCCAAAAAAACTAAAACCAATCCACCCTGGAGAAATATTAATGGAAGAGTTCTTGCTACCTGAATATCAGTCAATATCGTGTAGCAAAGGATATTAATGTTCCCGCGCGTCGAATTAACGAAATTGTACATGGAAAAAGAGCAATCAGCGCGGATACCGCTCTGCGACTTGGAAAATATTTTAAAGTTTCTCCGCAGTTCTGGCTAAATTTACAATCTCGCTATATAAATAGTGGCACTTGACATTGTATTACAATTGTAATACAATAATACCATAACTATTAACATTAAAATTATGCGACAAGTATTAAGCATTTCAATGCCAGGACAACTAATAAGCAAGGTAAAAGAACGAATCGAAAACAGGGGTTTTAAATCTGTTAGCGATTATATCAAGTTCTTGATCAAAGAAGATGATGATTTTTTAACTGATGACGAGATATTAACGGCAGTGAAAGAAGCTGATCGTGATTACAAACTTGGTAAATTAAAAGTACTTAAATCATTAGATGACCTATAACAAGTATGATAGTAGGAGAAATATTATATTCTAATACTTTTTGTAATTGCTACAAAAAAATATCTGTGGAATTGCAAAATATTACGAAAAAAAAAGTAGAAATTTTCAAAACCAACCCCCTGCATCCTTCACTTCGCCTTCATGAATTACATGGCAAATTGTCTGGCTTATGGTCCATTTCTATAAACACTAATTACAGAATTATTTTTAAAAGAAAAGAAAATGGTGATATTATTTTTGTAATAATCGGCAAACACGATACCTACAAAAATCTAAATAATTAAAACCTGGATTCCCGCCTCCGCGGGAATGACAAGATGAATGATTTATTTTACAAAATACTCCGAACAAAAATTTGAAATCCTGAACAAGTACCAGGTGTTTTTTCGTAAGGAAGAGATTTGTGACGCGGTTTTAAATCCGGACAAAATTTCAAAAAAAGGGAAATATTTGTCAGCGCGGAAAGACGGGATTAAGGTTGTTTATGATAAGAAGGCGGGTGTTATTCGCGTTATTACTTTTTATCCAATTAAAATATAATACGAATACTACAAATAACATTCAAATACTACAAAAATTTTTCAATTCAACATTTTGTAGTATTTGAATATCATTTGTAGCATTTGAATTATAAGTTTTTACACAAAAACATGCTCTACGACCCCGAAGCCAACATAATATCCCTGCCAATCGGCAAAGGAAAGATTACTCATACGAGTGAATTCGGTAATTTTATTATCCACCTATCCGACGCGAAAAAACCGATACTGATCGAGATTTTAGATGCGTCAAAGTTTATGGGGCAGTTTGATAAGATTAAGAATGTTGGGGATATTAAAAAAATGTTACCGACAATCAACCAATTGAATTAAAATTTTTTTAAAAAAAGTTAATTAGTTAATTAGTGATTAGGAGCATAATCCACTCGGCCTAATCACTAATTAACTAATCAACTAATAACATATTATATGCCAATAACCACAGAACAAAAAACAATCACAAAACCAAAACCCACCCCCTCCCTCTTCGCCGCCGGCCACCGGGGTTGTGCGGGATGCGGACAGATGCTGGCCGCGCGCACTGTTATCAATGCGCTAGGGACCAATACGATTATTGCGAACGCGACCGGGTGTTTGGAAGTTACCACCACGCCTTATCCGGAAAGCGCATGGGGTGTGCCGTGGATACATTCACTTTTTGAAAATCCGGCCGCGGTTGCGTCTGGAATATTGGCGGGACTTAAACAAAAAGGCAAGGACAAAAAAGTAAAAATCCTTGTACAGGGCGGCGACGGCGGTACTTTTGATATCGGTTTTGGGCTGATCAGCGGTATGTGGGAACGAGGCGAAAATATTCTTTATGTTTGCTACGACAATGAAGCCTACTCCAATACCGGCATGCAGGCATCAGGCGCAACACCTTGGGCATCCAATACCACGACCACCCCGGCCGGAAGCGGAACAACGATAGACGCAATCGGCTCGCATCAAAGCAAAAAAGACATGATCGCGATCGCTTTGGCGCACGGTGTCAAATACGTCGCACAATGTACAACCGGCTACCTGGAAGACATCGAGGCCAAAGTAAAAAAAGCGGCAACAATCGAAGGTCCGTCATATATCCAGATCCTTGCTCCCTGCATACCCGGCTGGCACATAAAACCGGACCAGGCCATGAGCCTAAGCCGTCTTGCCACCCAAACCGGCCTTTATCCCCTTTTGGAATATACTGACGGAGCGTTAACCAAAGTTATGCCGGTCCCAGCTAATACGCCGCGCGTCGAAGAATATCTAAAACCGCAAGGACGCTTTTCTCATCTATTCAAAGGCGACCACGGCAAAGAATTGATCGCGCAAGTACAGGCTTTGGCGGATGGGAATATTTTGAAGTATGGATTGAAAAAAGTGACTTAAGTTAATTAGTAATTAGTTAATTAGGGAATAAAAAATAATCCTCTTTTTTGTCATCTCGCAGCGAAGCGGAGAGATCCCTTAACGATTAATTATATATAGATTATTTTATTTTTTGAACCATGTTTAAGAGATTCCTCCGCTTCGCTACGGAATGACAAAAAAAGTGAAATAACAAAAAATAAAAATCGGTTATTAAAACCGATTTTTATTTTATTATCTAAACAATTATCAAATCCCTATTCCCTAAGTACCTATGCCCTAATTACCTAATAAATCTTCCTCTCCCGATTCCCCTTATACCCTGTCCCTGCCGGTATCAAGCGGCCGATAATAACATTCTCTTTCAATCCTTCCAGATAATCGATCTTGCCCGTAACCGCGGATTCGATCAAAACGCGAGCGGTTTCTTGGAATGATGCGGCGGATAGGAAACTGTCGGTTGACAAAGATGCTTTGGTAATACCCATAAGCAAACGAGTAGCTTTGATCTCTTTATTATTCTTGCGTCGTGCGCGCGCCAATACGCTGCCCTCGACTATTTCACCGGGCAAAAGATCAGAGTCGATCGTTTCGCTGATATAGAAGCGCGAGAACATCTGCTTGGCAATAATCTCAATATGTTTATCATTCAAAGGCTGACCTTGTGATGAATAAACGTTTTGAATTTCTTTGATAATATAGCGCTGTGTGCTTAAGCGGTCTTTGAGCGTGAATAACTGCTGTAAATCCATACTGCCGTCAGTCAATTGGTCGCCTTTCTTAACCTCTTCGCCCGCCTGCACCATAATCGACATTCCTTTGGGAACGATAAATTCTTTTACTTTTTTCGTTTCCACCTTAATCTTTACGGACTTTTCATCAATCTCGACAACGCCGCCGTTATTCGCGATCACAACAATGTCTCCAGCCGTAAACAAGCGTGTACCGGCGCTGACTTTATCGCCTTCTTTCACTTCAATCTTCGGTTCAAAAGCTTCGGCAGATTTTTTGCCTTTGGTTTTAATACCACTGTTTTTCTTATCACTGGCGGCTTTTTGCTGAGCTTCTTTTATGGTTTCCGCGAAATAATATTTATCAACGTCAATGCCGTCATAATTAATCTTGAGTATTTTTACCTGTGGGTTGCTGACTGTGGTTTTTCCGGTTTCATCCTCAATCGTCCGCTGTCCGGCTTCGATCGAAACCAAGCCGTCTACATCCGAAATAAAGGCTTTGCGCTTTGGCGGCCGGCATTCGAATATTTCTTCCACGCGAGGCAAACCTTGGGTAATATCTTCACCGCCGGCAACACCACCCGAATGGAAGGTTCTCATAGTCAGCTGTGTTCCCGGCTCACCGATCGATTGCGCGGCAATAATTCCGACTGCGGTACCCAAAGAAACTTCTTTGTTGTGACCAAGATCCCAGCCATAGCAATGTGTACAAACACCGCGATCAAGTTTGCAGCTAAGCACGGAACGGATACAAGCTTCATTAACTTCTTCGTCCTGAATGGATTCAATAGTATCTTCCACCATCAACGTGCCTTTTGGCACCAGAACCTTGCCTTTGACATTTTTCAAATCATCCGCCAAATAACGTCCGAGAATCCGATCCATTAAAGTCGTACCCATATTCTCGCTATCAATTTTTGTAAATACCAAACCTTCGGTATCGCCGCAATCATCGTCTGTGATAATAATATCTTGTGAAACATCCACCAAACGTCTAGTCAAATAACCGGCATTAGCGGTACGCAAGGCAGTATCGGACAAACCTTTACGCACGCCATGGCTGGAAATAAAGTACTCCAAAACATCAAAACCGCGTTTGAAGTTTCCTTTGACAGGCAATTCGATAATATCACCCGAAGGAGAAGTCACAAGGCCCTTCATGCCCAGAATCTGCGTCAACTGTGCCCAGCTTCCACGGGCGCCGGAATCGATCATAGAAAATACCGGACCGTCTTTTGGCAAGCCCTTTTTACAAATATCCGTCACTCTTTCTTTTACACCTGACCAAAGCTCAATAACCTTGGCATAACGCTCGGAGTCGGTCAAAAGACCTTCGTCGTATTGATCTTGGATTTTTTCAACCATCTCTTGCGTATCAGAAATCAAAACATCTTTTTCCTCAAAGCGCGGCAAATCGCCCATACCCCAAGAAAGTCCGCTTTTTGTAATATAGCTAAAGCTTTTTTCTTTCAAATCATCCAAAAATTCACCGGTCTGTTTCGGACCATAATAGCGATAGCACAATTTTACCAAATTTTTCAATTTTCCTTTATCAACGACATGATTAACAAAGCGCAATTTTTCCGGCAAGATATCATTAAAAATAATTCGTCCAACCGTAGTCTTGGTAACGCCGATATTTTCAAGTTTTACGAATATCGGATCATGCAGTTTGATGACTTTTGATTCATAAGCCAAGCGCGCTTCTTCACCAGATGAAAAACGCTTGATGTTTTTTTCTTCAATACTGCTTTTTACTTCGTTGGTAATATAATAAGTTCCCCAAACAATATCTTGACCGGGCGCGACCACCGGGTCACCAGTAGCCGGCTTCAGCAGGTTCTTTGCAGAAAGCATGATGTTTTTTGCTTCATCCACCGCTTCTTTTGTCAATGGAACATGTACGGCCATTTGATCACCATCAAAGTCAGCGTTAAACGCACTGCAAACCAAAGGGTGAATCTGAATCGCCTTGCCCTCAATCAAGATCGGCTTGAAGGCTTGGATACCCAAGCGATGAAGCGTTGGCGCACGGTTTAACATAACATAAGCGCCGTCAATGATTTTTTCCAAAATATCCCAAACAATATCTGCGCCGGATTCGATAAAACGCGAAGCACTGCGTACATTGTGTACTACTTCTTTTTCAATCAATTTGCTTATGATAAAAGGTTTGAAAAGCTCGATAGCCATCAATTTTGGCAAACCGCATTGATCAAGTTTCAGTTTCGGATTTACCACGATAACGCTACGTCCGGAATAATCAATACGTTTCCCAAGCAAGTTCTGACGGAAACGGCCTTGTTTTCCTTTGAGCGAATCAGCCAAAGATTTTAACATGCGTTTCTGTCCAGTAGACGCGATAACGGTCTTGCCATGACGAGCAGAGTTGTCAATCAAAGCATCGACCGCTTCCTGCAACATTCTTTTCTCATTGCGCTGAATAACTTCCGGTGCGTTCAGGTCAATCAGCTGGCGAAGACGATTGTTACGGTTAATAACCCTGCGATACAGATCGTTCAAATCGCTGGTCGCAAATCGTCCGCCGTCCAAAGCCACCATCGGTCGCAAATCCGGAGGGATAACCGGCAGAACCGTCAAAATCATCCATTCCGGCTTGATATCATTCGCGCGCAAGCTCTTGCAAAGCTTTAAGCGGCGCATCAATTTTTCTTTTTTAGAATCAATCGCTTCGATTAATTCGTTTTCCAGCCGAGTAATGGTCTTTTCGATATCAATCTTTTCCAAAAGCTTGCGAATCGCTTCCGCGCCGATACCAGCTTCAAAAATATGCCCGTACTTAAGACTAAGATTCTGATAAGCGGTTTCCGAAATTATCAAAAGTGGTTTTAATTCTTTTAATTCACGCTGGGCGGTTTCCAAAGCATCCTGTAAATTCTCCATCTTCTCTTCTTTTACCTTGTCCAAAGCCTCGATATCCGCGGCAATTTTGGCATCCGCTTCGATTGCCGACATGCCTTCGTGCATCAATTTTGCCTTGTGGTCTTTGATTGCCCGTGTTTGATTGGCAAAATCAGATTCGATTGATTTTTTCTTCTGTTTGAATTCATTCTTGATCTGTTCAACTGTCGCGTTTTTCAGATCTTCATCAACCGCGGTAACAATAAAGCTGGCAAAATAAACCACTTTTTCCAAAGCTTGCATGGACAAATCCAAAATCAACCCGACCTTCGAGGACAAACCGCGCAAAAACCAGATATGCGTGCATGGCGATTCCAAAACAATGTGTCCCATGCGTTCGCGGCGCACTTGACTGCGGGTTACTTCTACTCCGCATTTGTCGCAAATAATGCCTTTATAGCGGATTTTTTTATATTTTCCACAATAACATTCCCAGTCTTTTGAGGGACCGAAAATTTTCTCGCAGAACAAGCCGTCTTTTTCCGGCTTTTGCGTGCGATAATTGATGGTTTCCGGACGGACGACATGTCCATACGACCATTTTGTTATGACCTCCGGTGAAGCAAGCTTCAGCTTGATCGCATCAAAATCCGTTGTCTTTATCGGGTTAAGCATATATTTTATTAAATTCTAATTTCTAATTTCTAAAGCCTAAATTTATGATTAAATTTAGAAATTAGAAATTAGAAATTAGAAATTTTATTTAATTTTATTTATTATTTATTGCTCTCTGCTTCTGAATTCTCAACATCTTCAACCGCACCAGCCACATACCCTTCTTCATCTTTCGCGCCCAAAAGCTCAACGTCCAGGCACAGGCCTTTTAATTCGCGCACGAGTACGTTGAATGATTCCGGCACGTTCATTTTTCTGATGGTTTCACCCTTAATAATCGCTTCATATGCTTTACTGCGTCCAGGAACATCGTCGGATTTGATGGTTAAAATTTCCTGCAAAGTATGGGATGCGCCATATGCTTCAAGCGCCCACACTTCCATTTCTCCGAAACGCTGTCCGCCGAACTGTGCTTTTCCGCCCAAAGGCTGCTGGGTAATCAGCGAATAAGGACCGATGGACCTCTGATGGATTTTGTCATCCACCATATGGTTCAGCTTTAGCATGTATTTATACCCAACCGTAATCGCGTTATCAAAAACATCACCGGTTTTTCCATTATACAAGGATACTTTGCCGTTTTCAGGCAATCCGGCTTTGACCAGTTCTTCTTTGATCTGCTCTTCGAATAAACCATCAAGCACAGGCGTCGCAACCTTGTAGCCAAGCTTGTGTGCGGCAAAACCCAAATGGGTTTCCAAAAGCTGTCCCAAGTTCATACGGGAAATAATACCCAAAGGCGATAAAATAATATCAATCGGCGTGCCGTCTTCCATATATGGCATATCTTCTACCGGTACGATTTTGGAAATAACACCTTTGTTGCCATGGCGTCCGGCCATCTTGTCACCGGCTTGGATTTTTCTTAGATTCGCGACCGTAACTTGGATAGATTGTAAAACACCAGCCGCTAGCTTATCGCCGGCTTCACGTGAAAATATCTTGATATCAACCACTTTGCCGTGCTCGCCATGCTCCAAGTACAGCGAAGAATCGCGCACGTCTTTGGCTTTTTCACCAAAGATGGCGCGCAAAAGCTTTTCTTCCGCCGATAATTCGGTTTCACCTTTCGGCGTAATTTTTCCAACCAAAATATCACCTGAAGATACTTCCGCGCCGATGCGGATAATGCCTCTTTCATCCAAATCTTTTAATTTTTCTTCACCGATATTCGGAATATCGCTCGTAACCACCTCGGAACCGAGCTTGGTATCGCGCACGTCAATTTTATAATCTTCAATATGAATCGAGGAATACACGTCATTCTGCACAACCTTTTCCGAAACGATAATAGCGTCTTCATAGTTAAAGCCTTCCCAGGTCATAAACGCGACCAAGACATTTTTTCCCAAAGCCAATTCGCCTTTATCAATCGAAGGACCATCGGTCAATACATCGCCGGCTTTGATCTGATCGCCAACATTGACAAGCGGCCGTTGGTTAATGCAGGTCGAAGCGTTGGAACGCAAAAATTTTGTAAGCTGATGAACCTTGGTTTTGCCTTCCGTGTTCCGTATCTCAATCGTTGCGGCATCAGCCTTGATAACCGTACCGTCTTCTTCCGCAATGATAATGTGTCCTGAATCGCGCGCGGCTCTGGCCTCTACGCCCGTACCGACAATCGGCGAGTCCGCTTTGATCAAAGGTACGGCTTGGCGCTGCATGTTCGTACCCATAAGCGAGCGCTGTCCGTCGTTATGCTCTGCAAATGGAATCAAAGACGTCGCAACCGAAAATATCTGATTCGCGGCCACACCCATAAAATCAATCATATTCGCCTCGGCAGTCGCGGGTTGTCCGTATTTTCTTACTTCGCATTTATTTTGTAAAAAATAACCGTTTTCATCTATCGGAATAGTCGCCGCAGTTGTTATGTATTTTTCTTCTTCAAAAGCGTCAAGATAAACGATTTCATCCGTAACAACCGGTTTTATCGGAATCAAAGTTTCTTTTCCCAATTTTTCCTGCAAACTTTTCGCGATTTTTTCATTAATCAATTCGCCGGCTTTTACTATAATATTGTCTTTTGTATCTTTTATATCTTCACGCGTAATTTTTCCAATCGTAATTTCCGGATTATTTTCGATATCATGCAAAACGCGCCGATAAGCAGCTTCCAAAAAGCCGTATTTATTCAATTTGGAATAACTAGCCAAATGTCCGACCAAACCGATATTCGGACCTTCGGGAGTAGCAATCGGACAGATGCGGCCATAGTGGGTTGTGTGCACATCACGCACGTCAAAACCGGCGCGTTCGCGAGTCAAACCGCCCGGACCCATAGCTGACAAGCGTCGTTTATGTTCAAGCTCGGCCAAAGGATTGGTCTGGTCCATGAACTGCGACAGCTGTGATGACATAAAAAACTCCTTAACCACACTGATAACCGGCCGCGCGTTAATCAATTTATTCGGCGTAATCGCGTTAATATCGGCCGTGCTCATGCGATCTTTGATAATTCTTTCCATACGAGCCAAACCGACGCGGAATTTATTCTGTACCAATTCGCCTATCGCGCGAACACGGCGATTGCCCAAGTGATCAATATCATCTTCTTTGTCTTGAGTTATATTCAATCGGATAACTTCTTTTATAATAGCAATCAAATCATCGATTCTTAATATTCTGGTTTCTTTGTTATTCGGGGTATCAAATCCGAATTTTCGATTCAATTTATAGCGTCCGACTCGGTCAAAGTCATAACGGTCAAAACGGAAAAACATCGCGTAAATAAGCTGGCGGGCATTGTCAGTCGTAGCCAAATCGCCCGGACGGATTCTTTTGTATACTTCTTTCAAGCCTTCCGCTTCGTTTTTTGCCAAATCCTTTCCGATCGTCGCGTCAATATATCCGCCTTCATCAGAGTCTAATGCTCCCGGCACGTCTTTGAATCTTTCTTTGATATCTTCGTCCGTGGCAATACCAAAAGCGCGCAAAAGCGATGTAATCGCCACTTTGCGCTTGCGGTCGATGCGTACCCAGATAACTTTGTTAACATCGGTTTCGATTTCAAGCCAAGCGCCGCGGTTTGGAATAATCTTCGCGCCATAATATTTTTTTCCTTTGATAAATTCCGAGGTAAAAATAACACCAGCACTACGGATTAGCTGAGAAACAACCACGCGTTCAATTCCGTTAACGATAAAAGTTCCGTTCTTTGTCATCAAAGGAAAATCACCAAGAAATACTTCCTGCGAGCTGGATTCGCCGGTACGCTTGTTTTCCAAGCGGACTTTAACGCGCAAAGGAGCTTCGTAGGTGGTGTTCTTCGCACGACTCTCTACTTCGTCAAATTTCGGCTCGTCCAAATAATATTTTTCAAAATACAGGCCAAGATCGCGCCCAATAAAATCCGTTACTGGTGATATTTCATCAAAAAGATCAGCCAGCCCTTCTTCCAAAAACCAATTATACGAATTTTTCTGAACCTCGATCAAATCGGGCATGGGCATAAAATTGTGAAACCCGGTAAAAAATTTTCTTTTTGATATTGTCCCCACTGCAATATCTTTTGATTTATTGGCCATATAATTTATATTATTTTTATTATTAATATTTTGTTATAATATTTGCCCAATTCTTTCCAGTACACAAAAAAACCTCAATCACTTTGAGTTCTATCAGTTTCGTATTAAATTTACTTCAGAAAAATAATTCCCACCTAAATTCGTTTATTAATAAACAGCATGGAGATTTTCTATTTTTTTTCTAATATCAGCAAAACAAAAGAACAACACAGATACGCATTTTTCTATACGTTGCTTTCTTATTCACCTTATTATTGCTTATATTATTTACAATAAGAGATATACACAGTAAATATTCGTATTGATATATTAACAAGCTTAAAAATATTTGTCAAGTGCAGTTTTTACAATAAAATTTTATATTTTTTTATATTTCCGAAATTCTCACTAACCCGTTCCGTAAGGACTTGAATTAGTTATTATCTCACTGCGGAACTCGACTTTTTTCTTTATTATTTATTTTGGAAGCGTCTCTAACAGTCCTCGCTTCGATAATAACTAATTCAAGTCCTTACTACACTACCATTTTATATTTCTAAAACTAATCCTATTCCCGCACCTATGCCCTAATCACCTTTTTAGCTCATTCAAAAGCCCTCTCACCACCGCCCGATCATCCCAAGGAATTTTCTCGCCGTTTGCGATACAAATCGCTTGTTCACTACCCTTGCCGGTAATAAGTACAATGTCATTTTCAGTCGCCAATTCCAGCGCCTTTTTAATCGCTTCGCGTCTGTCCAAAATCTTGAATAAATTTTCGCCGATTTTCTTTCCGGCATGTTCCGCGCCCAAAGCGACTTGATCGATTATTATCTCTGGGTCATCATCATAAGGGTCTTCATTGGCAACTATTACATAGTCAGCATTCATTCCAGCTAGCTTGCCCAAAACAGGCCGGCGCGCGACATCGCGTCCGCCGCCGGTCGAACCAAGGACATGGATTATTTTTCCATGAGGAATATACTTTAGCGCGCCATATAATTTTTCTACGGCATTCGGTTCAAAGGCATAATCGACAATCACGGCAAATGGCTGGCCTTCCTCGATTTTTTCCAACCGGCCGTCAATCCCCTTTATTTTTTCCAAACCGCTTTTGATTATGGTCATATCCAAACCGATTGCCTGCCCGACGCTAACGGCATTCATGGCATTAACCGCGTTAAACTCTCCGAGCAATCCAAGATTGATAACAGCCCCGTCTACCACAAAGCTGGTACCCTTACCGCTTGCTTTTATATCGCCAAATATAATTTTTTTCAAATTCTTTATTGCCAACTGTAAATCATTATTTTTCGTATAGGCAATCTTTTTTACAGCGCTAAAGCCCAAAAAATACTCTGCCTGCTCATCATCGCCGTTCGCGATAATTACTTTTTCGATTTGTTGTAGCTCAATCTTTCTAATGCCGGATTCGGATTTTATAATCCGCCCGCTGTCATCCATTCGTTTGATTTTACAATTTTTTAGATGCGCGAACAATCTGCCCTTTGCTTCTTTATATTTTTCAAAACTGCCGTGCGAATCAATATGCTCCGGATACAACCCGGTAAAAACCAAAATATCAAAATTAATAAAGCGATGACGATATTGCACTATCCCCTCGGACGTTGTTTCAATAACGGTATAACGACAGCCGTTTTTCACCATATGCCGGAGCATCTTCTGCGTAAAAAAACGGCCGACCATTGTCATCTTTTTATCATTCAACCATTCTTTCTTGCCATCATTAAAAGCCGCGGTCGAAGTAAACCCGGTCTTAAGTCCCGCCTCTTCCAACATTTTTGCAATCAAATATACGCTCGTTGTTTTGCCAGTCGTTCCAGTCACGCCGATAACGATTATATCTTCGCTCGGATGCCGATACACAAAAGCCGAAAACCAGCTCATAAAGAAATGGTATGGAGGTTGGAGCGTTTTAAAAAGTTTTTTTGGGATTAGTTTTTTTATTTTGAAAATTATACTCATAATTAAATTACAAATTTGAAATTTAAAAAGTATTTTTAACTTTGTCATTCCCGCGAAGGCGGGAATCTTGGTTAAAAAATAACAATATATTTTTCCGTTATGTAGTTTTAAAACATTTTATATTAATCTTATTTATCTATTTTAGCACCGAGATTCCCGCCTTCGCGGGAATGACAGAAAAAAAGTTGTCTCAATTTGTAATCACTTTATCTTCCTTCTCACCCACCTAAGCCAATTATACATCTTATACAAAACCGAATCAAACACCGCATCAAAAGTCCCCGGATAGTCAACTTCTTCTCCGCCATAACCTTTTTTAAACCGCGTAACTCCCGGCCATTTACTCTCGTCAATGCCAAAAAAATCATAATATCGACAACCACGCGCCTTTGCTTCGCGAATACTCTGCCACTGCAAAGCATAAGTCGCCATCAAATTCCGATATTCATTTGAAGAAGCGCCATGCACATAGGTCACGGTATCGCCAAAAAACGCAACAATATTTCCGGCAATAATTTTGTTTTGATATTTTGCAATAAATAATTTAATAGACAAACCTGATATTGAATATTGATTATTGGAAATTGAATTATTATTGGATATTGAATGATTATTGAGTATTGAATATTGAACATTAAAAAGCATTTTCCAATAATACTCCTTACCATGCAAGCGAAACCCATCACGCTCATTCGTTTCCCGCATAATCTCCCAAAACTCTTCAAAATCCTCTTTCTTAGCCTCACTAATTTCTATCCCCTTCTTTTCTGTCAAACGAATATTATAACGAGTCTTCGGATGCATCTGTTTCAATATTTCATCTTCTGATTTTGAAATATCAAGTATCAATGTCTTTTTCGGCTGCAAAGAAATTGTTTCTATAATTTTATACTTCTTACTTCTAACTTCTAACTTCACAACCGGTTCAAAACGCAAAAATATACATTTTTCTTTTTTCGCAATTTTTTTTATCTCCAAAAACAAATCGGAAATCGCAAATCGCAAATCGCAAATCCCCACCCTTGGCGCATAAAAATACCCCAACCCCAAAAACAATCTTTTTCTAATCAAAGTAACCACGCCAACCAACTCTCCGTTTTCCTCAATCCCAAACCGAAAAACCTTATTCCCAGCCGCTTCCTGAAATTCTCCCCACTCGAAAGACTGCAAAAATTGGCTTTGTTTTTGTTTAGTTAAATAATTATTTAATTGTTCTTTAGTTATATCTATTAATCTCATCTTGACTTAATTTTAATATTTTTATATAATATTAACATATATTGGGTAAGAGCGTATCTTGCCAGTGGTGATGCATTATAACCGTCAAACCGGAATTCTGCTTAGCCAACGCCTGTGCAGATTCCAAAAAGGAGAAACGCCTATGTTTGCACTAACCATTAATTGTACGGGGATGTTCGCTTGCTGAATTATTGACGTAACCAAAAAAAACGCGAACGCAAAAAGTTAACCGCTTATATTAAAAGGAGACATCGCCTATGTATACGTCAAAAGATAACACCATGTAATGCAGAGGGCTTAGGCACAGGAAAGCCGCTTACACGCGAATGTCTTTCGCCTAAAGACGCTTTATTCGCGTGTAAGCGCAACCCCACTTTGTTCTTTTTCAAAAAAGTTTTCAAGTATCAACTGGTATTCAAACACCAGTTTTTATTTTATTCTTAATTCTAACTTCTTACTTCTTCCTTCTAACTTCTAACTTCTCACTTCATCTCCCAATCAACCGCAACGCCGCTCGAATTCTCTCACCCGAACCCTTAATACTCGGATCAACCTGCCGCAAAACATCACGCGCTTCAAACATGGAATAACCCAGGGCCATCAAAGCGTCAATCTCTTCCCCCGAAGTAATCATCCCTTTACCATCTGTCGCTTGCAGTACGCCATGTGAAATATGCGCAATCTTGTCACGCAAATCTAAAACCACACGCTCGGCAGTCTTCTTACCGATCCCTGAAACTTTTATCAAAAGCGAAGAATCACCACGCGATATCGAATCCTTGATATCATCGACACTCGCGATGCCAATAACAGCAAGCGCCGATTTCGGCCCAATACCGCTAATCGTCAAAAGTAATTCAAACATCTCTAATTGTTCTAATGATTTAAAACCGTACAGGGTGTGGGCATCCTCACGAATATGCTGATGAATATACAGCTCTATTTCCTGTCCGATTTCAAGGTCAACAAAAATAGTTTCACTGACAAAAACCAGGTAACCAATGTCACGCACGTTCAAAATAATATAATTCTTTTGTTTGTTTTGAATTTTTCCT
This sequence comes from Candidatus Falkowiibacteriota bacterium, assembly GCA_003514005.1. Classification (GTDB taxonomy): domain Bacteria; phylum Patescibacteriota; class Patescibacteriia; order Patescibacteriales; family UBA12075; genus UBA12075. Next base: position 55,899 of record DOSJ01000019.1, read on the forward strand.
CGTAAATACGCTATCATAAATTTCTAAATCCTAAATTATAATTTCTAAATTAATGCATTTATTAGACATTAGAAATTATAATTTAGAAATTTTTCTTCTTATCACACTAAACTCCACCACCATCTCATCCAACTCCAACCACACCAAAGCCCCCTGCCCACCATGCGCCTCTGCAATTTCCGCCCCGGTTTTAGCGTCCCAAAGCCTTTCCACCTTCAGCTTAATTATATCATACTTCGGCTTCACAATCTCAATCTCATCGCCAACTCTAATTGAATTATGAACTTTAATTAAAACCTTCTCACTTCTTGCTTTGAACTTCTTACTTCTAACTTCTAACTTCTTACTTACCACAACTCCGCAAAACTCCCACTCACTTTTCTCATGCGAATTATCCAAATTCTGATCCGCCTTATCTCCCAACAAAAACCCGGTCGTATAACCACGATGCACAAGTTTTGTTTCCAGCTCTTTTTGTAAATATTCCATTTCAACGATCTGATTTTTTTTATTTTTAATACCAAGCAATTCTATCGCCCGTGAATAAATACCCGCAACTACCGCCTGATAATAAACGCTCTTTGCTCGTCCCTCGATCTTAAAACTTGAAATCCCAGCTTCTTGAAGTTCCTTTAAATATTTCACCAAACACAAATCCTTCGAATTCAAAATATACGACCCATGTTCTTCTTCAACAATTTCAAACTCATCACCTTTCTCATTTCTTACTTCTAACTTCTCACTTCTCACATCCCCCTTCCATCTACAAGGCTGCACGCAATCCCCCAAATTCGCGCTCCTATCCGCATAATATTTTGACAAAAAACAACGCCCTGAATAAGCCATGCACATCGCGCCATGCACGAAATATTCTAATTCCAAATCAGGACATTTTTTATGAATCATTTTGATTTCCGGCAAAGTCGTTTCACGACCCAGAATAATTCTTTTCACTCCTTGCGCTTGCCAAAATTTTGCCGCCTGCCAATTTGTGCAATTAGCCTGCGTGGAAAGATGAATTTCAACTTCTGGCCAAATTTCTTTTACAATCTCAATCACGCCAGGGTCAGAAATAATCAAAGCATCGACTTTTATTTTTTTTAATTTTTTAATATATACTGGCAATTTTTCCAAATGTCGATTATGCGCAAAAATATTTACGGTGATATAAATCTTCTTACCGATTTTATGGCAATATTCAGTAGCCTCCTTAATTTTCTCCAAATCAAAATCATTAATCCTCACCCGTAAAGAAAAATCCGGAATCCCGGCATAAACCGCATCCGCCCCAAAAACAAGAGCCGTCTTCATCTTCTCCATATTCCCAGCCGGAGCAAGCAATTCAATTTTACTAAATTTTTTATCCATATATTATTACCCTAAATATAACCCTAAACAAAGAAAAAATCAACCAAAAAACCGACTCAAAAAAAGTCGATTTTTTTAAAATTAATAATAATATAAATCCTATTCCCTAAGTACCTAATTACCTAATCCCTAACCCCTATTTCCCCAATATCTTCTTAATCTTCGCCACTATTTCCTCAGTCGTAAAATGCGCTTTTACCAGATAATCATTCGCCCCCATATCCATCGCTTTTTTAATATCATCGTCTTGTCCAAGATTCGAAAGCATGATTACCGGCACTTTGGCGATTTTTTCTTCTGTGCTTGTCCTGATTTGATTCAGTACTTGGAATCCATCAATCGCCGGCAAAATTATGTCCAAAAGCACAATGTCAGGCTTTATCGCTTTCACACCATCAATCGCTTGACTACCGTCAACCGCCTCAAAAACCGTATAACCCTCTTTAGTCAATTTTTTGCTCGAAATTTCACGCAAAAAAGAATCGTCTTCAACCAACAAAACTTTAACACCCAAATTTCTTACCTTTGGATCTTCACGCGGTATCAAAACCTGCATATCCGCGTCGCTCTTCAGCGCCTTGCCGTCATTGCTTAGACATAACTGCACTTTCTTTAAAACATCCAATGGGCTGAATTCGGTTTTGATAAGATGATCAACCGCTCCTAGCATTTTTGTTTTTTCAATTTCCACCGGCTGTCCAGAATTGGATATGATGATGACCGGAATTTTAACATTGTTCATGTTCATCTTCTCTAGGACTTCATACCCATCCATCTTGGGCATAACAATATCCAAAAGGATTAAATTCGGCTGCCAATCAATAATTTTTTTATAACCGTCTTCGCCGTCATAAGCCGCTTCAACGATAAACCCTTCCTTTTTTAATTTTGTCACTAAAAGATCAATCAAAGAACGCTCGTCTTCAATGATCAAAATCTTGATTTCGCTATTGATTATTTCTGTCATATGATTTAATAATTTGAGACTTAAAAAAAACTCTTTTATTTCTTAAAAAATATAGTTTTTCTCAGATCTCAATTTATATTAAAATTAACATTATTACTCAGGTTTTTCCAAAGGAATCGTAAAAACAAACTCAGTGCCAATGCCTTCCTTGCTATCAAAGGTAATCTCGCCGCCGTGCTTTCGGACAACATTTTTGACGATAAATAGTCCAAGACCCGAGCCTTCAGTTTGCATACGGATTACATTATCAGCTCTGAAAAATTTTGAAAACAGCTTGCTTTGATCCTTTTCCGGAATACCGACGCCGTTATCCTTTATCCTGACTTTCAAAAATGTGCTTCCCAAAGCCAAAGTCACTTCAATCTTGCCAAACTCCGGAGTATACTTAACCGCGTTTTCCAAGATATTCTGCAAAACCAAAATCATTTTACTTCGATCAAAATATATCTTTGGTAAATTGCCAGGCTTATTCAAAATATATTTGATTTTCTTTGTCTTTATCTGATTCTCTAGACTTTCCATAACAATATTCAATACATCTGAAAAATCATCAAGAACAAAAGCATACCCAAAGCGCCCTTCCTCAATACGGGATACATTTAACATATCATTCACAAGACCGATAATCCTTTCATTGCTCTGATAGCCCTTAAACAGCATCTTTTTCTGTTCTTCGTTCAATTTACCCAAATCCCCGTCTATTACCATCTTGATAATCCATTTAACGGCAGACAAAGGTGTACGCAGTTGATGGGCGGCAATAGAAATAAAATCTGACTTAAGCTTATCAATCATCTTTTCTCTAGTCAAGTTATAAAAAATCTTCATGACCCCCAAATACTCATGTCGGACATCGACTACTTCGGCGGTAATGACTTTGTAGGTCAATTCTTGGTTGGCAAAATTTATCACCAGCTCCTCCTCGTTCAAAGGCGCTTTCAAATCCTTGGAAGTCTTTACCGTAAAATCCTGTTTGATAACTGACTTGAAATTTATCATCGAGTAGTTATCACTCTTATTTATTTCTTTTCCAATATCCGCAGTCAGAAAGCCGAACATCTGCCTGGCCGCGGGATTAATCAAATTCAAACGGCTGTCTTTATCGATTACGATAATCGGATCAACAAAATTTGAAATAATCGCATTGGTTTTTTCTTTTTCCTTGTCCGCCAGCTGTCTCGCGACTTGCAAATCGCTAAAAGCGCGGAACAATGACTTTTCTGAATTCTCCAATTGCTTGATTTTTTTATTCAACTGTTCGTTGATATTCATTATCAAACGATCATGCTTGGCTAATTTAGCAGAATCTTCGCCCAGCTTTTCTACGTTCTTTTCTTCTTGCTTTTTTTCTTCAAGCAAGTGCGCGGTTTGAATTATCAATCTTTGTTCGCGGCGCAATAAAAGCTTGGAACTATAACCGGATACAACGGCAATCACCAGATAAAAATTAGACGTAATTAATATTTTTATCATGGAAAAAGTCGCTTGGCGTAATTCTAAAATTTCTTCACGCAAAAAACTTTTTTGATCAGTCAAAAACCGAAAAACCACGTTGATGTATTCCAAAACAAAAAGCCCGTTGACCAAAGCAGCTGAGATTAAGGCTGTAATGACTGCGCCTCTTATCCCAAAAATTATAGATGAAGAAATTATCGGCAAAAAGAAAAAAACACTGGCAACCGGCTTATCACCGATCAGATAAAAAATCGAAGTAAATATTATAAGTTCCAAAACGATCTGCCAAATGCTAAGCAGTCTTAATTTTTCCCGGGAGCCCGTTTTTTTAATAAGCGTTAGATAATGGTAGAGAAAAGCGTTGGAAATCAGGAATAATAAAAGCAAAATCCCGATATAAAAAAAAGACGAACGCAAAGAAAAAAGACTCAGAAGCGAATTACCCAAAATCCCAATCAAAAACACCGCCACCATATAAAACCAGCGGGTAGTAATTATCCATTCGTTTATCTCCAGCTTACGATCGTAGTTATAATCCATAATTAACAGGCAATATTTATATATTTATTATACCATTTTTCAATAAAAAAAAATAGCTTTTTGCAAAAACCATTTTTTTATATAAGTCTATTTACCTCAAAGTTTTCTTGCCTTTTTATAATTATTTGGTTTGTTATACTGTTTATATTATTTTGTCATTCCTGACACACAATAGCCCCGCAGGGAAATAAATATTAAATGATCAGGAATCCAGGGGAAATAAATTTGAATATTTTTAAACGTCAGAATGTTTAATAACGCATACGCCATTTTCACCTGGATTCCTGCCTTCGCAGGAATGACAAAGTAATAGATAATCAACGTTTAAAACGTGTAAGCCCAGAACAAACTTCAACCTTAACACCCTTTTCTTCCAATTTATCCAAAAACAAATTCATACCAAGTGAATCAGACGACATGTGTCCGGCGATTACGACATTCAGATGATATTTTTCCGCTTCTTTTCGATGTTCTTCGCTCATATGCATGCCGATAATCGTACCAATTCCGGCTTGCGCCATTTTCTCATAGATTTCTTTAGCACCCGATGTTCCACCGGTAAATTCGGTAACAACAATCTTGCCACAACTGTTATCAGGTGCGCCAACAAATATTTTTGGTCCCGCATTGTATTCAACCGCACTTTTGTATTCCGGGATTTTTTTTAGCATCGCAATTAAATCAGAAACAAATTCGGGCTTTTCTTTTTTAATTGCTTTAACTAAAAAATCCGCGCCAAGATTATCGGCGATAGTATGTGTACACATATAATCCAGCTTAAGGTGGCGGGCAAAATCAACACTGCGGTTATGATTGATAGGTGATACTCCGCGTCCGACCTCGGATATGCGCGGACGCAAAACCGATTCGGCAATATTGATCGGCACGCCATAGTCTGCCAAAACTTGCGCCTGCAGATCCATCACACTATGCAAGTCCGCTAGCGCTTTTCCGCTCGGATGATGTGATATCACCAAATCAATATCCCCCATCTCTTTCGCCAAAAGCATTTCCGAACCATCAATATCAATCCCAGCCAAAACTTTTTTGATCACTTTTTTCTTATTATCAACGAGAACGCGCGTATCACTATACGGATTTATCATTTTCTCTTTATCAAATTCCGCCTGCGCATTTTTGTCCAGTCTTTCAAACTGTTTTTTCGCCCGTTCCAAATATTTTTTCACGCCATTCTCCCCACGCAAATCAGATTTCATTCCCATGTTTACCGCTAATTCATAGATTTGTTTTGTTGTCATATTGTTGAATTTAAATATTTTTTATAATAGTTTTTTACTATAAATTTAGTACCGGATTTTTTCTTTTATCAAATCTCAATCCCTCGCAAAGCCGCAATTCTCTCCTCAACCGGCGGATGGGTCATAAACGCTTTTTTGAAAAAACTTTTTTTATCGCGCTCGTCGCTTTTGCCTTCAAAGGGTGATGCGATATATAAATGCGCGGTTGCGCGATTGGCGACTTCAAGCGGCTCGGTATCGGCCGAAATTTTTTCCAAAGCGCGCGCCAATCCTTCCGGATAGCGCGTCAAAAGCGCGCCGTCGGCGTCAGCGGCAAATTCGCGCTTGCGGGAAATGGCAAATTGCATCATGTAGGCAAAAAACGGAGCAAGGATCGAAAGCAATACCGCCGCGATCATAATGACGACTTGCAGTTGTCCGCCACCTTCACTATTGCGTTTCCGGCCCCAAAATGTCCAACGACGAAACCAATCAGCCAAAAGTACGATTACACCGACAAGTACGGTTACGATTGTCGCAAGCAAAATATCACGATTGCCAATATGCGAAAGTTCGTGCGCGATTACGCCCTCTAGTTCACTCTTGTCAAGTTTTTGTAAAAGTCCGGCTGTAACCGCAACCACGGCATGCTCCGGGTCGCGCCCTGTGGCAAATGCGTTTGGAGCAGTATCATTAATGATATATATTTTCGGCACAGGTAAACCGGCGGTAATACAAAGATTTTCAACCAAACGATATAGCTCCTTATTATCCTCAAAAGAGACTTGCTTGGCATCGGACATCGCAAGAACAATCTTGTCGCTCCACCAATAGCTGATGAAGCTAGAAACAATACTAAAAGCCACGGCAAAATAAAGAACTTCCGGCGAATCCATTGCTGTACCAAATACGAAACCGGCAAGCATTATAAACACAAAAAACCCGGACAAAAGCAACCAAGTTTTTCGTTTGTTTGAGTCTGAGTGGTTGTAGAGAGTGGGCATAGATTTTTTAATTTCTAAATTATAATTTCTAATGTCTAAAGATTTATTAAATATGCAAAAATTTAGACATTAGAAATTAATAATTTAGAAATTCATAAAAAACTGTGCTCTCGATAGGAATCGAACCTATATTACAAGTTCCGGAAACTTGCGTTCTATCCATTGAACTACGAAAGCTAAAAAATTTCTAAGTTCTAATTCCTAATTTCTAATCTTTTATTTAGAAATTATAATTTAGGACTTAGAAATTTATATTAATATAATATCTTATTTTAAATAAAAAAACAATAAAAAAACACCCATCTTTTAAAGACGGGCATTTTAAATATATTCGTAATCAAGCGGGATTTTTTCCTAGTTTTTCAAGATAAAGCTCTTTGACCGCAAAATAAGTCCGCATATATATCTTGTTTTCTTCAAACTTTTTACAATAAAAGCTTTCGTTCTGCAATCTTTGCTTGATAACCGGATTAACACCTGATAAATACACTTGGCAACCGTTTTGTTTTAAAATACCGATCAATTCTTCCAAATATTTAACACCGTCGGTATCGATATAATATGCATGTCTTAAAGAAATGATTACGATATTTCCGGATTTAATCTTTTCAATTGCTTCGATATGCGCCGGCATATTGATGTAGGTCAAGGCTCCGGAAATTTTATATACGACTAAATCGGAATGAATATCTGATTTTTTAATAAAATCGTCTTTCAGCAAGCTTTCAAACATTTTTCCGTCTTTCCAAAGCAGCACCTCTGTTTGTCCCTTGGAAACGTTTTGCACAAAAATCAACAAAGCCAAAATTGACCCAACCATTATTCCAATAATCGGGTCCTCGGCAACCGTTATCACCGCCACCAAGACTGAAAGCCAAAACGCGGTTTTTTCATTTTCAATCAAATAAATAAAATGCTCTTTTTCAAGCATGGAAATCGCGACATAAACCAAGATAGACGCAACAACCACCAAAGGCAAAAATTGGAAAAAATTTATCAAAAGTAGGATAATCAGCATAATAAAAAACGAGCTGATAACGGCCGAAGTTTTATGCGTTGCCTTGCTTTTGATATTCAAAGAAGTTCTGGCCAGCGCCGCTGTTGCCGGAATTCCTCCGGCCAGTCCGGAAAAAACATTAGCCAGACCAAGTCCAAAAACTTCTTTTTGGCGATTAAATTTCACTTTGGTCATATTTTCGGCAATCTGGCCGGAAAGCAATGTTTCCAAAATAGAAATCATAGCTGTCGCCGCGGCAATAACCCACAATTGTTTTGAATATAAGATTGTCCAGGAAAAAGATGACCAAACATTAAGAAATACTTGTCCGCTTAGATCATGATATTTATCAGCCAAGGTCAAAACATTGGGTAATGGCAAAAGACCGCTGTGCTGTGACCACGCCGCGCCGATACCGATTGCGGTCAAGACAATAGCACCCGGCAATTTGGGAAATTTTTTATTCCAAGCAAAAATAAATACCGTGCCGATCAAAAATATCAAGAATGTCCCCCACTGAAATTCGGAAATACGGCTAAAAATTGTAATTATATTTTCTATGTTATTGTCGGTTTTGTGAACGTCCGCCAGTCCGAAAATATTATCAAGCTGACCAAGCCCGATGATCATGGCAACGCCGAGCGTAAACCCGTGGACTACGCTTCTAGGAATAAAGATTATATAGCGATCCAGATGAAAATAATAAGCGAAAAGAATCATCAGCCCCGATATTATCGCCAACAACGGCAAATAAATCGAGCCGTTTGCCAAGGCAAAAACTATTAATATTCCCGACAAAGCCCCGGTCGGTCCGATGATGTTAAAATGGCTGCCACCAAAAATAGCCCCGATTAATCCCGCCCACAAAGCGGTAATCACTCCTTGAGTTGGAGTCGCGCCGCTCGCAATTGCCAAAGCGATTGAGAGAGGAATACTGACCAAAGCGACGGTCAATCCTGATTTCCAGTTAAAGCGGATTAATTGGCCAAAGTTTTTTGAATTAAACATACTTGCGAAATGCTCCCAAACCAAAAAAGCGGCAATCATTGTCCAATTCGTTCTTGAATTCGTTCATATTGGCATACACGAATATAAACTGGTCAAAAACGAATAACAGCCAACTTTTGCCTATTTCTTGATTTAAAAATTAATAATTAGTTTTTGTTATTAAAACATTTTGTGAATTAGGCCGAAAATAAATAATTGATTTTTATTAAATTACTGCTTGAAGCGGATCATATTACCTACTCGAATGTTTATGTATGAATCTAACTAATATCCAATTCTCTACTTCTGCGCTTTTGCTGAGCTGAGCTTAATTTAATAAAAATCAATTATTTATTTTCGGCCGATACGAATCTATAATTTTCCACAAAATAAGTTAATTAACCAAATTTTTAAACAAAAAAAACACGCGATTGCGTTTCTTGATTATATCTTAATCCTTTAAAATAATTTTGTAAAGTCCGATTTTCAAACCAACACAAAGCCCGCCGAAAAGGCGGGCTTAAATTAAAAAATGATTTACCGCAAATCCCAAATATTCTTGTCCAAAGCCTGACGATTGCTTTTTGTAACCAAATAAATATTGTCGCTCACGCCTTTTTTTGCATAGTAATATTCCTGCTCGCCGGCATCTTCTCCTTTGTAAATATTGCCGATCATGATCGTGTTATCAATGCCTTCGCCGGTAGCCTGGACAATAACGCCGGATTTTTCCAGTCCGGTACCCGCAAAGCTTTGCTCTGGAATTTTTGCCGACAAAATACCGGACATCAAAGTCAAGATTTCAGAAAGTTTTTCCGCATTGACCGTAAACTTGCTCGGCGCGACTCCTGTCCAAACATCATCTTTCTTTTCAATCGTAAATTCCCGATTCGGATATTGGAATCGGATTTTCGTTATTCTATCCTTATCCGAAGAGAATATTTTTTTATCATGCCAATCTTCGTGCGCGAACAATCCGTTAAGCGGCGACTTTAGCAAATATGTTTTGTCATCACCAACCGGACTGATGTATGCGGCTGAAAAATTATTTGAGGCCTTGCCGATAAAGAACTCGCTTAAAGCCTTGTCGCCTTGGCGCAATTTTACCAAAATTCCGCCTGCCTCATCAGTCTCAAAATCAGCTTTCTTATCCTTGTTTTCACTGGCAAGCTCCATGTCCGCTTTCTGCGCCTCTGCCAATCCGCTTGTAAGCGTAGTTACCAAAGCATCTTCTACATAAAAATCTTTCGTGCCGCCGATCTTCCAACGATCACCGTTCTTTTCCAAAACAATCGTCTTGCCCAAAGCGCTAACATCGATAAAATCAATGTCTTCAACATTTATTTTTGACAAAAAATTTTTCACCTTGCCTTTATCCGCCTGCATTTTTTGCCATGGACCGTTGTAGAAATATGCGGCAATAACCAATACGATTAACAGACCTCCTAAGTATAGATTTTTTTTAGACATAGTTGTAAATTTCTAAATTATAATTTCTAATTCCTAAAAATCCGCGTTAATCCGCGTTAATCCGCGTTTGAATCCGCGTCCATACGCGTTTTTACAGGTCATCAGCGAAACGGCTTTTGCGGCGCAAATAGTATCTGACAAGACCGAAAACGATTACCACGAAAGTTATTCCAAAAATATTAAAATAACGAATCGCGACCCGTCCACTGTCAGACAGCTCTTTGATCGGCCGGCTGGAAACGCCCTTGGAACGGATATTGATCAAGTCTTCGTCAAGACTTAGACTGTCTACCAAATTCTGGAACATAACTAGATTATCCGGAGTATTGCGGACAAAATTATCATTGACAAAATCGCTGTCCCCGACCACTACCAAGCGTCCGCTAAACTTATCCGGCGCGTCATCCTTGCTCTCCGGATACGCGTTTGCAAGTAAACCGTTGACTGCGACCGCTATCGTATACTCATCTTGCGCGCCTTTGGCAGTATTGGCATTATTGGGCGTTACGTCAAAATTGCTTTTAACGAGCCAAGCTTTGGGCGTAGTAAACGCCAATGCTTTATATTCGCCCTCGTCAATTTTTCCGGCATCAATATTGATACTGCTTGCCCAAGGGAAAATTACGTTCTCCAAACTGGAAACCGCGCTGTGGTCTTTGGCAAATCCTTCGCTGGTAACTTTTGGCCAAAAAGAATAGTTGCTGGAAAAGGTAAAAAATCCCTGGGAAAAAGAAGCCATGCCGCTACGCGTATCCGCCACCAAGTCTTTATTAACGGTTACGCCGTATTTTTTCAAAAGTTCCGGCAAGTTCGATTTGTTCTCACTGGCCGCAAGCCCTTGTCCGATATTTACGCCATCAAACAAAACCAAAAGCGATCCGCCATGCGCGACAAATTTGTTTATTGCCTTAAACTGGTCTTCATTAAAATTTTCTTTTGGACCGACGATGATTAATGTATTGATATTTTCCGGAATTTTCGGATCCTTTTCTGCAAGCTGAACGTTAGATATCGTATAAATCTCGGCCAACTCCGTACTTGCCAGTTTGAGGGCGCTTTCCATGTCTGTAGTCCCGTGCGAAGTCAAAAAACCAATACTCGCAATCTGATCAGCAGTAATTTTTTTAATCGCGGTAGTCAGTTGGTATTCAAGATCTCCCGTACTTTGCTTAACCGCGGGAATCGCCTCGACTTTGTCGCCAAAACTGATCGCAATCCCCATATAGCCGTTGACCAACTGGGTTTTGTCTTTTTCATAAACCTCAAACGTCAATTGCGGAATACCGATCGACATTAGTTCGCGCTTCAATGCTTCGTCATTCGCAGGGTCAATAAATTCCACGCGCAATTTACCGTTGGAAAATGCTTGATATTCATCCAGAATATCTTTTACTTCTTGGCGCGCGCCAATAAATTGGCTTGGCAAGTTCTCGCTAAAATACGCCTTTACCGTAACAACATCGGATAATTCAGAAACCGTTTTCTTGCTTGCTTTGGAAATCGAAAATTCCTTGCCGTCCGTCAAATCCCAACGATAAAAAATCTGATAAGAAAAAAAGTTTACTACGATCAAGATGCCAATCAAAAGAATCACTGTAATCGATAAATCTGCTTTTTTTATTTTTTTAGTTATTTTTTCGTTCATAAGTTTTAGTTGAAAGTTGAAAGTTAAAAGTTATAAAGTATAAAGTTATAAAGTTAATAAATTTAAAGTTTAAAAATTACTTTCAACTTTATAACTTTAAACTTTTTACTTAGTGATATTATTTCCATCCCCTGCTCTCAATCACGCGTGCATTCAACCAGAGGAACAGAAAAATAAAAGACCCATAATAGATAATATCTTTAGAATCAATCACACCTTTGGCAATATTATAGAAATGACTGCCAAGGCCCAAGAATTTAAAAAATGGAACAATAAATTTTGGCACGCCGATCAAAACGAATTCCGTTCCGATTATAAAAAAAACAAAACACGCGACCAATCCCAAAACAAAAGCAATAATCTGGTTTTTTGTCAGACTGGAAATAAACAAACCTAGTGCAAGATACGAACCGCCCAAAAGAAGCGAGCCCAGGTAACTGCCGATAACAGGGCCAAGCTCCAAATTACCAAGAAGCGCCAAGCTAATCGGCAAAGAAATGCTTAAAAGCAAAGCGATAAACATAAAGCTGAGCGCACCCAAAAATTTTGCCCAAACAACCTGCCAGTCAGTTACCGGCAAGGTTAATAAAAACTCGATCGTTCCGCTCTTTTTTTCCTCTGCCCACAGGCGCATCGTCAAAGCCGGCGATAAGAATAAAAATATCCAAGGCAGTAGGTCAAAATATCCGCGCATGGAGATCTGGCCGATCAGAAAAAAGCTCTTAAAAAACATCCAATTGCCGACAACCAAAAAAACCCCGATAAAAATATAAGCAATCGGAGAATTAAAATAAGACATTAATTCTTTTTTAAATAAGACGTAAATTGTTCTAAGGTATTCTTTACTCATAAAAATTATAATTCAAATCTACAAATGATATTCGAATACTACAAATAATATTTTTGTAGTATTTGAATATCATTTGTAGTATTCGTATTAATTTATCATTTATTTTGTCAATTCCCGAAACACATCCTCCAAACTCATACTCTTCTTGGAAAATTCCAATATACTCCAATTTTTATTCATGACAGTCTGCGAAAGCGCTTCGCGCAAATCAACTCCGGCTTTCGGCTCGATTTCATATCCAAAAATATTTTCGCTTTCACGGTCTTTGCTTTCAACTTTTTCTACGTTTTCCAGATCTCGCAACGCTGTTTCCACTTCTGCTTTCGGCCCTTTGATTTTAACATAAATCAACTCTTTGGAACCGATCTTTTGCGCCAGTTCGTTCGGATTGCCCTCGCCGACTATTTTTCCGTTATTAATAATAACAACGCGGTCGCAAGTCGCGCTGACTTCGCCCAAGATATGCGTGGAAAAAATAACGGTTTTTTCTTTGCCGATTTTTTTGATCAAATCGCGGATTTCCGTGATCTGATTCGGATCCAAACCGGTAGTTGGCTCGTCCAAAATCAGGATATCCGGCTTATGCATAATCGCTTGCGCCAAACCGACTCTTTGCCGATAACCTTTTGACAGCTCTTCAATCGGCTTGCGGATGACTTTGGAAAGACCACAATCACTAACTACTTCCTTGATTCTTTCACGGATTTTATCCTTTGCGATTCCGCGCACTTCAGCAATGAATTTTAAATATTCATAAACGCGCATATCCTCGTACAAAGGCACAGTTTCCGGCAGATAGCCGATTTTTGCGCGTGACACTAGTGTGTCTTGGGTAATGTTTACTCCATCAATCAAAACACTACCGCTGGTCGGAGTCCAAAAAGATGTGATAATTTTCATGGTTGTGGATTTACCGGCGCCATTTGGCCCAAGAAAACCCAAAATTTCACCTTTTTTCACTTCTAGACTAATGTCATCAAGAATAGTGGTATTACCAAATTTTTTTGTTAAGTTTTTTATTTCTATCATATACAAATTTTAATTTCTAATTTCTAAATTATAATTTCTAATAAATATAATTAAAAAATAATTTAGAAATTAGTAATTATAATTTAGAAATTATTAATTAATAAAATTATAGTAAATTCTCCACATCTGACAAGACCCGCACTGTGGATAAATAACAACCATTTATTTCATCTCTCCCAACTCAACGATCTTGACTATCACCTTGTCACCACGTAATATTTTTAGTCCGATTTTTTTGCCGGGTGAAAAACGCTGGACAATTGATAACAAAGTATTTCGGCCTTCGATTTTTATGGTGTCAACTTCGTAAATAATGTCTCCGGGTAAGAGGCCGGCCTTCTCCGCCGGTGAGCCGGGAATAACCGCCGGTATTTTTCTTTCTCCATCTGTCGTAATCCAGGCTCCGCTTTCGCGCTTCAGTTTGTTGTCGATAGCGACTTGCGGCGTCAACATAGTGTATTGGATACCCAAAAACGGACGGCTGATTTTTCCATTTTTAATAATGCTTTCAATCGTAACTTTCGCGTCATTGATCGGTATCGCAAATCCGATCAAAGAACCGCTTTCCTCGGTTGCCGTATTGATTCCGATAACTTTTCCATAAAGATCGACAAGCGGGCCACCGGAATTGCCGCGATTAATCTTTGCGTCGGTCTGAATGACATTGTCCAGCTGTTCAAAAGTATCACTGCCGTCGCTCGCCGACACGCTTCGGTCAAGCGCGCTCACAATCCCCTTTGTTACACTGTTTTCATATCGCCCCAGGGCATTGCCAATCGCCAGCACAGTCGTGCCGACTTCCAGCTTATTGCTATCGCCAAGCTCAACACTGGGCAGATTTTTGTCATATATTTTCAAAACTGCCAAATCAAATATCGGATCTTCGGCAATAAATTGCGCGTAATATTCTTTTCCGGAATTTAATATCACTCTGTATTCTCCGGTTTTTCTATCAATACCGCTGACAACATGGCGATTTGTCAAAATATAGCCGGCAGAAGAAATAATAAATCCAGTCCCTCTTTGTTTTTCCACGCGCTTTTTCGGCGTCTTGATGCTTCCCTGCGCGGTTTCGATTTCGATTATTGAATCAAGGTCATAAACAATAATACTGACAACCGCGGGTTTGATTTTTTTTATCGCCCTGATCGTCGCTTCTTGGTCATCCAAACGAAAATCTTCCGCTGTCGCTTCCCTGTAAATTTTCTCTTTTGCAAAAAATAAAAAACCGCCACTAATAAAAAATACTAAAAAAATCATTAATATAATTTTATCAATTCGGTTTTTTAACATATGCGACAAGCATTAACAAGTTTTAAAATCTTATACGTAATTTGCTAATTTTTCCATCTCTACTTCGGATAATTCATTGTACGGCCTTCCAAAAATCCGCATCGCTTCTTCGTCGATCTTTTTTTGCGCGCCTTGCATTTGTGCTTGCTGATTCGCGCGATAAGAATCAAAAGCGGCACTTTCTTTATTTAATAAAAATTTAATCGTTTTGGCAGGTAATTTCGTTTCGTATCTATCGCTACCTTCATTATGCTGGCTGATTAATATCAGCTTAGTTCCGGAAAAATCAAAACATACTACCCAATTCTCATCAACCACTTCAATCTGTTTCTTGTTTTTATCCAAAAAAATATTTTCTGCGATTTGAATTGGTTTTTCAGTATTATTTTCAATTTTCTCTGAATAAAAATTTTGTTCGCCAATCATAATTTTCATTTTAGCTTGCGTTTATATCTAGAAAATAACTACAAATCTAGGTCTTCTAATAATTTCTTTTGCTTCCGGCTAATTGATGTCGGAATTTTGACTTTTATCTCAACATAATGATCACCTTTACCGCTTTCTCTTAGCCTGCTAATACCCTTACCCTTCAGCTTAAAAACCGTTTCCGATTGAGTGCCGGCCGGTACTTTCAGCTCTACTTCGCCGTCAACGGTTTCTATATCAATCTTAGCACCCAAAACTGCCTCTGTAAAGCTAATAAATTTTTGCGATTTGACATCATAGCCTTCGCGCGCGAATTTTTTACTGCCTCGGACTTGAAGCTTGATATACAAATCGCCGGCTCCGGCGCCTTGTTCACCGGCCTCGCCATGGCCGCTCAAACGAATACTTTCGCCATTATCAATTCCCGCGGGAATTTTCACATTCAACTTAACACTATCCATTGCTACGCCGCTACCTTTGCATTTTTTGCATTTTTGCGTATAGGTCTTGCCTTCACCGTCACAATTGTCGCAAGGCGCCTGTACCTGCATATTGCCAAGTATCGTCCTTTGTATGCGCGTAACTCTTCCTGTCCCTTTGCAAACTCCGCAAGTATCGATTTTTGTACCAGGCTCGGCCAGATTGCCATGACAATGGTCGCAAACAACCTTTTTTTCAATATTAATCTCTTTTTCCACGCCAAAAACCGCTTCTTCAAAATCGATAGTTAAAAGCACCTGCAAATCCCGTCCTCGCTGTTTCTGCCGTCTTTGTCCGCGGCCGCCGGAAAAGCCGAAGATATCGCCAATACCGCTAAAGATATCGCCCAAATCTTCATACTCAACTCCGCCTTGTGCGCCGCTAAAACCGCTCGCAAAGCCGGAAAAATCGCGAAAACCTTCAAAGCCGCTGAATCCGCCCTGTCCCCTGGCTTGTTCAAAGGTCGAGCCGTATTGATCATATTGCGCCCGTTTTTCTTTGTTACCCAAAACCTGATAAGCCTCGTTCAGCTCCTTGAATTTCGCTTCATCGCCACCGCTCTTGTCCGGATGATATTGATGCGCCTTTTTCCGAAATGCCTGTTTAATCTCTTCTTCACTGGCACCCTTGGATACGCCGAGAGTATTGTAATAGTCTTTACCCATAAATATAATGCAAATACTACAAATGTAATTCAAATGCTACAAATAAATAATTTCTTACTTCTAACTTCTCACTTCTTATTTATTCTTCTTTTCCGTAAACACCCCTTCCAACGGATCATCTTTCTTGTCAGCCTTTTGTTCACCCTCCGCCGCGCCTTCCGTCTTCCCGGCCGCATCCGCTTGCGCCTGCGCTGAATACATAGCCGCGCCGATGCGCTGAGCCACCTGACTCATCTCTTCCATCTTCTTTTTGATATCTTCCGCGTCATCGCCGTCTTTGATTTTTTTCAATGCTTCGAGCTTTTCTTCCAGCTCTTTTTTGTCTTCCGCTTTCATCTTATCGCCAGATTCTTTCAGGAGTTTTTCCGTGGTAAAGACTACGGTCTCGGCTTGATTCTTTATTTCAATATTCTCTTTTTTCTTTTTATCTTCTTCGGCATGCGCTTCCGCTTCTTTTTTCATGCGCTCGATTTCTTCTTTACTTAATCCGGATGATGCTGTAATTGAAATGCTTTGCTGTTTGCCGGTCGCTTTGTCTTTTGCACTTACGTTCAATATGCCATTTGCGTCGATATTGAAAGAAACTTCAATCTGCGGAACACCGCGCGGTGCCGGCGGAATGCCATCGAGCATAAATCTTCCCAAGGTCTTATTATCTGCCGCCATCCCGCGTTCGCCTTGAACAATGTGGATTTCCACGCTGGTCTGACTGTCAGCCGCAGTTGAAAATACTTGTGATTTACCGGTCGGAATGGTTGTATTGCGCTCAATCAAAGCGGTTGAAATACCGCCAAGTGTTTCAATACCAAGTGACAAGGGTGTAACATCCAAAAGCAAAACGTCCTTAACCTCCCCGCGCAATACACCGGCCTGCACAGCCGCGCCAATCGCAACCACTTCATCCGGATTAACGCTCAAATTCGGCTCTTTGCCAAAAAATTCTTTTACCTTTTGCTGAACCAAG
This sequence comes from Candidatus Falkowiibacteriota bacterium, assembly GCA_003514005.1. Taxonomy (GTDB): domain Bacteria; phylum Patescibacteriota; class Patescibacteriia; order Patescibacteriales; family UBA12075; genus UBA12075. The sequence continues at coordinate 73,277 of DOSJ01000019.1, forward strand.
GGCATGCGTGTCATACCACCGACCAAAATAACTTCTTCAATGTCGCTCGTTTTAAAACCGGCATCACGCAAAGCCTCACGACAAGGATGCATGGTTTTTTCTACCAAATGTCCGACCAATTCTTCCAATTTCGCCCGTGTAATTTTCATCACCAAATGCTTCGGACCGTTTTCGTCAGTCGTAATAAACGGCTGATTGATTTCCGATTCCATAGTGGTGGAAAGCTCGATTTTCGCTTTTTCCGCCGCTTCTTTGATTCTTTGCAAAGCCAATTTGTCATTGCCAAGATTTAGACCAGTGTCTTTCTTAAATTCTTCAATAATCCATTTGATGATAATCTGGTCAAAATCTTCTCCGCCCAAATGCGTATCGCCGTTTGTGGCTTTCACTTCAACCGTATCTTCGGATACATCCAAAATCGAAACATCAAAAGTACCGCCACCAAGGTCATACACAGCAATCTTCTGTCCTTTCTTTTTTTCAAAACCATAAGCCAAGGCCGCGGCTGTCGGCTCATTGATAATGCGCAAAACATCCAAGCCGGCAATCTTGCCCGCGTCCTTTGTCGCTTGACGCTGTGAATCATTAAAATATGCGGGAACGGTAATTACCGCTTCAGTAATTTTTTCTCCGATTTTCGCTTCGACGTCTGCCTTGATTTTTGACAAAATCATAGCCGACACTTCTTGCGGCGAATAATCTTTATCATTCATCTTAACGCTAACGCCTTCACCGGTTTTTACGATCTTGTAAGGCACGTGATTAATATCGCGCTGTACTTCTTCGTCTTCAAACTTTCTGCCAATCAAGCGCTTAACAGCATAAACCGTATTTTCCGGATTGGTAACAGCCTGACGCTTCGCAGTTTGCCCGATCAATCTTTCGCCATTTTTAGAAATAGCAACAATCGAAGGCGTCGTGCGATTGCCTTCCACATTCTCAATTATCTTCGGCTGTCCGCCTTCCATTATCGCGACAGCACTATTAGTGGTACCCAAATCGATACCAATTATTTTTGACATATTTTTTGTTGTTAGTTAATTATTTATAATAATATATTTATTATTTTACACTTGATGAATCAACTCGTTCATCAGGTACTTAGGTACTTAGGGCTTAGGGATTTTTAAAATAATATTTGACTATAAATCCCTATTCCCCAAGTACCTAAGTACCTAAGTACCTGATGAACGTCTATTCTTTCACGAACGATATATACGAAATCTTCTTACTTCTAAATTCTTACTTAACCTCCACTGATTTTAACATCTCTTCAAAACCCTCCATCGGCATCAATCCAAAATCCATATTAACAAACGCCACTCCCTTGTATTTTTCTTTTTTCAAATTAAGCAATGCCCCGACATTTTCACCGATATCAACGAATGGTTTTCCGGCGTTTTTGCTAAAGTCATCTTGGCCGATAAAACTTTTTTTATTTATCACGAGCGCTTCACCGCCACGATAACCGATTATCTTGGCTGGTTGAATTTCAAATTTGGTTGAATCTCTTTTTCCTGGTTCTTCAAAATAGTATTTATTCTTTTGGTCCAAAAATCCCAAAGTCTCTTTAAAGTCATAAATGCTTGATGTTGCTTCCCGTACAAAATTTGTGCTCACTCCGCCAAAAACCAACTTATCATTCAAAGAAAATTTGCCGTTAAAAATCGTGCTCGAGGCTTTTTCGGTAAATTCAACCGTAACTTCGCCGAATACCGCCGGATACAAAAACGATAAACCTAAATCATTATTCGTATATTGTTTTTTAGCGGATTTTAACAATTCCGCCTTTTCTTCAAGCTCTTTTTTCGATGCCAAAAGATCTTCTTTCTCCTTTTCCGTTCCGCTTAATTTTTCCTTAAGATTTTCCAAGCGCTTTTCAAACTCTTCTTTGCTCGCGGTCGCCTCCGCGCTGATTTTTTTAAGATTCTTTCCGGTCGTACTGTTCTGCCAAAAATATATTCCACCGCCGACGATTATCGCGGTAACAACAACTGAAGTTATCAAAGACATTAGTCCGCCAGAATCCTTTGCGCGCTCAAAATTTCTTGATTCATCTTTTTTTTCACTTACGCTTTTTTTGCGAAGCGTTGTTTTCTTTTTCGCAGCCGGCTTTGCTTCTTTTTTTTCAACTTCATTCACAGTATCGTTTTCACTTTCATCATTCACTAATATTTTTACTCCGTCCATTTTTGTATTCATATATTTTTTTATTAATAAATAGCTTATACACTTCAAAGTTTTCTTGTCTTTTTATTTTTTTTATCGGGAGGCAGCCTCTTTATTGTATTTTGTTATAAAGGCATTGCAAGGAGATAAAAAAAATAAAAAGACAAGAAAACAGGTTGTATGCGATTTAAACGGGTAAATCAAAAATTGTTAAATCGTCATATTGTTATACTTTCCAAAAAGTATAACAATATAGCTATCCAGCAATCGCTTTATTTTTTCTTAGTTTCAATTTTAATAGTCTTCGGCTTCGCTTCCGGTGCCTTGGGGATGAATATTTTCAAAACCCCATCAACCGCCTCGGCGCGCGCCTTATCGCTTTCGACATGCGTCGGCAAAGGAATACTCCGATAAAAACTGCCACGCCGGATTTCTTTGCGGTAATAATTCTTATCCTCCACCTCGCTCTTCTTTTCACTCTCACCACGAACGCATAGTACGTCATTTTCAATCGAAATATCTACTTTCTCCGGATCAATTCCGGCTAATTGCGTTTCCACAATTACATTATCATTGTCTTCATAAACATCTACAGCCGGCATAAAGCCTGTTTGATTGCCCCGCATAACAGGCCAATCAGATAACATTTTGTCCATTTCCTCGAATGGCTCAAGGAACGGACTCCATTTTATTAAAGCCATACGCTTTTTGTGCCGAATCAGCTATTTCATATATATAGATATGTACGAAAAAGCTGAATTGGCAAATTACTATATTAATATTCAATTTTCAATATTCAATATACAATTTTCAACAATTATTATTTTTTATAATTGATCATTGAAAATTTATTGAAAATTGATTATTGATTATTGGTTATTATCCTGCTCTCCCACCTCCACCCTCGCCGCCATCACAACCCGTCCATTCAAACAATACCCCGGTTTCAAATCCTTAACGACAATCTCGCCTTGTCCGGAAATCGCTTCCATAGTATTCGGGTCGAATTTCTCGCCTACGGTTTTAATTTCCGTAACACCAAAATTATCCAAGACTTCTTTAAATTGTTTAACAATAAATTTGATACCCTCGCCCCATCCGCTCGTCTGCGCTGTTTCATCAATATGAGACAAAGAAATTTTTAAATTATCGTAAACGGGTATTATCTCATGAAGCATCCTTTCATTCGCGTACTTGATATATTCCATTTTTTCGCTTGCTGTCTGTTTCGCCAAGTTTTGATAATCCGCTAAAGCGCGCATATATTTGTTGTTTAGCTCTTCACAACAATTCTCTTCATGTTTTTCTTCTGTCTCAACTTTTTCAACTTTTTCCTCTTCAATTTTTTTTGTTTTTTTTGACATCATAAAATTCTTTTTTAAAACGTTTTCAAGACCTCTGAGCTTTCGAAATTAGATATATTTTTGTGCATACATAATTGTAGCTATTTTTTAAAAAATTATTCCTTATTTTATCATAATTCATAATTTTTTAAAAAATGCACAAATTCTGTCAGCACAAAAATATATCTAATTTCGAAAGCGGTGGTGATTTAAAATATATAGCTTAAGCATTATTTATCTTATTATAAACAAAATCGATCAAGGCTAAATTCCTTTCATAATCCATGCGCATCGGCCCAAGCAAGCCAAATAAACCTTCATGTTCGCCAAACTTGTATTTGGCCATAATCGAACCACTAAAATCACCGAACGGGCTTTTTGTTCCGATTTTCGTATCAAGCCCATTTGGAATATCTGAAAAAACTTCATTAATAATCTCGTCAATGCGGTCTATAATCGCGGAAATATCAAAGATAATATTCAAACGGGAAAACTCGGGTTGCTGAAACAGATTGGATATACCCGTGTAATAAAGATTGTGCCGATGAAAAGCCCAGAAAACCGCGACTCCGGATAACTGTGAAAGATGCTTGGCAACATTTTTAAAACTCTCTTCCGTATTTTCTTTTAATATTTCTTCCAAGCTGTCTTTGTCTGATTTGCTGATTTTTTTCATCTGCATTTTTTGCAGATAATAATTATACGCAATCTCGGTCGGAATCCTTCCGGCGGAAGTATGCGGCTGGACAATATAGCCTTCGGCTTCCAAATCCGCCATTTCGTTCCGTGCTGTTGCCGGAGAAATATCCAGCTTATACTTTTCCACCAAAATGCCTGATCCGACGGGCGCTCCGGTCTTTATATGCTCTTTAATAATCGTATTTAATATCAATTCTTTTCTCGGGTCCATAGCTTTTATCCACAAATATAAAAAAATCTTTTTTACTTTTATATTTTATACTATTTAGCACTCAAGTGTCAAGAGTGCTAATAATAAATTAATTTTGTTTTATTTTAGCAAAAAAACATTCAGTCAAAATGACTGAATGTTTGGTTTATAAAAAATAATTTTATTTTTCCAGTTCTTCAAAACATTCCGTGGCTAGGCAGAAAATAAATAATTGATTTTTGTTAAATTACCAGCTTGAAGCGGATCATATTACCTACTCGAATGTTTATGTGTGTATCTAACTATTATTTAACTCGCAACTTCTGCGCTTTTGCTGAGCTGAGCTTAATTTAATAAAAATCAATTATTTATTTTCGGCCGATACGGCCTTGAAATACCCACAAAAGGATGTTAAAGATCCATTTTTCTCAATCCAACGCTTTCCGATATTCCCCAAAATACCATTCCAAAAATTCCTTGGCGATGGGGACGGCGACGGAACTGCCTTCTCCGCCTTCTTCGACCAAAACCGTAATCACAAGCTCCGGATTGTCATATGGCGCGAAGCCGGTAAACCAGGCGTGCGTATTTTTTTTGCTTGACCATTGCGCCGTACCGGTCTTGCCCGCTACCGGAACCGGCACCGATTGCATACTGCGTGCTGAACCGTCGCTAACCGTCTGACGCATCCCCTCCCGAACAACGTGGACATTGTAGCTATCGATAAAATCCGCGCGAATCGGATCATCTGCGACCATGCTGATAACCTCGTCCTCGCTAGACAAGATTTCACGAATGAAATGCGGGCGATAAAGTTTTCCGCCATTGGCAAAAACGCCGGTAAAAGCCGCTACTTGCAAAGGCGTAACCGAAAGATCACCCTGGCCGATCGACAAATGATATGTATCACCGATATACCATCTTTCCCCTTTTGCTTCTTCTTTCCATTCACGCGTCGGCAAAAAGCCACTAGCCTCGCCGGCAATATCCACGCCTAGCTGTGAGCCAAGCCCGAACAAACGCTCATACTCGACAATCTTGTCGACTCCCAAACCCTGAAAATCTTCATAGCCACCGCCGATGTAGTAAAAAAAGGTGTTGACCGATTGCGCGATCGCTTTTTTTACATTTGTGCGGCCATGTCCACCCGACTGCCAATCGGGAAAAAACCACTCGCCGATACGGATACCGCCCGTACTGAGAAAAGCCGTATTCTCGCTGATAACTTTTTCCTGCAAAGCCGCCACCGCCATTACCGGCTTGATTGTAGAGCCGGACGGATACTCTCCGCTCACGGACCGATTGAACAAAGGCTTGTCCGGATGGTTGATTAGGATATCATATTCGTTTTTTGATATGCCACGCGCAAAGGTATTATTGTCAAAGGCCGGCAAACTGACCATAGACAAAATCTCGCCGTTACCCGGGTCCAATATTATCGCCGAAGCCTTGCTCAATCCCAGCTTTTCCAAATGCTTTTTTAAAATCTCTTCCAACTTGATCTGCGCCATCGCGTCCAATGACAAAACCAGATTATGCCCGTCTTCCGGCGCGCTAACGCCGATAATCTTTTTTTCTTTGCCCAAAGCATCAACTTCAATCTGCTTGATCCCGCTTTTTCCCTTAAGCTCATTTTCCCAAAAATACTCGATCCCCATCTTTCCGATATAATCAATCGGTAAATATTCTTGCCCGAATCGCTTTAATTCATCTTGATTTATCTTTCCCGTATAGCCCATCACATGCGACAGAGAATAATAAAAATTTTCCTGTTTTTCTTTGTCTGGAAGCCCATATACCAAATAATCACGATTTGTGCGATTTGACAAAACAACACCCGGCCAATAATCCGAAAGCAGATAAAGCTTCATGGCTTTTTCGTATTCAATATTATCGGCAATAAACAAAGGCTGATAAGCCTCAAGCGAATCTTGCGAAATAGCGCCATACATTTTTTCCAAATCATCCGGCACAATACCGCCTAAAATTTCGCTTAATTCGGAAAAAATCCGATTACGTTCTGTATAATCGTCGGGAAGATCAAAAGGAATAAAATACAGCATGAAATTCGCGCGATTCCTTACTAAGGGAAGATGGAATCGGTCATAAATAACGCCACGTTTCGGCTCTATCCGTTCTGTCCGGATGCGATTTCCCTCGGCCGCGGAATAATAATAATCGCCCTTGACAATCTGCAACCAGACTGTCTTTGCCATAAGCATGGAAAGGAAAAATACGACAAAAACGCCGACCACGATCAATTTGGAATCTTCAAAACTTTTACCGATCAACTCGCGTTCTTTCGTGTCGGCAATAAAAACATCCTCCGCCCAAGCCGAACGAAAAGCCGGATTGATATGCCCGTCTTTTATTTTTCCGCTCTGGATTACAAACGGATTACTGACATTATTTTTTATTTTTTTATTATTTAGCATTTTTTTAATTTTTCAAAAACTTTTACCGATTAAATCAACTTCCTTTTCCTTAAAAATACCGGCTTGAAATTTGCGCCAAAATGATTAAGCGCGTACAGGGTAATGCCGACTAATACCAGATTGATTCCTAATCCGTAAAATTTATATAGCAAAGCATGACCATCGATCGCGGATGCAAAACTGCGAAAAAATATGTAATCATAAGTATTTATAATCAAAAATGAAAAAACCTCATAACTAATTATTGCAAAACTAATCAAAACCAAAAAAGAGTACAACGAACGGTTAGTAAGAAAATTCGCCAATAAAAAATTGCTAAACACGACCGTAATCAAAAGACTTGCAATGTTTACGCCAAAAGGCACGAACAGATAAATATCAAGCATCACGCCCAAGCCGAAACCCCACCAATACGCAATCCGCGAACCGCTAAAACCAAGCAACAGTATCAAAGCTATAATCATCAGATTGATTTCGCGAAACCAAACAGGCAAACCGCTGACAAAAGCAATCTGGACAATGCCCAGAATAACGATTGCTATCAAATTTGCGATTATTTTTAAATACATATCAACTTAACAATAAATTTTTTCGTTAATTTCGTATATATTCGTTTTTTTCGTGTCTTTGTTATAAACAGAAACACAAAAAAAACGAATATATACGAAATAACGAAAACACTGAATTCTATAATAATATTTACTTACTGGTTATCCGGCAAAACCACGGAAACAATGATCAAATCACCAAGATCCTGAATCGGTTCAATGGTCGCGGTCTGCCAAAGATCGTTATTTTCTTTTTGGATTTCGGTAACCTTGCCGATAACCAGTCCGCGCGGAATCGGCTGTTCCAAACCGGATGTCGCAACCATATCTCCAGCTTTGATGATAGTCGCCTGCGGGATATAGCCCATCTTTATCACAAGCCCCAGACTGCCTTGCGCAATGCCGCTGGTATGTTCTTCACCCAAAACTGTAGCCGCAAACTTACATTTATCGCTGTTCACAAGATGAACTTGCGCGCTATTTTCTTTCACTTCCGCGATCTTACCGATTACTACGCCCTGCTTGTTGATAACGGCAAGTCCGCTGTAAAGCCCATCTTTGCCGCCTTTGTCAATGATAATACTTTCCGTCTGTCCACTGACATTAAGCACATCCTCGCGGGAAATAACGTTCGCCATTACATATTTATATTTATTGCGTTCCAAAAAACCAAGATGCTCGCGCAAAATTTCATTCTCATTTTTTATGGACAAAAGGCTGGCATTCTCCTCGCTCAAACGCCCGACTTCCGTTTCCAAGTCTTTCACAATCTGAGCAAAATCGCTTTTTGCCGTCTGTTTCTGAAAAGCAACCCTGATTTTCGTACTTGCCAAAAACAATTTTCCCGCCAACGGATTCAAAATTTTTACAGCAGAATTTTCCAATGGTCGAAGTACGCCGATTGCATGCAAAAAAACAAGCAGCCCCAGTGCTGCCAGCCAGAATACTTTTTTTCGGTGTTTGATTAACATAATATATAAAAATTTCTAATGTCTAAATTATAATTTCTAATTCTTTGGTTTAGAAATTAGAAATTATAATTTAGACATTAAATCTAATATTCTTCACTCGCCGGTGTCAAAACTTTGCGCAAAAGCTCTTCGTCTTCCAAGAGCATGCCGGCGCCGCGGACAACGCAGGTCAGGGCATCGTCGGCAACGCGGACCGGGATTTTCGTGGCTTGGGCGATTTCTTTGTCTAGTCCGCGAAGCAAAGCGCCGCCGCCGGTCAACGTAATACCATGTTCGTAAATATCGGAAACCAACTCGGGCGGAGTCGTCTCCAAGGTTGTTTTGATATTATCGATTATCAGATGGATGGTACGGCTAATCGCTTCACGGATCTGGATATCACTGACTTTAACTGCTTTCGGCAATCCGTTTATTAGGTCGCGCCCGCGCACTTCCATCTCCATCGGCTCTTTTAACGGTCCGGCGGATCCGATTTTGATTTTTACCTGTTCCGCTACCTGTTCGCCAATCAAGATGCTAAATTCATCTCGAAAATATTGAATAATATTATTATCCAACTGATTGCCCGCGTGCCTTAGCGATTTCCAGGCCACAACACCGCCCAAAGAGATTACGGAAATTTCTGTCGTACCGCCGCCGATATCAACGATCATAGTCGCGGTCGGGTCTGCCACCGGCAAATGCGCCCCGATAGCGGCCGCCATGGATTCTTCGATCAAAAAAACTTGGCGCGCGCCTGCGGATTTGGCGGCGTCTTCCACGGCCTTTTTTTCCACTTCGGTAATATCCAAAGGAATGCCGATAACCACGCGCGGACGCGGAATCAAGGTAAAGCTTTCGGCATGGACCTTGTCAATAAAATACTTCAACATTTTCTCAGTAACCTCAAAATCGGAAATAACCCCGTCCACCAAAGGCTTAATCGCCTGAATATGCCCCGGCGTTTTTCCGATCATCTTTTTCGCCTCTTCACCTACCGCCAACACTTCGTTTGTCCTGGTATTCACAGCCACCACCGAAGGCTCGTTAATCACAATCCCTTTTTCCGTAGTATAAACCAAGGTATTTTTCGTACCTAGGTCTATGCCTAAATCTTTACTGAATTTTCCTAAAAACTTATTGAACATTAATATTAGAATTTAATAAATCATCTTGCGTAGGTTACATTAATAACTTTTTGCAAATAGCCAATCATGTTTCGCTTCTGCGCCTGTAATAAAACATTTTTTATTTTTTGACTCTTTTTCCATATTCGCAAATGGTAATACGCGGGAAACCATGGAAAACTTTTCTTTTAATAATTTTTCCGATTCTTTTGATTCGCACCAACTTGCTTCAAAAAAACCAACCTGGTCTTTTATTTCGTCAATACTTTCGATTCTATGGATATGCTTTTCTGAAAAATCTTTTGCCTGATCATAAAGACTAATATGAATTTCTTTAAACAATTCCGGAATCATATTTTTCAATTCTGATCTATTTATTTTTATTTTTGTTTCATTATCTCTTCGAAAAATCGTAATCTCGTTATTATCTTTTTCTTTCTGACCGATTTCAAGGCGTACTGGCACGCCCTTCACTTCCCAATGATTAAATTTAAAGCCAGGTGTCATGCCATCTCGTGCATCTAGTTTTACACGATAAGGTGTTAACTCTTTTTTCAATTCCTCGGCATATGCTATAACTTCTTGTTTATTTTCATCTTTGTATATCGGTACGATAACAATCTGGATCGGCGCGATATTTGGAGGCAAACGAAGACCGTTGTCATCACCATGAGCCATAATTACTGCGCCAACCGATCGCCAAGAAAAACCCCAGCTATTTTGATGGCAAAAATGACGCTCACCATCATCACCAAGATATGTTACATCAAAAACTTTGGCAAAATTTGTACCCAAATAATGACTAGTTCCGCCTTGTATTGCCTTGCCATCTTTAACCATTATCTCTGCGGTTGTCGTCATAACTGCACCAGCAAATTTTTCTGCTTCAGATTTTTTTCCCTTCATGACCGGCAATGCCATAAATTGATATGTTTTTTCATAAACATCTAGCATTTGCCACATTTCTGCTTCAGCTTCAGCCTGTTTTGCAAAAACCGTATGTCCTTCTTGCCACAAAAATTCACTCCAACGCAAGAAAGGTCTTGGTCTTTTTTCCCAGCGTACAACATTATTCCATTGGTTCAATCGCAAAGGCAGGTCTTTATAGCTTTGGATCCACTTTGCATAAGTCTTGTACATGGATGTTTCCGACGTAGGTCTGACCGCCAGCTTATTCACCAATTTTTCTCCGCCGCCATGAGTTACAACAGCAAGCTCCGGTGAAAATCCTTCAACATGATCTTTCTCTGCTTCCAAGTTTTCCATTGGAATAAAAATTGGAAAATAAACATTTTCAACCCCGGTTTCTTCAATCAAACGCGAAAGCTCGGCTTTTATCAATTCCCATATTTTATAACCATAGGGCCTTACAATACCGCAACCTCGTACTTCTGAATTTTCTGCCAATTCGGCTTCTTTTACAACATCCTGATACCATTCCGAAAAGTTTTCTTTTTGTGGTGTAATATTTTTTTTCACATTCATATAGTTGTACAAATTATTTGAACACTAAATTATTGATTTATGAATATATAATACAGTATATCCCCCCTCTTTGTCAAAGCGATTTTTGCCGCCTCAAATTACAAAAAAGGCTAAAATTTCCAAATCATTCAAATATTTGATAGGGAAATTTTAGCCTCTTTTTATATTTTCTTTCGCAATTTTTAGTCTTTCTTAAATTTCTCCCAAATAACAATAATCGGACTGGCAACAAATATCGAGGAATATGTACCGACAAAAACACCGATAGTCAGAGCCAAAACAAAGTCGCGAATCGTGCTACCGCCAAATATTATAATAGCGACTAGGGCCAAGATAACTGTCATAGAAGTATTGATTGAGCGGCCCCATGTTTGATTGATGCTTGTATTTACCGTGTTTTCAAAATCTTCATGGCTTTTTGGCAGATTCTCACGAATACGATCAAACACCACGATAGTATCATTGACGCTATAACCCAAAAGTGTCAAAATCGCAGCCACAAAAGGCGTGTTAATTTCCATGTTATAAAAATGACCCAATACCGCAAATACGCCCAATGTAATAATAACATCATGAAACAAGGCAACAGTCGCCGCAACACCGTATTTCCAGGAAGCAACCGGTTTGGAAACCTTGCTGAATGTCCAAGCGATAAAAAGGACAATAGCGATCAGAACAATTATGATTGCCCAAAAAGATTTTGACTTTAACTCTTGACCAATGCTCGGGCCAACAGAGTCAAAACGCAATTCTTCAACATTGTTTTGCGCGTTTTCGGTTTTTTCTTTTTCATCTGCCTCATTTTTACCAATGCCGTTCAAGCGCTTAATTGCTTCCACGTGTTTATCCTCGCTAGTTTCTTTAAACCGGATAATCATGTTTTTTTCATCAATCGGTTGTACGGTCAAACTGCCCAAATCCAAATCTGCCAACGCCACTTGCACGTCATTAACCGCCGGACGCTCACCCAAAAAACGCACTTCCAAAAGACTGCCGCCGGTAAAATCGATACCAAAATTCAATCCCCAAACGAATAGTGCGACAATCGATAGCGCCACTAACACTCCGGAAATAGAAAGCCAAATTTTTCTTGTTTGAATAAATGGATACATATGTATGAATTATTAATTTTTAAATGATTAATTTTTAGTTTTGGATCCGATCAACCAAAGCCTTTTTTCCAACATTTTTACAGGCAAAAGGTTTAAAAGATTTTTTGTAATAATAATTGCCGAAAACATGGAAACCAAAATACCAAGGCTAAGGGTGATCGCAAAACCTTTGATCGTACTGGTAGAGAACCAGATTAGAACCAAGCAAGTTATCAGGGTGGAAAGATTGCCATCGCGAATAGACGGCCAAGCGCGTGTAAACGAATTCTCGATAGCTGAGCCCATTGGCCGGCCGGAACGAAGTTCGTCTTTTAGGCGTTCAAATATCAGAACATTTGCGTCCACGGCCATACCAATCGACAGGATAAAGCCGGCAATACCGGACAATGTTAGCGTAACTGGCCAGATTTTGAATATTGCCAAAACCAAAATGCCATAAGCTATCAAAGAGATAACCGATAAAACGCCAGGCAGACGATAAAAAATAATCATAAAAATCGCAATCAATAGTACGCCATATATTCCGGCTCTAAGACTGGAATCCATAGATGTTTTACCAAGGCTGGCGCCGACTGTCTGCTGGTTGGCAAGCGCAATCGGTACCGGCAGGGCGCCGGCATTTAGGCGCTGGACCAATTGTTTTGCTTCTTGAATATTAAAATTGCCGTTAATCACAGCTTTGCCGCCGCTGATTTTTTCATTTACATTTGGCGTGCTGATCGGTTCGCCATCCAAAAATATCGCAACCGGTTTGCCGACATTGCGTCCGGTAATCTCGGCAAAAAGTTCACCGCCTTCGCTGTCAAATTCCAGTCCGACTTCCGGCATATTATCGTTCGGGTTAAATTGCACGACTGAACGCTTTAAATATTTTCCGGTAAGCTTGGTGTTTGTCCAATCTTTTTGATCTTGGGTAATATCTTTTTCGGTCATGGCGCGAACAATCAAGCGGCTAACTTTATATTCAGTAATATCACGTTCGTCTTGCTTGTATATCAAGTGGTATCCAAACTGTGTTTCCACTACGTAAGAAATCGTTCCTTTTTCTTGCGCAAATACCGCGTCCTCAAAAGGTTTGACCATGTCGCCAGTTCCAAACCAGCCCAAATCACCGTTTCGCTCTGCCGCGCCCGGTTCGGTTGAAAACTCTTTTACCAAAGCGGCAAAGTTTTTCGTTGTTGCTTTGGCTTTTATTTCCTTGATTTTTGCATAAGCTTCGTCTTTGCTCAAATCATTTGTACAGCCCTCTATATCTTTGTAGCACAAAAGCAGATGTGAAGCTTTCACTTCTTTCTCGGTTTTCGTATCATCAAAAGAATTTTTCTTTATTCTTTTTTCAAAGAGTTTATAGATAGAAAAGCCTTGTTCTTCTTTTACCAAGTCTTTCGTGATCTGTCCGTCTTTAAGGTCTTTGACGCTCGCGATTATTTGCGGCGCGTCTTTTTCCGTAATCCAGCCAAGATCTCCGCCGGTTTCTTTGGTGTTCTGATCATCGCTAAATTCTTTTACCAAAGCCGCGAAATCACCCCCTGAAATAAGTTTGCCCAAAACATCGGTTGCTTTTTTCTCAGCTTCTTTATTGTAATTATCTATGCTTGTTTTTTCGGCTTCGGTCAATGTTCTTTGTTCTTGCGCCTGCTCTTTGAATTCAAGTAGCGGAGTCTCACCGATCATTTTAATCGCTTCGTTCACGTCTTTGATTCCGGCAAGCTCGACTATCACCCAATATTTTCCGCCGGAAACACTAGTCTGTACCAATGGCTCGCTAACGCCAAAAACATTTACCCGTCTTTCAATAACATCGCGCACACCTTCCAAAGCGCTTGCCTTATCGCCATCGGGTATTTGCGACAAATCAGCTTCGTATACCAGGTGGCTACCGCCTTGCAAGTCTAGACCAAGACGGAAAGGAATTTCTTTAGTTTTTGGAAATTTTACCACACCGCCGGTTTTTTCAAGCAAATAATCCGTGCCCTTATTATAATAAGAACCGACATCGATCAATGCCCCAACAGTAACTAAGATAATAATAAACAAAAAAACTTGCCACATTTTACCTCTGGCCGTAGGTTTTAAGATTTTCTCTAGAATATTTGGCATAAATTAATTTTCAATCATATATCCGCGTAACATCCGCGTGTAAATCCGCGTTAAATCCGCGATTAATGGTTGCGCGGATGTATACGCAGATTTATACGCGGATTTTCGCGGATAATATTGAAAGTCTTTAACAATAAAATAAAACACCTTTAACAGGCATTGTTAATAATATCAATAATTATCTTAATAATAAACTAATCTTAAATAAATTGCAATGTTGACAAAATACAAAAAATGTGCTAGTTCCCACAACACTTCTTATACTTCTTCCCACTCCCGCAAGGGCAAGCGTCATTTCTTCCAACTTTGTTCCCGCTTTCGTCTTTCACCTTTGGATTAGGAATGTTAAACGCCCCGGCATTGCCGGATGAATCACTATCGCCGTTTTTAAAACCGGAAAATGATGAGGTATTGCTGTTGGCGGTTTTAGCTGGCGCGACAAAATTTTTGGCCAAATCCAAGAGGCTGGGCGCGCTGAATTGTTTCAGTGCCGATTCCTGCTGGAAAGAGCCAACTTTAAATATTGAGTATACGACTTCTTTATTAATAAGTTGATTAAGTTCATTGTACAGGCGGAAAGCTTCTTTTTTGTATTCCACCAAAGGATCACGCTGGCCATAGCCGCGCAAGCCGATTCCCTGACGCACACTAGACATCGCTTCCAGGTGCTCGATCCACAGCGTATCAATCGATCGAATCAAGATTGATTTTTCCAGCTCGGTCCAGTTTATCCCCGCCTCTTTGGCTCGCAAAGACATCTCTTCATATTTATTTTTCGCCAAAGTATTCAAGTGCTCAATTATCTCTGTCCGCGCGTTTGCCTTATCCAGTTTATGATTCTCTTCCTTATATTTATCCATCTCCCCTTTCAGCTTATCCGAAACCGGAAATATCGTGCTCACAACTTGATATATCTCTTCCAAATTCCAATCCTTAATATACTCCGAAGAAGTATGAAACCCCACAACATTCTCAATCTCGTCTTCGATGTTTTTTAAAATAATTTCTGAAAGCGAAGCAACCTGCACATCTGGGTTCTGATTATTGGAACCAGATTCATTATTGGATATTGGATATTGATTATTGAGTATTAAGGAATCAGAATCACCAACAAAATTTTTCCCCTGCAACCGCTCCGACAACTCCAATATCCGTCTCCTCTTTCTATATATTCCTTCCCGATGTTTGTTGATCACATCGTCATACTCAACCAAATGTTTGCGAATATCAAAATTATTTCCCTCAACCTTGCGCTGGGCTGATTCGATTGAACGAGAAATCAGGCTGTTCTCGATCGGCATATCTTCGGGCACGTTCAAAGTAACCATCATTTTTTTCATGCGCTCACCGCCAAAGATACGCATAAGGTCATCATCCATAGAAACAAAAAATTGCGATGAACCGATATCGCCTTGGCGCCCGGAACGTCCACGCAACTGATTGTCAATACGGCGCGATTCATGTCTTTCTGTGCCAATCACATGCAGACCGCCGGCACTAATAACTTTGTTATGGTCAGCTTGCCAAGCTTCATATTCGGGTGAGTCTTTGTCGGGAGCGGTACCCCCCAACATAATATCAACACCGCGCCCGGCCATATTGGTTGCGATTGTAATCGCACCCGGCTTGCCGGCTTCGGCAATAAAGCGCGCTTCTTTTTCGTGATTTTTGGCGTTCAGCACATTCGGACGCAGGTCTTTGCGCTCCATCATTCCGGCCAAAACTTCATTTTTTTGAATTGATATTGTCCCGACTAAAACCGGCTGTCCGGCTTCGGAACGTGTTTTCACGTCTTCAATTACCGCGTTATACTTTCCTTCTTCTGTACGATAAATCAAATCATTCTTGTCGGTTCTGGCGCTTTTCTTGTGCGTAGGAATAATGACAGTATCCAGATTATAAATTTTTGAAAATTCCTCAGCCTCAGTTGCTGCCGTTCCGGTCATGCCGGACAGTTTTTTGTACATGCGGAAAAAATTCTGGAATGTAATTGTCGCGAGCGTCTGCGATTCACGCTGGATCTTTACGCCCTCTTTCGCCTCTATCGCTTGATGCAAACCTTCGCTATAGCGCCGGCCGTGCATCAGGCGGCCGGTAAATTCATCAACAATAATCACCTCGCCGTCTTTCATTACATAATCGCGATCCAACTTGAACAAAGTATGCGCTTTAAGCGCCTGTTCAATATGATGGACATCGCGGATACCGCCGGTTGTATAAATATTTTCAACACCTAAAAAGCCTTCCATGCGGGTAATACCGGCCTCGGTCAAAGTCGCGGCTTTCATCTTTTCATCAATATTATAGTCTTCGCCTTCTTTTAGGCGGCCGACAAGCTCGGCGAATTTATAATATTTGTCGGTCGATTCTTCGGCCGGCGCACTGATGATGAGCGGTGTACGGGCTTCGTCGATCAAGATCGAATCGATTTCATCAACGATCGCGTAATACAGGTCTCTCTGCACCATGCGCGAAAGGCTTGGCGCCATATTGTCGCGCAAGTAGTCAAAACCATATTCATTATTCGTGCCATAAAGGATATCGCAGGCATAAGCTTCTTGGCGCGGCACCGGACGGAAATTTTTGAGCCTTTTGTCGTATTGCGAATCATCAATATATTCCGGATCATAGCGCAAAGCCTCATCATGAACGATTACACCGGTTGTCATTCCCAGCAGATGAAAAACTTCAGCCATCCAACCTGCTCCCAAACGGGCCAAATAATCGTTTACGGTAACCAACTGTACGCCTTTACCGCTTAGAGCGTTCAAGTACAAGGGCAAGGTCGCAACCAAAGTTTTTCCTTCACCGGTTTTCATTTCCGCGATCTTGCCTTGGTGCAAAATTATGCCACCGATCAATTGCACATCAAAATGGCGCATACCAAGTATCCGCTTACTAGCCTCGCGTACCAGCGCAAAGGCCTCGGGCAAAAGCTCGTCAATCTTTTTTTCCGCGTCAGCGCTATTCTTTATCTCTCTTTTAAATTTCTCTGTCGCGGATTTAAAATCATCTTTATTAAATTTCTGATATTTTTCTTCCAGCCCGTTTATCTTGTCTACAATCGGCTGCAATTTTTTTACAATTTTCTCATTCGGATCACCGAATATTTTATCTATGAAAGACATATTTTTTAATTGATTAAAACTATTCTTTAAATAAATATTTATTTTTCTTTTATCCTGTCATTCCCGCGTAGGCGGGAATCTTGGTTTTAAAATAAACAATTGTTAATTCTTGATAATAATTTAAAACAAATTTTAATTTTGACATTTTCTATTTTTTTCACCGAGATTCCCGCCTACGCGGGAATGACAAGAAAAAAAACAGCGCAATACAAAATTCAAATTCATTATATTCCCTTCACCAAAAATAATCAACCAATCCTTTTCCGCAAATACATAATCCAAAAATTCCGCTTATAGCTCTGATTCTGAAATTTGGTATAGCCTGTGTCTTTATCCATTTTTAAAATCGTAAAATATTTTTGATATAACTCTATTATTTCTTCGCGCGTAAATACTTTTTCACAAAGACCGATTCCTGGCATAACGTATGTTCCGGCTTCTGTCCCGGAAAATTTTTTCAAAAGATTTTTGGCATTAACATCTCCTTCCAAAGACAAAGCGCGCACAAAAAAATAGCCATCATCTTTCAAAACACGCGCGCATTCCGCCAAATATATTTCCCTTTCATTGCGATTCAAAGAATTAGACGAAGTAATATCCAAAATAATATCAAAACTCTTATCAGTAAAAGAAAACTTTTCACCGATGCTTGCCTGCCGATAATCAACGCTCAAATCCGATTCTTGCGCCCGCGCTTTTGCCAGCTTGACCGCCGTTCCGGAAAATTCCATTCCAACAACACGTGCTCCATAAACTCCCGCAATGTGATTCGCATTGCGCCCGGTGCCACTGCCAAGATCCAAGACCGAACTGTTTTCAAAAACAAAACCCTGCTTCCGTAAAAATTTCAAAAACCGCAGAGTACAAGCTTGCGGTTTTGAATCTTTCGTCACCAATTGCGGATTCCGATATTCCTGTTCCCAAATTTTTTGTTGTTTACTATTAATCATTCGGATATTTAAAATTGAAAATTTCACTATTCTTTGTTTATTTGTCATTCCCGCGAAGGCGGGAATCCAGGGGAAAAAACATTTAATATTGTAATACTGAATACCGAATTAAAGTGTCCGTTCTTTTAATCCTAGATTCCCGATCATTTAATATCTATTCCCTGCGGGGCTAAGGAGTGTCGGGAATGACAAAAGATAGTATTTCAAAAAAATAATTAGAACAACTCATCTTCTTAAACTTCCAAAATCTCTTCAACTTTTTCCTCGCCCCCCTGTCGTTTTTTATCCAGCTTAATGTCTTTGTACCGGCGGATAGAGCGTGCCAAATGGTCCTTGACCTTATCAATCGCCTTATACAAATCTTTTTCTGTTTTTTCAACTCGGATAAGCTCGCCCGGCACACTAAGGTTTACCTCAGCGCGATAGATCTCGCCTTTGTGCTGACTGTTTACGTCCATGGCAATCTCAACGTCGCAGTTTGTAACTTGAACCGTGCCCAAATATTTATCCAACATATCCATTTTTTCCTGGATATAGTCTTTGATATTCGGACTCATTGTTATTTTTTTTGCCTTGATAGTGATTTTCATAAAAAATATAATTTAATTTATATTATTAATTATTTGATTCTTTGACATATTATTTTTCCAAAACCAATTCTCCGGTTTTGAGTGCTTGATCATGAGAGGCACAAGTTGGCCATGGACGATTTAATACATCCTCTGAATCAAAAAGAAATATAAAACAATCTCCGGGAGGAACTTTTCCGTAATTATTTGTTAAAATATCGTCCTTTTCTTTCCAGACTATTCGCGAATAGATAGACCATGGATTTGTTCCTGTTTCAACTCGATGATGTATTAAATGAAGACCAGCTTCCTTTCCATTGCACATATCTTCTGAATGAAATTCGCGTACACCCGTTTCAGTTTGTAAATAAAGATTGGATTGATGATCTGCTGTGTATTCCAGTATACTGCCGACAGTTTTAAAAAATGAACTTAAAAAAACATGTTTGCCGCTTTCAACAAAACCATCAGCAATAACACTGCCGGATTCACTGCGTGCGAACAGCCCATTCATTTTGGTTTTTAAATCTTCGTTATCTACTTTTAAAAAAATTTCTTCACCACAAGCAAATATGCGGTAATCAACTCTTGATAAAAGCGCTTCTTTGCCTTTTTTATTTTTTATTACAAAAAAAACACTCATACAAATAACTAACGTAAGAAATCCAATTAGTAAAAATTTATAAGCATTGCTTTTAGTAAGCTTCATATTTATTCAACTACTTCAAGCACGCCCACGCTTATAAAGTCTCCTTTGCGCGCTTTGATTAATTTGTCGTATATTTCATTCCATTTTTTAATTTCAGTGATTGTAATACAACCAAGCGAAGCTCTCCCTGTATGCAGATATCTCTCGCCTTCATGCCCTATCCTAAACCAAGTTTTAAATCTAGATGATATTTCAACATAATTCATTCTATCCTTATGAGGATAATCAGGAAGTTCAATATCATACCAACCCTTTTTCCATGGTGACTCAATATCGTCTGTAGATTGATATTTTTTGTTGTCAATGATCAATAATTTTTTGGAAATAGAATACTGCAAATGAATTAGCGGTTCATGTTCAATGTTTGATATAAAACGTGATTTTTTATTTTCATCTAAGCTGACCGAAGCTTTTCGTCCTTGATATATTCCTTCAAGAATCGTAAAATATTCTCTTTCACTTTCAATATAATCTGGTTGCACTTTCAGAAAAGCCGGGAGGGAAACATCTTCACCGTCTACAATTTTTACTTTCAACCAGCCGTTAGAAACATCTGGAACGTATTTTGTTGCTTCCGTTACAAGTGCTTCAATTGTGATTTCAAATTTGGCGACCGATCCACCCCAGGTTTTCCCAAAACGATTTTCTTTAAGTTCGATGGTGTAGGAAAATTTTTGCGGTTTTGCATTTTTCACATCAACCTTTATTGACATCTCACTTTTATTAACGTCATTAAACAGAATATCCTTTTCCGTTAAAGTGATTTTTGCCGTGGCGGTAAATGATTTTTGATCAGACGGAAAATTTCCTATTTCTTCATCAAATTCAATCGTCTTGCCAGCTGCAATTTTTTTATCTATCCGCAAAGACTTGTTTAACAATTCAATAATAATACAAACATCATCACCAATCGATTTACCTATATACTTTATCTTGGTGAGTTTGAGTTGGATTATTTTAAGCATAAATTTTTATATTTTTATTTGTAGTATTTGAATTCCATTTGTAGCATTCGGATTATAACTAAAACAACCGCGCAATATCCTTATACGTTACCAATGCAACCATTATCATCAAAAGAATAAACCCAATATAATGAATAGTGCCTTCCAATTCTTTTTTAATCGGACGGCGCAAGATTTTTTCCAAAATAATAAACATGATACGTCCACCATCCAAAGCTGGGAAAGGCAGGGCATTGATGATTGCCAAGTTGATGGACAAAAGAGCGGAAAAATTGATTAAGTATGGCAAGCCCATTCGCGCCGCGTCTCCGGTTATCTGTGCAATGCGCACCGGCCCGCCCAACTCCACGCTTAAGCCTTG
This sequence comes from Candidatus Falkowiibacteriota bacterium, assembly GCA_003514005.1. GTDB lineage: Bacteria > Patescibacteriota > Patescibacteriia > Patescibacteriales > UBA12075 > UBA12075. Next base: position 94,117 of record DOSJ01000019.1, read on the forward strand.
ACCCATCACAAGCCCCTTGATTAATCCGAAAAAGGCCAGCAAAATATACCAAGTTAAAAATATGGTTGTCTTGACTCCATTCCAAATCGCTTGAAAAAAAGGATATTTAACAATACCGGTTTCAACAATGCCGATACCGACGCCACCCTTGTTTGTGTCTGCCCGCAGTTCCGGCGTTAAGCTAATGTCCAGATTTTCCTGTCCGCGTTTAATACTATAAGTTATTTCTTCCCCGATATGCTCGTCAACAAATTTTTGCAAATCCTGGGTCTTTGTAAACTCCTGTCCGTTAATCTTTAAGATAGCGTCATTTGCCATCATCCCCGCGGCCAAGGCCGGCGAATCCGGCATCACTTCCGCAACCAAAATCTGCCGATTGGAAACAATCGCGTCCTTGTCGTTTTCATCTATAGTCTGCGGCAAGCCAATCATCAAGCCAAAAGAAATCAAAGCCATTGCCAAAAGGATATTCATAGTAACGCCCGCCAAGAGTATCAAAGATCTTTGCCAAGCCTTTTTATTATGAAAATGATTCGGGTCCGTTGTTGTTTCATCATCCTCGCCCAAAGCAACAAACCCGCCCAAAGGCAGCCAATTGATCGAATAGATCGTGTCCGCGGCATCTGCTGGTGTTTTATTTCCTCTCACTTTCTGCCATTTTCCTTCCGCATTTTTATAAATACCGAATGCCCGCGGTGGCATACCAAAACCAAACTCTTTCGGCTTGAGCCCAAACCGTTTCGCCACCCAAAAATGCCCGAGCTCGTGAACGAATACGAGCAGCGAAAGGACTAGGATGAATATTATTATTGTTGTAAACATCTGGTAATTTTCGAATTTCGATTGCCGATTTCCGAATTATTAATTAATAAATAAATTCTTTAATACAAAAAAACTTGAATTTCTAAATTATAATTCCTAATTCCTAATAATTTAGACATTAGAAATTATAATTTAGAAATTTTTCACAATATAATCCTCCCAAATCGTAAATCGACAATCGCAAATCTCTAAATCGTCAATCGCAAATCGGAAATCGCAAATCCCTAAATCGGAAATCGCAAATCCCTAGATCGTCATTATCTCCTCCTCCTTCTTCTCCCTTATCGCCTTAAGCCCGTCATTCTGCCTCGCCACCTCGTCATCCAATTCTTTTAAGTATTTGAATTTTTCGTCTTCGCCGATTTCTTTGTTTTTTTCCGCGTCTTCGATTTCGCTTTTAATATCTTCCCTAATCTGCCTGATAGCTATACGCGCGGCTTCTTGTTTTTCATTCAATTTTTTGACCAAATCCCTGCGATTCTCTTCGGTCATTTTCGGAACATTGACCCGAATCTGCATACCCTCGTTTACGACGCCCACGCCCAAATCCGCCTCAACAATCGCTTTTTCTATGTCTTTGATAACGTTCCTGTCCCAAGGAGCGATTGTGATACTATGTCCGTCCGGAACATTGATTGAGGCCACTCCGTTTAAAGGCGTTTTTACGCCATAAGCGCTGACCTGAACATTATCCAAAATGCCGGGATTAGCGCGCCCGGTACGCAAACTGGAAATCTCCTTTTTAAAATGCTCAATCGTCTTATTAAAATCTTCTTTTTGATTTTCGATGTAAGTGTTCATATGGTTTTAGTTAATTAGTGAATTAGGTAATTAGTTAATTAGGTTCTTAGAAAATTAAATAATAATAGAAATTTACAGATTACTAAAAATGCTTTTTACCAATCTCTAATTTACTAATTCACTAATTAACTAATTAACTTCGTATTACTTCTCCGGCACCTTCCAAACTCCCAAATATATTATCCTCGGATCTACCGGATCAATGATAATCTTTTTGCCGATGCGGGTCGTCGCGATCTTGCCCGGCGTCCAGTTAACTCCGCTATCAACGGAGCGATAAAAAGTATTGCCGGCAATGTAATATATTTCTTTTTCATCAAGCGGATTGACTGCGAGCGCCTCGACGGCCGCGTTCTTTTCCGGCGGAATGAGCTCGATCTGCGTCCAGGTTGCGCCGGAATCGTTGGAACGGACTATACCCTTTTGCGTGGCAATGAACATAAGTTCCGGCCGTCCCTTGAACAGCAAAAACTCCTGGATACCCGCTTCGAGCTTAAGCTCTTTTAAAACAACATCAAACTTGCTCCAATTCGCGCCGCCATCCCGCGACTGCTGGATCTCTTTACCATCCACAACGGCAAACATCCGCCGACTGTCATTAGGATCCAAAAATAATTTTGTTACCCGCTTGTTAAAGCGATAAATCGTCTGCCAGCTTTTGCCCTGATCCGAACTTTTGATCAAGTCTCCGCGGACAACGGTAATATATATATTATTTCCATTAAAATAATCAACCGCAACCGTATCCACCAGTGCCTGCGCCTCACTGTCGACATAAACCTGCTGCCAACTGCGCGAACAATCGCTTGAACGGAAAAGCTTGTTGCCGGTAGCGACAAAGATATTGCATTTATCCTGCGCGTCTATCCCGATCGCCCTGACCGTGATATTGCCAAGTCCGGACGCTTTTTGCCATGTATTCGCGCTATCATAAGTATAATAGAGTCCATTCGCGGCCGCGCCGTAATAGAGCGCCCGATGGTCACCGGGGTCGATCGCCAAAAGCGAATAATTGGTACCGGACAAACTCAGCGCCTTGCCACTTGCCGTAGGCACGGCATTCCTCTGCGCCCAAAGAGCGCCTTTGTTATCACTCCGAAACACGCCGCCGTCAATCCCCGAAGTATCCGCCTTCCCGCCCGTATTAATGTTAATACAACCGGTCGTTACTAGCAAGACAAACGCGCTTAATAAAAATAGTTTGAATTTATACATATATTTAAAATTAAATTTTGAAGTTAGTTCGAAGTTAGAAGTAAGAAGTTAGAAGTAAGAAAAATTATTTATCAAGCATCTTCTCACTTCTAACTTCTAACTTCATACTTCTTACTTCTTACTTCTTACTTCTGACTTCATACTTTCACCGCCACTTCCTCCAAAGCCAGCTTCGGATTAACGTTGTAAAAAATATTCTCTTCCGCGGCTTCGATCGCTTTAAATAGGCGGAAAATATCAGTAAGCGAAAACAAGGGCTTGAGCGCGTCTAGTTTTTCTTTTGTAATCTGATGCTGGATGATATTGAAAAAGCCGTATTCCATAAGCAAAAGATCGCGCAAAGCGCCTTGCCACACCTGCAAAACGCGCCCGGCAATCCTGACCGCTTCCTGGCCGGTGGTTTTTTTGCCCAAAAGGCTCTCAATACTGAGAAAGCGCTCACCAATGGTCTGGTTCTTGAAATCCAAAAAAACATTGACTTGTTCCTGATAAAAAGTGTAAGTATCTTTATTTTCAAAAAATTTTACCGCCAAAGCCGGCCGGCCGAGCGCCAAACGCGACAGATCCTTGGCCTGACTGCGCGAGGCTTTGTGTTCGTTTATCAGATATTCATAAATAGTATCCGTTGGCACGGAACGGAACTGCAAAACCCGAGCGCGGGATGCGATTGTCGCCGGCAAGCTTTCCATGTCTTCGGCGATAAGGATAATAACGACTTTGGGGCGCGGCTCTTCCAAGGTTTTTAAAAGCGCATTGGCCGCGTTTACACTCAAACTGTCGGCATGCTTGATGATCCCGATCTTGTAGCCGCCCAAAAAAGAGCTCATTGACAGTACGCGGATAAATTCCCTGATCTGCTCCACGGAAATATTCTTTTTGTCTTTTTCTTTTTTAATAACATGAAAATCGCCATGCCCTTCACCGATCTCAGCTTGCACAGCGCCCTTGTCGGCCGCGATTTCGCTTTGCTTGAATTGGTGGCAAGACCGGCATTGTCCGCAAGGCAAGCGCCCGCTTCCGCTTTCCTTGGCCGAGCAGAGCAAAGCGGACGCGAAAGATTTGGCCAAAGTGGTTTTGCCCAAATTATCCGGACCGTTAAAAATATAGGTGCCGGAAATATTATTATTCTGGATGCTTTTTTCCAAAAATTCCGTAATTTGCTGATTGCCGACAAGCGGCCAATCATATGTAAAATTGCTCATTTTCATGTTTTTATTATAACATCCGCTTGCGGCTTTGGCAATAAGCGCGACTTGCGCGAAATACTTGAAATTTTATTTAATATCTGCTAAGTTGGAATATATGAAAAGTAAATTAAAACAGATTATCCTGCTAATCGGCGATATTGCCGTTTTGTATGGCGCGCTCTATCTAACCCTGCTTTTGCGCTATCTTGATCATGTTTCGCAAAGCGATTGGACCAGCCATTTTTGGCCTTTTACGCAAATTTTTGTTTTTTGGCCGCTAATCTTCTATATTATCGACCTCTACAATCTGCATCTTGCCGTCAATAACGCCAAGTTTTTCCAACAAAGCGCCAAGGCAATAAGCATAGCCGGCTTATTAAGCGCGGTCTATTTTTATTTGAATCCGAATATCTCGATTGCGCCCAAAACCAATCTCTTGATCTATCTCTTGATCTTTGCCCTGCTCTTTTTCTTATGGCGCCGAGTCTTTAACTGGCTCCTTATATCGCGCCTAGCCAAAGAGAAAATCGCTTTTATCGGTTGTAACAACCAGGTCAAGGAACTGATCTATTATCTGCAAAAAAGACCGCATCTCGGCTACGAAGTGTCCATGATCGTTAGCAGTAATCTGTTTGATAAAATCGATGGGATTTTTACAACGAACAGCGTCAAAGACCTGGACAAACTCGTTGCCAAGCAAAAAATATCAACCATCATCCTCGCCGCGGATCCGCATCAATCAAGCGAAATCCGAACCTCGCTCTTTGCCTGCCTGCCGCTAAATATCAATATCGTGAGTTTGCCGAATTTTTACGAAACAATCACGGGAAAAATCCCGATTGAGTCCATCAACCAGATGTGGTTTTTGGAAAACCTGAGCGAGGGCCGCAAAAAAACTTTCAATCTGGCAAAACGCGTCTATGATATCGCCTTTGCCCTATTACTCTTGGCAATCAGCGCGCCATTCTGGTTCCTTATCGCCTTTGTCATAAAATTCGAAAGCCCGGGCAATGCCTTTTTTCTAAGCCGGCGCCTGGGCAGGAACAACCGCGAGTTCAATCTGATAAAATTCCGCTCAATGCGAGTCGAAAATAATGACTACCGCATTACGGAAAAAGACGATCCGCGCGTTACACGTTTTGGAAAATTCGCGCGCCGCACGCGCCTGGATGAATTGCCCCAGCTTTTGAATATCCTAAAAGGCGAAATGAGCTTTATCGGCCCTCGTCCGGAAAGGCCGGAATTGATAAAGGACTTACGCGAAAAAATCCCTTTTTACCAAGAGCGCCTTTTGGTCAAGCCGGGCTTGTCCGGCTGGGCACAGGTAAACGAATATCATTCGCCCACGATTGAGGACACTTTGAAAAAATTGCAATATGATCTCTACTATATCAAGAACCGCACACTCTACCTCGATTTCGCCATTATCCTAAAAACCATTGCCACGGTTTTTCGGCAGATGGGAAGATAAATTATTCAAACAATCCTTTAATATCTTCCCAGGTTAATTTTTGAAAAAGGTCTTTGGACTCGCCAACTAAACTGTCAAACAAAAATTTTTTTCGTTCTTGCAGTTGCACAATCCTTTCCTCAATAGTGCCGACCGTTATCAAACGATAGACATTGACCGAATTTTTTTGGCCAATCCGATGTGCGCGATCAATCGCTTGATTCTCAACGCTTGGATTCCACCATGGATCAAAAATAATCACATTGTCCGCCGATGTCAAGTTTAATCCGGTGCCACCTGCTTTCAAACTAATTAAAAAAACGCGCTTATCACCATTTAAATTAAAATCATCTACCAGCTCTTGCCGATTTTTGGTCTTGCCGGATAAATAATTATACGCGATATTATTTTTAGTGAGTTCAGATGCCAAAATATCCAGCATTTTTGTGAACTGGCTAAAAACCAAAACCTTGCGATTATTACCAACAATCTCATCCATCAGTTCCATAAACATGTTTAATTTTGCCGATTCGTATTTTGTATAGTCTTTGTCTTTTAGCAAAAGCACTGGGTGATTGCAAACTTGCCGCAATTTAGTCAAGCCCGCCAAAATATGGATGCGTGACTTGTTAAAACCTTTTTCTCCGACCACTTTAGTGATTTCCGCTTTCACGTTAACCAAAATTTCTTGATACAAAATATTCTGCGCTTTTTCCAAATGACAACGCGCTGCCTGTTCGACTTTCGGCGGTAGTTCTTTCAAAACTTCCGTCTTGGTGCGCCTAAGCATAAAGCACTCTACTTTTTTGCGCAAATTATCTAAGGCGACGGCATTATTGTCTTTCATAATCGGGTTTTGAAATTTTTTGGTAAATGCCTTGTATGATCCCAAAAAACCGGGCATTAAAAAATCAAAAACCGACCAAATTTCAGAAACGCTATTTTCCAAAGGCGTACCGGTCAAAGCCAAGCGATAGTCAGCATCAATCTTTTTTACTACTGCCGCGTTCTTGGTGGCATGGTTCTTGATAAATTGCGCTTCATCCAAAACGCAATAGTTAAATTTTATTTTTTCTTTCTCATATATTACCGCGTCTTTTTTCATAGTCGCGTAACCCGTAATCACCAAATCGCATTTTTTTGCTTTTTTTATCAAACCCTCTCTTTCTGCAGGCGCACCATCAATGACAAGCGCCTTTAAATCGGGCGCAAATTTTTTTATTTCCATCTCCCAATTATATAATATCGATTTGGGACAAACAACAATCGACGGCTTGTTTTTGACCTTTTCCATATCCAAAAGCGCCAAAGTCTGCAAGGTCTTTCCCAAACCCATATCATCAGCCAAGATACCGGCAAAACGATATTTCCGCAAAAAATAAAACCAATCAACACCTTCTCTCTGATACGCGCGCATTACTTTTTTAAATTCCGGCTTTAGTCGGGCGCGTTCTACCGGTTTGCCGCTTTTGGCTTCTTTAATAAATTGATTAAAACTGTCTTTAACTTTGGCATTATAGTATTCCGAACTGGTAAAAATATATTCCAATTCCGGCGCATGATAAAGTTTGCCTTCAAAGCCGCCTTCTTCACGCACGTAAAAGCTTTCCAGCATCATCACAAATCTTTCCAACTCGGCATGATTCGTAATATTCAACAAACGACCGTCCGCCAATTTAAAAAATTTTTTCTTATTGTTTACATAATTACACAAATCTTTTAGATTGACTTTGTCTTGACCGCAATAGCAATCAACGTCAAATCCCAGCCAATCGTTTTCGGCGTTCAAATCAACTGAAAAATCAGCGCGAAAATTATCCGCGATAAATTCAATCTTTTCCCGCGCATATACCATTTTAACGCCGGAGCCGACTAAATTATCCCAATATTTTGACAGGTGCCGAAAAATTTCATGCTCGCCCACAATCCGGCATTCCAGGTTTTTTTTCAAGCCATAATTCCCGCTATCAAGAAAAAATCGCCTAAACAAATCAATTTCATCATTACGGTGTACAGTCGCATACGTCATTTCTTCGGTTCCAGCTTGAAATAAATATTTATTCGCTCCCCATGCTTCAAAATAATCCTCATCCTGACGACGTCGGTAAACAATGTTGTGATTTAAATTTTTTTGAATAAAACCATAATCAATCATTGTTTTTATCTCAAGCGCTTCGTTTTGGCTGTCATAGTCAATTAAAAAATACGGCTCAAACCGATCCGTTACGATAACTTTAAAATCATCCTTGAGATTAGTCGAAAAATCCAAATCTTGTCTGGCGACGCGCAATATTTCGTCCAAATTAATAATTTCATCTTCTTTTAATTCGGTTTCACAAGAATAAGTGCCATAGCGGTAATAATCTTTATCAGTATTGATTCGGGAAATTATATTGATAAGCACCGGTGATAAACAATGGTATACAATCGCGCCCTTGCTTATGCTAATAAGTTCTTTATCACATCGCAAAAAACCAAAAAAATTCTTTTTACGATAAATACTATCAAGCTTAAAAACATACGCCTTTCTAAACGACCAATCGTAACTGCTTTTAATATCTACCAAGCTTAAATTTGCTTTAATTTTTTTTGTATCCGGTTGAGCCGAAAAATCCATCAGTCGATTTTCGGCAACTTCATCCCAATAAATTTTCAATCCGGATTTTTGTAATAACTCAAATAATTCATGGTAATTAACTTGGCGATAAAAAAAGCTGTTGCCTTGCAAAAACTTCAATAGCTTTTCCTGATCCGCGGTTAGCGCTTTTTTATTTTGCAAAAAAATATCCAGGCTAAGCTCTTGATTATTTTTTGTAATTATATTTACGCCGTTCAAACTCATCCCGTACCCAGAACGCAATATAATATGACAATCGTTAAAATTATACGGAGCAGTGGAAGATTTCTTTTTGCTTTTCACCTTGCTTGCATGTCGCTGTCTCAATTTTTCAGGCACAACATCGATATAATCATCCCCAAATTCATCGTCTCCATCATATTTCAAAGCGATTCTTTGTTGATTAACCCATTCAATCAATTGTGTCGAAACATCCCCGGTTTTAATCAAACGCCCATTCTCATACGCAAAAGCGTCCAAAAGATCGATAAACTCCAGGCCGAGCGCCGCTAAATGCTTGCAATTATCATAATACGGGCAATCACAATTCAATCTGCTGAAAGAATTATTTTCCAAATCAAATATTATTCCAGCTTGATAATAATCACTGCCAGTTATTATGCCGCGAATTTCAATTTGTTCTTTATTTTTTACAGGAAATGCTTTCAAGCTCTCAACTTGTCCCGTGCCATAGTAATTTTCACCGCGAGAATAAATATGCGGCTCAAAATATTTTTTTAAATTTTTTTGTAATACTTTTCGATCAAACATAGATTAATTTATTTCCTTATCTATTATTTTGAGATTAGATAAAAATAATAGAAAAGTCAATTTTCCCCAATAAAAAAATCCGGCTATCCTCCCTGATAAAGCCGGATTTCTTTTTCCGGAACCGAATGTTCCTTGATCGAACCAAATCATAACAATCCGGCCCCCTCCTCGACAGCCCGATTGATATTTTTCCGTGTTAACACTATTATACCACAAAAATTAAAAACAACAAAATTTATAATTTTTCAATTTCTTCAGTCACAAAATGCATTATCCTTTCCGCGCAAGACAATGCTATACGCGCTTCTTTTTTTGAATAATCAATCGGCGCATCCTGCGGATAGCGGCTCTCTATATAATAATCGTTTAACAAAACGCATTCTTCTTCTAGAACGGAAAAGTCTTGATTTATTTTTTTGCAATCATTCAAAAGTTTAACCAAATCATGCACTTTATCAAAAACTTGCCCCTGCGAAATCAGATAACCTTTCAAATATTTTTCCGTAATCTGCTGCGCTAAAAAACAAGTCGTTCCATAATAACCGCCTTCAACCAAAACTACCTTTGCCGATTTGTAATCATTATGCGCTTGCTCAAACCAGTTTTTTGCCAATACCTTGAAATTATTTTTTTGCATACAAAAGTTTGCCTGAATTTAAAATATTTTCAATAAAAAAATCTCCCAAACGCCGCCTTTCTTTTACCTCGCTTGGCGTGTAGACCAGAATATCGACCGCCACTTTGCGATCAATCAATAAACGCGATACGTCCCGGTTTCGCTCACGACGCGCTTTCTTGGTATTCTTTACTACAAACAAGTCAATATCGCTATCTTCCGTGGCCTTTCCCCATGCCAAACTGCCAAACAGAATAATCTTCTCCGGCTTATACTTTTCCTTGATAACACTGACTATCTTTTTTAATTCGTTGTTTTTTACCCTTGTTGTCATTTTAGATTTTTTAAGTAATTTATTGATTCAAATATACCATATTTAGTATGAATTAGCAAAAATATACAAATTTATAATAATTACATAGCGCTATACCCAAAAGATTTTTCTAAAATCATTTTATTTCATTTCGGCTTAATCAGATTTTTTGCTACTCGTAAAAATTCATGCGCTTTTTTAAGCATTTTCATGCAATTGGTTTCGCTAAAATCGCCGTAATAGTCAGCTTCTTCTCTTAAATTTTTTGCTTCGAGCAGTGACTCCACCAAGGACGAGTCAAGTTCTCCGGTTTCCACAAACAAGGTTCGAATCGATTCAATCAGGCAAAAATGGCTTTTCTCGCGATATTTTTGCGAATATAACAAGGCACGGGCTGAATGAAACATTGAATAATACGACTGAATAATACTCCAACGATAATTTTCTTCGTCTGCGCTACTGGCTGATATTTCAAGATCTTCTTTGGCAAGCCGTAATTCTTTTTTGGCAAGTCTTGGTCCTGGGGAAAATATTTTTATTTTACCGCGTTCTAAGCATTTTTTAAATTCTTGGGACATAGGAATATAAAACGATTCCGTTTTTTATTTCTTGATAAAATTCCGGCTCGCGTACTTCCAGCTCGGACCATTCGCCGGCGGTTTTTATAACCGCCTTGATCTTTAATCCGATATTTTTCTTGATGACCAAACCTGCTTCCGCTTTTTCCTTGCTTAGTATGAATAAATCAATATCACTGCCGACCGTCTGCTCACCGCGGCTGGCCGAACCGAATAAGATGATTTTTTGCGAAACTTTTTCAAGCCGCGGTAAAAGCGGCTTGATCCGCTCAAGCGCTGATTCTATCCTGATTTTTTTTACGTCAATGTTTCCATAATTAATCCGATAAAAACCCATGTGTCCTTTCGTAACTTTTAATATTATTTTCTCTTCTGCTAATTTTCCCAGAATATTGCTTGCTGATGCTTTACTGCATTTGATTTTGTCGGCAATTTCCTGGCCATAAAATTCTTGCATTGGGTGGTCTGCCAATAATTTGATTATTTTTTGCGCTATTTTCGTCATAGTAAACTTAAGTTAAATATTTATGAACTTAAGTTTACTATATCATTAAGATAAACGCTTGTCAATCCAATCCCTGTTTTGTATAGAATCTAATTAACCGCCTCCCAAGCCTGCCGAAAAAACTGCACAGCCTGAACGCTATGATTTTTCAAGACCGCCGCTTCTGCTTTACTAAAGAATGTTTCCGCATTTTTCAATATTCTCTCTTCTTTTTTATTATCCACCCGACTCGCGAAATCATTCACCGCAATCCGCGCAAGCCAAGCATCGGAACGAAGCAGTCCGTCTAGCGTATTTTCAAAAACGGTTTTTACGTTAGCGGGTAGTCCCAATCGGTCTTGCAAAAAACCGGGTATCAGGTTTTTTAGATCAAATATTTTATCCAGCCCAAGATAAACACGCAGTGCGATAACAGCCGCCAAATCCGCTTCAAACACATTCCTGCCTTTTTGCTTTTGCAGATAATAATCATTCTGCCACCATTTCTCATCCAAGCTTTTCCGAATTGCCAAAATAATAGAATCGATTTTTTTATCAGTCTGTTTGTTTCCGGTTTTGACAGACAAAAGCTCGGCCAAAATCGTCTCGCGCAATCCGCGCGGACTTACGGCCTCGATTTTCTTGCCCATCTCAATTTTGATTTCAAAAACACCGTCCCCATTCTCATCAATCTCCATAATCACGCCCTGCGTATCCGAAAGACGCTCCCAATCGACCCGGAATTGATAAGTAGTCGAAGCATTAATCGGCATATCAATAACATTGACTTCGCTGTCAATCACATCGTCTGTGCGATGCACGATTCGCAGGCTAAAAAGGCCGTCCTCTTCCTCATAAATATCCGGAATGCCAACGACGCGGTAGCTTAAGTTCTCGCCGGCAAAGTTGTCATCAGAATAAAGTAGTACCCGCTCGCGCATTTCGTCTGAAAGCGCATAGCCAATCTCTTCGACTGATTCATGCGCGATAATCCCTGTGCGTTCTCCGGCTGAATTAATAACATAAAGCTCCGCGGGACTAAACAGGCTTGCGATCAAAGAATAGCGAAGCTTTTCCAGATCCAAGGGCACATCAATGCTATCGCTAAAATTTTTACTTAAACGAAAATTAACAATATTTTTTGTCCTAACAAGCTCGTCCCAATCAGTCTTTACCTGATATTTATTAGTACTGGCAAAGGAAATATTTTTGGCCTCCACATCCGCCAATTTATTTTCAATATGAAAATGCACAAACTCTCGATTAAGCGCATCACCAATCCGATACCCAAAATCATTATTATAGTTTTCATCATCCAGTGCCAATCCCTCTATCCGTGTCCGCAGATCAAAGCTTGTGCTACCGGAATCATCTTGCCAAATTTGCAATTTTTGCTTGTTGTCGTCATTGCCGTATGTCAATATCCGCCGCGAAGCCTCTGCCGCAAAAAACGGCACGCTTAGCCCCTCTGTATCCCCGGGCCGGACGTATTCTCCAAAGATGAGTGGATCATAAACCCGCAGTTCATCCGTCCCCGCGCCCATAAGCTCGCTGATTATCTTTGTATACTCCCCTGTTTCGCTTACGGTCTGCGGATTTACCGCGCCGTTTTCCGCTTTGACAATGCGGTAGCCATGCGCCTTGCCGCCATCGTGCGTCGCGCTCCCGGTCTGAATAAACAGCGGCCGGTTTTCCGCGTTGGCAATGTCAGAATATTGATAGCCATATTCATCATACGCTTCATCGCGGTGCGTATGTCCGGTCAATGCCAATTGCAAATTCGAACTAGTCGCCCATTCCAAAAATAGAGAGCGGTTATTGGCAATGGATGCGTCCTCCAAATATCCGCCCCCATATTCATCTTGTCCACCCGTAAATACGGGACTATGCATATACAAAACTTTTGGCGTTTCCTTTTTCGTATTGATTAGCTCGGTCATCTGCTCATCCGTTAGTCCGCTACTTTCTATTCCCTTGTCTCCCTTCAAATCACTCATCTCAAAATCAGGCAAAAAGTCCGCCCCGGAATCAAGCCCAATAAACTCTATGCCCTTGTGTGTAAAATATTCATCTTGCGATAAGGATACATTTGCACGATAAGCCGCTAAGTTATCATCACAGTCTTGTGCATTACTAGGTTGGCAAAAAAAACTCCCAGTTGCCCAGCGAAATCGATCATGATTTCCCGGCACAGTATGCACCCCAATCCCTGTCTGCGCAGTAAAGCCGTCGGTAAGCGATTTGTAGTCACGAAACCAGCGCTCATCCGCGTGCTCAACAATATCCCCGCTCACCAAAACAAAGTCCGGCTTTTCCGCTAGTCTACCAATCTCGTACAAGCTATCCGCAAAGCGCGGATAAGAAAGCTCCTCATACCATTTGTGCCTTGGCACCCAGCTGGAACCGAGATGGATGTCGCTTAGGTGTGTGAATGTAAATGGTTCATATTCCGGTTCCTCCCCCTTGAACTGATTGTATAGCTCATCTATTTCCTCGTCTGTTAGGACACGATTGTAGATACGGACTTCGTCGATGGAGCCGTCGAGGTATGCGGTATCATGGCCTGAACAACCAATATTAATAAAATTATTTCCCATATTTGAGTAACCGTTTCCTTGATACAAGCTATCATTTACCCTAAGTTTAATTTTTTGATTTTCTTGATCAAAAATACCAACTATAAAATACCATTTATCTATTTCAACTTTGTGGTAGCCTACTAAATCATTTTGTTTTGTTATTCCCCAACCACTACCAAGCCAATTAAAAATCGCTCGATCCCAACCCCAATTATCATTTGAAAAAACTGCTTGTCCACTATCTAAATATTCGTTTTTTATTTTTACCCAGACTATAATTGTTGATTTTGGCATTACATCAGGATTAATATTCACAGGCATCTGGATATAGTCTCCATCTGCATCAGTTACTCGTGTGAAACTATAAGCACTGTTTTGAATACCAAATTTATTTTCAGTCAAATCTGCACCATAATTTACACCATGCTTTCCATTTCCGCTTTCATCATTTGCATTTCCGTTAAATGGGTAATAAGCGACAAGGCCATCACTCAAACTTTCTGCCAGGACATTTTCTAATTTAGAGAAAAAAACAAATAAAAAAATAATGCAAAAAAATAGCATTATTAAACACCTCCTTGTGTACATAGTTTTGTAAAAATAATAATTATTTCCTTATAAAAAATAATTATTATCCCTCCTTAATAATTATAAACTTATAATAACATATTTTTAATTTTATTCAAAATGTTTTTTCAAAATTAAATTTCAAACTAGACTTAATAAGCTATTACTGTATAATTAAGAATGATTGAAATATGCAAATAAAAATAAAACAATTAATAACACCGATAATCTCTCTTGCTTTGCTGATTTTTTTATTTCATGATCTCAATATAACTAGTCTAGAAAAGATTTTTCAAAACTCAAATCCGATAATCCTAATCTTAGCAACGATAATCCTGTTTGTAGCAGTACCCACCCTATCCGCCCTTCGCTGGAAAATTATATTAAAAAAACTCGATTGTGATATTCAATTTATAGAGGCGCTTAAATTGTATATGGCCAATTTGCCTTTGGCAAAAATTTCACCGGCAAGCTCCGGAGATCTTATGCGCGCATATTACTTAAAAGAAAAAATCAAACCCAGCATGAATATCGGAGGAATTATATTTGAAAGGATGCTGGATTTTTTTGTGCTTGCAAATTTTGCGCTTTTCTTTGGCATACTTTCTCATAACAAAATAGCTATAATCACCGGTATCTCAATAATAATATTTCTGATCACATTATTTGTTCTTGGCAGTAAACTCAAAATCGAAAAAATAAAAAATTTTTTATATATATTTAAAATAATTTTAAAACGGCCCAAAAACCTCGGCATAGCAATTTTCTGTACATTATCATTATGGTTTGTTATAATTGGCTATATCAAATTGATATTTTTGGCATTAGGGGTTGATCTAGTTTTTACGCAAATACTAGCAACTCAACCAATAATTATTTTTTTAAGTCTTGTGCCTATCAGCCTGTCCGGAATCGGAATTCGGGAGTCAGCTATGGTATTTTTTTATGCCGGTTTAGCGCCGGAACAGACAATATTTATGACCGGACTTGCTTATTCATTATTCGGTGGCATAATCTTGCCGGTACTTGGAATTCCTTTTTTATACAATCAATTCAAAATTAAAAAAACCTATGGAAAATAAATTACAAATCTCAATCGTTATCCCTGTCTATAACGAAGAGCTGGCTTTGACAAAAACCTTAGAGCAGATTAAAGAAGTAATGGCGCGCACCGGTTTGGAGCATGAAATAATCGCTGTTAACGACGGATCAAAAGACAAAAGTGGCGAGATACTAAAAAATACCCAAGGCATAATCGCCCTTGATCATATTCAAAACAAAGGTTATGGCGCCAGTTTGAAAACTGGAATAAAAAAAAGTCGCTTTGACCGCGTTTTGATAATTGACGCAGATGGCACATACCCAATAAACTCTATTCCCGAGATGCTAAACTATGCGAAGAACTACGACCAAGTGATTGGTGCGCGCGGGCTAATCAAGGACGGAGAAAACGCTATTCCCTCGGAACGCAAACTTGCGAAAAAATTTCTAAATAGATTTGCGGGCTACTTAGTCGGTTGCAATATACCGGACTTGAATTCCGGCTTTCGTTTATTCCGAAAAGATGTTGTCTACAAGTACTGGGAACTGTTTCCGGATAAGTTTTCTTTTAGCTCTACTCTAACTATGACTTTTTTGTCTCATGGTTTTGAAACAAAATTTTTTCCGATTGAATATTACAAAAGGGTTGGGCAGTCGTCTATCAAGGCTACGGATTTTTTCAACTTTTTAAAACTGGTAACCAAACTTTCCTTGTTTTTCAAACCGATTAAAGTCTTTACACCGTTGAGTCTATTGTTGCTTTTATTCGCGCTGTTAATGCCGATATTATTCCTGGAGGGCGTAACGCAAAAATTTTTAGATACGACTTTCATTGTTTTATGCGCAACCGCTTTACAAACTTTCTTTTTTGGTTTGTTGGCGGAAATTGTAATACATAACAAGTAATATAATGAATAGAGATACGTACGCAAAAAAAGCCATATCACAAATACCAAGATTACTTGGCAATATGGATCGCAACCCATATTCACGGACCTATGGTTGTTTTCATCGTGACTATTGGCTAGATAAAACATCTGACTTTCCTGATGCCGTACGCCAATTCGGCGCCCACGCGCTGGCACTTGTTTATAAATACGATTTTCCTGAAAATATTTATAAAAATAATAAAAAAATTAAAGATTGGGCGGTTGCTTCAATGATATTTTGGTCAAACATACAACATGAAGATGGTTCTTTTGACGAATTTTATCCCTACGAAAGAGGCTGGGTCGGTCCCAGTGCTTTTACGGCATATACGACGATTGAGACATACAACATTTTAAAAGACGAAATAGATGAAAACGCGAAACAAAAAATTTTGAATGCCATAAAAAAAACCGCCTATTTTATCGCACAAGGCGAGGCCGAAGAAGACCATTTAGCAAATCATCATGCTATGGCCTGCTTAGCATTATGGAAAGCGTACAAATTGCTTGGGGACAAGAAATTAAAAGAAGCATATGACAAGGCCTTTACTACATTCAAAACTTATCATAATTTCACTGAGGGGTGGTCACGCGAATACGATGGTATTGACCCGGGATATTTGTCTGCCACGGTATCATTCTTTGGAAAAATATATCAAGACAATCCTGACCCAGAAATAAAAAAAATAATAGATCAATCAATTGATGCTTGCTCTTTTTTTGCTTATCCGAATGGTTTTTATGCCGGTAGTCTTGGAAGCCGCAATACATTGCATTTTTATCCGCATGGTTTTGAAATCATGGCCAAAGAATCAAAAATTGCCGCTACTGTTGCCGAGAAAATGTTAATCGGGTTAAGCGAAAACAAATTAGTGCCACCGGAAATCATATCAGATCGCTATGTTTTTTATCGTGTACCGGAATTTCTATTGTCTTACCTTGATTATTCCGAAAGACCAGCAAATTTGCCAAAACTAAATTATGAACAAAATAATTACAACAACTGGCTTCCTGATGCAAAAATATTTATAAAAAATGTCAACAATCATTATGTCATCGCCAATCTAGCCAAAGGCGGTGTGATAAAAATATTTGACTTGAATACAAACAAATTAATTCATAACGATTGCGGTATAATCGGTAGATTGCAAAACAATAAAATCTTAACCAGCCAATGGATAGATACAAAATATGAAATAAATATTTCTGACAATAGATTTGAAGTAAGCGGTAAATTGAACTACGTGCCATCTAATAAACTTTTTACACCATTTAAAAATATCATATTCAGGTCAATTATGATAATATTCGGAAAAAGCAGGAAACTGGCACACCTGATAAAAGGAATGATCAGAAAAAACATCATACTTAAACAAACAAAAACAAATATCAATTTTAAACGAACATTTGAATACAAAAATAATGAAATTATAATCAAGGATGAAATTGACTGGCAGGATGACAGCCAGTTTGATTCACTATCAATCGGCGATGAATTTTTTGTACGCTACGTACCTCAATCCCGATATTTTCAAAATCAAGAGTTATCTATTGCAGGAAGAAATATTTCAAAAACAGATCTTGAAAAAATTAATAAGAATAAAAAGTTTTGCGAATCAATAAATATTAAACTACTCTGAATAACAAATTAATAAAAATATTATAAAATATGTCAAAAGGAATCCTTGATAATAATTATGCCAAAGAAAGAGAAAGCAAATCTGAATTAATATTTAGATACAAAGTTCGCGCTCAAATACTGGCAAATGCGATTCAAAAATATTTAGAAAAAACCGAAAATCTAAATATTCTCGAGCTTGGAGCGGCAGAAGGCAAGACAATACTTTTTTTAAATGAAATACTACCCAACAACAAAATCACCGGACTCGAATATTCAAGCGATTTGATAAGACAGGCAAAAAATCTGCCACAAAACCTAAATCTGATACAAGGCGATGCAACGAATTTTGATCCCTCTGTCGAGGAAAACACCTATGATGTCGTCAGCGCCTTGGCGCTATTGGAACATCTGACCAACCCCGTTCTATGTATTAAAGAGGCTTTACGAGTACTACGTCCGGGCGGAATTTTTGTTGCTACTTGTCCAAATCCTTTCTGGGATCATGTTGCAACTATGACGGGACTACTCAAAGCCGAACAACACGAAACTGAAATGACAAAGAAAAAAATGATTGCTCTGGCAAACGAAGCCGGTTTGGAGTTATTACGTTTTGAAAGATTTATGTGGGCACCAATTTCTTTTTTGCCTTATTTAAAAATAAAAATTTCCGAAAAAAATTCACTCAAATTTGACAAGGCAATACATTCATTACGCATCTTCAACTGGTTATTTGTAAACCAAGTCTTAATTGGAAGAAAAAAAACATAAAATGATTTTCGATAAAATCAGTAAAACCAAAGTATTATTATTGTCGATTATGGTAATTTCCTTAATAATCGGCTTTTTTGCGATATGGAAATTGTCCTTCATTTCCCCCGCCCCCGAAGGCGATGCTTATGAATATGATAAAACCGCAATTTTATTAGCAACACACGGAGAGATTGATATGTCTTTTCAATACATCCGAGCGCCCGGATATTCCTTTTTTCTAGCTGCAATTTGGAAGCTATTTGGACATAACTATGTAATAATTTATTGGCTTCAATTTTTTCTTCTTGGCTTAACCGGGATTATCGCGTTTTTTATTTGCAAAAAACATCTTAACCAAAATAATATAATTTCATTTCTTTCCGCGCTGACAATTATTTTCTGGCCATATTTTATTTTGCACGCAAAATTACTTTTAGTAGAAACGCTTTATTCTTTTCTGCTATTACTTTTTACATATCAGCTTTTGGAATATGTAAAAAATCCAAAAATCCAAAACGCTTTTTTAGCAGGTTTGTTTATTGGTCTTGCTACACTTACACGGCCGGTCCCATTGCTTCTACCTTTTTGGCTTGCTATTGCCATATTTTTATATTATTTAATAAAAAACAAATTCGATAAACAACAAAAATATATAATTTCAAAAAAAATTATTTTTTCAATGTTTCTTTCTGTTTTTATATTTCTCTCCACTTTAGCGCCCTGGATAATATTTGCCTCATACAAGTCTGGAAAATTTGTTCCCGTTGCTTCAACTTTTTCCGATGTTTACAAAGGTTCAAACAAGTCATTTACAAACGAATGGAATTATTACAAAACTCCAGGTTACGAGCCCGGAACTGAGGTTACTCTAAAAAAAATAGCTACAATAAAAATAAAAAATATATTCAGATTTTGGAAATCCGGTGCCAACGGCTATCAAGCCGAGGCATTGGTCAAGAGATTTCCAATAACAAAATATGCAATAATTATGTATGAAATTATTTTTTACATAATACTCTTCTTGGCTTTATTGGCTGTTTTTTTCACTTTTAAGGAAATTAATATATTTTTACTCTGGGCAATAGTTTCGTACAATTGGTTGTTTCATGCAACGCTACATACACAGCCAAGATATAATCTCCCAACTATTCCGATTGTCATAATTTTGGCTTTTTTTACTTTTAATAAAATATTGAGTTATTATCAATTTTACACAACAAAAAATGCCACTCACCCTAAAACAAAAACTCTATAAATTCCTCCGTTATTCCGAAAAATGGACTGGTACTGACATGGTCTATTTGGCCAAGGGTGGTTTTTGGTTGACTGGGAGTAAGGTTATTAATAGTGCGGTTGCGTTTGGTTTGGCAATTGCGTATGCCAATCTGCTTTCGCAGGAAACTTACGGGCAATATAAATATATCTTGTCTATCGCCAGTCTCGTGGGAATAACAGCGCTTACCGGTATGGACACATCGCTAGTCAGAAGCATCATCAAAGGTTATGAGGGATCGCTTAAAAATGTTATAAAATTAAGAATAAAATGGGGATTTTGGGGAATGTTTATCGGTTTTGCCATATCGGCATATTATTTTATAAACGAAAATAATATCATGGCTGCAAGCATTTTTATTGCCGCTATTCTTTCGCCATTAATAAACGCAATCGTATATAACCCATATTTTGAAGGAAAAAAATTATTTAAAACCCTTAGTAAGTACAGCGCAATCAATCAGGTCTTTGTTGCGATTCTAATTATCGGCTCACTAATAATATTTCCAAATATTATTTTTTTAATTTTTATTTATTTCTTTTCCAATTTTCTAATTCAACTTATTCTTTTAATAAGAACATACAAAAAATACAAACCGAATGACAAAATCGATCCGGACACGATATCTTTTGGCAAACATTTAAGCGCCATGAATATACTTAGTTTGGTTGCCAATCAATTTGATAAAATATTAACTTGGCATTTTCTCGGACCGATACAACTAGCTATTTATTCTTTTGCCACTATTCCGGCAACCCAAATCCAATCCCTATTAAAACCATTATCCATAATGGCTTTCCCAAAAATTTCCGAGCAAGACATAGAAACAACCAAAAAAACTTTGCCAAAAAAAGTACTTAAGTTTTGGGGATTTTTAATTCTTATTATAATTGTCTACATTCTTCTTTCTCCAATATTTTACAAATTATTTTTTCGCGAATACACAGATGCAATAAAATACTCTTGGCTTTTTTCCTTGTCTTTGTTTTCTTTTCCTATGCGGCTTTTTAGCTATCCGCTAATTGCGCACGCAAAACACAAAGATTTGTATATTACAAATTTAATAAACCCGGTAACAAAAATTATTTTTCTTTCTATTTTTTTACCCCTATACGGTATCTGGGGCGCTATCTTCGCGATATTATCGGCAACGCTGATAAGCGACGCGTTTTTATACTATAAATTTACAAAAATATAAAAAGAGCAAGGTTTGTTTCCTTGCTCTTTTTTAATATCAAAACCTATTTTTACAAAACGCTTTTAACGATTTCATGGTAACAATCGACTTGAGTATCGATCAACGACTTGGCGTCATATTTTTCCATAGCCAATTCACGTCCATAGCGCCCATACTCCGGCCAAAACTCAGAATGATCCATGCAATACAAAATCCTCTCAGCCAGAGCTTCATAGTCGCCCTCATTCACAAGAAATCCGTTTTTATTATCGATAATCTGATCAGGAAAAGCGCTATGTATCGTGGCAATACACGGCAGTCCGGTAGCAAGCGCTTGAATTACTGATGTTGTCATAAATTTATTCCATGTCGCCGTCCTTGGATGTTTTGGACGGCTGTACATATAGATGCATATCTAAAAAATATTTTATCAAATCTTCAACCTTCATATATCCCTTAAAATCAGTAACATCTTCAATTTTTAACTCTTTTGCCAGGCCTTTTAGTTCGTCCTCCATTTGTCCGCCACCAACAATATTCATCCTGAATTTTTTTCGGGTTTTTTCTTTAACTATCGCAATAGCGCGCAAAAGATCGTCAATACCTTTTTTCTCAACAAATCGCGCAACCGTAAGCAGGTTTATGGTTTCACCAGTTTCCAGTTTTCGTTCTTTAAAAGGATAATCGGCCACATCAACACTTATCGGCAACACGCGGATACTTTCCGACTTGAAGCCATGATTTATTATCCGTTCTTTCATATTGTTTGACATAACGAAAAACAGCGAGCATTCTTTTTTTAAACGGTCATAATAATCTGCCGGTTTTTGATTAAAAACAATACTGACATCATAGCCATAAAAGGTTGTAATAAATTTCTGACTTGGCGCAACGATTTCACGAATCGTTAAATATTTATTGGCTACTTTTCCAAAATGACAATGAACCAAATCAAACTCCTTACCGACAAAAGGCTCAACAAAAAAAAGTAATTTCAAATTCCAAGCGTCAGCTCCGTATTTTTTAAAATCGAAAATTTTAAGCAACGATTCCGGCTTTATAAAAAATATCCGCAAAATTTTCGGAATTGCTTTTAAAATTCTGATCACAACATTTTTTGGCATATCCAAATATTGTGTTTTCTCACCCATTTTATAATCGAAAAATCTTTGCGAAACATTATCCGTTTTACCGCGATCAAAAGAAAAAATCTCGACCGACATTCCCCTGTCTTGTAGATCTGCAATCTGGTTAATAATAAAAGTTTCCGATATTGCCGGAAATTTACCGATTAAAAACGCAACTTTTATTTTTTTATTTTCTTCTGCCATATTCTTTTAAACAAATTTATTGCAAGCCTCAATAACTGTCAAAACTTCATTGTTCTTCATTGCCGGGCTAAGTGGCAAACTGACAATTGTATTATGAATCTCTTCTGAAATAGGATGGCTTTCATCACTCCATTCGCGATAAGCATTTTGTTTATGCGGTGGTATTGGATAATGAATTAAAGTTCCAATGCCGTTATCCGACATATATTTTACAAACTTTTCCCGCTCTTTCGTACGAATAACAAACAAGTGCCAGACATGAGCCAATTCATCGCTAGCCATGGGCAAAATCATATTATTATTTTTAATATTCTTACAATACATGTTTGCAATTTCACGTCTTCGATTATTTTCTTTATCTAGATATTTTAATTTTACAGACAATATCGCGGCCTGAATTTCGTCGAGACGGCTATTTACGCCTTTGTATTTATTATGATATTTTTCATGACTGCCATAATTACGAAGCGCACGGACAATTTCGGCCAATTCAGTATCATTAGTCGTAACAGCGCCTGCATCACCAATCGCTCCCAGATTTTTGGACGGATAAAAACTAAATCCGGCGGCATCGCCCAAATTGCCCGCCAACCTGTTATTAAATTTCGCCCCTGCCGCTTGCGCGCAATCTTCGATTATTTTTAATCCGTACTTATCAGCAATCTTTTGCATCTGATCGGAATACGCGATTTGTCCATAAAGATGCACGGTTAAAATTCCTTTTGTGCGTTTTGTTATTTTTTCTTCCAAAAGTTTTGAATCAAGATTGTAAGTATTAATGTTCGGCTCAACTAAAATCGGCTTCAAACGATTTTCAGTTATTGCCAGAATGCTGGCAATATAGGTATTAGCCGGAACCAAAATCTCATCACCCTCCTGAAAAATCCCAAGCTCTTTATAAGCGCGGATTATTAAAATAAGCGCATCCAAGCCATTACCGGTGCCGATTACAAAATTTACCCCGCAATACTCCGCAAACTCATTTTCAAATTTTTCAACCTTTTCACCCAAAATATAATGCCCAGAATCAATCACGCCAGCAATTACATCAAGCAATTCCTGGCGGTAAAGCGTATTTAAATCTTTGAAATTTAAAAAAGGTATCATATTTATAATTATTCTGAATATAGTAATATTAACAAATA
>DOSJ01000012.1 GCA_003514005.1 Candidatus Falkowiibacteriota bacterium
TATTTGGCAAACGCGTAAGTCCTATAACAATTTAATTTATGTGTTAATTGCTTGTGTTGGATTTTTTCTTGCCTACTTTGTTTTTAGTAAAAACCGAAAATCAAGTATTAATATTTTTTTTTCACTCTATACGATTTTTCTTATTGGTTGGGTGATATCACTTTATCTTTTTTATAATAGTGACCAACAGGATGTTTTGTTTTTTGGAAGACTTAATTTTGTAGTGATAGAAATAGTAGCATATTTTGGATTTTATTTTGGGTATTTTTTTCCGAAAAAAATATTTCAATTTAATACAATTTTTCATATTATTGTATTATTATGGTTATTTTTTCTAGTGTATCTAACAATGTTTACCGGGCTTATTGATAAAAATGAAATAATTGAGTTAGATGGAATCAAAACAGTATTTGGAGAATTATATTTTATTTTTGTTTTGCATTTTATTATTTTAGTATCTTTAATTTTTATTTTACCGCTATGTAAATATAAAAAATTAAATAAATTATATCAGCAACAGGTAATATACTTTACGCTTGGTTCTTCCTTGTCGATAATAATTGGGACTATCACTAATATTATAATGCCATATTTTTTTGATATCTATAATTTACAAATAATTGGACCAATCGGTCTTTTTTTCTTTTTTGGGTTTACTAGTTATGCAATAATCAAGCATCAACTTTTGGATATTAAAATCGTTATCCAGCGCAGTTTGGTTTACTCGCTGGTTTTTTCATTTATAATCGGTATTTATTTGTTTTTGATTTTTATCGCCGGATTATTTTTCAGCCA
This sequence comes from Candidatus Falkowiibacteriota bacterium, assembly GCA_003514005.1. Taxonomy (GTDB): domain Bacteria; phylum Patescibacteriota; class Patescibacteriia; order Patescibacteriales; family UBA12075; genus UBA12075. Next base: position 796 of record DOSJ01000012.1, read on the forward strand.
AAGCGCGGATTTGGCGTCAATTACTATCGCATTGATTACGACAATTATTAGCGTTTATACCGTGCCGATGATTGAGCGGTATTTTATGCGCGTGACTGATTATATTTTTTTTAAAGATAAATATGACTATTCCGAGGCTTTGTTTGATTTGAGCGAAGTATTAAACAAGAATATTAATCTGGAAACTTTGTTGAAAAAAATCGGGGTTAAGCTAAAAGAGATATTCAAAATTGAGCAGTTGCTCATAATTTTACCGGAACGGAAGATTGTTCTGGGTATTGACGGGAGAATAAGTACCAAGCTTAATCGGCACATGGAATGGTATATGCGCGTGATTGAGGGCGATAATATGCTTATGATAAATAATTCCAAAGAAGCGCGGCTCGCGAAAACCGCGGATGAAAGAAAATGCGAACATGAAAGCTATAAAATATTATTAGGGAATGGCAAGAAATTCCATGTTGCCATGACAGTTCCAATTCGTCTTGATAATAAGCTAATCGGCATATTGGCGATGGGCGACAAGATTTCCGGAGACATGTATACTGCCGAAGATTGCAGTCTGTTGAAAACATTTTCATATCAAGCCGCGGTTGCCTTGGAAAAATCGCAACTATATGAAAAAGCAAAAAATTATTCGGTTGAGCTTGAAAAAGAAGTAAGGGAAAGAACCGGCAAGATTCAAAGCCTGCAAGAAGAGCAGAAACTGATGATGCTTGAAATCGCGCACGGGATGCAGACACCATTAACGATAATCAAAGGCGAGATGCGCGATCTGGAGGAACAGATAGAAGACAAGAAAAATATCGAAGTATTGGAAAATACAATCGACAGAATATCAAAATTTATTTATGATATGCTAAAGCTTGCGCGGATGGAAAATCAAGGCAGTAATTTTAAAAAAGAAAAATTTGATTTGAGTGAATTATTGTTTGAGCTGGTAGAAAGTTTTGAGATTATTTGCAATGACAAGGATATCAAGATTGAACAAGATATCGCGTCTGGGATATATATGCTGGGTGATCAGGGCGAGATTGCCGAGCTGATTACGAATCTGGCAAGCAACAGCATTAAGTATATGGATAGCCAAAGAGAAAAAGTGATCAAGCTGGAATTGAAAAAAGACGCCGGCAAGATCAAGTTTGTATTGGTGGACACGGGAGTGGGAATAGATAAAGACGGTTTAAAAAAAATATTCAACCGATTTTATCGTATCAATGACGATGATCATGCCGGAAAAAGCGGGACGGGACTCGGTCTAGCAATCTGCAAAGAGATAGTAGAGCACCACAATGGCACGATTGAAGTGCGAAGCGAAAAAGGAAAAGGGACTGTGACAAATATCTATTTTCCGGAAATGAAGTAATAAACCAGTGTTATTAATGTTGGAAAAATTTTTGAAAATATGGTATAATATAGTCTATCATATATAGACTGGAGCTTGTCTAAAGTTAATAAAAAATATTTAATATTAATAATGAGGAGGATGTTTAAAACAAAACTCAAATTTGCCGTTGTTGTTTTTTTTATTGGAATAGCTTTTCCCTTGTTCGTGCACGCTGAAACCATAAAATCGGCAACCGAATATGATTACCCACCCTTTTCCGTCAAAACTGTAGACGGGAAAGCCGGCGGTTTTTCGGTTGAATTGCTTACCGAGGCACTCGCCAAAGTCGGCAAAGATGTAGATTTTTATATTGATTCATGGACAAAGATAAAAGATGATTTAATAAACGGAAAAATCCAGGTCTTGCCTTTGGTTGGACGAACTCCCGAAAGAGAGCCGTTTTATGATTTCACTGTCCCATATATTTCGCTTTATGGAGCCATATTTACCAGAACAGAAGATAAAAGCATCAAGACCTTTGATGATTTAAGGGAAAAGGAAATTGCTGTCATGAAAGGTGATAGTGCAGAGGAATTTATTTTGCGGAAAAATATTTCGGGAAAAGTTATTTCAACCGTTTCTTATGAAGAAGCCTTTAAGGCGCTTTCTTCCGGAAAATATGACGCAGTTATTACTCAACAGCTTGTAGGCGAACAGACAATTGTCGCAGAAAAAATAAGCAATCTTAAAATAGCGGCACGCATTGATGAGTTTAAGCAGGATTTTACTTTTGCCGTAAAAAAGGGGGATAGCGAAATGCTGGCTTTGCTTAATGAGGGATTGTCCAAGTTGATAACAGACGGCACTTATGACGGGTTGTATAAAAAATGGCTGATCAGCGAATCGGACACAAAGGATGATTTGGAAAATATTGAAGAAGCTATTATAAGAAACAAAGCGCAGGAAACAGCAAAAAGGGCAGATGAATATATTAAAAATAATCCAAAATTTACGATAGCGGATTTGCAGAAAGACGCGGTTTTTCAAGATATTGCGGTTCAAATAATTGGGGATGGAGGATATACCGGCATAATGGACTTGGATTCGGGGTATTTTTATTTTCATCCGCAAAAAAATCTAGTAAACACTGACTCACACGTGTTTTTGGAAAAATTACCGGATTTTTGGAAAATATTCTCAAATACGATGGGTGATGACTGCCGTGAATCATTTGGGCGCTATGATTGGAAGGAAGCAGATAATACGATTACAAAAAAATATATGCATACGGCCTGCTTGAATAATCCAACCGCGGACGGTAAGCGATTATTTGTCGGCGCGACCGCGTATATTAATAGACAAGACGCGGAAAAATATTTGGAAAAATATGAAATTGAAAAAAGTTTTTTATATGCAAAATCCGCTATCAAACAGAAGGCTGAAGATGTTGCTAGGCAAGTTGAAATATATTTGAAAGCGCATCCGGAAAAAACAGTCTCGGATTTGCAGGCGGATGAATATTTTCAAAATATTGCCGTTCAGACAGTCGGTAAAACCGGATATACGGCAGTAACCGATAGCAACACTTTGGTTAATTATTTTCATAAAAATAAAAAACTTATAAATACGGATTTTAGTTTGCTTGCTGAAAAATTTCCTGAATTCTACGCAATAACGGTTCGTGCCAAAGAAGGGAAAAAATATGACGGAGTTTATAATTGGTTGGAAGAAGATGGCAGTGTCAAAAAGAAATATATGTACATTGTTAATGTAAATAGTTTGACTGCCGATAATGTCAGTTTGAATGTAGCCGCAACAACATATTTGGATGAATACGCGGCAGACGATGTTTTAAGCGGAGAAATAACCGGAGATAAAAACGAGAATTTGGATTCTAATTCAGTTTTTATCAATGTCGCATATTGGCTGATGGGAATAATTATTTCCGCATTGTTTATTCTTTTACTTCTTAACGGTTTTGGTTTTGTCAGTATCGGGCGAAATATGGTCTTTAGTTTTTTTGGTGTTATCACTTTGATTATTATTACTTTATTTTTAGTTAATACATATTTAGTAAAAAATGAACTTTCACGGGCAGAGGAAGACAGTTTCTACCAGCATAATGAAAATATATCAGATCTGTATGCCGGACAAATTGACGCGCTTTTTAAGTCTCTTTATGATGAACTGGACTTTCTAGCAAGCGCAAGCGAGGACTATCCGGCGGAAAGTGCTGAATTGCGTGAAATTTTACGCGCAAGCTATGCTCGAAAAAAAGCCTATGTTTATGCGGCCTATCGAATAGACGGCAATGATTTAATCGCAAATATGTTTCCGCCTGAAGAAACTTCACTGAGACAAAATATCGGCGAACAGTCGCATATTCAAAAAATTAAAAAAACTTTGGCCCCGGTTATCAGCAATATTTTTGATGCCGTTGAAGGGTTTAAGGGTATAACAATCCATTTTCCGGTTATAATTAATGGAGAATATTCCGGAACAACAGCTTTTCTTTTAAATGTGGACAAATTTACAGATTTGATTGATATCGGAGCTGTTATCGAAGATAAACAAAAATTTTATTTGACTGACGGCAGTTTTAATATAATTAAGGCAAGCGATACGAGTGAAATCGGAAAAAAAATTACGGAAATAACTTCGTATGGCTTGCATAAAAAAATATTTGAAGAGTTTAATATTCTTGGTTTGCCGGAGCAAAAAAACATTAATGTTGATGGGCAAAACAAGATTGTATCGTTTTACCCGATTGCGATTCTGGATAATCAATGGTCGATTTTTATTATTAGCGACGAGAAAGCTTTGAATGCGTATACTGAAAAAAGTTTTTCGCGAATATGGATGTTTTCTTTTGCATTAGTTGCACTATTGGTGTCAGTCGTTATTATTTTTAATATATTAATTACACGTTCATTGCGCTTTGAAATCAATAATAAAACGATTGAGATTGAAAAAAATAATGTTTTAATCAATCAACAGCTGGCCATTGAAACGGAAATAAACAAAGAAAAAGAATATTTGCTTAAAGAGCAAAAAAAAGACAAGGCGCGACTAGAAAGCAAAAACAGAGAAATCGAGAAAGTATTATCTGATATTCAGCTAGACAAAGAAGATTTAGAAAAGCAAAGAATGGCGATTTTGAATATATTGGAAGACGTTAATCATTCCGGAGACGAATTGAAAAAGACTAATGAATCTTTGGAAAAAAAGAAAACCGAGTTGGAGGCCTTGCGATCTTTGGGTATCGAACTTACCAGCGTGCTTGACCTGGAGGAGGCGGTCAAGATATTTTGTGTGTATTTGTCCGAGGCAGTGGAATTTGATGTGGCAACGTATACGATCGTAAATTCGGAGGAAGAAGGAGGCTTGGTTTATATGGCGTATTTAAACAAGGAAGTAAGTGAAAAATATTTGAATGATTCTCAGAATGAGCTTTTGAAATATTTGGCGATACAAAAAGATCCTGGGATAAAAAAATCCGCCAATGTGATTAAAAATATCAAGCCGCATTTTTTCGGAAAAAAATTGGATAACAGCCTTGATTTTGGCATGAAGCAAAAAATTGTTTATCCACTCACGATTGGTTCCAATCTTCTCGGTGCGATTCTTTTGACATCAAGGAACGAAGCGGATATCAGCGGAGAAAATAAAGAATTTATCGAGGCCATGCTTTCCAATTTTTCTTTGTCGATTTCCCGCCTACAGACCATAGTCCGTTCGCAAAATTCCCGCACCGGTTCGCTAATCGAGAGTTTGAGCGACGGCGTTATTATGTTTAACGCGGAAAAAAACATCGTGCTTATGAACCCGCGCGCTTCACAGTATACGGACATACCGATAGCGAGTCCCAGTATCAATGATGTTTATAGTCTTTTTGTTGAATATGACATTGCCGGCATGATAAATCGGTCTTTAGTGAATGGAGAAACGGCGCATTTGGAAGAAATTATAATAGAAAAGAACTTTTATGAATTGTTCATTATTCCGGTTAAGGACGTTTACGGAAAGATCGTTGGTGGAGCGATAATATTCCACGATATTACTTCGCTGAAAAAGATTGACAAGATGAAAACCGAATTCGTTTCCGTGGCTTCGCACCAGCTCCGGACACCTTTGACCGCTATCAAGCTTTTTACTGATATGCTTATCCGCGAAGAAGTTGGTAAGCTGAATCCGGAGCAGACGGAATACCTTAGTAATGTACACGAATCCACCGAACGCATGGTGCGCCTGGTTAATGATCTTTTGAACGTAACGCGCATCGAATCTGGGCGTTTGCGTATTAACCCGGAACAGATTAATGTAAAGGTTTTTATTGAAGGCATTATTGCCGAAGCAAAGCCCTTGGCTAAGGAGAAAAATACCAAAATAATTTCCGCCTATGACGATACCTTGCCGATTGTTCCTTTGGATCAGAATCTAATGCGCCAGGTAATCCAAAATCTGCTGGTTAACGCCATCCGCTACGCGCGTGAAAAAGACGGGACAGTAGCGCTTGATGTCAAAAAGAATGATGTGGAATTTTTTACGATTACCGTCCGCGATAACGGCATTGGCATACCGGCGGATGTGCAGGATCGGATTTTTGAAAAATTTTTCCGAGCGAATAACGCGATCAAATCCGTTACCGAGGGAACTGGACTTGGGCTGTACGTTTCCAAGATGATTGTTGAATCGTCCGGCGGAAAAATTTGGTTTGAATCAATAGGTGACAAAGGAACGACATTTTTTGTAAAATTGCCAATTGCGGGTATGAAAGAGCAAAAAGGCGAGCGCGGGCTGGCGATATCTTGAATTAGGTTCATCCGACATTTATGTAGGTAAATAATAAAAACTTTTCTATCTTGTCATTCCCGTACCCCTCCGGGCATAAACTCCGGCGGGAACCCAGGGGGAAAAGCGCTTAATGTTCAAACTAGGATATATGATTATGATATTCAAATCTATTACCCCTGGATTCCCGATCCCCGGCCAGCTCCGCTCGCGGGGCAGGCATTTAATATCTATTCCCTGCCGGGGGCAAGGAGTGTCGGGAATGACAAAAGATTTTACCCATAAAATTGTCAAAAGAAACATAAATTATTATTTATTATTTAAATTATTTATATGACAGAAAATCAAAAAATCAAAATTCTTTTAGCCGAGGATGACAAATTCATTTCCAAGGCTTATCAGGACGGTTTGCGGCGAGCCGGGCACGAGGTTGTTGCCGCGTATGATGGTGTTGAAGCCATGCAAAAATTAAAAGAAGGCTTTTTGCCGGACATTATTCTGCTTGATTTGATTATGCCGGAAAAAAATGGCTTTGAAACATTGGAAGAATTAAAAAAGGACAATGATTTGAAAAACATTCCGGTCATTATTCTTTCGAATCTGGGACAGGACACGGATATACAAAGAGGCCGCGAGCTTGGCGCAACCGATTATTTGATAAAATCCAATTTTTCCATTTCCGAAGTAATCGAAAAGATAAAGACTTTTATTTGATTTAATAACTCACCATACGCAGATTAGACATTCTGAAATAAATTTAATTATTTTTTTAAAATTAAGCCTTTTAACTTTCAAAATTTTAATGGTAGTGCATGACAAGATATTTTATTTATTACTTTAATATACACGCTAATAGTAATAGACGTAAAGGCGAGTAATTTTAAAAAAATAATTAAATTTATTTCAGAATGTCACAGAAGGTGAGTCAATTAAAGAAGAAATATACTTTTATCCCTATTTTATGCCCCTAGATAACGAAAAACTGAAAAGCTTATTGGTGTTGCCCGGTTATATTTCTGAGGCGGATTTTAAGCTTGCGATTATATCGGCGGAGGAAAAGAATGTCAGTTTGAGTGAAGAATTGATTGATCGGAATTTGATCAAGGATGAACAGCTGGGTCAATTGATCGCGGAGGACAAGAAATATCCGTTTGTCAATCTGCGCGAAGAAAAAATAGACGAAGGACTTTTGCGCACTGTTCCGTCTTTAATCGCAGAATCGCAAAAAGTTATCGCGTTCGGGTATGATTCTGACCTGCGTATAAAGATCGGCATGGTTGATCCGGGAAATCTGGAAACGCGCAATATTATTGAAAAGCTATTCGGTCGGAACACAAAAATTTACCTGATAACCGAGCGTGATTTTAGGCAGGCCTTGCTTTTGTATCGGGCAACGCTCAAGGAAGAGATTGAAAAAGTTTTACAAGCAATCGAGAATGCCGCGTCCGAAACGGACAAAGATTCTTTGATGATTCGGATCGTTGATTTGCTTTTGGAATACGGCTACTCTAGTGGCGCATCCGATATTCATATCGAGCCGCGCCGAAATGAGATTATCATCCGTTTTCGTATTGACGGCGTGATGTATCGTTTGCTTAGCTTGTCAAAAAGTATTTTTGAGCTGATACTCAGCCGGATAAAAATATTGGCAAAGATACGGACAGACGAACATAGTTCTGCCCAAGATGGAAAATTTCAGTTTCAGGCGCAAAATGAAATAATCGATGCCCGCGTTTCAATCGTGCCGGTCAGTGAAGGCGAGAATATCGTCATCCGCTTACTCTCTGTCCGCGCGCGCGATGTCAATTTGGAGGATAGCGGTTTAAGCGAAAAAGGACTCGCGGCGATAAAAAGAATCATCAAAAATCCGCATGGCATGATTCTTGTAACCGGACCGACCGGTTGCGGAAAAACGACTACTATCTATGAGATGCTAAAAATATTGAATACCAGCCAGGTCAATATTGCCACTATCGAAGATCCGGTCGAGTATAGTATTGACGGCATCAGTCAGATTCAAGTGAATACCAAAACCGATTTGACATTCGCCAAAGGCTTACGGGCGCTAGTACGCCAAGACCCGGATATTATTATGGTGGGCGAGATCCGCGACCAGGAAACCGCCGGCATAGCGGTTAATTCTGCTATGACGGGACACCTGGTTTTGTCGACATTGCACGCTAATGACGCGGCAACTACGATGCCACGCTTGATTGATATGGGGATTGAGCCATATTTGGTAGTTTCTACAATCAAGGTGATAATCGCTCAGCGTCTTGTGCGCAAGATCTGTGAAAAATGCCGCTATTCATATAAAATCAGCGAAGAAGAAAAAGCCGCAATTTCCCGGGATCCGGAATTATCAAGGTTGATTACGGAAAAATTGCGCAAGAATCTGGATTCCGTGTATTTATATAAAGGTTCCGGTTGCAATATTTGCGGCAATTCCGGCTATCGCGGAAGATTGGGGATTTTTGAAGTTATGGAGATGACTGAAAAAGTTAAGGAAAAAGTGATAGAGCGCGCGGGCAGCGACGATATAAATAAAGCCGCCGAAGATGATGGAATGATAACAATGCTCGAAGACGGCTTGGTCAAAGCCTTGAATGGAGACACAACCTTTGAAGAAATTTTGCGGGTGATTGGGGAATTTAAAGTTTAGTAAAGATTACAAATTACAAATTGCTACAAATATCACAAATATTAAATAATATGACTTGTTTGTTAGCTAATGATTAATTTTTTATAGACCTATGATGTTAGTATTTGTGTAATTTGTAGCAATTTGTAATTTGTAATTTTACAGTAATTTGTAATCTTATTAATATGTCAAATAAAAAAATTATCGGTTTGGATATTTCCGACTATTCAATTGAGGTGGTGGAGATGGAGCAAGAGGGCGCTGACGAAAGGATAATCGCGTATAATCGGCTCGTTATTGAGCTGGGGATTGTTGAGCGTGGAATCATAAAGAACAAGAAAAAATTGGCAGATGCAATCAAGCAAACTTTTGCTTCCGCAAAGCCCTTGCCGATTAGCTCCAATCAGATTGTTTTCGGTTTGTCGGAAAGCCGGATATTTTTACATTTTTTTTCTGTTGACAATAAAAACATGGGCGATTTGCCAAAAAGAATCAAAGATGAAGCCACTTCTATAATTCCGATTGCCAAAAACGATATGGTGTTGGCTTACAAGGTTATAAATGAAGAAAATGGCGGCGCAGCAAAAAATATTTTAGCAGTTGCGGCCAGTCAAAGCGTATTGGATGATTGGAAACGATTTTTTAAAAGCATCAGTTTGGATTTGACTTTTTTTGATATAGAGAGTCTGGCTTCTTTTCGCGGGCTTTTTGATGAGCTGCCGGCCAAGCCGATCTGTTTGGTTGACTTGGGAGCGGAAACAATCAGCTTGTCTATCTTTTCTTCTTTTGGCCTTGAATATAATTACCAAATGCAATACGGCGGAAAATATATAAGCGCAAAAATTGCCGCCGGTTTACGCATTGAGCAAGCGCAAGCCGAGGCAATGAAAAAGGAAACAGCGCTTTTGCCGGATGGGAAAAACAATGCCGCCCGGGAGATACTACAAACTGCCTTTACACATGTCAGTGAAGAGATAAAGCGCAATATCGATTATTTTTTGGAAAAACATCCTCAGTATTCAGAAATAGAAAAAATCATTTTAATCGGCGGAAGCAGTCGCTTCAAAGGCTTGTCTGAGTTTTTTGCCGAAAAGGGCATGAGTAAAGTTTTTGCGTATCAAAATTCAAACTTAAAATATCCGGAATTAAGCATTGAATATCTTGAGGCGATTGGTCTGGGACGAAGATTTTTTCAAGGTTATTGGCAAAACGACCCTTTGTTTGTTTCTGAGAAAAATGTAATTTTGAAAAAAATTCCAAACATAAAACGTTTATTGCGATCGGATTTTTTCAAGAGAATTTACGATTTGCCTCTAAAAATCAAAATAGGTGCATTGGCTGTAGTTTACGTTTTGGTTTTATTTTCTATTATTCCCGAAAATAAGAAAAGCATAGATGAAAAAAATACGCCGGAAAAAGCGGGATTACCGGAAATAAAAAAAGAAGAAAAAGATATCGTGGTTCCGATTCCGGACATTCCGGTAGAGGTGGTAAAAATAAAAAAAATCAAGATCCAAGATATTGGCGCAAATCTTAATGTCCGTGTAAGTCCGGATAAATCTGCCGGAATCGCCTCGCAGGTAAAATCAGGCGCGATTTATGCCGTAGCAGAAGAAAAGCCGGATTGGTTTAAGATTGAATATGAAAAAGGCAAATTTGGCTGGGTTGTATCGCGATATGTTGATGAGATTAGTAGCGAATAAATATTTTTTACTTAATATGTATAAAAACTTTTCGATAAAAGGCGTTTCGATTACGCAGAAACTTGTTTTTGCCCGTTATTTGTCAATCCTTTTGCGTTCGGGCTTAACGATTACCGAGGCCTTGGGAATCATTTATGACCAGGCCAGCGGACGGTTTAAAAAAATCGTAAAAGAGATTGCGGCAACAGTGCAGTCGGGAAATTCATTGTCCTCCGCGTTGAATAAATATCCGAAAGTTTTTTCCGGACTTTTTGTGAGTGCGGTTTTTGCCGGAGAATCATCTGGAACGCTTGAGAATAATTTGAGCAATATCGCGCAGCAGTTGGAAACCGAAAAAGAGCTGAGGGCAAAAATAAAAAGTGCCATGGTGTATCCACTGATTGTGCTTGTCGCTACTTTTTTTCTCGGCATTGCGATGGTGTTTTTGGTTTTGCCAAAAATTACTCCGCTTTTTGAAAGCATGGACATGGATTTGCCACTTACGACTAGATTGCTTATCTGGATATCAAACCAGGCAGAGGAGCGGGGATTCATAATTTTTTGGGGATTACTGGGCTTTATTCTTTTATGTATATGGATTATCAAGCAGAATTTTTTTAAACCGATTTCGCATTTTTTTGCCCTGCATGTTCCGGTTGTCAGAAACGTCAGCAAGAATAATAATCTGGCAAATTTCTGCAAGACTTTTGGCACACTTTTAAAAAGTGGATTGACAATCGATCAGGCTATGGAAATCGTAAAAAAAACGACTCCGAATTATTATTATCAGCGTTGTCTTTTTAGGATTAGCAAGCGCATCGGGCAGGGTTCGAAGCTTTCGGAAAATCTATCAGATTATGAAAAATATTTTCCCAAGCTTGCGATTAGCATGATCAGCGTAGGCGAGCGTTCGGGCAATCTTGAGGAAGCGCTTTTTTATTTGGCAGATTTTTACAAGACAGAAGTGGACAATGCGACCAAGGCGCTTTCTACGGCGATCGAGCCGATCTTGCTTATTGGAATCGGTCTTGCGGTCGGAGGCATGGCTCTGGCAATCGTTACGCCGATTTATCAGATTACAGGCGGGATGGGAAGGTAAAAATAGAAGTATGTTAAAGAAGCGATTTATTAGAATAAACGGTTTTACTTTTATCGAGCTTTTGGTTGTGCTTGGAATATTTGTCATTGTTATGGCCGCCGCCGTACCCGCGTATTCCGGTTTGCATGCGTCAAGCCTTTTAAATGAAGATGTTTCACAAGTCGTCCAGATGATGCGGATGGCAAGGGAGTATAGCCGCGCCGGAATGCACGATAGCGCCTATGGCGTATATTTTGAAATCAATCTGTCCTCTTCGAGTAGGATAATATTATACAAGGGGGATTCTTTTGCCACGCGTTCTGCCGGTTTTGATCAAGCAATGACGATTGACAGCGCGATTACAATAACAAGTACAATCAGTGGGAATGAAATTAATTTTGCGCTGGGCTCGGGTTTGCCAAGTAATTACGGCGATATTTATTTTTTGGCGAAAAACAGGCAAGACAAAACTGTTGTAATTAATGGGCAGGGATTTGTAATGGTTGAATAAATCAATGATATATATGGAAAATATCCAAACCGATTATAATAAAATTTATAAAAACGCCGGACAGTCTCTGATTGAGGCTGTTGTGGCTATGGCGATTTTTGCTTTGCTAGCGGCATCTTTGGCAAGCTTGATTTTGGGAAGTTTGGATTTGTCATCAGCGGGAGGTTTGATTACGCAGGCGGATATGCTGGCACAGGAAGGAGTTGAGGCCGTGAAGACGATTAAGAATCGCGCGTGGAGCGAATTAGTTTATAGTAAAAGCGCGGTTACGAGCGCTGAAGATGAATGGCGTTTTGTCGGTGAGGGCAGTGATGAACAGCTGGGAAAATTCAGCCGACAGATTCTTTTTTTTCCGGTTTATCGGGATAGCACGGGGAATATTTGCGCATCAAATGTTCCGGACGCGTTTTTGGATACTGAAAGCCGTGAACTAAGAGTAAGGGTTCAATGGCAGTCTGCCAGAGAGACGGATAATTTTGTGGAAAAATCTTTATTGTTAACCAATTGGAGCGAAGTAGAACCGGCATTGCCGTAAAAAATATGACAGACAAGAATTCAGCCAAAGGATTTACTTTGATTGAAACAATTATTTATGTCGCGATTATCGGCATCGTGCTGACGGCTTTTGCGTTGTTTGGATTTGCAATTGCCGCTGTCAGCGCAAAAAATCACGCGGCCGTAGAAGTGCAGGCTAATGCCAGAATTATTATGTCTTATCTTACGGATCAGATCAGGGCGAGCGGCGGGGTTGTCGCGCCGGACAAAAATAGCGAAGGCGCGGTTTTGGAGTTAGATATGCCGGATAGCAATGAAAATCTTGTCTTGCGTGTTGATGACGGCGTTTTATTTGCATACTCAGGCGCGAACGAACCGTTTTTTATTAGCAGTTCCGAGCTTGAGATTACGGAATTGAATTTTAAGAATCTGGCGCGAGCTGGAGAAAAAGACAGTATTGCGATTTTTCTTTCAATAAAATATCGTTATGACAGCAGTTTGGAATATTCCGGCGTTTTTGAAACGCAGACTGCCGTTAGTGTAAAATTGTAAAAACGGCTTATCAACAAATTTTTTTGGGTACTCACCTCCGTATCAGCCGAAAATAAATAATTGATTTTTATTAAATTAAGCTCAGCTCAGAAAAAGCGCAGAGGTAGATGGTGAGACATCAGTTAGATACACACATAAACATTCGAGTAGGTAATATGATCCGCTTCAAGCGGAAATTTAATAAAAATCAATTATTTATTTTCGGCCTAAGTTGCGAGATATGTTGAAGAATTGTAAAAATATTTATAAAAAAATTATAAAATCAAACAATGGTTTGGCCGCGCTTTTGGTCGTATTGATAATCGGCGCGTCATCTTTGCTAATGGCAAGAGGCGCTATGTTTTTGAGTATTGGCGAGGCGGATATGGGGGAGACGGTCAGTAAAAGCGGGGGCGCCTATTATTCAGCCGAGTCTTGTCTGGAGGAAGCGCTCTTGCGTATAAAAAGAGACAATAATTTTTCTGTTGATAATCTCGAATTAACAGTTAATGGAAATTTATGTGTGATTGATGTTAGCGGGACAGATACGGATAAAGATATACTAATCTATGGAACTAGCGGTGTTTATCAAAAAAGATTGCGGGCAAGCTTGAGTATAAATGCGGGAGAAATAACAATAAAAACATTTGAATCTTTTTAATTTGCTTGATATTTCACAATCAATGTAAAACATGATATAATATAAACAATAAAAAATAACATATATTGATAATAAAAAGTATATTAATAGTAATACTATGAAAAAAAGCATAATACAAGGCTTTACCTTGATTGAATTATTAATCGTTATCGCTGTAATGGCGATTTTGACGACTGTGGTTTTTGTTGCACTGAATCCGCTAGCCAGGTTCCAAGACGCGCGCAATTCAACCCGTTGGTCAGACGTCAACGCGATTATGGCCGCGATAAAGTTGAATCAAATCGATCATGGTGGTACTTATATTGATACGATTGACGCGCTTGACAGCACAACTGTTGGTAACTATTACCAGATCGGCACCGCGCTTTCTGGATGCGATATTTCCTGTTTTTGCGCCGCGGAAGATTGTGCCGGAACCGACTTATTGCTGGAAAGCGCTTGTATTGACTTGACAAACCTGGTTGAAACCGGATATTTGCCGTCTGTTCCTTTTGATCCTAGCGACAAAGACGCATCAAGCGAAGGGACTCGCTACTATTTATCCAAGGATGAATTCGGAAGAATAACCATCGGTTCATGCGGCGAAGAAGCCGGACTTGGAAATCAGGCGCCGGATATCGTGATTACACGGTAAAAACAAAAAAATTTATTTATAGAGTTTGCAGAAATTACATATTTTTGCAAGCTCTTTTTTTATTTATAATTAAATTTTTATAATTTGTTTTTCAGTGTGAAAAATGTTATAATATACTTATAATTTTAGATTATCCACATATAAATAAATAAATTATTAAGTATTAATATTTTATTTAAAATAAGCTGTAAAATTAATAAATTTAGAAACTTAGAAATTAGGAAAATATTTCCACCCCATGCTTAAGCTTGTCAAAAATTATTTGAATAATTTTGTTTTGCGTTTAGCTTTTTTGCTAATCGTTTTATTGGTCGTTCTCGGTGTAGCGAGCCGGCCTTTTGTTTTTGTCAAAGCGTTCAGTAGCCGCATTAACGTGCTTCCGGAAAATTTTACACTGGAACAGGACGATGATACTGCGGGTTGGTCCAATGTTTCCAAATCTTTTTATCAAGACCTGTCAAACGAAGCGCAGTTTGCGGATTTTAATCAGGATAATTCAGCTTTTATTATCTCTAATCAGAGCTCGTCTGATAATATCGATTTAGATTCGGTGCCGGTAGATGGAAATGAGGACGCGAGCGATGAAGATTCGGTTGATACGGACACGCCCAAGACAGAAGAAAAAATTATTGACGTTCCGGCAACAAATATTTTAACAGAAGAAGAGAAAAATGATGATGCACCAATGGAAGACGTGCAAGAAAATATTGACCCAGCGGATACAGCGGAACCGGATATTATTCCGTCTGGACCGCAAGCGTCAGAGCCAGAAATTACTCCATCGGAATCGCAAGCGTCGGAACCGCAGAGCGAATCCGCGCCCGAAGCATCTGCGTCAATATCCGAAGCAACAGAGAGTGCTGAAACTTCATTTTTGGGTAACTTTAACTTGGGAATTAGCGGTTTTTTTAATGATCTAAAAAAATTGTTTGCATCCGAATCCGCCCTAGCAATTGCCGATATCAAAGAACAAAAAATCACCTACTCCAATTTTAGCGTTCCAGAAAGCTATGAAGCAAATACGATCGGCAAAGTGAATTTGCGCTTGTCTTTGGCGGCCGAAAGCGCCTACGAGAATGATCGCTTGCTGGTCGAATACAAGCTCGGTGATGAATGGCAGGCTTTGGGCGAGATCGGAATAGACAAACAATTTGTAAATGCGCCGAGCGGTGATTTTTTTAATTTTACAGTGCCAAATATTTCGGATTGGAAAGCGTTTGATGAATTAAAAATCCGGGTTAATTATGTGAGCGATGAGATTGCGAACGGACCAGTTGAGAAAGATATGCGTATATTTTTGGATGCTTTGTGGCTTGAAATTGACTATGACGACGGACAGGAGCAGATTTCGGAAATCACAGAAGAAGAGATTCAAGACGTGGACGTGGAAGAAACCGATTTAGAGGAAAGCCCGGAAATGTTACAAGAAAAATTTGAATTAAAGTCGGAAAATGAAAAACGTTTTTTCCGCTCGGATGAAATTCCGACTATCAATTACAAATTTAGGGAAAAACATAACTTTTTTGGACGCATTTTGGAAAGCATTGGCGGAATATTTTATGATAAATATAAAAATATAAAAGTGCGAGCGAGTGTGATGACAGATATGGGCAGTACAGACAATTTGGAGGTTACGGCAGACTATATCGAGGACGGAGAAATCGCTTTTCGGGTCAAAGATCCTGGCAGTCAGTTTGCGCCCGGTGCGTATCGGATTAAATTTGGATTCCGTGAACCGGAACTTATCGGCGGCGCGGAAGTAGAGTTTGACGATGAATTCGTTTGGGGTGTTTTGGCTTTTAATGCCGACAAAGCGTCTTATCTGCCGGGAGAAACGGCATATTTACAGATGGCTAGTTTGGACAGCATCGGGCATACTTTGTGCGATTCGAATTTGGTTTTGGATATTGAAACGCCTTCCGGTAAGACCGAGACGCTATCAGTCGGCGATGGAACGATCTTTTTGAGCTCTGAATGCGGCGCGGATAATGTAACGGACGCGCCGGATTACTTCGTGCATTATCCGCTATCGGAAAGCGGGCGGTATCGGTTTAAATTGACTAATCTTGATAATAATTATTCAGTTGAGGATTTTTTAACGGTTCAAGACGAAAGGCCTTTCTTGCTTGAACGAACCGGCGCGACTAGAATTAACCCTTTTAAATCGGCTTATATCATGAAGATCAGTTTCCGTCCGGAACAAGATTTTCAAGGATACATTGAAGAAAATTTACCGTCTTCATTCCGTTTGGCGGAAATCAGCGGCGAAGGACAGCTCGGTATCGCGGATGAGATAGATGGAACGCAAAAAATATCTTGGCCGGTTTCTGCGACAGCCGGTGAGACAATCGAGCTTTATTATACTTATCTAGCTCCAAAAATTAGTCCGCAATTTTATCTTTTGGGCTCTTTGTCGGTTTATGGATTGAATGGTGATAGATTTTATGCGGAAGAGCGGTCTTGGCAGATTGCGGCTGACTCTAAGCAGGCGTTTACTGGCGATAGCACATTTGTGGTTCCGCCCGGAGTAACTTCGATTACGGCCAAGGTTTGGGGTGCCGGCGGTGCCGGAGGCGGTGGCGGTAATGGCGCCGGACGCATTGGTGGTGGTGGAGGTGGTGGCGGTTTTGCGCAGGGAGCTATTCCGGTTACGCCGGGTGAGACATTAACAATCCGCGTTGGCGGAGCGGGGGACGGCGGAAATGATGATGGTAATGTCGGCGAGGGCGGTGGCGGTGGTGGTTATAGTGCGATATTGCGTAGCGGTACTTTTTTGATCCAGGCGGGTGGCGGTGCGGGTGGTGCCGGTGCCGCTGATGGCAATTCTGAAGACGGTGGCGGCGGCGGTGCGGGTAGTGGTGCTAACGGTAGCAACGGTTCTCGCGGTTTGGATGCAGCTTGCGGTTCGCAGATTGGTGACAACGGCGATGGCGGCACGACAGCGGCTGGTGGTGTGGGTGGTTCTGGCTGTTCCAGTGAAACGGATGGACAAGCAGGAAGTGCTAATCAAGGTGGTGGCGGCGGTAATGGCGATGATACGTTGACAGGCGGTGCTACCGGTGGTACGGCTGGCGCGAACGGCGGCGGAGCGGGCGGAGACGGACAAACCGCTAGCAATGATCCGGGCGGTGGTGGCGGTGGCGGCGGACAATACGGTGGTGGCGGCGGCGAAGCCGGTAATGCCGAGGGCGCAGGCGGTGGCGGTGGCGGAAGCGGCAAGACCGACGGCTTGACTGCTGTCATAACCGCGGCGGGTACAGCCGGCGGTACGGGTGCCGGCGGCGCGGGCGCGGCCGCGAACAACGGCGACGTCGATTATGCTGGTTCGGCTGGTACTGGCGGCGCGGGCGGTAATAACGCGCGCGGAAGCGCCGGTTATGCGGGACGGATCGTAGTTTTATACGACAATGTCGAAGCGGCCGCAACCGGATCACAGACAAGTATTTTGGAAATACCGAGTGCAAGTAATTACGTAGGTGGCAGTTTTGTTCTCCGCGACCTGGTTAGCACCTCAAGCATTAGCGGTATTACGCTTACCGAGATCGGAACTGTCAACGCGCAAACCAGTCTTTCCAATATTCGCTTATTTTATGATCTGGATACCAGCGCGCCTTACAATTGCTTGAGCGAAAGCTTTTCGGAAAGCGACGCGCGTTATGGCGCGACTTCTTCCAGTTTTAGCGCGGCCAATGGCACCGCTTCTTTTGCCGGTTCGGTTACGGTAAGTACTACATCCGCAATGTGTGTTTATGCCGTTTTGGATGTTGCGCGCGGAGCGACCGACGGACAGACTTTAAAAATCACTATCAATAATCCTTCAACAGATATTACCGGACCGACTGATGTCGGACCAAACGCGGCAATTAGCGCGTACGGGACAACAACCTTGGCGGTAGCGGTAAGCGTTGCCGCCACCGGAACTCAGGCTGCTTCTTTGGACGGCAATAGCGAGAATAATTATATTGGCGGCGCGTTTGTGATTAGCAATGCTCAGACCGCTCGCAATTTAACGTCTATCTCTATTAATGAGAGCGGAACCGTAGATGCCGCTTCCAATCTTTCAAATATTAGATTGTATTATGATCTTGATACTAGCGCGCCTTATAATTGCGTCGGCGAGAGCTTTTCCGCTAGTGATCTGCGCTTTGGCGCTACCAGTACCGCCTTTGATACCGCTAACGGCACCTCTACGTTCAGCGGCGCGGCCAATATCAGCACGACTTCGGCTTTTTGCGCTTATGTCGTGCTTGATATCGGTTCCGGCGCCTTGAAAGATGAGACAATCGAGATTGAAATCAGCAGTCCGGCGACGGGTATTAGCTTGTCAAGCGGTTTGGTTTATACTTCGGCGCCAGTAGCTATTTCGGGCACGACTAATATTTATACTCCTGATATCATCGTGTCAGCTGATAAGCAAAGAAAAAATGATTTATTCACATTAATTGCGAATCAAGGCTGGACCAATGAAAATGAAATAAATTTGTCTGCTTTGTCAAGTCTTTTGCCGGGTGCCACGACTTCTCGATTCAATTATTATTTTGAATTAAAAGAAGAAGACGGTTCTTTTATTGAAAGTACCAGCGAACCGTCCGGAGCTTGCGCAGATGGCGCTGATTATAGTTCATGCGCGACTAAAATATGGACAAATTTTGCCAGTACTACTCCTTGGTATGATAGCAATTGGGGGTACCGCAAAAAATTAATTATCAATGCCGCGCAGGTTGCAACGACAACGAGCGGTTTTGTCGTTCTTGCTACGACAACAGACAGTAATTTGCGATATACCGGCAGTGGCGGGCATGTCGTTTCGGCAAATGGATATGATATTACTTTGATTGATTCGGATGGCACGACAAAGCTTGATTATGAAAGGGAATATTATAATAGCGCGACCGGACAACTGGTTATCTGGGTCGAAACTGATGTTTCCTCAACGACAAATAAAACAATCTATATTTATTATGGTAATTCCGCGATAGCTGTAGATCAACAGAATCAAACCGGAACTTGGAATAGTTCTTATGCTGTTGTTAATCATCTAAAAGACGATCCGGGTCCGGGTACGGCCGGAGGAGTTCGAGATTCAACGTCTTTTGCAAACAATGCTACGGCAAGCGGAGATATGACTTCTGCAGACCTGGTTTCCGGCATGATTGGACAAGCGATTGATTTTGATGGAGTGTCTGATACGCTGACTATTAATGATAGTGCTAGTATGGATGGCACGACCGGTGCCGGCCAAGCAAGAACATTTTCTTATTGGCTGAATTTTACGACTGTTGTGGAAAATACTTTGATTACGGACAAATCCAATTTTGCCGGTACCGCGCTTTGGAGCGAGGCGCATGCCAGTCCGAATAAGATTCGCGGCGGTACTGGCGGTGGTAATCAGCTGGTTTCAGATACTATTTTTTCAACTGGACAGTGGTATTATGTGGTATTTGAACATTCCGGAGGAAATGATCGTTTGTACGTTAATGGCGTATTAGATGACGGTCCTAACGCGCAGACTGCGCCGGCAGATAATAACAATGTTTGGAATATTATGGGTGCCGGTACGAATTATGAAGTTAATGGAAAAATGGATGAACTGCGCGCTACGAATATTACGCATACTGCCGGTTGGATTTTGACTGAATACAATAATCAACACGATGTCGAAAAGTTTATGAGTATCGAAGACGAAGAATCGATTGCCGGCGCAACATATGAAGGAATCGTAAATGTTGTATCTCTTCCGGATAGAGGGTCATCGACTGACTCGGCAATCGGCTATAAATGGCAGGTTTTGGCTTGTAATTTTGAGAATCAATGCTCTAATTGGGATGATTTTAACGGATCAATCCCGAATTTCAAGGTTGATACGGACGCGCCATCGGCGCCCGGCGACCTTGTTTTGGCGACTACCACCGCGACGACGATAACGCTTGCGTTTGGCGCGGAAACGAATGAAGCGAATTTTGCGTATTATCGTATATTTTATAAAACCGGGCTTTCCGGAGTTGATACGGACGATAGCGCGCACAGCGATGCAAATTTAGCTGAAATCGATTATAGCGGCGCGACTTCGACAACGATTTTGAATCTCGAATCTGATACGCAATATGTCATTAATATTTGGGCCTACGATTTGGCGGGCAACAAGACATCTGCAAACGAGATCGTAGTTTCAACGCAATCGGCTCCGCATGCGCGCGCGCGAAGCGTGCAATTTTTGGCAGGAGATTATTCAAGCGCAAATGGTCTTTCCGGCCAAAACACGGATACGGCTCAAAGCTTTGCAACATTTAATTTTAGCTTGGCGGAAACCGGCGTAGAGGTGCGGAGCGCCTATGTATTGTTTGAAGCGCAGTTTGAGGCTTATAACGCCTTGTCTTCGGATTATACCGGATATGAGATGAGTTTTGACGCTTGCGTCGAGCCGTGTACGGCCAATGCCACAAACGGTTCCGGTCGCGCGTTTATTGACAGTGATACGGTACTGGCTTACGACGAAGCGGATAGTAATCAAGTACGTATTTTATTTGATGTGACGGACGAAGCACAGCTTGCGGCATACGCGGGCGATAGCGCGAATATGCAAGCGCAGGTAGGTTATAATTTGCAGACCGGTACCGCCGTTTCTTCGATTGCAAGCACTCGGGCGATTTTGGTTGTGTCCTATGCTTTTAATGAAGATGCTACGACAAACTTTACCAATACCGTTATTTATCCTTTGGAATCAGCCGCTAGCGGCGACTCCGGTACCAAGCGTGCTAGTACGGCTGACGATTGCGATACAGATTTGAATACTTGTCCGACTTTTAATTATAATATCGAAATTCCGGAAATCGGAGCGAAATTGTCGCAATGGTTCACTATGGGCGGCACAAATGACGGACATGGAATAAATGACGTAGCCATGACTGTAAATCTACAAGGTTATGGCGTCGAGAGCGATACGTATTATCATGAGGCGGCTAATGGCGGAGAACAAGGACATTTTCCAGCAATTATTTTTGATAATGTTTATGGCTATACGGAAAATTCGTCTCAGGTTTTAGAATATTATTTATCTAGTCCAGGCACCGGAACATATTATCTTTTGAGCGGCGAATCAACGGAAACTTATACGGCCCCCAAATCGGCGTCCGTAAAAACCCGCACAGTTTCTTTTCCGATTGGAGTTTTAACTAACGGACAAAGTACGTCTTTGGCATCGGGTAGTGCGAGCGTTTATTTTCCGGAAAACGGAACCGGTGATGGCATTGTTGATATTAAAAAAGCATGGTTTCGGATATTTTCAAACGATTACGCCAGCGGCTTATATACGCTAACCGTATCGTCCAAAACCGGCAGCAATTCAACATCGGCGAATTACGTCTACAATATTGATGCCGGCGATGAAGTGATTAAACCGTCTTTTAAAATAATCCATGTCATCCCGAGCGCCGATTATTCCGAATTGGAATTGGCGAACGCATCCATTCCGAAAGAGGTGGTTATAAATACCACGAACAGTTCGACAAATATCGGCGGTGTATCAGCCGAACTTATGATTACTTACTCGTATACTGATGAGTCAAGCGGCTATCTGTCTTCGCTTAATCTTTTTGGCGGACAATCCGGAGACGAAGCCAATTCGCAGAACGACGGTGAAAGTACGGCTTTTGTAATTTTTCCGGAAAAAAGAGGAGTAAGAACCGTACGATCTGCCGGTCTTTTGGGTTCTTTCTTGTTTACGGATTCAGACGGCGATATGCCGGCAAATTGGTTTACGATCGATATCAATATCAGCACGACCAGTCCAGTTTGCAGTCCAAGCGGGCAATACGGCGTACGCAGCGATGGCGCGAATACTTTTGCCGAGTATTTCAAAAGCGTAACTCCGGTTTTATCCGCAATAGATGAGCAGGCTTATTTTGCTTGCTATTCCAATGAAAATGCGGTTGCGCCAACAGCCGGCGCGCGGATGAATTCGATACTTTTTTATACTTATCAATGGACTGCGCCTTTGCCGGAGCTGATTCAAAGCAATTGGCGCTGGTATGGAAATAGCGATAGCTTGGCGCCGGGACCCGCCAAAGCGGCGGAAAAAACCGCAATTAACGGAGTGAATATTGGCGATATTTTGCGAGTACGCATGAATATTGCCGTAACCAAGACCGCTCTCGCGACATCTACGCAGGCGTACACCTTGCAGTATGTTGAAAGCGATGACTGCTTATCGGTTGCCAGCACCAGTTGGTCCGGTGTCGGCGGCGTATCTGCCGATACTGCTTGGCGCGGATATAATAATCCGGATCCAGCCGATAATAGCGCGCTTGCTTCCGTTCTTTTGTCTACTTCAAATATTGCGCAGTCTTATGAAGAGGCGAATAATTCTGCCAGCAATCCGCGCGGAACGCCGGCAAACGGCTACGCGGAGTGGGATTGGGTTTTGTATAACAACTTTGCCACATCCAGCTCGAATTATTGTTTTCGCATGATAAAAAGCGATGGAAGCCTGTTGGACGATTATGCGTCTGACAGTTTCCCGACTTTGGCGACAGCCGCTTCTAATACGCCGCCCAGCGCGCCGTTATTGCCGATGCAGTATCGCGGAAACGGTACGACCACGATCGCGAACGGAGATTGGATTAATACGAATACGGTCGTATTAAGCGCGACCGCGACTGATCCGAACATGTCGGAAATAGTAACGCTATATTTCGAGCTGGCGTCCAGTACGGCAAGCTTTACAACGGCAACGCAAATGCCGTCTTCTTCCTGTCCGTCCGGCACCGCTTATAGCGCGTGCGCAAGCAAGATTTGGCGTTCAAACAGCGTATTGGGCGATTATCGGACAAGCGGATTCATCGGTACAACCAGCATAAGCAGTCTGCCTGATTATAATGGTTATAAATGGCAGGTCATTGCCTGTGATGATGACAATGCTTGTTCTGTCTGGACCGCTTTTGATCTTTCCGTTCCTAATTTCAAAGTGGATAATACTTCTCCAACGATACCGGGCAATCTGCAAGCTTTTCTTATTACGCCGATTTCCATGATTATAACACTTGGCGCTTCATCCAGCGATGTTAATTTTTCCGAATATAGGATGTATTACAAAGTCGGGACTAGTGGAGTAACAGAGTCAGACGAAGAGCATGAAGATAATAATTTTTCGAATGTGTCATATGCTAACGCGACTTCGACGTTCGTTATCGATCTTGCGGCGGACACTGATTATGTATTCAATATCTGGGCATATGATCATGCCGGCAACAAGGCGGCCGCGGCAATCGAATTAACGGCGAAAACCGCGAATTCTTTCAATCCGCCGACAGGGTATCTGATGAGCTCGACTCGCCAGCGGACTGATGGAAGCGGCATCGTGGATGTTACGATTCTTGCCGATGACGCGGATAATAATGATACTTTGCGGGCAAAATTTATGTTTAACAGTGCTTGCGATTTTTCCGGATCATACGGCGATTCTACGATTGACGAAACCGATTCCAACACATTTGCCACCTATGGCGACCCAAAGGTAAACAATGCCAATCCTTTTCAAATCGGTACGACTACCGGTTGGATAAAAACGTCTCCGGGTCAGAATTATGTATTTTTTGATTGGCTCTCTAATTTGGATTTACCGGCGGCTAACGGCGAATACTGCATGGGGCTAGTCGTCAGCGACGGCGTTTTTGAACAGGTTGCGACGCATACGCGTCCAATAACATTGGACAATGTCAAGCCGACCGTACCTGGGTATTTAACATTGGCTGCAAAAGACAGTAGTAGTGTTACTCTTAAATTCGGTACATCCAGTATTGATACGAATTTCAGAGATTACAAGATTTATTACAAGATTGGAACGTCGGGCGTAACTGAAAATGATTTTGTCCATTCCACATCTTCGGATATTAATTTGGACGAGGATGATTTTAATCTGGCAACGACGACTACGATCAGCGGTCTTGATTCAAAGGTTGAATATGTATTCAATATCTGGGCTTATGATACATTTGGCAACCGTGCCAGTTCAACGATCGAGCTTAGTGTCAAAACAAACGCGGCACCGACCAATATTTCGGCTGATAATCAGTATTATAGCGACTCTGTTACGCCGGTAGCAAACGGATCATGGATGAATGATAACAGCATTATTTTAAAAGCTTCCACGCACGATCAAGACAGCGCAGATTTGGTTACTTTTTATTATGAATTGGTAACCGCGACAAGTACATTCAACTCATTCGCTACTGTTCCGAGTAATATCTGCGCTTATGGCACGGCTTTTGAGGCATGTTCTTCGCGTATTTGGTCGGTTTCCACCACTTCTTCGAGTTTGCCGGCCGATTGGTATGACGGCGATTGGCTGTATCGCAAGCAGATTACTATCAATTCCGCTTATGTCGCGACTACTACCGCGGATTTTCCGGTTATGATCGATATGACTGACGCGGATTTGGCTGATGAAGCCCGCGCTGACGGTTTTGATATTCTGATAACTGATTCTAGTGGAACGGCCTTGCTTGATTATGAACGGGAATATTTTAATCCGATTTCCGGGCAATTCGTGGCTTGGGTCAAGACTGATGTTTCCTCTACTACGGATACGATTCTTTATCTTTATTATGGCAACGCGGAGGTTACGACAGATCCGTCAACGGTAACAGAGGCTTGGGACAGCTATTTCCGTGGCGTATGGCATTTGGAAGAAAACGTGGTTGATGAAGCTACTTCGTTTTTGGCGCACAATGATAGCACTGCATACGCAAATCACGGTGATCAGTATGGCAATAATGAATTTATAGCAAAAATATATCAAGGACAGGATTTTGATGGTGCTAATGATTATTTGAATATTGCGGACAATAATAGTCTTGATTTGACAAGTGCTATGACTATGAGTTTTTGGATGAACGGCGAGATCGGTACGGAACCGGTCGCTTCATCTTCAGTTTATACCAGTGCCGGTACGCAAACCTTTACAGTTCCGGTCGGTGTAACAAAGATTACCGTTAAGGCATGGGGAGCAGGCGGCGGAGGAGGCGGTGGCGCAAACGGCGGCGCAGAAACCAACAGGAACCCCGGCGGTGATGGCGGCGGAGGCGGATATATCCTTTCAACTATCAATGTTGTTCCCGGCGAAACCCTGACGATAGCGGTTGGTGGCGGCGGAGGCGGTGGTGCGTATAATGCCGATGCATCTAGCGGCGGCGGTGGTGGCGGACGGACTGCAGTTTTGCGCAGTACCAGTCTTTTGCTTGCGGCAGGTGGTGGCGCGGGCGGCGGCGGCGGTTCTAGCGTCGGTTATACTCAGGGAGCCAACGGCGGTCCGGGCGGCGGTACATCCGGTACGGCCGGTTCCAATACTGGCGTGGCCAATGGCGGCGGCGGTGGAACGCAGATTGCCGGCGGTACTGCCGGTACGGGATCCAATAACGGAACGGCGGGCGCTTTGACGAATGGCGGTGCCGGCGCGGATGGACGCATAGCTCAAGGCGCGGATGGCGGCGGAGGAACAGCCGGTACCGGCGGCGGCGCGGCCGGAGGCTTGGGCGATGCTTCAAATCGTTATGGCGGCGCGGGCGGTGGCGCGGGCGGTTATT
This sequence comes from Candidatus Falkowiibacteriota bacterium, assembly GCA_003514005.1. Classification (GTDB taxonomy): domain Bacteria; phylum Patescibacteriota; class Patescibacteriia; order Patescibacteriales; family UBA12075; genus UBA12075. The sequence continues at coordinate 26,726 of DOSJ01000012.1, forward strand.
ATGGCGGCGGCGGCGGCGGCGCGGGTAATGGCGGCGGCGCTGGCGGCGGCGGCGGTTCTTCTTACGCAACTTCGACCGCGATCGCGACCTCGACTAGCGCCGGATCAGGCATTAATCCCGGCAATAGCAGTGATGAGGACTATCTTGCGAGCGCGGGCGTAGCCGGTAGCGGTGGAAATTATCTGAGTGCCGGATCCGTTGGCAATCCCGGCCTGGTAGTTATCGAATTCACGCCTGCGATTACGATTGCCGGAAAAGGAACAGATGCTTATCAGATAAGCCTGAACAGTGATAACTATATTTCAGCGCAGATTAACAGTCAAAGCGTATCCACGCCAATTTCTTCCGGCTGGCACCATATTGCCTTGACTTACGATCAAAACGCCGGCGGTACGGCCGAAATGAAACTTTTGCTTGACGGCGTAGTAAAGAGTACGGCTGACTATTCAACCGCGATCAATGCCAATACCAGCCCGATAATTATTGGATCAGCCTTTAATGGCACGATTGACGAAATGCAGATTTCAAACTTCGCACGCCATCCAAGCTGGATTGAGACCGCTTATAACAATCAGAATGATAATAGCTCCTTTTTGACAATCGGGAGCGAGGGGACGGTCGCATCATATTTTGAATCAGCTTTGATCGTTTCTGTTCCGGATAATCCTGACTTTGCTACCGGCTACAAATGGCAGGTTAAGGCCTGTGACGACGATGGTGATTGCACTTCTTGGGATCAGTATAATCCGACAACACCGAATTTCAAGATAGACACGACCAATCCGTCCGCGCCCGGGCAATTAACAGAAAACAGCAAAACCTCGAATTCGGTAACACTAAATTACGGTTCGGCGACTGATGAGGATAATTTTACCGAATACCGCGTTTATTATTCAACCAACCCGATCGTAACCGAAGCGGATAGCCTGTACGGCTCTACATCGGATGCTAATTTGCTTTCAAAAACGTATAATGGCATTACGAATTTTACAATCAATAATCTGAATCCGGCAACAACCTATTATTTCAATATTTGGGCATACGATGTTGTCGGTCATAAAGCCAGTTCGACCGTTACTTCGGTGGATACGAATGATGCCGTATCTACTCCGGGCATTATGTTTTATGCCAAAAATGACCGCGCGATCTATTACCGTGTTTGGGACGGGGCCGCTTGGGGCACTGAGCAATCCAGCGGCAATGTTACGGCGCTTGGCGACAATATTCGCCATATTCGTACAATCCGAAGTGACAACGGAGCCAAGATCGGGCTTCTTATAAAGACTTGGGATGGTACGAATCAAGATTGGTATGGCGCGGTTTATCGTTACGCGGCGGATGATTTTGTCAATGTCAGCGCCCTGGGAACATCATGGGCGAGCGCGACGAATAATGACCTAATGACTGCTTGTATCACTCCTTTGTCCGGCGGAGAATTTGTGATTGTCCGTAACAATAATGCCGGCAACGGCGCTATCGCTTTTTCATGGGATGGAATCGCCGGTTGGACCAGCGAAGGCCTTGTTCCGGGAACGGATACGACCGGAAAATTTGGCGTTATGAACGGCTGTAACCTTGTCCGTAGACCCGGCACAGACAATTATCTGCTTTTGACTTTTGATGATACGCAATACGTCGGCAGTATGTATTATTTTGGCGGATCGACTTTTGATAATTCCAGCGCGTCTTGGACCAGCTGGGTGGACCATGCCAGCGCCGAAGAAGATATTAATAATTTTGTCGGCGATGCTTTCTTTGATCCGTCAAACAATAGCCGCGGTGCGTTGTATTATTCCAACAGCACTACAAATAATTACGCTTATGCAAAATATTTTACGTGTGCAGCCAATTCGATAAATTTTGGCGGATCTCAGCCTAGTCCGGCGGTTGCGCCGAATGATTGGGGCGGTGATTTTGTCCATGGTGAATTTGCGTCAGATCCGGGCGGAACCGGTATTGCTTATTTTGTCGGCCGCGATGTAAGCGGCCAGTTGAATGCTTATCAAGTGAACGCGTCTAATCCGACAATTTCTTGGTCAACCGTAACGAATGGCGACAATATTTCCAGCGGCAATTTGTATAGCCAAGCCAATTACGCACAGACGCCGTTTGCCACAAAATTTTACAAAAGCGGAAAAGGATTGGTATTGGGCAACTACTCTTCGGCACTGGCGCCATTTTATAGCGTAATAACGACCAGTGGCAATACGCTTTCCGCCACCACATCGGTCGAAGGCGCGGAAGCGAATATTTATCCGCGCGTTCGTTTGTATGATGATCCGAACGAAGATGAAGTGGTTGCGATTTTCCAGAATGATGATATTGATTATTCCGCCGCTTTCTGGGACCCGGGCAATGAGCGGTTTTACAATTCTGGCAATCAAGCTTGGACACAGCTTGTAACCGGTTCCGGCGCGGCGGATGCCGATTTTGAATCAACCTCTTTCGGTTATGTTAAATACAATTCCGCGCCCTTGGCCCCGACAAATCTTGAACAATACAAATCAAGCGGTACCACCACGATTGCCAATTTGGGCTGGACAAATGAGAGCACGGTCAGACTTAGCGCATCGGTTTTTGATATTGACACGCGGGAAGCGATCCGTATTTATTTGCAGTTGATTACGAATAACGATACTTTTGCCACTACTTCAGACTATACGACTTTCAATCCATGCGCGTCATCAGCGTCTTGGACAGATTGCAATTCAAAAATTTGGCTGGTTGCATCCAGTACCTCTGGCGATTACAGCGTAACACCTTATACGGCGACAGCCACGATTACAAGCATTGCCAGTTCGACTATCGGCTATAAATGGCAGATGCTTTCTTGTGATGACGAGGATGAATGCTCGACCTGGCAAAAATTCAATGCAGTAACGCCAAATTTTTATGTGGATACAGAGGCGCCTTCCGCACCCGGCAATCTAAGTATTGGCGGAAAAACCAGTCAAACCGTTACCTTGACCTATGGCGCGCCGACCAACGAGCCGGCAGTGAGCTTTTTGGAATACAAGATATTTTACAAGATCGGCGCTTCGGGCGTAACCGAAGCGAATACCCCTTGGACTCAGGCGAATGACGCGAATCTGTCTAGCCGTACTTATAATGGCGCGACTTTTACGACTATTAACGGCCTGGCTTCATCTACGCAATATGTATTTAATATTTGGGCATATGACAAGGCTGGCAATAAGGCAACGGCAACAGTGGAGATTGCGACAACGACGAGCGCTTTACCGGCGGTAAGACAATCATCGTTTATTTGGGAGAATGATAACGGCGCAAATGTGAATTCCAACGTGTCCGCCACGGCCGCATCAACGACGCTTAGCAATATTAAAATCGGAACGCGCTTGGCGGCAAGACTACAGATCGAAAATATCGGCGGCGATGATAAGTTGAATAATATTTACAAACTGCAATATGAAAACTATACTGACGCGGCTGGTACTTGGCTGGATGTTACTTCGACAACAAGCGTAAGCTACGGTCCGGGATTATCTGGCGCAAATAACGATGCGATTACCGCCTATAAGGCCGAAGCGAATGCCAGAACATGGCATAACGGCGCTTGGCAGGAAAATACCGGAACGACCGGAAATATTTCTTTGGCTTACAATGAATATACCGAATTGGTCTTTATGATTAACACAAGTAATGCCACGACTTCCAAAACATATCGACTTCGCGTGTATGATGTTACGGAAAATAAAGTATTGGCGGATTATGCCAAGTATCCGGTTTTCTCAACCGTCGCTTCGGATACGACCAGGTATTCCAAGGGCCTGATTACGCCTCTACCGACAGTTAAGACCGATTTGGAATATTATTTTGATCCATTGGGTTATAACGATGTTTTAACGGACAATTCAATCTATGACACAGCTACATCCGCCGCGAATTTTCCGGTTTTCTTGTTTGCCACTAAACATACAAACAGTACGGATGCGGCATCCAGTACTTGGAACGGGCAATCGTCTGTCAGTACCATAACAAACACCGCGATATTGCAAGTTTATCGCTATGGCACGACCAACGCCTGGGTAACGGTTGACACAGAGGCGACAATCGGCGCGAATATTGATTTTACTTTAAGCGGAGGCGTAAATTCGTCATTATCCGAATACTATGGTCCGAATAATTGGATCTATTGGCGCGTTTATCAAGTAAGTGGAACAGAGGCTTTGCGTACTGATTTTTATAATGCAAACTTTGCACCAGCCGTTCCCGATGTCTCTCAACTGCATTACCGCTGGCGTGCGGATAACGGTACGGAAGCGACCGCTACCTGGCTCGAGGATGAAGACGCGAACAGCCCGACTACAGGATCGGAAATCGGCGTTGGTTCGACTACAAGGCTACGCATAGAAGTAGCGAATACCGGAGGCGGTAGCGCGACCGATTATAATTATCGCTTGGAATATGCCTCGTCCAGCCTTGGTTGCGCGACTGACCCAGGCGATTGGCGGACCGTGCCGGTAACCGTATCGGCCGGAGAGCATTTTGAGATGATTGATAGCGCGTATTTCGGGGACGGTACAACAACGGTTGCGCGTTTTGCAAATAGTGAAACATACACTTTCGTTGCTGGTGACATGGTCGAGGATCCAACGAATGCTTCGGCTAATCTAAGTCTGACTGAGGGGCGTTATACGGAAATCGAGTACGCATTTTCGGTTACTAGCGATGCGGACGCAGCGCAAACTTATTGTTTCCGTGTAACCAGAAATGGAGCGGTTTTAAATAATTATGCGATATATCCGTCAGTAACGCTTTTTGGAAGTACGAATATCGCGCCGGCATATAGCGTTTTGCCGGGCGATTACGATTCGGACGGCGCTTCGGCCTCGACTTCTCCAACGAATATGGGAGATAATATTACGTTTCGCGCGACAGCCGGCGATGTCGCGGGCGACCAATACTATTTGGCAATCTGCAAAAGCGCAAGCATAAGCGCCGGCAACGACACCGCGCCGACTTGCAACGGCGGCGCTTGGTGCGTTTCGACTGCGACCGCAAGCGGCACGGAAGCTTCTTGTGTTTATACCGCCGCAACCACGACAGAATCAAATACTTGGTATGCCTATGTCTGTGATAAAGTATTCGGTTTTGGACAAGCAAAGTGTTCGGCTTATTCGCAGGGAGCAAGCTGGTCGGCTTACGCCTCGCCGTTTGCGATAAACCATGCGCCGAATTTTACGTCCGTTGCGACGGTTGAAAACAACAAGAATCCCGGACAGACATACCGTGTTACCGCGTACGTAACCGATACGGATGTTGATGGCGGCGCTGACACTATGGATTTTTTCGTTTGTGGATCTGCCGGCGCGACAGTCGCGGGTTGTACCGGATCCACGCTTTGTTCCGAGCTTGCGACGACATCGCCGAACGCCTCGTGCGTTTTTGCCACAACCACGCCCGCCTTGGCCGGCAATTACGATTACTACGCGTATATATTTGACAGCCATGATTTTCCGGCATCGCCGGCATCGCGCAACGGGACATATACTGTCAATAACACTGCGCCGGTTTTGGGAACATTGTTTTTGAATAATGGAACCATAATTATTTTAAACATCAAAGATGCTCCGGATACCTCCATATCAGCTATCAATTCTTCAATCGAAGATTTGAATGGTTGTCAGGATATTGAAAGCGCGGTTAGCGCGATTTATATGTCAAATGCCACAAACGGTTATAACTGTACCGCCGATGATAATGTCTGTTATCAGATCGCTCCGGCCGGATGCGTATTAAGTAATTGCGACGGTCCGACGGACATGATTGCGACCTACACTTGTACGGCCGGGATGAAGTATTTTGCCGTTCCGACTGATAATCAATCTGCCAACAATCCTTGGAAAAATTATCAATGGTTGTCTTATCTTAATGTTTTTGACGGGGTAAATTACAGCGCTACAACGTCCGTTTCCGGAACAACAACCGAATTGCAGACCAATCTGGCAATAGAAGTACCGGAACAATGGATCGATTTTGGGACAGGTATATTTGCCGGTGAAAATACCGGAACAAATAATTCTACGACTACGATCGAAAATGCCGGTAATTCGCCGTTGGATGCGAATATTCAGGGAACAAATCTTGGTGGCGTATCTTATGCGGGTTCAATTGATGTTGAATGGATAAAATTTGATCTTACTATCTTTGATTATGAACTTGGAACAAATGTTCTGAAAACAACCAATAAATTAGTAGATGTAGTTGCCCCGCGTTCTACTTCTTCCGCAACTCCAAGTTCTGATATCATGTATTGGGGTATTGGCATCCCTCCCGTGGCTTATCCTGATACGTATATTGGCAGAAATACATTTATTGCCGTTATGGATGATGATAATTGGTAAAGACACGAAAATATACGAATTAAAAACGAATATACTCGAATATGTTTATGCTGAAAAAAAAGAAAATAAAAATATTAGTTGGTGTTATATTGTTTTTTTGCATATTTTTTATCTACAAAACTTTTTTTTATCATGAAAAAATAGTTAAAATTATTACTTGCGAAGAGCAGTTTGATAATTTTGATGATGCATTGAAAAAAGTTGAGATATATAATTATCGCAAAGATTTTGAGAACGCATCCAGTACGATTACTGGTGCTAATATCGCATGGCAAGAATTTTTGAAAATGAATCAAGCGGGAAAATGCGTGATATTTCAATCTGACACGAATCTTGCTAAAAAACTTTTTGTAATAACAGAGTCAATCAGCAAAGCACATGAGATTGCGCAGGAAAAAAGCTTTGAATCAGCCTGTCAGTTGGCGCTTACCGCTCGCGCTGATTTGTTAAAATTAAAAAAAGACAATAGTGCATACGATATCAGTTTGGAATTGTTTGATTTTTTTATCGAAATTGATAAATTGGAAAAGGTTGAAAAAAAAGCCGAGGTTATGTCGATTTTGCCAGACTTGAAATATAAGTTTACAGGGTTAAAACAATATAATCCGAATGATAATTTTTTGCGGATTATCAGCGAAATGGAAAAAAATATCGGCTATCTGGATAAATTTTTAGACGGCCCTGATTTTCAAAAAGCAAAAAGCGATTTAAGTGATTTGTTTTGGGAAATTTATTATGAATACTAATTTTCAATTTTCAATTTTAAATTTTCAAACAATTTTCAATTTTCAATTTTTAAATTAATTTTTAAATTTGAATATTGATTATTGATTGAATATTGAATATTGATTATTGAACATTGAAAATGTTAAAAAAGCAATTATACTTTTTCATATTATCGGGCGCCATTATTCTTACATCTGCCCATGCCGCCCTCGCCGGCTTCGGCGTTTCGCCGCCTGCTGTTATTTCGGACAAGATTTTACCTGGTTCGCATTTTGAGCAAAGGGTTACGCTGTTGCGATCTTCGGCAGAGAGCGTTTTGAACGCGACCGTAGAGATTAATGCGCCAGAGATTGAAGAATGGATAACTATCAATAAAGGCATGACCTTTGAATTGCCTGCCGGAATAATCCAGGTGCCGATAATCATAAATATTGATCCGCCCAAAGACGCGGCAATCGATTCTTATTCCGGCAAGATCAACATTAATGTAGCGGAAAAAAATAATACCGGAGCCAGCGGAATCGAGCTTGGAGTAGGCGCGCAAATAAACCTTGATATACGCCTGACGTGCGATATTTATCGGGATTTTTTGGTGCGGGCAACCAATATTATTGATTTGGAATTGCCCAAAAAGCCTTGGGATCAGCCGATTTTTTCCTCGATTTTTCGGCGTTTGCAAGTGTCATTAAAAATTGAAAATACGGGAAATATTGAGATTGCACCGTCAAAAGTTACGCTTGATATATATGATATTAGCGAAGAAAATTTACTGGAAACTGTTACTGATTTTAAAATTAAAAAAATTCAAGCTTTTCAAACAAAAGATGTGCTCGCATCGTTTCCAGTGCAAATCGATGCAGGGCAATATTGGGCTAAGGTTAGAGTGTACAAGGGCAATGATATTATCGCTTCTGAAAAGATTGCTTTTACGATAATGCCGGCAGGCGCTTTTAAAATAAGCGATTTATTGCCTTGGTCTGCGGTTTTTGCTCTGCTCGCTTTGATATGGTTTTTGCTTTATGCTGTTTTTAGGATAAAAGTTCGAAATATTATCATAAAACCATTTAGATTTTTCATTTTTGTATTAAAAAATATTTATTTTTAAGATTAATATTTATTAATTCAAAAAAGAGATTTTGGCAATGGGTTTATGACAAAATCAATCGTCGCAAATCTGATTGATTATTAATAGCCGCTTGTGTTATAATATAGGCAAGATAAAGATTTTATGAATTCACTCAAATCGTTTTATATTAATACGCTGATTTTTATCGGAATAATAATATTCGTATTTTTTTCCGGGTTTTTGATAATGAAAAATCTTGGGCCTTTGACAGTGGCTGCGGAAGAGGGGGATGATGAAATACCGCCGATTATCAGTAATATTAAAATAAGTGATATTTCAGCAACTTCATCAATCGTGAGTTGGGAAACGGATGAATTAGCCGATTCTTTGATAAATTACAGTTTAAACAAGAATTATGGCATTGTTCGTGAGCCGCGCTTTGATAAAAAACAGCACGAGATTGTCATGGATGATTTATTGGCTGATACGACCTATTATTTCCGTATTACGTCCGCTGATGCTTCGGGCAATCAGGGCATATCCAGTGATCATGAATTTAAAACACCGAAAGATAAGCAAAGCTCCATAACCGGCGGTGAATTGAAAGCCAATACCGTTGAAATAGTTGATGAGCTTCTGGATCTTGTCAATAAAATATCCAGTGGCGATGAAAGTGAGAAAATTGATGACAAACTCGACGACAAAGGTAGGGGAGAACGGATGGACGTTGACGGTGCTTTGGGTGAGATATTAGAAAAGCTCAGGCAGATTGCACTTGAAGAAAATCTGGAAACTAAAGATATCCAAACCGGAAAAGAGCTCGGTCGTCTGGAAGGTGGCGAAGGTAATTTGGAATATGTCTCACTGAAGGAAGTGCTTGAAATGCTGCAGTCTATAAGTAGCGAGGAGGCACTGGAAGTAATTAATGAAGAAGTTAAAGAAAAAGCTGAAGAAATCGTTGCCCCGCCGACAATTATCTTGGATTATGCCGATGTCGAGGTTGGTACCGATTATGCGATAATTTCATGGAAAACCGACAAAGAATCAAATACGATTGTATCATTGGCAGAGGAGAGCGACTATAAACCGGACGCGGAAAATCCATATATTTGGAAAGAGGGCGAGCCGGATTTAATGACGCTTGATCACGTTGTCCAGGTAACAGGCTTGCGCCCGGCTACCACATATCATTTTCAAGTGTCTTCAAAATCCGCTTTGGATTTGACGGGCAAGAGTACGGACAAAACTTTTCGCACCAAATCAATTAAGCCGGAAATTTATAATCTACAAGTAGTAAAGATCGAAGAAGAAGCGGCGACCATCCGCTGGTCAACCAACGTGCCCTGTTCTTCAATCATTGAAATTACCAATCTGAACAATCAAGATACGAAACTAGAAGGCAACTCCAGCTTTTTGACCGCCCACAATATTCGCGTTTCAAACCTGATTTTTGACACGTACTATTCCGCATTAATCAAAGTAGAAAGTGAAGACGGTGAAAAAGCGGAAAGTGATCCGATTACATTTATTACGACTCGTGATAAGTATCCACCGGAAATTACCAAGGTCAACACCGAATCAACCATCTACCCCGGATCAGACAACAAGATCCAGACTATTGTTAGCTGGCGCACAGATGAAGAAGCGTCTTGCCAATTGTTTTATCATCAGGGTCTTGTGATCATGGACGAACCATTGTCATTGCCCAAGGAAGAAGATTATACTATCAAGCATGTACAGGTTGTTACCAATTTTTTACCCGGCAGTGTTTACAAATTTTGGGTTACTTGTGAGGACAATGCCAAAAATAGCAAAAAGTCCGAGGATTTTACTATGTTGACTCCTTCCCAGGAAGAAAGCATTATCGATATTATTATCAAGAACTTTGAGAGCTCGTTCGGTTGGGTAAAGAAGGTGGGTAAATAATTAAAAATTAAGAATTAAAAATTAAGAATAAATACATGAGTTTAGGTAATTTATTGGGTTTTGGCGGGGGAGGGGGAAAGCCGATTAATAATAGTGGCGGAGGGATGAAGCCGGGACAGGTTTTGCGAAGAGTTGATTTTGAAAGAGAAAAACGTTTGAGTAGAACCGGAGTAAAAAGCGCTCTTGGGAGTGGGGTTTTGAATGTGAAAAGAATTATAACCGCAAAACAGAATAATGATGGAATGAGAAAAGGCGAAAAAAATATTACGCATCAGAAATTGAAGGAGGAGAATGTAATTGATTTGATGCGAAAAAAATATATCGGTAAAACCGAAGGACAGATTGAGAGAATGATTAATAAAGAGAAAGGTGTTATCGTTGAAGACGGTACAGAAAGAATTCAATACGAAATGGAACGGAAAGATCGGAAAATTTTTGATAATATCATAACCGGCGGAGACGGGCCGAGTCGTGAAGAAATTTTAGCAGACGAGAAGAAGCATGAAAGATTCCAAAGACTGAATATTCTTGGCGTTCAACGGAGCCGTGAAAAAGACGATATGGCCAGCCAGCTTAGCGCGGGAAGACAGGTTGGAGAAAAGAATGCGATAAAAACCGTTTTGGGCAAAGGCGGCGTAAAAACCAACTATACGGATTTGGGAATAAATAATCCTTATGCCGGTTCAAGTATCAGCGCATTGGCTAGGAAAAATAACACAGCGCCAAAGAATGTCGCAGTATCCGGTTTTGCCGGAACGGTTCAAATCGACAAAAAAGAACCAGACAGCGTTGTTTCGCCACATGTAAATGTGCCGTTAAAAAGTATATAAAAAACTCATGATAACAATAAAATCAAAACCAGAAATAGAAATACTGTGTGAAGGCGGAAAAATATTGGCTGGTATAATGAAAAAACTGGGGCAGATAGTTGCACCGGGCGTAACTACGGGCGACTTGGAAAACGCGGCGCGCGAGCTTGCCATGCAAGCCGGCGGTCGCGCGGCTCAACTTGGCTTTGTTATGCCAGACGGCAAAAAATTCCCTTCGGCTTTGTGTGTTTCGATAAATAGTGAAATAGTCCATGCCGCGTCTTTGCCCACGCGTCGAATCAATGAAGGAGATGTTGTTAGTTTGGATTTTGTATTGGAATATCCAATTAATGAGAAATTCAGAACCGGAAGAATATGCAATCAACATTCAAAGCTCGGTGGATACTATACGGATATGGCGATAACCGTTCCGGCTGGAAAAATCAGCAAAAAAGCCGAGGAATTAATCAAGGTTACGTGCGAGTGCCTACGTATCGGCATCGAGCAGGTGAAGCCGGGTAATACGCTCTACGATATCGGTTCGGCGATTCAAAAATACGCCGAAGACCGCGGTTATGGCGTAATCCGCGAATTGGTCGGACATGGCGTCGGTTATAGCCTGCACGAGGACCCGCAAGTACCGAACTACGCTTTTACAAAAAAAGAAATGGAAAATGCCGTACTTGAACCAGGCATGGTTTTGGCGATTGAACCCATGATTTGTCTTGGTAATTGGCGCATCAAAAGCGTTAAAAACAGCTTTGCGTTTGCTACGGTTGATGGTGGTCTCGCCGCGCATGCTGAGCATACGGTGGCGGTGGTTGACAGCGGGAGGGTGGTTTTGACGGAAGAGGGCGATTAATTTAGTACAAGAAAAACTATTTGTCATTCCCGCGTAAGCGGGAATCTCGGTGTTAAAATGGAAAGTAAAGAATAAAATAAAATGGTTTTATAACGTATATATAAGTAAAAATATTTTATTATTTTTTAAAACAAGATTCCCGCCTACGCGTGAATGACAAGAACAAGAAGTTTTTTAAATAAATAATTTTTATGCATATAAAGTATCTCTCAATCGACTGGGGTGCCTCCCGTATCGGCCTAGCTACCGGGGATAGCGAAAACAAAATCGCTATTCCGTTTAAGGTTGCGCGGGATATCAAAGAAGTGCTGGCTGTTATCAAAGAAGAAGAAATTGACGAAATAATAATCGGCCAGCCGATCAAGATGTCGGGGGAAAAAAATAATCTGACTGCCGGCTTTAATCTATTTCTCGAGTCTTTAAAAAAGAAAACAGCACTGCCGATTATTTTGGTTGATGAGCGCTTGTCCAGCAAAGGCGCGGACGCGCTGTTTGGCACAAAAAAAACCAAAGCCAAGCAGGACGCTGTGGCGGCGATGATTATATTGCAGAGTTATTTTGACAACCTTAGTGTGTGAAATTTGTAGTATTTGAATTTAATTTGTAGCATTCGTATTATTAGTGTTCGTTGATAATGCGAATACTACAAATATGTAATGTCGTATTATATGGATGAAACCTACACAACCAAAGCCATAGTGCTAAATCGTCAGCCATATCGCGAGAATGACAGCCGGGTTACGGTTTGCAGCCTTGAATACGGCAAACTTGTTCTGATTGCGCGCGGTACCGCAACGACAAAATCCAAAATGGCCGGACATATTGAACCGTTTTGTTTTTCCGATTTTATGATTGTGCGAGGCAAGTGCCATAGCTACATTGGCGGTGTTGCCAGCCAAAATTGTTTTTCCGCAATCAAGTCTGATTTGTCAAAATTGCGAATAGTCGGACAGGTAATCGCGGTTATTAATAAATTGGTAAAAGAAAATGAAGCGGACAGTAGATTATTTTTTCTTTTACATGATTTTTTGGAATTTTTAGATAATAATGATATCAAAGAAGAAACAATTGATTTTTTTATCCACGCATTTGTATTGAAATTAATGTCAGGTCTTGGTTATGAGCCGGAATTGCGCGTCTGCGTTGCATGTGGCAAGGAATTGAAACCCGAAAACAATAGCTTTGATTTTTCTCGTGGCGGATTGGTTTGCGGATTGTGCCAAGCCCAAAACAGTACTATAATAAAAAACGACACGATAAAGTTATTGCGCTGTATGGTCAAGGAAAAATTCATTGATCTGCAAAAGCTGAAATATGACAAAAAAATTTCTGACGAAGCGATAAAAAATATTATTTTGTTTTATAATTATACCCATCCGGGAGCGGGTGATTTTAAATAAAAATTATGCTGAAATTATCATTTGAAAAAGCGCAAGCAGACGCGCAAAAGATGGAGAAGTTAATGGGCGAAAATACCGCCCGCGACTATAAGGAAGCGGATATTTTGGTTGAGCTTGACGACAAGAAGGCAGAGCTTGCGGATGCGCAAGATACGATCGAATGGTTGAATAATAAACATGAAGAATTGATTGATGAGTTTAAAAAGATGTTGATTGAAAGTACAACAGGATTAAAGCGGCGTGAAATGTTATACAAAGATATGGAAGAAAAAATATCCAATTTGTTTGGTATTGAAAATATCAATGATGTTAGTGATGAAGAAGTGATTGCCTTGGTAAAATCAAAAAATCCGATCGATTTTAAAAATGAACCTTTGTATGTAATGCTTGGTGATATGTCCTATCTATCACTTGCCAATGAAGGCGGACATAGTCAAGGCGACGAGCTTTTGGGAGAAACCGGCAAGGCCATAAAAAATGAATTTACCGATGCTTCCCGGCATGGTGGCGATGAATTTACAACTTTGATTTTATTGCAAAAGAAAGTAGCTGAAGAAAAGGTGGCTAAGCTTGAAGAGGATATTCAAAAAATGAAGAATATTTCTGAACTTGGACGTTTTGGGCTTAAACCGAATATGGATATCGGTATTGCGCATTTTTCCGAGAGCTTAAAAGCGTTTCAAGAAATTATTCTTATAATGGAAAAAACTGATGCGGGAAAAGAAAAATTGGCCAAGCTTGACGCATTGAAAGAAATGCAAAATATTTGGCTTGAGATAGCTGATAAACGCTCAACATTAAAAAAGGCAATGACAAGAATTCCGCTTTTGCTTGGAAAAAAAGAGAAAAATCCAGAGGAATATAAAGAGTTATATAAATTTTTAAATAAAGGCGCATATGGAATTGAAGCTGAAGATTTGGAAGAAATAGGCACAAAAATTAAAAATGGCGCGAACCCAGAAGAAGTTATTTTTGAATACATAAAAAAAATGGAACTACTGAATTTAAAGAAAAAATCCGGTTATGAAAAGGCAAAAGAAGAAGTAATTATAAGAACAGCTGATGATAGAATTCTTTAATTTAAACTTAACAATCCCATGATATCATTAAAATATGATTAAATAATTATAAAAAATATGGAAACACAACAAAACAATTCAGCCAAATTCGCGTTTTTTTACATGTTAAGCTTGGTCGCGCTTATTTTTATGTCGCAAGCGGCCGGTATGATCATTTTTCAGATCATAAACAAAAACATTAGTGATGTTATCAATCAAAACAGCGGTAACTATTCTCCCGAGTCATTGAAATATGCGATTTCCGCTTTGCTTATTTCCGCGCCGATTTATTTTTTGACAATGCGACAGATAAGCCGCAGTTTATACAGCGGAATCTTGGACAAGGATTCTGGTATCCGCAAATGGCTTAGCTATTTTATTCTTTTTGTTTCTTCGGTGGTAATGATTGTCTGGCTGATAATGACTATTAATAATTTCTTGGACGGCGAGCTTAGTCTCAAATTTATTCTCAAATCCATTACCGCGCTTGTTATTTCCGGATCGATTTTCTCTTTTTATTTTTATGATTCAAAAAGGGAGGTTATCGTTAATACCAAAGATAAAGTAATCGCGATTTATTTGTATAGCGCGCTTGCGGTTGTAATTGCAGTGTTTGTTGCGTCATTATTTTTTGTTGAATCACCGACCGAAACCAGAAATCGCAAGATTGATAACGCGGTTTTGGAGGATTTTAACAGTATTGATGGCGCGATTAACAGCTATTTTTTGGACAAAAAAACATTGCCCGCTGATTTGGATGTCTTAAAAGAGGATTACCCATATATCACAGACAAAGAGCTTGCGCATCCAAGCACTAACGAGCCTTATCGCTATAATGTTGTAGAAGATAAAAAATACGAGTTATGTTCAACTTTTTTGAGCGATAATACCGGTGATGATTCTTTGGAAAATTATTATAAAGACAGATGGCCGCATGCTTTGGGCGAACAATGCTTAAAGCAAAAAATAGCCGGCGATGCTTTGCTTGAACAAAAAATGTACCGCTAAGATTTTTGCGGTAATAGCATAGAATATTTTTTATGATTTATTTGTTTTTAATTGGCGGGATAATTTGCACGGCTGTAATTTTTTTGCTTTCTATTTTTGTCTATTTAAAGGATTGTAATAATCGTTTGAATCGGATATTTTTTTTGTACGGAATCAGCGCAACCATGGTGTTTTTGGCTATTGTTTTCTGGCCTTTGGAAAAATCGGATATTTTGCTTGGTTTTGCTTTTAAGTTTTTGTACGCGTCCATGATATTATCGGCAGCGGTTTTTTTTCATTTTGTTGTTACTTGGTTAAAAATAATTGAAAATAAAAAAAAGCTTTTAGCGACTGTTTACTCCTTGTTTATTTTTGCCACAGCCCTGATATTCAGTCCATTTTTTATTAATAAAGTATTCTTTTTATCCGACAGGCTCCCTTGGTTTTCTCTGGAAAAGTTTTTTTATATTTATCCTGTTTTGCTTTTTATAATTTTTTCCGCAACAGCTTATCTTTTGGCAATAAATTATAAAAAAAGTTTTGTATCGCGTAGGGCAAAATTCAAATATTTATTTCTTTTGTTATTTATATCCAATTGCGCTTTGGTAAATATTGTTTTGGTTTCACTCGGAATTTTTATATGGCCTTATGGAGTATTTTTGCTTTTTGTCGGTTTTATAACTAGCTCGTATATCGTGCTAGTTAAGCGAGCGGTGGAATTGGCCGTGGTATTCAGGAATCTGATGCTTTTCTTCTCTTCATTTGTAAGCGTGGCTTTGTTCGCGGTTATTTTAAAATACACTTTGATAGCGCATTTTCCGCTTTTCAAGTCTTGGATTGATTTTCCGGTGCTTTTCGCGGCTTTGTTTATTTTTCCGATTGTAAAAGATTTTTATACCTGGTCTGGAAATAAATTCGTTTTTTCAAATTATTATGACAGTCAAAAAGTGATTACGTTTTTGAATAATAAATTGCGGACAACCATCAGCGTCGAAAAAGTTTATGAGATGATTTGCGATTTGATCAAGCAGACTTTTCATGCCAAGGCTTTTTGTATTTTTAATTATAATGAAAAGACCAAAGAGTATTTTTTGGCATACAACAAAGGATTCAAGCTGGATTGGCACCGAAGATTTTCGGCCAATCAGATAATCGGCAGCTTTTATTTTAACAAAGGACAGGCTGTTGTCGTTGAAGAAGCGATAAACAATGAAAACAAAGAAAATGATTTTATCCTTATGTTGATGCGCGTAAACGCGGAGCTAATAATTCCGATCAAAGCCAAGCATAACACTGTCGGCTTGATCATGTTGGGAGCAAAAGAATCAGGCAATATATATAATAATAAGGATATGCAAACGCTGGAAATAATCGGCGCGCAAGCGTCGATGGCGATTGAAAACGCCTTGATGTATCAGCGCACAAAGGATTTTAATATTTTATTGGAACAAGAGGTTGAAAAAGCGACAAAGGAATTGCGTGAAGCCAATGAAAAGCTGAAAAAACTGGATAGCGCGAAAAGCGAATTTATTTCCATTGCCTCGCATCAGCTGCGGACGCCTTTGACGATTATCAAGGGATATATTTCCATGATTATGGAAGGAAATTTTGGACCGGTTTCCAAAGCCGTGGCTGATTCGCTAAAAAAAGTTTATGACTCAAATGAAAGATTGATTCTTTTGGTTGAGAATCTTTTGAATATTTCCCGCATCGAATCCGGCAATCTGCAGTTTGATTTCAAGGAAACGGATATTGAAGAGCTCGCCATCAGCGCGATAGATGAGCTTTCCGATACTGCAAAAAAACGCAATAATCATCTTGTATACAAACCGTCAACACAAAAATTACCCAGCATAGTCGTAGATTCAGAAAAGATTCGCCATGTCATTATGAATTTGCTTGATAACGCAATTAAATATTCCGAGAAAGGGGATATTGTGGTAAAAATCGATTTGGAAAAGGACAGGCTAGTATTGAGCGTTACCGACGAAGGCATCGGTATTCCTGACGAAGAAATATCAAATCTTTTCAGAAAATTCTATCGCGGCAATCTATCTCCGCTAATTCACACAGAAGGCACCGGTCTCGGTTTGTTTGTTGCCAAACAAATGATCGAATCGCACAAAGGACGTATCTGGGCGAAAAGCAATGGCCGAGACAAAGGCACGACATTTTATTTTTCCTTACCGCTCGTAGTTAAAAGTTGAAAGTTATTAAGTAGAAAGTTAAAGTTTAGTTAAAAGTGTAAAGTTATAAAGTAAAAAGTTATGGTAATATAGTACTTTTAACTTTATAACTTTTAACTTTTTACTTCGTGTCTTGCTACAAATATTAATTTCTGTTAATCTGTTAGTATATTTAAAAGTTAATTATTAATAACAAAATAACACTATGTCAATTTCAGTAAACAAAGATCTTTGCATCGGTTGCGGTGCATGTGCCGCTCTTTGCCCTAGCGGTTTTGCTATGAATGCCGACGGCAAAGCCGAGGCTGTTTCCCAAGAGGGTTTAGATTGCGCGCAAAATGCGTCAAGCAGTTGTCCAGTGCAGGCGATTACGGCTGAGTAATTAAATTTTTGATAAAAAACAATTCTTTTAGGGTTGTTTTTTAATATAAAATAGGGTTTAATGATAGTTAATTAGGGATTAGTTAATTAGGGATTAGTTAATTAGGTATTAGTTAATTAGGGATTAGTTAATTAGGTATTAGTTAATTAGGGATTAGTTAATTAGGTATTAGTTAATTAGTTAATTGGGGGAATAACAACCCTAATTAACTAATTAACTAAGTAACTGTTCAATCAGAATCATGAACATCAAAGCACTAAACATTCCCCAAACCCCCGGCTGTTATCGCTACAAAAGCGCCAAGGGTGAAATAATCTACATCGGCAAAGCAGTCAATCTGCGCAGCCGGGTTTCTTCGTATTGGCGTGAAAGCGCTAATCATACGCCGGCGAAAAAAGCGATGTTAAGAGAGATCGCAAGCGTGGACTGGATTGAGACTGAAACGGAAATTGAGGCTTTGTTACTTGAGGCGAATTTGGTAAAAAAATTCCAGCCTCGTTTCAATATTGATCTGCGCGATGACAAACGTTTTTCTTATATCAAGATATCAACCGAGGACGAAATACCCGGCGTGTTCATTACGCGAAAAATAGACAAGCAGGGAAAATATTTTGGACCATTCACTAGTGCGGGATCCGTGCGTGAAGTGCTAAAAATAATTAGAAAGATCTGGCCGTATTGCACTGAGCGGACGGTTAAGAAAAAAACCTGTTTTTACGCGCAGATAGGACGTTGTACCGGAGTGTGCGGTGGTCGTTTTGATGTAAAAGAATACAAAGAAAAAATAATAAAGCCGATTACGTTGTTTTTGGCAGGGGAGAAGGGGAAGGTGATTAAGAAGTTAGAAGTTAGAAGTAAGAAGTTGGAAGTTGAAAGTAAGAAGTTAGATGCAAGAAGTAAGAAGTTAAAAGAGGTGAAGTCATATAATACAAAAAATGAAACACGCAGCACGCAACAAACGATAAGTAGCTTGCAAAATAATGTTGATATTGAATTGCGAGTGATTAAATCTCAGTTGTTGAATATAAAATATGTTTTGGCGAGTGCCAAGGTTATTGGTGTTCAAGATAAATACGCGGCGGATGTGGTTGAGTTGGCAAAAATTCTTGGTCTGCCCCGCGTGCCGGAGCGGATTGAGGGCTATGATATATCCAATATTTTTGGCAAAGAAGCGGTTGGGTCTATGGTAGTTTTTTCTGGCGGTGAACCAAACAAGAGTGAGTATAAAAAGTTTAAGATAGAAGTGACGAGTGACATGGGAGATACCGGGATGCTTGGGGAGGTAATGGAGAGAAGATTGTGCCATATAGTGAATCCGTCTTTTTGTCATTCCCGCGAAGGCGGGAATCCAAGGGTAAATAATATAGATGTTAAAAAAACAAAAAATGTTGATATCTGGCTTACCCCAGACCTAATCATTATTGACGGTGGCAAAGGACAGTTAAATGAGGTAATAAAGATTCTAAAAAAAAATAATCTTGATATTCCAGTTCTTGCGATATCCAAAGGCGAAGGCTTGCGCAGTGCCGCGGCTCCGGATAAGATATTTTTTCCTGGCGAAAAAAAACCATTGGAATTACCATTGGCTTCGCCGGCTTTGCATATTATAAAAAGAGTGCGTGACGAGGCGCATCGTTTTGCGATTAAGTTTCATCGTGATTTGCGAAAAAAACGCTTTTTGCCGTGATTGTTATATTTGGGGAAAAATGATAAAATTAGGGTAAGTAAAATGCTTTTTAAGTAAAAAAATGTTATACTCAATTTTGAGTATAATCATTCTCAAAATTAAATATGCTTGATATATTGATAAAATCAAAAATTAGAAAAAAAATACTTTTATTGTTTATCTATAATCCCAAAAATAAATATTATATCAATCAAATTGCCCGTTTGGTGAAAACTTCGTCTGGCACCGCGTATAGAGAACTAAATGTACTTTTGAAATCGGATATTTTGCTTTGCGAAAAAGAGGCAAATTTAACTTATTACAGGCTTAATCAAATAAACCCTCTACTAAAAAATATCAAAGAAATTATTAGTCAAACTATTGGTATAGAGATAATGCTAAAAAAAAAGTTAGCAAAAATGAAAGGAATCAATTTTGCTTTTATTTTTGGATCGTATGCCAAAAATAGTTTTAAATCCGATTCAGATATTGATTTGTATGTAATCGGCGATATTGGCGAAAAAGAATTGTATCGCGAAACCATGTTGCTCGAAAAAGAAATCAATCATCCGATCAATTATCATTTGTCATCATTGGCGGAATTTAAGCAAAATTTGAAAAAATCTTTTTTTCACCAATCAATTTTAAAAAATTATATATTTTTAATCGGCAATCAAGATGAATTTAAAAACATTATTAGATAATCTAGAAAAAGAAGGCAAAATAAAAAAACAAATTACGGGCAAGGAATTTTTGAATGGTCTTTTATATTCCGCCAAGGCAAATTTTTTGGCCGCAGAATTCAATCTTGAGCACGGATTTCCCGATACGGCATTCAAATCAGCCTATGATGGCATATTGCAGGTATCCAGGGTGATTATTTTTGTAAACGGCTATCGTCCAGATGACGGCGAACAGCATAAAACGACGCTGTTGGTTGCCGGCGCATATTTGGGTGATGGTTTTAATGATTTGATTGGCAAATTGGACCGTTATCGAATAAAAAGGAATAAGGCTGTTTACCAACCGATTGATTTTATTTCAAAAAATGAAGTTATTGGTATATTGGAATCTGCCCATGAATATTGGTGCATTGCCAAGAAATATCTAAAAGAAAAAAATGGACAGCTTGAATTATTTGATTTTTGAATTTTTACTTAATTTTATATTCCAATCTTATGCAATTCAAAACAAAACTCCTCGCCATCATCCTTTCCGTTGTTTTTACGGCTGGGGGTGTTTTTATTGTTGTGTGTAGCTTAAAATAAAAATTGTTTTTTAGTTATATTTAATAAAGTATTGACAAAAGTTACATTAAATGTATAATTAGTTATATCTATTTATACATATAATGTAAAAAAAGTTATGAAAAGACATCTTGACTACAATATTAGTCAACATTTTAATAAATATAAGCAAGTATTAGTATTGCTTGGGTCTAGGCAGGTTGGTAAAACAACGATTGTAAAAAAAATTTTCCCAAAAGCTGATTATTTTTTGGTTGATAATGAGCCGGTTAAAAGAATATTGGAAACATACGATATTGAAGCGTATAAAACTTTGATTAATCAAAATGCCAAAACGATAATTATTGACGAGATTCAGCTTTTGACTGACCCTGGTCGGGCAATAAAGATAATCTACGACCAAATAAAAGACATCAAAATCATAATTACTGGCTCCTCGTCATTCCATATCAAAAATAAAACCGGCGAAAGTTTGGCAGGAAGAAAAATCGATTATAAAATATATCCTTTGACTTTCTCGGAATATTTACAGCAAAAAGGTATAGAAAAAGAATTAAATTATAATATTTTTGAAAATATTTCCAAAGAAAATAGAATTAGCTCTGATCATTTATATCGCTTTGATATTAAAAATATTCTCGAAAGCGTTCTTATATATGGTTTGTATCCGCATTTGATTGAAAATTCCAATGACGAAAAATATCTTATGAATTTTGTCGATAGTTTGATTTTTAAAGATATTTTGGAACTAAATTTGATTGAAGATAAAAAACTGGCTGCTGACTTACTGAAAATATTGGCATTTCAAATCGGAAACCTGATCAATTATTCCGAACTAGCCGGAAACCTTGGCGCTGATAAACGTACAATCAAGCGCTATATAGAAATTTTTGAACAAAGCTTTATATTGTTTCGTCTTTATCCTTATTCCAAAAATAAGCGCGATGAAATATCCAAGTCTCCCAAGATTTATTTTTTTGATACCGGTATTCGCAACGCCTTAATCGGAGATTTTTCCAGCTTGGAAATCAGAACCGACAAAGGCGCGTTATTTGAGAATTTTATTGTTACCGAAGCAATCAAGCAAAATGAATATTTGGATGAAAAATTCAAGCCATACTATTGGCGCACAAAACAAGGTTCCGAAATCGACCTTGTATTGGAAAAGGGGAAGATTTTGATCGGAATAGAGCTGAAATATCGGCGTAAAGCGGCAAACGCGGCATTTAAAAATCGCTATCCCAAGTCCAATATAGTCATGATGACTTCTGATAATTTTTATTAATTTTTATATTCCAAACCCTTATGCCAATCAAAACAAAACTCCTCGCCATCATCCTTTCCGTCGTTTTTACGGCTGGGGGTGTTTTTATTATTTCTCGCGCCGGCACGCTAAATCCGAGCGTTGCCCCCGGCGACACCATGAAGACGCTGGAAGACATTTATTGTCTGGCGACAGGCTGTACGCCGGCTGTTTACGAACTGGATTCGCCGGGGGCGCCAGGCGAGACTATGCATGACTTGCAGGATATTTATGATGCCGTAGATGCTTTGGCAAATGGTATCGACTACTCCCTGCAAAAAAACCAAATCTGGGATGACTGGAAAGGCTCGGCTGTCGCTACTTCCGCCAGTTTATCGCTGGCCTATACTGCCGCGGTTGACCAAAACTTGGAAGAAGGCGAATGGGCAAGTACAACAGATACGGATTTGACCGCAACAACGATTGCCTCTGGAGTGGTTAAAAAAGATTTGCGGACGGGACTGTTCTGGTCTGACTGCTATTCGGCTGCGGTTGACGGTACTTGTGATACGCGCACAAACAGCTTTACTCTAAATGGCACAGTCGATGATGCCGACGACGGTCTGGACGCCGAAGGCGGATTATCAGTTGATTTTTGTGAAGCACTGGCGCTTGATGCTGATGGCGACGGCACAGACGAAACCGATTGGTATTTACCAAGTCAAAAAGAATTAATACAAGTCTATATTAACGGCGCCGCAAACAATATTCCCTCTCCCGCCAACAACTTCTGGTCCAGTACCGAGCTCTATACTAGCACGGCTAACGCTTGGTACGTCTACTTGGCCTTCGGCTACACGCTCAACGTCGGTAAGACGAATAACTCCTACGCGCGTTGCGTCCGTCGTTAGTTGTCTGAACCACTGATTAGCGCTGATTTACGCATGATTTCGCTGAGTTTTGTTTACAGAATCAGTGTAATCAGTGTTAATCTGTGAAAATCATCCTACGCCAAAGCTACGGATGACGGGTCAGCGGTTCAGACAAATAAATCAGACAAATAAATCTTGACAAAATTCCAAAAACAGCTTATATTATTATTGTGCAATCCATTGCACAATAATATAATAATTTGTGCAATGTATTTATGAATAAGAATATAATCAAACAAGTACTGCTTGAACAAAAAACTGAGATAAACACGATTTTGCAAGAAAAGATTATTGTTCGTGACAAGGAGAATGTTGTCAAAAGCGCCATGTCAAATCGGCTGATCAAGGTAATAATCGGAGTGCGACGCTCGGGCAAATCCATGCTGGCGCATAAAATTTTGACAAACAAAGTTTATGCCTATATAAATTTTGATGACGAGCGTTTTATTGGGGCAAAAACCGGTGATTTGAATGATTTTCTCGAAGTACTGAAAGAAATTGAGCCACAGGCAAAAACATTATTGCTGGACGAGGCACAAAATATTAGTGGCTGGGAGCTGTTTGCAAACCGTTTGAAACGTTTCGGCTACAATATCATTATAACAGGATCCAACGCTCGTTTGCTGTCTCGTGAGTTAGCAACGCATTTGACAGGCAGACATGTAACGATTGAGCTTTATCCTTTTTCATTCAAAGAATTTATTTTGCAATGCGGATACCAATTTCAGGCTGACGATTTTTTTATAACAGAAAAAAAAGCCGCGTTAAAAAAATATCTGGAAAAATATTTGGAACAAGGCGGTTTTCCCGAGCTTTTTCAGATTGAAAATAAAAATCAGTACTTGCGTGATTTGTATGACAAAATAATTAGCAGAGACATTACGCCTCGACATAATGTTAAATATGTCAAGGATTTGAAGGAGATAGCACTTTATCTATTTTCAAATTTTGGGTCGCGCTATACTTATCAAAAACTTAGCCGAGCTTTTGGAATCAAAAGCGTACATACGATAAAAAATTATATCAGTTATCTGGAGGAAGCCTATCTTTTATTCGAGCTAATGCCTTTCTCTTTCAAGGCCAAACAACAGATCAACGCTCCAAAAAAGATCTATGCTATTGATACTGGTATGATAAATGCCATTGCATTGCAAAACTCTGCCAATTTTGGCCGGCTTATGGAAAACGCGGTTTTTTTGGAGCTAAAACGTCGCGGACATGAAATATATTATTACAGCGATGCTTTGGGCAGAGAAACCGATTTTGTAATCAAGCAAGGCAGAAAAATTTTGCAGCTTATCCAGGTATGCAAAGAAATGGAAAATTTGGAAACCAGAGAAAGAGAAATAAAATCAATTTTGCAAGCGAGTGAAAATTTGAAATGCTCCGAACTTTTGATTATTACCGCGCTAGAAGAAGACGAGCTTATAATCGGCAAAAACAAGATAAAACTAATACCTCTCTGGAAATGGTTGTTGTCAGAGCCTTTGATTGACGCATTTACCGCTTTACACAAAAACATTTGAATTTATCAAGCATCTTTACCGAATAGTAAAAATAAGACGTATTTGCCTATAATCTACTCTAGAATAAATTGCTAAATAGACTTGACAAAATATTCTAAATAGTATATGATTTTTTTATGACATATATAAAAAGAGAAATAGAAAATGAGATCAAGACTTTGGCTAAAGAATTTCCAATTTTGGCTATTTTGGGTCCGAGACAATCAGGAAAAACAACCTTGGCTAAGCACCTGTTCCCGGATTATGCTTATATTTCTTTAGAGAATATAGATATGCGTGAATTCGCCGACAGCGATCCTCGCGGTTTTTTTGATAAATATTCCGAGAACATAATTATCGACGAAATTCAAAGGGTGCCAACCTTGTTTTCTTATTTGCAGACGCATTCTGATAGTCAGAAAAAAGCCGGAAAGTTCGTTATTACCGGTTCGCAAAATTATCTCTTGCTTGAAAAAGTATCACAGTCTTTAGCAGGCAGAGTTGGCCTTGTCACATTGTTGCCTTTTTCTTTGAATGAAATAGAAAAAATTCATCAAATTAAAAATCCCGCGGATATTATTTTTAACGGCGCTTATCCTCGTTTGTATAATCAAAGGATAAGACCGGCGGTTTTTTACGACTCTTATGTTAATACTTATTTGGAAAAAGATGTCAGACAGATTACTAATATAAAAAATTTTGATATTTTCAGAAAATTCTTGGTAGTAATAGCCGGCAGAAGCGGACAAATTTTGAATGTTAGCGCAATCGCCGCGGAATGCGGCTTATCTCGGTCTACAATCGAAGAGTGGCTGAATATCCTGGAGGCTTCATTTATTATTTATCGTTTGAGACCGTTCCATAAAAACTATAAAAAACAAGTGATAAAATCGCCAAAAATATTTTTTTATGATACTGGGATAGTCTGCAGTTTGTTGGGAATCACCAGCGTCGAGCAGACGGAAAATCATTATCTGAAAGGAAATATTTTTGAGACTTTTATTATTAGTGAACTGATAAAAAATAATTATAATCATGCGAAACTCCAGAAATTTTTTTATTGGCGGGATAGCAAAGGCAGAGAAATCGATTTGATTATTGAAGATAATCTTGATATTAGTGGCATTGAGATTAAATCCTCAAAAACAATAGCAAATTCTTTTTTTGAAAATTTAAATTATTGGAGTGCTTTGGATAAAGGAAAAATAAAAAAATATTTAGTATATTCCGGCGAAGAAACATATACAAGGGATTCGACAAAAATTATAAATTGGCAAAAATTAAAAACTATAGGCTAATTCATTTACGTAATCAGTGTATGATACAGTAAGAATGAACAATAAAAAAAATAAATTAAAAATCTTTATTTTTTTGGCTATATTTGCATTTATGATTGCAATTGGTTTTTATTTTTTGTATTCCAAGAAAAACGCCGTTAATTTTTCATTGGAACAGCCAAATGTTTATACGGATGCTCTGAAAATCACTGCCGGATCGGTCGAGCTCTTGATTAAGCCATTGGACGCCGTCGCGGCTACTCCGGAAACAGACGGCGCGGAAACTGTTTACAAGGACACTTACGCCAAAACCGATATTCGGCAGAGGATTGATAATTATCTGATAAAAGAAGATATTGTTTTGAAAGAGGCGGGGCACCCGGCTGAGTTTCGTTTTGCGATCAGCGCGGACGGACTTGTCGCGCAGGCAGAGGCGAACGGTGATTTGGGTTTTTATTCTATCGAAAATAAAACGCGCGAAATGAACGAGCCGCATCCGTTGGATAGGATATTTACGATTCCGGCGGCGTTTTTGATTGATGCCAAGGGCATAAAAAGTTCGGTACGCGATGTTAGCATGGCATATGTCGACGGTGTTTTGACCTTCAAACCGGATTCGGCTTGGCTGGCCGCGCATCCGTATCCGATTGTCCTGGATCCGTCGGTTGAGATCAGTATTCTAAATCTGTATTCGCACCCGATAGAGGGTGACGATTGGATAGTCAGCTTTACGACCAGTGGTAAGGCAGATCTGTTGATCAGTCCGAACGATGCCGTGACAATCGCTGATGACGAGTTTGTATCGCTTTGGTGCGGTAACAAACAAATCCAGCCGCAGATTTTGGCAGGCGATGGAATATTTTTCAAGGATTGGGAATGTTTAGAAATCAGCAAGGTAATCCATAACACAAAAACGGCAGGGGACCATACGCTCAAATTCCAATTTGGGGGCGAGATCGCTTATGCTTATAATCATTTCACAGGCGACCGGCGTTATGCTTGGGGCGAAAATACGGGTTGGATTAATGCCAGCTCAACACACGAAACCCTAACCGTAACGGACGCCGGTATTACCGGTTATGCCTGGGGCGAGAATATCGGCTGGCTCAAATTTGACTACGACGGTGTTGCCGGCGCGACCAATACGACAGCGGACGATTGGGGCGTTGTGAATGATGGCAACGGCAATCTGGCCGGCTATGCCTGGGGCGAGAATATCGGCTGGCTCAATTTTGATTCTGCCCATTCACAGGTAGTAATCAATCGCGATTCCGGCGATTTTGGCGGTTATGCCTGGGGCGAGAATATCGGCTGGGTAAATTTTCAACATACGCTTTCAAATTATGTAGTTCGCAATTTGGACACACCTGCTGTCGTCACCTATCCGGCTGGCGCAATCGGCTCGCAGTCGGTTATGGCGCGCGGTCAAGCTTGGCGGCGCGGCGCCGATATTACCGAACGTGGCTTCAAATACGGCCTCTCTGAAACCGATACTTGGACCAAGAGCGAAAGTGGCAATTTTAAATCAGGCGATTTTGAGTTGCTTTTGGAAAACCTGACCCCCGGCACAGCCTACTATGTCCGCGCCTATGCTACTAATTCCGAAGGGACGGTTTACGGCGCATACGTTTTGTTTTCGGCCGAGAGTACGCACAAAGGCAGTCCAATCATATTCAAACGCGGAACGATATTGAAGGAGCAAATTATTTTGAAGTAATTAAATAATCGCATCATGAAAACCAAGTGTAATCGTCCGCGGCGTAATGCCGTGTTTTTTGTTGTAGGCAATTTGGATTTTGCGGCGTCTTTTGGTTTCGCTAACCGCAAAGCGCATCGCGGGAGTCATGCGGTCGCCGTAGAGAATTACCCGGCCTTCGGAATGGCGTGCGGCTCGGCCCATGGTTTGGATAAGTGATGTTTCGTTGCGCAAGAAGCCGGACATATCGGCATCGAGAATTGCGACTAGTGAGACCTCTGGCAGGTCCAGACCTTCGCGCAAAAGATTGATTCCGACCAAAACATCGCATTTGCCTTGGCGCAAGCTTTGGAGAATATCTACTCGTTCCAGTGTTTTAATATCCGAATGCAAGTATTCCACTTTAATTTTTTGTTCTTTTAGATATTCGCTTAGCTCCTCGGCCATGCGTTTGGTCAAAGTTGTAACCAATACGCGTTGTTTTTTAGCAACGGTTTTTTCGATCTCGATAATCAAGTCCGGAATCTGTCCGGTCGAGGGGCGGACCGATACTTCGGGGTCAAGCAATCCGGTCGGGCGGATAATCTGCTCGGCAATCTGTTTGGATCTTTTGGTTTCGTATTCCGATGGCGTAGCACTAACATAAATAACCTGCTTGAATTTTTTATTAAATTCTTTGAAATTGAGCGGACGGTTGTCGCGCGCGCTAGGCAAGCGAAAGCCAAAATCGATTAGCGTTTGCTTGCGCGACTGATCGCCGGCATGCATACCGCGTATTTGCGGCAGGGTAGCGTGTGATTCATCAATAAACAAAAGAAAATCTTTTGGGAAAAAATCCATTAGTGTTGAAGGCGCTTCGCCTGCATTGCGTCCGGTCAGATGCCGTGAATAATTTTCGATTCCGTTGCAATATCCCACTTCTTCCATCATCTCAAGGTCATAATTCGTCTTGCTTTCAAGCCGATAAGCCTCCATTTGCTTATTGTCTTTGATAAGCTCATCCACACGATTTTTTAACTCCAGCTTTATTTCAGCAATCGCTTTGTGCAAGCGCTCATCCGGTGTCATAAAATGCTTGGCTGGCAATATATTTATTTCCGGTAAAGCCAAGCCGTTTTTGTTTTTTAGGTCCGAAGCCCACACCGGTACTTTACCGTTTGGGACAACTGTAAAAATTATAATATTTTCAATCTCGTCATTATAAAGTTGAATCCGCGCAACCGCTTCACCAGTTGCCAAGTGAATATCGATCAAATCGCCTTTAACGCGAAATTGCCCGCGGTAAAAAGCCGTGTCATTCCGTTCATACTGAATAGCAACCAGCTGTCGCAACAAATCATTGCGCTTAACATTTTGGCCGACTCTGAATATCCGTCCCATTCCTTCGTAATCGGTTTTTTCGCCCAAGCCGTAGATGCAGGATACACTCGCGATAATAATAACATCTTTTCTATTAATCAAAGACTGGGTTGAAGCATGACGCAAGCGGTCGATTTCTTCGTTTATTGTCGCTTCTTTCTCGATATATGTATCCGTATGCGGAATATAGGCTTCGGGCTGATAATAGTCATAATAAGAAACAAAATAATGTACGGCTGATTCCGGGAAAAAATTGCGGAATTCGCCATACAGCTGTGCCGCCAAAGTCTTATTGTGGGATATTATCAAGGTCGGCTTTTTTACGCTGGCGATAATATTTGCCATCGTAAAAGTCTTTCCACTTCCGGTAACGCCAAGCAAGGTTTGTTCTTTATGACCAAGTTCCAGCCCGGTTAATAGTTTATTGATAGCATCTGGCTGGTCGCCGGTTGGTTTAAATTTTGAGTGCAGTTTGAATAAATTCATGCTAATAGTATAAGCTTATTGTGATAAAAAGTCTAGAAAATAAATAGGGGTTTGCTCGTTTTTTAGTCGAGCAAACCCCATTTTGAGTATTCTACGCGGGACTTTTTTGGCCCTAAATTTGTTTTTTTCCTGGGTTGGGGGAGGTGCCTATTAGTGGTAAGCAACGCACGAAGGTAGGTGCGGTTTGGCAGGCGAAAAACAAAAACGTATCAACACTCAGAAGTAAGTGTAGCAGAAAATTGGAATTTGTCAAGGGGAGTGTCGAAAAAAAAGTTTTTTGACATTCAATCCGCTTTGGGCTAAAATAATCATATAATTTAATGAAAAATATATATTATGCAAGACCGTAAAACCGATGTAAAACAAAACGAAAAAAATCCTTTTGCCGTGATGGAAGAAGAAGTATTGGATTTTTGGCAAAAAAATAAGATTTTTGAAAAATCAGTAAATAAAGAAGCGCCAAAAGGTGATTATGTTTTTTATGATGGACCGCCGTTTGCGACTGGTCTTCCACATTACGGTCATATCGTTGCGAGTATTATCAAAGATGTTGTGCCTCGGTTTTGGACTATGAATGGTTACCGAGTAGAGCGAAAATGGGGCTGGGATTGCCATGGGCTTCCGATTGAGAATATTGTAGAAAAAGAATTGGGCTCAAAAAGTAAGCGTGATATCGAGGAAATCGGTGTGGCTAAATTCAATGAAATGTGCCGTTCAAAGGTTATGGATTATGTTGAAGATTGGAAAGTCGTGATTAACAAACTTGGTCGTTGGGCAGACATGGAGAATGATTATAAAACCATGGATTTGGATTTTATGGAATCGGTTTGGTATGTTTTTAAGACTATGTATGAAAAGGGCTTGGTTTATGAAGGTTATCGCTCTATGCATGTGTGTCCGCGTTGCGAAACGACTTTGTCGCAGTCTGAGGTAACGGAAGGATATAAGGATATAAAGGATTTGTCGGCTATTGCTAAGTTTAAAGTTGAAAGTGAAAAGTTGAAAGTAGACGGCGACGTTTATGTTTTAGCTTGGACAACTACACCATGGACATTGATTGGCAATGTGGCTTTGGCGGTTGCGGTTGCGGAAAATATTGATTATCAGATTTTGGAGTTTGATAATGATTGTAAAACATTGTTATGTAGTAAAGGTGATAAAATTATTATTGCGAATGATAGACATATAGAAAATCTTATTTTTGGGGGTATGATTCATTGTGATGATTCAAAGCTTAATCAAAATAAAAAAGTTTATTATGTTAATTATAAAAAAAATAATATTGAAGAAAAAATATTTTTTTCTTTAAGAAAAACTGGTATTAATGGCAAGGACTTGGTTGGTTTGGAATATAAACCATTGTTTGATTATTATTCATCAGACGAAAAATTAGAAAATCGGGAAAACGGTTGGAAGATTTATGCCGGGGATTTTGTTACGACAGACGAGGGGACTGGAATCGTGCATATTGCGCCGGCGTTTGGAGAAGATGATATGCAGTTGGGCAAGAAACATAATCTGCCTTTTGTACAGCATTTAACCATGGATGGTAATTTCAAGCCGGAAGTGAAAGATTTTCAAGGACTCAATGTCAAGCCGATTGATAATCATATGGCGACAGATATTGAAATTATCAAATATCTTGCGCATAACAATCTGTTATTTTCCAAAGAGAAATATGAGCATTCTTATCCGCATTGCTGGCGCTGTGATACTCCGCTTTTGAATTATGCGACCGGGTCTTGGTTTGTGGATGTAACAAAGATTAAAGACAGGATGATAAAAGTGGCAGAAGATATAAATTGGTCACCTGAGCATATCAAGAAGGGCCGTTGGGGAAATTGGCTTGAAGGTGCAAGAGATTGGTCTATTAGCCGGCAAAGATTTTGGGCGTCGGTTATTCCGATTTGGGAATGCGAACACAAAACAAAAGGTGCTTGTGATAATCGCGTTGTGATTGGATCAGTTGATGAGCTGGCAAAATTGAGTGGTAAAAAAGTTGCTGATTTGCATAAACACGTTGTTGATGAGATAACATTCACTTGCAGTAAATGCGGTGGAACAATGAGGCGTATTCCTGATGTTTTTGATTGTTGGTTTGAATCCGGTTCAATGCCTTTTGCGCAGATGCATTATCCTTTTGAAAATAAAGAAAAATTTGAGCATAATTTTCCGGCACAATTTATTGCCGAAGGCGCAGACCAATGCCGTTGTTGGTTTTACTATATGCATATTTTGGCAGTCGGCACAAAAGATGTACAGGCGTTTCAAAATGTTATCGTAAACGGCATTGTTCTTGCGGAAGACGGAAAGAAAATGTCAAAGAAGCTGAAAAATTATCCGGATCCGCTTTTGGTTTTTGATAAATACGGAGCTGATGCTTTGCGTTATTATTTATTGACTTCGCCCGTTATGCTTGCTGATAATTTGAATTTTTCTGAGAAAGGCGTTGGTGATTCTTTGCGAAAAATAAACATGACGCTTTGGAATGTTGTACGTTTCTATGAAATGTTTAAGGCGGAACTTGTTGATGGAAACTCAGAATTAAAAACCAGTAGTGATAATGTTTTGGATAAATGGATTTTAGCCAGACTAAATCAATTGGTACAAGAAATCAGCGATGGCATGAAAGCGTATAATCTGCCGGAAGCCAGTCGCCCTATCGCAAAATTTATCGACGACCTCTCCACCTGGTACCTCCGCCGTTCGCGCGACCGCTTCAAGGGCGCGGACGAGGCGGATAAATTGCAGGCTTTGCAGACGACAAAATATGTACTCATTAACCTGTCAAAAATAGTCGCGCCAATCGTGCCGTTTATTGCCGAGCAGGTTTGGCAAAAAGTAACAGGACTTGATTTTAAAGACAGTGATAAATCCGTCCATTTGGAAGCATGGCCGGAGTGCACGGCGATAATGGAAGAGAGCGATGCGAAAAAGATTATAGAGGAGATGGAGGCGACACGAAAAATCGTCGAGCTGGCTTTGGCAAAGCGCGATATGGCCGGGATCAAAGTGCGTCAGCCATTGGCAAGACTGACTGTGCGCGCGCCCAAGACAGTATCGATCAAGAATGCCTATATCGAATTGATCAAAGATGAAGTGAACGTTAAGGAAGTTGATTTTGTCAGTAACGGCGACGAAGTTTATGTCGAGCTTGATACGGAAATCTCTCCGGAATTAAAAATGGAAGGCATTAAACGCGAATTCGTACGCCAGATAAACTCTATCCGTAAAAATCAGGGGCTTACTATCAATGACAAGATAATTATTCACTGGGAAACCGCCAGCAAAGAAGTTGCATACGCGATTAATAGTTTTAGCGACGAAATAAAATCTGACACTTTGGCGTTTAACATAAAACAAGGCGTACCGGATAGCATTGAGCTAAAAAATGAAATGAATATCGAGGGATTTCTCGTGACTATCGGAGTATTAAAAAAATAATTTATTTTCTCTTTGTCATTCCCGACACACAATAGCCCCGCAGGGAATAGATATTAAATGCCTGCCCCGCAAGCGGAGCTGGCCGGGGATCGGGAATCCAGAATTAAAAGATTTAATTATTTTTTAACGGCAAAGGATTTTTACAAGATAGATGCATTTTCCCCTGGATTCCCGCCTACGCGGGAATGACAAGGGGAGAGGACTTAATATGTTAACAAAATCTTTATCCTTATTCTCCGGCGGACTTGATTCGATTATCGCTGTAAAATTGTTACAAAAACAAAATATTGATGTAACGGGTATTTGTTTTTATTCTCCTTTTTATGGCTGTGAAAAAGCGCTTGAATCGGCCAAGGAACTGGGGATTGAATTAAAGACTATTGATATTTCCGCAGAAATGCTTGCGGTTGTGAAGAATCCGGCATGCGGTTATGGTAAAAACCTGAATCCTTGCATTGATTGTCATGCATTGATGATTCGCTTGGCAAACGAGATTGCGCAAAAAGAAAATTTTGATTTTATCGCAAGCGGCGAGGTGCTGGGGCAACGGCCGTTTTCGCAAAACAAAGAGGCTTTGCAAAGAGTACAAAAACTGGCCGGCGCCGAAGTACTGCGTCCTTTGTCCGCAAAGCTTTTAGACGAAACCGCGGTTGAAAAAAGCGGTTTGGTAAACCGCGGACTTTTGGAAAGAATCAATGGCCGTGATCGCCACGACCAAATGGAACTGGCAGAGCGATTTCAGATAAAAAAATATCCCAGTCCGGCTGGTGGCTGTTTATTAACAGATCCGGCCTACGGCGAAAGACTGGGGTTAATGCTGGAAAATTGGCCGGATTGTGATAGTAATGACGTTAATATTCTCAGGCATGGTCGAGTTTTTTGGATAAATTTAGCCAAAAACGACAAGCAAAAGCCGGAAAAAATCCTAGTGATAATCGGCAGGGAAGAGGCTGATAATAATAACCTAAAAAAACTAGCCAAGAAGGGTGATTTTATGGTACAATTAAAGGAGTTGAATGGACCGGTTACTTTGATTCGATCGAAGTTTGGCCTGGAACCTCTCGATGCTGGTGAAATAACCATAGACATCCCGGAAAAACTTAATCTGGGTAATCGTAAACTAGGCGAAGACAAGAGTGCGGATGAAATATTCCAGATTTCTGCGATGTTAACCGGTTTGTATTCGGTGAAGGCGAGAGGGAAGAGTGCGGTGTTTGTATTGATTAATATGTGACTAGTTAATTAGTTGATTAGTTAATTAGGATAAAAATAACTAATCAACTAATCAACTAATCAACTAATCAACTAATCAACTAATCAACTAATCAACTAATCAACTAATCAACTAATCAACTAATTACCTAATTACCTAACCCATGTCCCTAAAAAGCAAAAACGAAGATAACAAAGTCGATATCATTAAATTGGTAAATGATATTTTTTACCAAGGGATCAAAGAAGGCGTAAGCGATATCCATATTCAGCCGTATAAAGGCGGTATTATCGTACGTTATCGTATTGATGGCATTTTGCATTCCGTGTTTGAGGGTGATAAAACTTTGAATGAGTTCATGCTGTCTCGCATCAAAATTTTGGCTGACTTGGAGACCACCGGTTTACCTCGTCCGCAAGAAGGTAATATCAAATTTCCTTTTGAAAATGGATTTGTGGATCTGCGCGTTTCGATTTTTCCGACTAGCCAAGGCGAAACAGTAGTGGTACGCGTATTGGAAAGCAAGAAATTTTTTAATGATTATAAAGATTTGGGATTTAATAGCGAGCAAATAACAGATCTGGAGAAAATCATCAAAAAGCCGTATGGTCTTATTTTGGTTACCGGTCCGAATGGCAGCGGTAAATCAACAACGCTTTTTACGATTTTAAATAAGTTGAATGTTCCGGAAAAAAGCTTGGTTACGCTCGAGGATCCGGTCGAACGCAAGATTGAGCTTGTTCGGCAGACAAATATCGACCCTTCAATCGGTCTGACTTTTGCCGAAGGTTTGCGTTATCTTTTGCGCCAAGATCCGGATGTTTTGATGGTAGGCGAAATCCGCGATAAAGAAACCGCAAATATTGCCGTGCAAGCTGCCGTTACCGGTCATTTGGTTTTGGCTACGATCCACACAAATAACGCCGCCGGTGCTATCGTCCGCTTGATAAATATGGGGATCGAGCCCTTTCTTTTGTCTTCTGCCCTGAAATTCGTTTCCGCCCAGCGCTTATCGCGCCTGAACTGCCCACATTGCAAAGAGGAATATATTCCGCCCAAAGACTTAATCGAAGCACTTGACGCGCCAAGTGGAATAAAATTTTATCATTCTATTGGCTGTGATAAATGCAATGGCAAAGGTATGAAAGGTCGGCTCGGTATCCACGAAGTTTTAATCGTAACCAAGCCGATCCAGGAGCTAATACTGCAAAGGCCGTCTGACGACCATATCAATGATCTGGCGATTAAAGAAGGCATGACCAGCCTGCGCCAAGCCGCTTTGCAAAATGTTTATAGCGGGAATATTAGTATTGAGGAGGCGTTGCGGCTGACAGAATAATAATTTTTAACTTTTAATATAAATATATGTCAGATAAAAAAACAATTTTAATCGCCGAAGACGAAGCACCAATGCTTATGGCTTTGGCAAAAAAATTTCAAGATAAGGGTTTCGCGGTAATTGAGGCGATTGATGGGCAAGCGGCTCTGGACAAAGCTATGGAAAATAAGCCGGACATTATTTTGTTGGATATCATAATGCCTAAAATGGAAGGAATAGAAGTGATGCGGCGCATTCGGGAAGACAAAAAATGGGGGAGCGATGTGCCGATTGTTATGTTGACAAACCTAAGCGACGCTGATAATGTAGCAGAAGCGTCAAAGTATGGTGTTTATGATTTTTTGGTAAAAACCGATTGGCGGCTTGACGATATCGTTGATATTGTCAAACAGAAATTATTTATATAGTTATTGTGTAAATTTTCTATTTTAACAAATATCTTATTTTCTAAATTCACTGATATTTAATAAATTTTCGCGGATTTACGCGGATTAAAACGTGGATTTACGCTGAAAATAATTTTTTACACATTAACGCTATATTTTATTACCGCTAAATATATGCTGGTTGATACAGATAAAATCGGAATAACTTTCGTAAAAATATTTTCAATCGAATTTACAATTTTTATTTTAATTATTTTTTTGCTTATAAATATATAAACGCTCAATAAAAAAAATCTTCTCACGAGCGGTGAGAAGATTTTTTTATTTTAACTAATTAGTTTTTTTTGCTGGTTTTAATACATTTTGTGCAGACTTTGATCGTTATTCCGTCTAATTTCTTTGTTTGTAAATTGATATTCTGCCGCTTAATAGTTTTGATATTCGAATGGGACCTGGAAGCATCTTTAGTTGAACTTCGTCCGCAGACATCGCATTGTTTTGACATAGTATTGGTATTTTTATTATTAGTTTGATTAACAAAATTTAGCATATCATGTTTTGCAAAATAATGCAAGATGTGATATATATATAATATTCAATAATCAATATGCAATATCCATTCAATATTTAAATATTAAATTGAATATTGAGTATTGGATATTGAATTTTTTTAAGTATGCAAACAAATCTGATAATATTTCAAATAATTGTTCTGGTATTTTCAGCCATAATTCACGAGTATATGCATGGTTGGATGGCTGATCAATTGGGGGATACGACTGCCAAGGACGAAGGACGGCTTACTTTGAATCCACTGCCGCATATTGATCCTTTTGGTTCTGTTTTCCTGCCTTTTTTACTGGTTTTATCCGGTTCGCCTTTTGTTTTCGGCTGGGCCAAGCCGGTTCCCTACAATCCCTATAATCTGCGCGATCAGCGCTATGGTCCCGCCAAAGTGGCGCTTGCCGGACCTTTGGGCAATTTAATCACAGCGATTTTTTTTGGAATGCTTTTGCGTTTTGCGCCTTTGGCCGGAAACCCGCTTTTAATTACCTTGTTGGCGATAATTGTTCAGATAAATCTGCTTTTGATGATTTTTAATCTGTTACCGATTCCGCCTTTGGACGGCTCAAAAATTATCGCACCTTTTTTGCCGGAAAATATTCAAAAATTCATGCTTAATTTAGAGCGATACGGCATGATCTTGGTGATTGTCTTTGTGATGTTTGGATTTAATCTGATAATTCCTTTAATAAATTTTTTATTCAATTTGATAGTAGGTATTTAAGCGGTTGCTAGAAAATTCTAAAAGAAAAATATTTGCCTAATATTAAAATAATTTTAATTTATTTTAGCTTTTAAAAATATCCTTGGCAAAGGTTCTTGACTTATTTTCTATATTTTGATAAATTGAAATAGCAAATAATAACAAATTTAGATTATTTTGTAATTGCCGATTAGCGTTTGGTAAATTTTTTTTAATTATGTTTATGCTAATCCGTGTTTACAACATATTATAAGAGATGCCTACAATCAACCAATTAGTCAGACAGGGTCGCGTAAAGACTAAAAAGAAAGTCAAATATCCTGCAATGCAAACAACCTTGGACACGCTCCATCGCAAAAGAACTATTTTGCGCAAAGGCGCGCCTTTTAAAAGAGGTGTTTGTTTAAAGGTGACAACGACTACTCCGAAAAAACCGAACTCGGCTTTGCGTAAGATTGCCAGGGTGCGCTTGTCAAACGGTATGGAAGTAACCGGCTATATTCCGGGAATGGGGCATAATCTGCAGGAACACTCAATCGTTTTATTAAAAGCCGGAAGAACCGCTGATTTACCGGGTGTTCGCTACAAGATTATCCGTGGCGTTTATGATACGCAGGGAGTTGCGAACCGTAAACAATCTCGAAGTTCTTATGGAGCAAAGCGGGAGAAGAAGAAATAATATATCAGGTACTTAGGTACTTAGGTACTTAGGCAATTAGGATAAAGGGCAATTTTTTTAATCAACCCGCTCCTATGCCCTATGCCCTATGCCCTATGCCCTAATTCAAATATGAGAGGAAAACAAGCACCAAAAAGAAAAATTGAAGGCGATATCAGATACAATGATACTGATGTAGCTAAATTCATAAACTATATAATGCAACGCGGGAAAAAGACGGTTGCGCAAGGTATTGTTTATGACGCTTTTGATATTATAAAAGAAGATACCAAGCAGGATCCGCGCCATGTTTTTAATAAAGCTTTGAAAAAAGTATCTCCACTTTTGGAAGTGCGCGGCAAGCGCGTCGGCGGAGCAAATTATCAGATACCATATCAAGTACGTGGAGAACGTCGCTTTGCTTTGGGCAGTCGTTGGTTGATTGAAGCCGCAAAAGACAGAAAGGGCAAACCAATGAGAAAAAAATTAGCTGACGAAATTATTGCCGCATCAGCAGGTGAAGGCGCCGCGATGAGAAAGAAAGAAACCGTGCACAAGATGGCGGAATCGAATAGGGCTTTTGCGCATTTTGCCAGATAAATCGAGTAACTGAATATTGTGAAGATAGTAAATAAAAAATTTCTAATGTCTAATTTCTAATTTCTAATTTTTTTAGAAATTAGTAATTATAATTTAGAAATTTATTATTTTATAATAATTAATAAAATTTATCATAACTATATGCCTCGTGAATATTCTTTAGACAAAACTAGAAATATCGGAATTATGGCGCACATTGATGCCGGTAAAACCACATTTACAGAGCGTGTGCTTTTTTATACTGGAAAAAAACACAAGATTGGTGAAACACATGACGGCGCCGCGGATATGGATTGGATGGAACAGGAAAAAGAACGAGGTATTACGATTACATCAGCCGCGACTACCTGTTTTTGGAAAGATCACCGTATCAACATTATCGATACTCCGGGACACGTTGATTTT
Organism: Candidatus Falkowiibacteriota bacterium; assembly: GCA_003514005.1. GTDB lineage: Bacteria > Patescibacteriota > Patescibacteriia > Patescibacteriales > UBA12075 > UBA12075. Next base: position 65,216 of record DOSJ01000012.1, read on the forward strand.
ACGGTTGAGGTTGAGCGTTCTTTGCGTGTTTTAGACGGAGCGGTCGCTGTTTTTGACGGTGCCGCCGGCGTAGAGCCGCAATCCGAAACAGTATGGCGTCAAGCCGATAAATACCAGGTTCCTCGCTTATGTTTTATCAACAAAATGGATAAGATGGGTGCGGATTATTACATGAGTTTGAAATCGGTGCGTGAACGTCTTAATTCAAAGGCGGTTGCAATCCAAATCCCGATCGGAGCGGAAGAAACCATGCGTGGCGTAATCGATTTAATCCATCAGAAAGCTTATGAGTTTAAGGGTGAAAACGGAGAAAAAATAACCGAGGTTGATATCCCGGAAGATATGCTGGGCAAGGTCAAAGAAATGCGCAATGAAATGATCGAAAGAGTTTCCGAGTGCGATGATGCCGCTATGGAAAAATATTTGAACGGTGAAGAATTAAGCATTGAAGAAATAAAAAAGACAATCCGCAAAGGCGTAATTGCCAATCAGATATTTCCGGTTTTAGCCGGAACGGCCTTGCGAAATATCGCGGTGCAATTGGTTTTGGACGCGGTAATCGATTACTTGCCATCACCGCTTGACGTAAAAGCGATTGAAGCGACCGAGGTTGACGATATTGAAAAGAAAATCGAAGTTCATGCCAGCGATTCCGAACCCTTTGCCGGCTTGGCATTCAAGATCGCGACTGATCCATTCGTTGGCAAGCTTTGCTTTGTCCGCGTTTACAGCGGTGTGTTGGAATCAGGGTCTTATGTTTACAATTCATCAACCGGCAAAAAAGAGCGCATCGGGCGGCTTGTCCGCATGCACGCGAATCACAGGGAAGAAATCAAGGAAGTTTTTGCCGGCGATATTGCTGCGATTATCGGGCTTAAGTCAACGATTACCGGAAACACTCTTTGTGATGAAAAAAGACCTTTGCTTTTAGAATCGATTATCTTTCCGGAACCGGTTATCAAAATCGCGGTTGAACCGAAAACAAAAGCTGATCAGGAAAAAATGGGTATTGCTTTGTCAAAATTGGCGGAAGAAGATCCGACCTTTAGAATCGAAACCGACGAGGAAACCAATCAGACTTTGATTTCCGGTATGGGCGAATTACATTTGGATATTATCGTTGACCGCATGAAAAGAGAATTTAAAGTAGAAGCAAATATTGGCAAACCGCAGGTATCATACCGTGAGACAATAAAAAATACGGCCGAGGCTGAAGGAAAATATATCAAGCAGTCGGGAGGACGCGGACAATACGGACATTGCTGGATTCGCGTGGAAGCGCAGGAGCCGGGAGTCGGCAACCAATTCGTTGACGCGATCAAAGGCGGAGTTATCCCGCGCGATTTTGTACCGGCGATTGAAAAGGGTATTAAGGAAGCGACCGACCAAGGCGTATTGGCCGGCTATCCGATGGTGGATATCAAGGCGACTGTTTTTGACGGCTCTTATCACGAAGTCGATTCATCGGAAGCGTCTTTCAAGATGGCGGCGATTTTCGGATTCAAAGATGCTTGCCGCAAAGCCGAGCCTATCATCCTTGAGCCTATCATGAAAGTCGAGGCGGTTACTCCGGAAGAATATATGGGCAACGTTGTCGGCGATCTTAACGCCAAACGGGGACAGATCGGGCAGATGAGCGATCGCGCGAACAACAAAGTAATCGACGCAAAGGTGCCGTTGGCGGAAATGTTCGGTTATGCCACTCAGTTGCGTTCGATGACACAGGGTCGTGCCAGCTATACCATGGAATTTGCCTACTACGCGGAAGCGCCGAAATTTGTTGCGGAAAATATTGTTAAAAAATCTGGGAAATAGTTTTAGTTAAGGTGATTAAAAATAGTTATTTATTTAGATAAATGATAGTGGAGTAAAGGCTTGAATTAGTTATTATCGAAGCGAGGACTGTTTGAGTCGCTTCCAAAATAAATAATAAAGAAAAAAGACGAGTTCCACAGCGAGAGAATAACTAATTCAAGTCTTTACGGAACGGGTTGGTGAGAAACTTTTTTGAGTATTTGACGATTCGACGGTAATCGGTTAAAATAAAAAATATAAAAATAATTATAAATTTTTATGCAAAGCCAATTACAAAAAGCCATTGATTTGGTTAGAAAGACCGGCGACCGCTTATTGGTGCTGGACATGGCAAGGCCGGAAAACGCATTTGCGGTCATGTCAATCGACGAATATGAAAAATTAATGATTGGCAAGAGCGAAGTGCGGGGCTTGACAGAAAATGAATTAGTTGATAAGATAAATCGCGATATCGCTATCTGGAAAAGCGAAAAAGAATACAATGAAAATGAGCCGTATCGGGCTTGGCAAGCGCGAAAATATTTAGCGGATATCAGAGAAAAAAAAGACTATATAGACAATTTTGATTTTGATGATATAGATGATGAAGACGATTTTGCGGATTTGCCGGATTTTTCTGAGAAATATACGGAAAATCCATCGCAAGCAAACCGAAAAAATCCTTGGGCAATTCCATCCGATCGCAAAGAAGCGGCTGAAGAAATTATCGAAGAAGACCGCCAGTACCTAGAAGAAATCAGATAAAAAATATATCATAAATCAAATATCATAAATTATAAATTAATTAAATAAGCTAACGGCTGGTTTCCTGTTAAACAGGATAATAACTCTGGGAATTTTCGATTTACGATTGGCGATTGCAAAAATCGGCAATCGAAAATCTGAAATTTCTCGGGGGTCGTAAAATCATAAAACATGGCAGAGAAATTTGAACGCACAAAACCCCATGTCAACGTTGGCACAATCGGCCACGTTGATCATGGCAAAACTACCTTGACAGCGGCGATTTTAAAAGTGTTAGCCGCTAACGGCTTAAACGCTTCCAAGAAAGACGTTGATCAAATTGACGCAGCTCCGGAAGAAAAAGCTAGAGGCATCACCATCGCGACCGCGCACGTTGAATACGAATCAACAAAGCGCCACTACGCGCACGTTGATTGTCCCGGACATGCCGATTACGTAAAAAATATGATTACCGGTGCCGCTCAGATGGATGGCGCGATTTTGGTAGTGGCCGCTACTGACGGACCTATGCCTCAAACCAGAGAACACATATTGTTAGCTCGCCAGGTTGGTGTGCCGAATATCGTAGTGTTTTTGAATAAATGCGACATGGTTGAAGACGCTGAATTAATCGATTTGGTTGAAGAAGAAATCCGCGATTTGCTTAAGAAATACGAATTTGACGGCGATAATATCAAAATTATCCGCGGTTCAGCTTTGAAGGCTTTGGAAAATCCAACCGGAGAAGAAGCAAAAGCGATTATGGATCTTATCAGCGCTGTTGATGAATCCATCCCAGAACCGGTTCGTGATTTAGAAAAACCATTCTTACTTCCGATTGAAGATGTATTTTCAATCGAAGGTCGTGGTACTGTCGTAACCGGCAGAATCGAAAGAGGAGTTATTAAAGTCGGCGAAGAAGTTGAAATCGTCGGTTTGAAAGATACTAAAAAAACCGTTGTTACCGGAATCGAAATGTTTAACAAGCAGTTAGACGAAGGTCGTTGCGGAGACAATGCCGGCATTTTATTGCGCGGTACCAAAAAAGACGAAGTTGAAAGAGGTCAGATTCTTTCCAAACCGGGATCAGTTACTCCTCACACCGAATTTGAAGGACAGGTATATGTTTTGTCGAAAGAAGAAGGCGGACGCCACAAACCTTTTTTCAAAGGCTACAAGCCACAATTCTATATCCGTACAACCGATGTTACTGGAGAAGTTGAGTTACCAGAAGGAACTGAGATGGTTATGCCTGGCGATACAATCACTTTTAAGGTTAAATTGATCAATCCGATTGCTCTTGAAGAAAAACAACGTTTTGCTATCCGCGAAGGCGGAAGAACCGTTGGTGCCGGAGCTGTTGTCAAGATTATAAAATAAGCACTTTAAGCTCCCTAATTTTTAGGGAGCTTTGTAGTGAGTATTTTTTACATATTTTGTAGTATTTGAATTTTATTTGTAGTATTCGAATTATAATTCGAATACTACAAATAAAATTCAAATACTACAAAAATATTTATACTGAATATTAAATTATAAAACTAAATTTAAATCATGTCAGAAGAAAAAGACAGCGTAAAAGCTAAAAGCAAGAATTCCGCGGAAAGCACAGAATTTAAGCAAAAAATTCGCATCAAAATCAAGGCGTTTGATCACAAGATTATCGATCAGTCCACAAAAACCATTATTGATACGGCTGAAAGAAGTGGCGCGCAAATTTTTGGTCCGATTCCGTTGCCGACCGAGATTAAGAAATACACAGTCAACCGTTCTACGTTTGTACACAAAGATGCGCGCGATCAATATGAAATGCGTACGCACAAACGTTTGATTGACATTGTTGAACCTTCGGCCAAGACAATCGAAGATTTGACTAATCTTAGCCTTCCAGCTGGAGTAGATGTTGAAATAAAGATGTAAATTTTTATTTTAATAAATAGGGCTTGCATTTTTTTAAAAAAGAATATATACTATAAAAGTTATTAGTAAAAAAGTAGAGAAAAAAGTTGATTATTCTTATAACTCCATATTTCAAAGGGATAGTGTAAGATAAATTGATTTTTTTTTGAAAGGAAATAATCCGACAAAAACGAACTGAAAAAATATAAACAAAACTTTAAAGTTTTATTTTGTGTTCGCTGGATCTTTCTTGAAGTCCGGCTTTTGTTTTAGAAAGATAACCTTCACCCCGACCCCTCTCCTAGTCAGGAGAGAGAGGAAATGGAATTAAAAAATATTTTGATATAAGTTCAATATGAAATATATATTAGGAAAAAAATTAGAAATGACCCAAGTTTGGCAAGGAGAAAAGGTTGTTGCGGTTACCAAGGTTCAGACCGGCGCATGCGTAATTACTCAGGTCAAATCTGAAACAACAGACGGCTACAAGGCAGTGCAAGTCGGTTTTGGCGAACGAAAAGCAAAAAATATCAAAAAACCGCAGATCGGACATAATAAAGGTTTGGGAAATTTCGCAAAAGTGAAAGAATTCCGTATTGAGACAGATTCTATTGATGGTCTAAAACGCGGCGATACCATTAGCCTGGAAAGTTTCGCGATTGGTGATAACATTCAGATAACCGCAACCAGCAAAGGTAAAGGCTTTCAAGGCGTTGTAAAACGACACGGTTTCCATGGCTCAAAAAAAACCCATGGTAATAAAGACCAGGAAAGAATGCCTGGCGCAGCCGGAGCAACCGGTCCTGCGCACGTTTTCAAGGGCACCAAGGGCGGAGGCAGAATGGGCAACGACCAAGTTACGGTAAAAAATTTAGAAGTAATTGAAATTGATTTTGAAAATAATATCATATACGTAAAAGGAGCGGTACCGGGAGCCAGAAACGGACTAGTCATGATTTCCGGAGCAGGGGAATTAAAAGTAACAAGCGTAGCAGAAGTGGTAGATGAAAAGTTAGAAGTTAGAAGTGAGAAGGTAGAAGATAAAAGCGAGAAGGCAGAAGATAAAAGTGAGAAGAAAGAAGAGCTTGAAACTCCGGAACAAGTCGAGAAGGAAGTGATTGAAGCAAAAGAAAAAGTAGACGAGAAAAAAAGCGAAACTGTGTAAACATTTCAGCGTGAATCCGCGTATAGATCCGCGTGAATCCGCGATTAAAAAAATAGTATGGCAATTAAAATAAATATATACAATCAAAAGGCGGAAAATGTCGGACAGATGGAAATTTCAAATAAAGTTCTTAATGTCGAGATAAACGAAGGTTTGGTTCATCAGGCTATGGTAGCGCAGATGGCGAATGAACGCCAAGTTTTGGCGCACACCAAAGATCGTTCCGAGGTTTCCGGGGGAGGCAAAAAACCGTGGCGCCAAAAAGGTACAGGCCGCGCACGCTCAGGGTCTAGCCGTTCACCGATTTGGATTGGCGGCGGAATCACATTTGGACCACGCAGTGATCGGAATTTCAAAAAAGACCTTAATCGAAAAATGAAACAGAAAGCGCTATGCATGGTTATGACTGACAAAGTAAAAGAAGATAATTTTATCGTTTTAGATAAATTTGAAATAAAAGAATACAAAACCAAGCAGGTTAATGAAATTTTGAAAGCATTGGAAAAAACCAGAAAACCGGTAGAAACAAGTCCAGCAAAAGAGAAAAAATCTGAAAAAAAATCTGAAAAACCCGCTGTAAAAAAATTAAAACGCAGTATACTAGTGATTAATGATGAAAAAACAAGCGAAGTGAAGTATTCATTCAGAAATTTAAGCGGAGTAAAGATGATAAACTTGGAAAATATCAATATTGTCGATTTATTAAAATATAAGGAATTGATAATTACCCAAGAAGGATTAAAGAAGATCGAAGAGCGCTATAAATAAACAGCAATTTTTTAAAAAAATTAAACCAAATACGATGAAGATATTCAATAAGGAAAAAACTGAAAATAAAGAAAAGAAACCAAGCGTTAAAAAGACTGCCAAACCTTTGGATACCGCAAAAACCAGCATGAAAGATTTGTATGCTGGTGATGTGCCAAAGTTGGTTGTTGGCGGCGCTAAGAAAGACGCGAAAGGCAAAACCGTAAAACGGGGCAATGCTTATCGTATCTTGGTCAAACCACTGATTACCGAGAAGGCATCGCATATGGGCGCGATAAATAAATATTTTTTCGCGGTTTCCAATAAAGCAAATAAGATTGAAATAACAGAAGCAGTATTTGAGACATACGGCATCAAACCGACTGCCGTGAATATCATTAATTTGCTTGGCAAACAGAAGCGTAGTGGCAGAATCAGTGGAAAAAGAAAGGATTGGAAAAAAGCGATAGTCACTTTACCAAAAGGACAAACTATAAATTTATACGAAGGAGTTTAATAATTTTCGATTTCCGATTTTCGCATGCCTGCCGGCAGGCAGGATTTCCGATTTTTTTAAAAATCGGCATTCGACATTCGGCAATCGACATTTAAAAAATGGGTATCAAGCATGTAAAACCGACAACAGCAGGACGGCGTCAAGCAAAATTTGATGATTTTTCAGATATTACAAAAACGATTCCGGAAAAAAGATTGGTAATCGCCAAAAAAAGAAGTGGCGGACGAAACGCGCAAGGAAAAATAACCGTAAGACACAGAGGCGGCGGCGCAAAACGCGGCATCAGAGTTGTTGACTATATCCGTGATAAATTTGACATACCGGCTCGTGTTGCGGCTATTGAGTACGATCCAAATCGTGGCGCGCGGCTTGCTTTATTGAATTATAAGGATGGAGAAAAGCGCTATATCGTTTCACCGATTGATTTGAAAGTCGGCGATGAAATCCTAAGTTCCAACAAGAAGATAGAAATCAAGAAAGGCAACGCTATGCCAGTGGAATATATCCCGGCAGGTGTACCGATCTATAATCTAGAAATGATACCCGGACGTGGCGGACGCATCGCGCGCGGAGCAGGAAATTCCGTTTCGGTCATGGGTGTAGAAAAAGAATTCGCGCAGGTGAAGTTGCCATCTGGAGAAATCCGTTTGATCAACAAGAATTGTTTATGCACGGTCGGACAGGCAAGCAACCCGGATAAAAGACATATCAAATTAGGCAGTGCCGGCAGAAAAAGACATTTGGGCATTCGTCCGACTGTCCGTGGAACAGTAATGAATCCGGTAGATCATCCGCACGGCGGCGGTGAAGGCAACCAATCAATCGGCTTAAAACATCCGAAAACACCATGGGGCAAGCCGGCATTGGGAGTCAAGACCAGAAGAAAGAAAAAAGCATCAGGAAAGTTTATTATCGCTAGAAGAGGAAAGAAAAGAAAGTAATTAATTAGTTAATTAGTTAATTAGTTAATTAGTTTGAAGATAGTGAAAAAGAAAAGCATTTTAAACACTAATCACTAATTAACTAATCACTAACATATGCCAAGATCACTGAAAAAAGGTCCGTATGTAAATGAGCGGATTATTAATAAAATAAAAAATCTGAAAGCAGACGACAAATCGATTATCAAGGTTTGGGATCGGGCTTGTACGGTAACTCCGGAGATGGTTGGTTTTACTATGGGCGTGCATAATGGCAGAAAGCATGAACCAGTGCATATTGTTGAAAATATGGTTGGACATAAATTGGGAGAATTCGCGGCGACCAGAAAATTTGTCGGTCACGGCGGTAAAAAAGCCAAAGAACAGAAAAAAGGATAAATATATTTACGATTTCCGATTTCCGATTTCCGAATAAATAATAATTCGAAAATCGACAATCGGCATTCGACATTAGAAAAATGGAAGTTAAAGCATCAGCAAAAACTATAAAAATAGCTCCGCGCAAGACTAGACTGCTTGCCGGTCTTATTCGCGGCTTAACAGCGGAAAAAGCCGGAGATCAATTGCGTTTTTCCGGAAAGAAGGCCGCATCACCGATGATCAAGTTGCTTAATTCGGCGGTGGCGAACGCGGAAAATAATTTTGAATTGAAAAAAGATAACTTGTTTGTAAGAGAAATAAGAGTTGATGAGGGTGTAACTATGAAACGATGGGCGCCGAAAGCCAGAGGAAGAGCGACTCCACTCCGAAAAAGAACCAGCCACATCCATATCACTTTGGGAGAACTGGTAGATAGCGGAAAAGTTGCCGGCAAAAAAGGGAAAATCGAGGCTCCGATCAAGCTGGATGCCAGAGTGAAAGAAGCGGAAGGCGTAAAGATCACCCCGAAAAAAGACACTGCCAAAGAGACGATAAAAAAAGAAGGCGAAACAAAGAAAATAATCGATCCGCGCGGAGAAGGCAGAGGCAAGAATACGAAGATTGAGGGCAAAGGTTTTGCTAGTCGGATATTTAGAAGAAAGTCAGGTTAAAGTTATTAGTTAGTTAGTGATTAGTTGATTAGGAAGGCGTGTGATTGTATAAAAATTTCTGCCTGATTAACTAATTACTAATTAACATAATGTTTTAGTAAACTATCTATAAATAATAGAGCGAAAATTTAAGAATAATAACACAAAACCAACAACATGGGAAAAAAAATAAATCCAAAAGTATTCCGTTTAACAACCACAAAAACGTGGACGTCTAAATGGTTTGCCGATGGAAAACAATATATAAAAAATCTTGAACAAGACGTAAGAGTCAAACGGTTTTTATTGAAAAAATTGCGAGAAGCCGGAGTAGATCGCGTTGAGATGGAACGCAGTGCTGAAAAAGTTACGATCGGCGTATACACCGCAAAACCGGGTGTTATTATCGGACGCGGCGGTAACGGGGTTGAGGATTTGAAGAAATTGATTCATGGTAAATTTTTGTTCAGCTACAAACCGGGAAATATCAATTTGAACATATTTGAAGTTGACCGCCCTAACTTAAGCGCGATGATATTGGTACAGTCGATGGCGATTGATATTGAAAAGAGAATGCCGTTTCGCAGAGTAATGAAGCAGACCATGAACAAAGTTGAGCGCGCTGGCGCCTTGGGTGTAAAGATTATTATCAGCGGACGATTGAATGGAGCAGAAATCGCGAGAAGCGAAATGTTGACATCCGGAAAAGTGCCTTTGCACACGCTTCGCGCCGATATCGATTATGCCCGTGGCGTAGCCAGTACGACATATGGAGCAATCGGTTTGAAAGTTTGGATATACAAAGGAGATAAATTTGAAAGAGAAGAAGAAAAAAAAGGCGAAGTTGTTGGAAATAATCCACAAAACAGCAAGAAGTTTAAGAAGTAATCATCCTACGCCAAGGCTCCGGATGACAGGCCATTATTAGGGCTTTATATGATAAAGAAGTAAGAAGAAACAAAATATGTTGATGCCAAAAAAAACCAAATTCAGAAAATCACATAAACCATCACGAGGCGGAAAAGCCACACGATTGGTAAAGATTAGTTTTGGAAATTTCGCTTTGAAAAGTATAGGAGCACACTGGGTTTCTAGTCGCCAGATAGAGGCAGCCAGAAGAGTCATGTCCCGCTTTACGAAAAGAGGTGGAAAAATCTGGATCAGAATTTTCCCGGATGTGCCGATAACGAAAAAAGGCGGAGAGATGCCGATGGGTAAAGGCAAGGGCGGAGTTGATCACTATATTGCGAACGTAAAGCCGGGAATGATAATGTTTGAAATGGACGGTGTTACTCCGGAGGTTGCAAAAGAAGCGATGAATCTTGCGGCCTATAAATTGCCATTGAAATGCAAGTTTGTTGCTAAGTAAAGCTGATTTGCACAGATTTAAAACAAATTTACACAAATATTAATTATATGGAAATTAAAGAAATAAAGAAAAAAACTGAAAAAGAATTACACCAGCTTTTGATGGAATTTCGCGATAAATTGCGCGAGCTCCGTTTTAAGGATGCGAATAAACAGCTGAAGAATGTCAGAGAGATTAGAATTGTCCGCACAACTATTTCCAGGGTTTTGACAATATTAAATCAAAAGAAAACAGAAGTACAGCCGGAAGAGAAGATTGAAAAAGAAAGCGAAGTAAAATAATAATTTGATGTTAAAATAATTAACATATTATATGGTAAAAAAAGCAAACGACAAAAAAATAATTGAAAAAAAGACTGAAACAGTCAAGGCGGTTTTGATTAGAAAAAAGTTTCAAGGCGTGGTAGCGAGCGATAAGAATGATAAAACAATTGTGGTAAATGTTGATAGCGTAAAGATTCATCCGAAATACAAAAAACGCTTTACCAGAAGCAAGAAGTATAAAGTTCATGATGAAAAAAACCAATTTAAGATAGGTGATAAGGTAGTTTTCGAAGAATGCCGTCCAATATCCAAAGATAAAAGATGGAGAGTAATTTATTAATTTATGATTTATGATTTTTGATTTACGATTTATAAAAATCGAAAATCGGAAATCTGAAATCGAAAATCCGAAAGATGATCCAAAATGAATCAAAAATTAAAGTAGCAGATAATTCCGGTGCAAAAATGGTTTTATGCATCAGAGTATTGGGCGGTTATAAAAAGCGCTATATTCATGTCGGCGAGGTTTTTGTCGCGGCCGTGAAAGAAGCGGCTCCGCATATGCCAATCAAGAAAGGCGATGTTGTAAAAGCGGTTTTGGTGCGATCCAAAAAAGAGATCAGAAGAAAAGATGGAACATATTTGCGTTTTAATGAGAATGCCTGCGTAATCGTTGATAAAGAAAAGAAAGAACCGAAAGGAACCCGTATTTTTGGACCGGTAGCGCGCGAAGTGAGAAAAGCAGGATATTTCAAAATAGCCAGTCTGGCACCGGAAGTATTGTAATTTTCGATTGACGATTGACGATTTTCGATTATTGAATATATATAAAATATTTGTGCTATTTGTAGCAATTTGTAATTTGTAATATTATGAATATAAAAAAAGGCGACAAAGTTAAAATAATTGCCGGAAAAGATAAAGGAAAGAGCGGAAAAGTTTTGCAAGTTTTCCCGGAAAAAAATCGCGTAAGCGTTGAGGGTTTGAATTTGCTTGTAAAACATATGCGTCCGCGCAGACAAGGTGAAAAAGGTCAAAGAATTGAATTTCCCGCACCACTTGAAGCATCCAATTTAATGATAGAATGTCCGAAATGCGGCAAGCCATCCCGAATCGGCGCGCAGATAGTAAAGGCAGAAGGCAAGAAAGACAAAAAATTCCGCGAATGCAAAAAATGTAAACAGATTATAGACTAGCATTTAGCCAGTAGTATTTAGCGAATTACAATTTTCGCTTAAAAGCTACCCGCTACCCGCTACTAGCTAATTATATATGAAACTACAAGAAGATTACAAAAAGAATATTTTACCGAAATTAAAAGAGCAGTTTGGCTACAAGAATGATTTTGAAGCCGCGCGCTTGCTTAAGGTTGTGATAAACGTCGGATTTGGCAGACATAACAAGGAAAAAGCTTTTATTGATAATGTCCTCAAGGGTCTAACAAAAATTTCCGGACAAAAAGCGGTTCCGACCAAAGCAAAAAAATCGATTTCATCTTTCAAGATTAGAGAAGGCATGGTAATCGGCGCTTGTGTAACCTTGCGCGGAAAACGGATGTATGATTTTGTTGAAAAATTGATTAATGTTACTTTTCCAAGAGTTAGGGATTTTCGCGGCATAAGCGAAAAAGGCATTGATCGGAATGGAAATATGACAATCGGTATCAAGGAAAATATGGCTTTTCCAGAAATCAATCCTGACGATTTTGAAAATATTTTTGGGATGGAAATCTCTTTCGCGACCAGCGTTAATACGCGCGATGAAGGTTTGGCATTATTCAGATTGATGGGCTTTCCTTTTAAAAAAGAAGAAAAGACTAAATAAAACTAACGAATTAAAAATTATTAATTTATTATCATATGGCGAGAACAGCATTAATTGCAAAAGCAAAAAGAAAACCGAAATTCTCTACAAGAATTGTTCGCAGATGTTGGCGTTGCGGCCGCAATCACGGCTACATGCGCGATTTTAACCTTTGTCGCATTTGCTTTCGAGAATTGGCTGAAAATAACGATTTGCCCGGTGTAACAAAGTCGTCTTGGTAATGAACACAGATTTCACAAATTTTAAACAGATTAACACAAAAAAATAACTAAGTATTTAAAAATATGATTGATCCAATCGCAGACATGTTAACAAGAATTAGAAATGCTTCCGCAGTTGCCAAGCAGGATGTTGTCTTGCCAATGAGTAAAATAAAATTTGAAATAGCAAAAATTCTTAAAAGCGAAGGCTGGATTAATGATGTTGAAGTTTTGAAAACCGGCAAGGGAAAAAGAGCGACTACTGTTTTTGACGAATTGCGGATTGTTTTGAAATATAAAAAGAATAGCATTTCCGTAATAACGAATATCAAACGCATCAGCAAACCCGGCTTGAAAATATACGCGAACAAGGAAAATTTGCCAAGAGTTTTGAATAATGCGGGAATTGCGATTCTGTCAACACCGCAAGGATTAATGACCAATAAGGAAGCGAGAAAGAAAGGAATGGGTGGAGAGGTTTTGTGTGAAATTTATTAGTGATTAGTAATTAGTGAATTAGGATTATTTTAACCCTCTAATTAACTAATCAACTAATTAACTGACAACAGATAATTAAGCATAAATTAAAAAATAAACTAGATATAAATTAACAGTTTCAAATACAAAAAATATGTCAAGATTAGGAAAATTACCAGTCGAATTAAATGCCGGTACTCAAGCGAAAATTGAGAAGGGTTTTATTATAGTAAAAGGGCCAAAGGGCGAGTTGAAGCAGAAAATGCATGAATTGGTTGATATCCAGATTAGTGAAAAAGAAATTTTAGTTGATGTTAAGAACAAGAAAAGCAAAGACGAGCGCGCCTTGTGGGGATTGTATCGCAGTTTGGTGTTCAATATGGTCGCGGGCGTTAATACCGGTTTTGAGAAAAAGCTGGAAGTTAACGGCGTCGGTTACAGGGTGGCCTTGGCTGGAAACAAGCTTAATCTGACTTTGGGTTTTTCCCATCCGGTAGAATATGTTTTGCCAGAAGGCATCAGTGGATTAGTCGAGGCCAATGTTATCACTATCAAGGGAATAGACAAACAGCTTGTAGGTGAGGTCGCGGCCAATATCAGAAAAATCAAAAAACCGGAACCGTATAAAGGCAAGGGTATTAAATATATTGATGAAGTGATCAGAAGAAAAGAAGGCAAGACTGCCGCTAAATAATTTTTAAAGTTTTATATATGAACAAAGAGAAAACAAAAAGAATAAAACAAGCTGTTAGAAAGCGAAGAATTAGAGCAAAAATTTCCGGCACGAATGAATGCCCACGTTTGAATGTGTTTAAATCCAATACCGGCTTATTTTTGCAATTGATTGACGATGCAAAAGGCGTTACTTTGGCAAGCGCCAGCAGCAAGGAAGTAAAGGAAAAAGCGAAAGGCATGAAAAAAACCGAGCTATCAATGCTTTTGGGAAAAGAATTTGCTGAAAAGATAAAAGCATTAAAAATCGAAAGAATCGTATTTGATCGCGGCGGAAACAGATATCATGGACGGGTCAAGGCTGTGGCCGATGGCTTGCGTGAGGGTGGTTTGTCTTTTTAATTTCTAATTTCAAAATTATAATTTCTAAAAATAAGATTCAATTTAGGCATTATAATTTAGAAATTAGAAATTGTTAATATATTATTGTTACATATGACAGAGGAAAAAAAACAATTAAAAACCGAGAAAGTAGAAACAAAGGTTGAAACTAAATCTGATGTTAAGGCTGGTACTGCGGAAACAAAGGGCGATACAAATCAATCCGTTTATGCTAAAAAAAGGGCTGAGAAAGGTGGCGGTGCTCGAAAGAATTTTGGCAGAAAAACCGAGAAAGTTCCGGAAGAGTTTGAGCAGCAAATTGTTGATTTGGCCAGAGTTACCCGCGTTATGGCAGGCGGAAAACGCATGCGTTTTCGAGCTTGTGTCGCAATAGGCGACAAGAAAGGACGCGTTAGTCTTGGCATTGCCAAGGGCGCTGACGTGACAATCGCCGTAACCAAGGCTGTAACTAATGCAAAGAAAAAAATAACCATCGTTCCGATTGTCAATGGCACAATTCCGCATGAAATATTTTGGAAAACCGGAGCCGCTCGCATCATGCTTAAACCGGCACGACGCGGACGCGGTGTAATCGCGGGCGGAGCAATCCGCATTCTGCTTCGATTGGCAGGAATTCAAAACGTTACAAGCAAGAATTTGGGAACCAGTAATAAGGTAAACGTTGCCAAATGCACGATTGAAGCTTTGGAAAATCTGAAAAAGAGCGATAAGCCAAAAAGCGAAAAGAAGGCGGAAGAAGTAAAGGTGGTATTAGATACTGAGAAAAAGGAAAAAAGCGCGTAAACAGTTAAATAAAGAATTTTGAAAATAACAATATGTCATTATCACAACATAAAATAAAAGCAGAGAGCGGTTCGCAGAAAAGCAAAAAAAGAGTCGGCCGTGGCAATGCGTCCGGACACGGTACGTATAGTACCAGAGGTTTGAAAGGCCAGAAATCCCGTTCCGGCGTCAGCAACCTAAAAAGATTGGGTATGCGCCAATTGCTTTTAAAGACTCCGAAAAAACGCGGTTTCACTTCTCTGCAGGAAAAATCTCCGATTGTCGGTTTGGATAATATCAATCTAGCCTACAAAGACGGCGAAACAGTAACCGTAAAAGATTTGTTTGAAAAAGGTTTGATTGCGACTCCGAAATTGGGCGCGAAAATTCTTGGCAATGGCCAACTGACTGTTTCAAACCTAACTTTTGAAGGCACAAAAGTCAGCAAGAGCGCGAAAGAACAGATTGACAAGACAAAAGGAAAGATAATCATGAAAAAGAAGGTAAATAAAGCCGTAAAAAAATCAAAAAAAAGCGAGAAATAATCAATTTTCAATAATCGATTTTCTTTGAATGACAATAGTTTGAAAATTAAAAAATTAAAAATTCATTGAAAATTAAAAATTGAAAATTAAAAATTGATTCCTATGCTAGAAAAAATTCTTCAAATTTGGAAAGTCCGCGATTTAAGAAACAAGATTCTTTTTGTACTCGGAATGCTTGTTATTTTTCGTTTTGCCGCGCATATTCCCGTACCGGGCGTTAATGTGGAGGCTTTGCAGAAATATTTCGCATCCAATCAGATTATGGGACTTCTGAATATTTTTTCCGGCGGTAGTATGCAGAATTTTTCTATCGTTATGATGGGTATTGCTCCCTATATTACCTCCTCGATTATTTTCCAATTGCTCGGAATGATTATTCCAGCTTTGGAAGAGATGCAAAAAGAAGAATCCGGACGCCAGAAAATAAATATGTGGACGCGCTGGTTGACCGTGCCTTTGGCTTTTTTACAGGCTTTCGGCATGATTACGATTTTGCGTAATTCATCCGCGGAAATCCTAAGCGATGTCAGCAGGATAGATTTTCTTATGATGTTGACGATAATAACAGCCGGTACGATTTTTTTGATGTGGATTGGCGAACTCATATCCGAGAAGAAAATCGGCAACGGCATATCGCTTTTGATTTTTGCCGGCATCGTATCCGGCTTGCCCCAAGCTGTCCAGCAGATGGCGGCGCAGTATGACCCTTCCCAGCTTTTCCTTTTGATCGGCTTTGTCGCGATTGCGGTCGTAACCGTTGTCGGTGTAGTTATCATAACCGAAGGGCAGAGGAATATACCCGTGCAATATGCAAAACAGATTCGCGGCAACCGTATGTTCGGCGGCACAACTACGCATCTGCCTTTGCGCGTAAACATGGCTGGAGTTATCCCGATAATTTTTGCTATTTCCGTAGTCTTGTTTCCGCCGATGATCGCGCAATTCTTTATCAAGGCGCGAACCGCTTGGCTGGCAGCCGGCGCGGAAAAAGTTATTACGCTTTTTAATAACCAGCTTTTTTACGGAATTGCCTATTTTTTACTGGTTTTTCTTTTTACATTTTTTTATACTGAAGTTATTTTTCACCCGGATCAGATCGCAGAAAATTTACAGAAACAAGGTGGATTTATTCCCGGCATTCGTCCCGGACGGCACACAAGCGAGTACTTGGCCAATACCACTTATAAGATAATTTTTGTCGGCGCGCTTTTTCTCGGCATTATTGCCATACTGCCATTGGTAATGAAAGCATTCACCGGCGTTCAATCGCTTGCTATCGGCGGCACCAGCCTCCTGATCGTGGTAGCAGTTGTTATTGAAACCGTTAAACAGATTGAATCGCAATTGACTATGCGGGAGTACGAGGGGATGTAGGAATTTGGGGATTTACGATTGCCGATTTACGATTGCCGATTTAGGATTTTAGATTTATAAAACAGCCTTGAAAGGGTTGTTTTTTTTGTGAAGTATTTTTTTGACTATCGGTCATATTTGTGCTAATATTGTAATATGGTTAAGGAAAAAGTAATAAAAAAAATAAATAAAAAACCCACAATCCATGATTTTATCAAGAAGCGGAAGTATTTGATTTGGTGGGTGGCTGATTATGACAAGCTGAATGCCGAGGCGATTGTTGAGGCGACTTTGAATTATGGCGACTGGGAAGATGTGCAGGAGCTTTTTGCGATTATGGGTATCAAGGAAGTGGCAAAGATATTCCGAAAAAAGTCTAGGCCATCAAAAATGGGTAGGCAGAATTATTTTCCGATTACAAAAAATTATTTTACTCTTTATTTTAAAAAGCATGCATAAAGTTATTTTAACAGAAAAACAGATCGAGCTTCTGCCATTGGTAAAAAAATTTAGGGAAAATTTTATTTTGGTGGGTGGAACAGCAATCGCTTTGCAGATAGGTCATCGACGGTCGATTGATTTTGATATGTTTTCATTTCAGGAATTTAACAATTTAAAAATCAGAAAAACGATTATTAAAAACGGTTATAAGATTGGAAAAGTATACAAAGATGAAGAGGGGCAGTTTACTTTTTTTATTGATAATGTTCAATTTACTTTTTTTCATTATCCTTTTAAAATTGATTTTCCAGAAAAATTAGAAAACATTTTACAAATGCCAGATCTTTTAACCCTTGCAGCGATGAAGGCATACGCATTGGGTCGACGTGCAAAATGGAAAGATTATGTTGATTTATATTTTATTATAAAAAAATATCATTCGATTGATAAAATAATGGAAAGAGGTAAAAAAATTTTTAAGAATGAATTTAACGAAAAAATAATTCGCGAAGCGCTTGCTTATTTTGGCGATATTAATTATTCGGAAGAGGTTGAATTTTTGCCAGGATTTGCAGTGGATGAAAAAATAATCAAGAAAGCTTTGGTGGAGTTTAGTATTGCATGATTTATTTTAGAATAGAAATAATGTTTTGAAAAATGCTTAAAGAACCAAAATTCGAGGCAGTCAGAATAAATCCGGACAATCGTGATGAAGAGATATTGTCCGGTTTTACAGTGGAGGAGCGCGCAGAAATTGAGAATAAGCGAAAGATTTTATCATCTTTGGCTTTTTTTATTGGCAAGGACTTTGAGATTCCCGTGGAATTGAACGAGCCAGGGAAAGGCTGGCATTGGAATTTCAAGAATAATATTATTCGGATTGATCCGAAAGATTTGCTTGAGAAGCCGATGGATTATCTGCGCTTCGTTATATCACATGAGGGTGGACATCGGCGAATTTCGCGTACGGATTTTATTCCAAAAGAGGTTTGGCAAGAGCCTGGTTTTTCTTTTTTGATGAATTCGATCGAGGATCCGCGCGATAATAATTTTGTGGCCGATGCTTATCCGAAATTTCGCGAGCAGATGGAGTCTGCCTATCGGGACGACATGGATATTGAAGGTAAGTCAATCGAGAAGGCCAAGCAAAAACTGGGTTATCAGCCACGTTTTATGCAGGCGGGTTTTGAATATATCAAACAGTGGTATCGCGATACGCATGATGACGGGATAGCAGTGACGCAAGAATTGCCAGAAGAAGTGCGCACGGTCGTTGAAAAAACAGTTGAGGCGGCCAGAGATTCATGGTGGAAATATCCTTCCAAGGAAGAGGCGGATGCGAGCGAAGATACTATAAGCAAATATGCAGAGGCTTCATATAAGATAAATTTAAAAAAAGTGTGGCCGGAATTCAAAAAGTTAATAGAGAAAGACCAGGAAGACCAGAAGATGCAAGAATTTTTAAAAGATATGGAAGTTGAACTGGGTGAAAAACAAAGCGGCGAGCATGGCACTCCAGACAGTTTAAAAGATAAATTAACCGATCAAGAGAAAAAAGAACTAGAGGAAGCAATTAAAAAAGCGCTTGAAGATGTGAAGGAGAGTAAAAACAACCAAGACTCAGAAAATGACGAATCGCAACCGAATGAGAAAAGCGACGAAGATAAAGACGGTGATTCTATATCTGGCGAAACATCCTCTGACGTAAAAACTATCGCAGATAAAATGGCTGGCAAGCCATCCTCTACCAAGGCTCCGGACGGCAAACCGATTGAACTTGATTCGCTTTCCGATGAATTAAAACAAAAAATCAAAGAATATATTGAGGGTTTGTCGGATGACAAGAAAAAAGAATTGGCAGAAAAAGCCGGCAAGGCAATTAAGGATTTTGAAGATGAGATAAATAAAGATTTGAAAGGCAAATTTTCTGATGAATCGGGCGAATCAGAGCCAAAAAAGGACAAAGATGTCGAAGGTGATAAAAAGGTGGAAGTAGAAAATGATACAAGCGATAAAAATGTAGCGGTTGATTTTAGTAAAAAAGACCAAGAAGAATTCCGAAAAAACTTGGAAAATATTTTTATTGAAGCCAAAAACGATCCATATAATAAGGCTTTGAAACAAATCGCGCCGCTGATAGACAATCTGGCAGGCGACTTGCGGGATGTATTTATCAAAAGAAAACAAGAAAGTAATGAAGCAGAATACAGAAGTGGAAAAAGATGGAATGTGAAAAAGCGCATAAAGGAGATTTCTTCAGGAATTCCTTTGTTTAAAAGCGAAGCCAGGGAACAGAAAAATAGTGAAAGTGAAGAAAAGGATTACGCACTGACTTTATTAATCGACTTATCTGGTTCGATGCGACAGAATGGAAAAATAAACGAAGCGTTTAAATCCACAATCCTTTTGGCTGAAGTTTTGCATGACCTTGATATTAAATTTGAGATTGTCGGATTTCAAGATTGTTTGATAGAATTTAAGAAATTTGAAGCAGATTTGAATAATGAGATGCGGCAAAAAATAAATCAGATGCTTTTGGAAGTTGATGACAGCAATGAAGGTGGCAATAATAATTGCGGCGACAATAACGACGGTGAATGTCTTTTGGGTGCTTCGGAACATTTGCAAAAACAAATGGCAGAAAATAAATTTTTGATAGTTTTGTCCGACGGCGAACCGGCTATGGATTCTAGAAGAAAAAGCTCAAGTCAGCTTGACCGAGAATTAAAAGAAGTAGTAAAATATATAAAAGAGAATACCGAGCAAAAATTGATAGGCATCGGCTTGTTATCGTCAGCCGTAAAAAAATATTATCCGAATAATATCCCAAATGTTTCAACTAAGGAATTGGCAGAGATTTTAGGTAGCGTTATTCGCGAAATTATTGAAAATTATTAAAATATACTAATATATAAAGTATAATGCGAATACTACAAATATTTTAAAAAATATGGATATTGCATCAAAAATTAAAAAATTAATCGAAGTTGTCGGTAAATTAGGCGAAATTGGCTTGATTATTATTGAGGATGAAAAAGAGAAAGTTGGAATGCAAAAACAGATTGCCGCGGAATTAAATCAAGCGGGCGTTGCCAGTGCCAAAAATTATTTGGAAGTCATGGACTTTTTGGAAAAATCCAAAGCTTTTTATTATTTGGAAGAGACGGATAAGTTAGACGATTTGATGCTGGAAATAATCGCGGAATACAAAACCGGTATTGTTAGTTTGCAGGATAGAAAAAATAGTACAGGTTTAAGAACGGTCAAATTTAATCCAAATGATAACTATTTTATTTTAATCTTAAGCAGGAAGCAAGTCGAGGCATCCGGGCAATTTTTTGAATTTATTGGACCGATAGAGTCTTTTTGAAATATATGAAAAATGAATCACAATTTAACATGACCACGCTAGTTGAAGCCGAAGATGTACAAGTCAATAAAAAGACTGAGAATCCAGAAAGGAAAGAAGGTTTAAGTAAGAAATATTTTGAAGAACGCGAAGATGTCTGTGTTTATCTTGGTGTTGAAGTGCCAAAAGGCGAGGGTGGCGATCTGGTGCCGAATAAAAGCGCTTTTGAAAATTATTATTTAACCAAAGAGGATTATATTTTACGCCGGGAAATTGCTACTTCACTGGTACTGAACAAGCCATTACTGCTTGAAGGTGGAACCGGTATTGGCAAGACTTCGGCGGTTGCAAATATGTGCGCGGATTTGAATACGAATTATTGCAAGGTGGCATTTGGACGGAATACGACTGTGGAGGACGTGATCGGAAACAAAGACGTGGACATTGTCGATGGCAAAGAGGTTTTTCTTTGGCATGATGGCAAACTTTTGAAAGCGATTCGTGAAGGCGGCATTGCTTTTCTGGATGAATATAATTTCCAAGGGTCAAAGATTGCCGGACATGTTAATCCGATTATCGACGCAATTTTGAATGGATACAAAACAGTTTCTATCCCAGAAAATAATCACGAGCAAGTTACAGTGCATCCGAATTTTCGCCTTGTGGCGGCACAGAATCCGCCCGGTACGGAAGAAGGACAAGAATTTCCCGGTCGGGAAGTGCTTGGCTCTGAAACATTTGGACGTTGGGCTTATCATAAAATGCCATTAAAGATGAGCAAAGAAATGCGACTTAATCGGCGCAAAGGAACAATGGGCAAGAAGATTGGTATTAATATAACCGATTCTGAATTTCGCTTTTTAGGGAATGACATTCCCACTTCGGAATTGATCGATATACCCGGCATGGAGCATTGGGCGGAAAAGAGCGTGGAAATAATCGAGATGTTGGAAGAAAAATCCAGCGGCGCTGGCAAGGATATGGCCAAAGATCAGCGCCAGAAATTATCATTTAATCCGCGCTTGGAGCAGGGGATAGATCGCTATGTGGCAAAATTTTATCGTGGTGATGTAAACCAAGTCTGGAGCGATGCTTTGGAATATTTTTTGGTGAATATGTACAAATCGGATATTGATAAAGAAAAAGTGCGAGAGGCTATCCGGCAGTCGTATTATATTCCGCCCAAGACCGAGTCTAAAAGAAAAGGGTTGGATGAAAATGATGAGGAGGATGAAGAAAAAGAAAAACAAGATTTAATCGACAGAATTAAGAAAGCAAAAGGCGAAATTCCCTCTTGGATTGTGGGTGATACTGAAGATAGTTCAGTCAAGGCTGAAATCGAAACCGCCCCGTCCACGCCCGAATTCGCAAAAGCCAAACTCGAACTACAAAAATCCGAAACTGAAGCAATCAAAAAATACTTTGGTAAAACAGCCGAGGCAATCGAAGTCCCGCCCATCCCTGCCGAAATCACTGCCGAACAATTCGAATTCTGGAAAAATAACAAATTTAAACTCCATTATAGTCCAGGCATTGAAATAAAAAAAGACAATGAATTTCCAGGCATGAAGGAGAGATTAAGCGATAATATTTATGAATGGATGAAAAAAGACGACAAGGGAAAAAGTAAAATCAATATTGATTCCGCTATTTTGCCTAAAGGTTGGATATTGATTGACGAACGTCCAAAACCGCAATATGACAACGGAAACCAGATGTACGAAGACGATATTTTGGCCCCGGTTTTGGAAGACTTGCGAAAAAAGGGCTTGATAGCGGGTTATAAAGAAAAAGGCTCGCGTAATGTATCAAATGATGAATTTAATAAACCGGAAGTGAAAGAAACCTTTGCTAAGGCCTTGAAAATTAAACCCGAACAACTGGAACTTCCCAAAGCCGTCTTGTTTAATTATATCGGCAATAAATCGCATCCAGAATGGGGCAATACAAATACCTGGGAATGGTTTCAAGATGAATATACGAGCGGTAGCCGTTTGAACGGCGGCGATTCGGGCAACGGCGGTCTTTCGTACGCGGACTACGCTTCGTCCGGCTTTCGGTTCGACTCCTTGGGTTTCCGTCCTTCGGTTCGTTTCTCTGTTTAAATCGGATCTTTGGTTTTTTGGCCTTTGGAAATTTTATTTAACACAACATGGAGCTAATGTAGCCGGTTTGTATTATGCAAATGACGGTTCGCTCCAAAAAAGAGAAACGACTTGTTTTGGTTTGACGCGGGAAAAATGTCCAGGTATTGAGCGTGTACATTTTATACAAGTGCGACCATCCGACAAAACGGATCGAAGCACCCTTGCCAAAGATGGACCAAGGCAAAGAAAGCGGTAACCGTTTGAACGGCGGCGATTCGGACAACGGCGGTCTTTCGAACGCGGACTACGATTCGTCCGGCAATCGGAACGACAACTTGGGTTTCCGTCCTTCGGCCGTATCTCAAAAGAATTCCGCTTAATCGGCGGAATTCTTTTTTTGTGGATTTTTTATCCAACCGCCAAGTTGGCATCCGATTTCTTGTATTTGAATTTGAAGTAATAAATATTCTTTTTCTTCGATTGCACTTGAATCTTTTAAAAGTCGAATGATTACTTTTAACAAATCAAGCTGATCACTGGCTGTGTTTAACAAGTTTATCCGTTCGTAATTATATTTTCGGTTGGCCTTGAATAGCAAAATAAAAAAATCAACAATCAAATTATCGCATTTTGTACCCAAACAGTAACGATCGATTTTTGGCAATGTTTTGGAGATCAAATGCCAACTTAGATAAAAATCATAAGTCTTATGAATAATCGGAGCGCTAAAACTTGGCTGGGGGGGGGGGGCATAATAGTAGATATCAAAAATCAAAATGCAAAATTGAATGCAATGAAATTTTTGAAGAAATTATTTGTTTAGAAAATTTATTCGCAGCTTGGCGTGAATTTTATAAAGGGAAAAAGCAGAAAAAAGATGTCGAGGAATTTTCCGTAAATTTAGAAGATAATATTTTTGCGTTGCACGATGATTTGAAAAACGGTAATTATCAACACTCTCAGTATGCATCATTTTTTGTCTGTGACCCAAAATTGCGACATATCCACAAAGCCTGTGTCCGTGATCGGCTTTTGCATAACGCGATTGTTCGCATTGTTGAACCAGTTTTTGAAAGAATATTTATTTTTGATTCATATTCTTCGCGAAAAAACAAAGGAACACATAAGGCCATTGAAAGATTTAAAAAATTTGCTTGGGCATTGTCGCAAAATAATACAAAAACGGTTTGGGTGTTAAAATGTGATATTCGGAAATATTTTAACTCGGTGAATCATGAAATTTTAATGAATTTGTTAAAAAAAAGAATATTTGATGATAAATTAATACATCTTCTCGAAAATATAATAAAAAGCTATAATAAAGAAGAAGAGAAAGGAATTCCCCTGGGAAATTTGACTAGTCAATTGTTTTCCAATGTTTATTTGAATGAATTGGATGATTTTATTAAAAGGAAACTTGGTTTTAACCACTATACCCGATATGCCGATGATTTTCTTTTGGTAAGTAAAAGAAAATCAGAACTTTTGGCTATATTGGAAGATATTGGAAAATTTTTAGAAGATAAGTTGAAATTGTCATTGCACCCCAAAAAAGTAATAATTCAAAAATGGCATCAGGGTGTTGATTTTCTTGGTTATAAGATTTTTCCACACCATATATTATTACGGACAAAAACCAAAAAGCGAATTTTAATGAAAATGAAAATATTTAAGAAAAAGTTAATATCTGGAAACATAAATAAAAATAATTTTGAGCAATCCAAAAATTCGTATTTGGGAATATTAAAACACTGTTTTGGACACAAAATAGAATGTATACTAAAAAATAATTAAAATATTATGCCAAAAGAACAATTTGAAATGACAATTCCACCAACGCCGGACTCTGCTGACGTGGCAGAAATCAGAAAAGAACAAAAACAAAGAGCCAGTGAATTGAATAGTGAAATAAAAAATATCCAAGGCGAAAAAAGTCTTGAGGATTTAAGCATTGACGAGCTTCGGAAAGTGCTGGCGTTATATGAGGATATAAAAAACATTGCGACAGCTGAAACCGTTCCATCCACTCCTGAATTTGCTCAAGCCAAACTCGAACTGCAAAAATCCGAAACTGAAGCCGTGAGTAAATATTTTGGTAAAAAAATTGAAGTCCTGCCAGTTCCCACCCAAATCACAGTTGAACAATTCGAGTTTTGGAAACAAAACCAATTTGAACTTCATTATTGCCCAGGCACAGAAATAAAAGAGGACAGCAAGTTTCCAGGTATGAAAAAAGGACTAGACGAAGACATATATAAACGGATAAAAGACGGAAGCATTACCCCTGACTCTGCCACCTTGCCAAAAGGCTGGATACTGATTGATGCACGGCCCAAACCGAATTATGACAATGGCGACCAGATGTATGAAAATGATATTTTGGAAGAGGTTATGGAAAAGTTAAGAATTGCCGGTCAAATCGAAGATTTTAAACACAAAGGCTCCAGATTCAATTGTTCCTGGGATGAACTAGACAAAGAAATAGTAAAAAAAGCAGTCGCTGAAGTATTAAAAGTCAGACCGGAACAATTAGAAATGCCAAGTGCCGCTCTATTTAATTATATCGGCAATAAAACCCATTCCGAATGGGGTAAAACAGATACTTGGGAATGGTTTCAGGACAAATTTAAAAGCGGTTACCGTTTGGACGGCGGTGATTCGGACGACGGCGGTCTTTCGGACGCGGGCTACGCTTCGTCCGGCGATCGGTACGACTACTTGGGTTTCCGTCCTTCGGTTCGTTTCTCTGTCTAATCAAATCTTTGGCTCTTTGGTCTTTGGAAATTTTAATTTCACACAACATGGAGCTAATGTAGCCGGTTTGTAATCTGCGAATGTCGGTCCGCTCCAAAAAAGAGAAACGACTTGTATTTTTGATATCAGGTTGTTTTTTTTATTCTAATTTTTTAAATATTATGTTATAATATATTCAAGTGATTGAAAAATGCAACCGATAATACAGGTAAAAAATTTAGACTTTATTTATAACAAAGGCAAAGACAATGAGTATCATGCCTTGATTAATGTTAGCTTAGATATTTATCCCGAGGAGTATATAATCATATTTGGACCGTCCGGTTGTGGAAAATCAACCTTGCTTAATGTGATTGCCGGATTGGAGACGCCGAACAGCGGTAATGTTTATGCTTTTGGTAAAGACTTGACCAAGCTGAATGAAAGAGAATATGCCGAGTATCATCGGCGGGAAACCGGTTTTGTTTTTCAGGCTTATAACCTGATAACCAGTCTGACGGTTTTGGATAATGTCGCTTTGCCGCAGATATTTGTTAATGTGCGCAAGGGTAAAAGAGACGCTTGGGCAAAGCAATTGCTGGAACGTTTCGGCATATTGAAACAAGCGAACAAGATACCGACCGAGCTATCCGGCGGTCAGCAGCAGCGCATCGGCATCGCTCGGGCGATTGTGAATAAT
This sequence comes from Candidatus Falkowiibacteriota bacterium, assembly GCA_003514005.1. Lineage (GTDB taxonomy): Bacteria > Patescibacteriota > Patescibacteriia > Patescibacteriales > UBA12075 > UBA12075. Next base: position 91,210 of record DOSJ01000012.1, read on the forward strand.
CCGAAAATCGTTTTAGCAGACGAGCCGGTGGGTAATTTGGATTCGAATTCAGCAAAAAACGTTTTGGAAATAATTACCGAGCTGAATGAAAAGGAAAAAAAGACGATTATTATGGTTACGCATAATCCGGAAAATCTGGTGTGTGCCGATCGTATTATCTATATGAAAGACGGCGTTATTACGCACGAGGTAGTTAATCATGACAAAAAGAAAAAAAGCCCGGTTAAAGAAGGCGAAAAAATCGATGAAAATATTATAAAATTCAAACCGCCGTCGCTTGAACTTCGTGATTTGATGAGAGCTTACCAAGGATTGTCGCCGGAGCAGATCAATATCTTGATTATGCCGTATAAGGCAAAAATATTTTCACATCATTTTATTACCACAAGAAATATGGATGAGACAAGCGTTTTTGAGGAAGTGATGCAAAGGCGATTGCTTGGCGCTATTTCTCAGGATGAATTTTTTGAGGTATTACATAGGAATAGTATGGAAGGCGGAGTCGGTTTTGATAAGCGGACAGCCGAAAAGATTGTCCGCCGCGTCAGTCGCGTTGTCGGGATTGCATATTATATTTATCGCCAATTTCATCAGGCAAAAAATGCCGAAGGCGAGCATATGAAAATAAGTGCCGAAGAAAAGGCGGAAAAAACCACTAATTATCTTTTGGATACTTGCTATAAAGAACATCGCGCGCACTTGAGTGTGGATCAGATCAAGCTGATTACGGAAATGGTCCGCCAGCGTTTATCCGGAAGCATCCAAAAAGACGAGTTTTTCAAAAAATTGGATTTGCCCGAGCGCGAAGGCGGAGTCGGATTAAATTCAAAGACCGTTAAGGCGATTACGGACGAATTGGAACTGATTTTGATTTTGGGTTTTGGCATTGTCCAAACCAATGAGATAGATACGGAAGAACGCAAAAACGTCGGTACTCAAACAAAAGAAGTAAAATTGGACACAGGCGTTTCCTTGCAGGATGCGATAAATATGGAGCAGGAGAGAGAAGAGGAATTGAAGAGGAAATAGCTTTGAATTTGAAGTTAAAATATTGTAGATATTAATTGTTTTGAAAAAATTAAAAATTTCTAATTTCTAATTCTTAATTTCTAAATATATTTTTTAGAAATTAGAAATTAGAAATTAGAAATTAGAATACCAATGCTTGTAACCGACTTATTTCGCTTAGCTACGCGCATGTTTCGCGTAAACCGTTCTCGTACCTTATTAACCATATTGGGTATAAGTGTTGGTATTGGCGCGATTTTGTTTTTGGTGTCGCTAGGATACGGTTTGCAAGAGTTGATTTTGAATCGCATTACCTCATCTGATGCGCTTTTGAGTTTGGATGTGAATGTTGGTGAAACCGAAAGACTTGTGATGGATAATGAGACTTTGGCCGAAATCAGCGCGATTCCTGGAGTTGAAAAAATCAGCCCTTTGGTAACTTTATCCGCGCAAATGACAGTTGACGGAATATCCTCCGAACTGTCAGCCAATATCGCCAATAGCGAATATTTTGTCTTGGATGGTACGACTTTGAAAAAGGGTAGATTTTTTACAGATGCCGAAGCAGATAAAAATAAAATAATAATTTCTTCCGCCGCCCTGCAGTTGTTCAATCTGTCCGAGGATGAGATTTTTCAGAAAACAATCAATTTTTCAATTTTAAAACCGAGCAAAGAAGATGATCAAGGCATTATCAGCGATTTTTCACAGCTTGCGGGCGAGTTTGAAATTGTTGGAATTGTAGAGGATGAAAATTCTAATTTTGTTTATTTTCCTTTTGCCATTGCTAATGAACAGGAAATCGATTTTTACAGCAAGATAAAAGTAAAAGTCAGCCATGAAGACCAGTTGGATATGGTGCGAACCGCGATAATCGACAAGGGCTTTATGGTAAGCGCATTATCTGATATAATAGAACAAGCGAACCAGATATTCAAAGTCGTGCAGATTGTCTTGGCTTCATTTGGCATCGTTGCCTTGATTGTGAGCGCGATCGGAATGTTTAATACCATGACCATAACTTTGCTTGAACGCACTCAAGAGATCGGAATCATGAAAACTTTGGGCGCGACCAGTCTTGATATTTGGAATATGTTTTTGTCAGAATCGATTATCATCGGATTTTTCGGAGGGGCATGCGGAATAGTTATCGGCTGGATGGGAGGCAATGTTTTTAATTATTTGATTAACCTGATGGCCGGAGCATTCGGCGGTGAAAAGATTGACATGTTCTATACGCCATTCTGGTTTGTCGCCTTGATTATTTCTTTTTCAACATTCGTCGGATTGATTACCGGTTTTTATCCCGCAAAACGAGCGGCGAAGATTAATGCTTTGGAAGCGTTGCGGTATAAATAGTTAATTAGTGATTAGTTAATTAGGGAATAGGCATTAAGGTAATTAGGGATTTTAAAAAACGTTTTCTTTCTTTACAGTAAATCGTTTTAATCACCCTAAGTACCTAAGTACCTAAGTACCTAATATACCCTAAAACATGCCCGAACCCATAATAAAACTAAAAGATCTGGAAATCACCTACAACCCAGGCAAAGCCAACGAGTACAAGGCAACCCAGGGTGTTTCCATGGAAATCTACCCGGGTGAATTCGTGGCGTTTTTCGGTCCTTCGGGTTGCGGAAAGTCAACAATTTTTTATTGTATTCTCGGAGTTTTGCCGCCTTCGGCAGGCGAGCTTTATGTTATGGGTCAAAATCCTTATTCCTTTTCACCGGAAGAGATGGTAAATTTTCAGACCAATACGATTGGCATTATCTATCAGGCGTTTTTTTTGATCAATTCTATTTCCGTAATTGATAATGTTGTTTTGCCGCAAATTTTTCATGGAGTCGCTCCGGGTAAAAGGCGCAGATGGGCAAAGGAACTATTAAAGCGTTTTGATATGGAAAAATATGGTGAAAAGTTTCCGGACAATCTATCCGGAGGCCAGTCACAGCGTGTATCCGTTTCTCGGTCAATGGTGAATAATCCCAAAATTCTTTTGGCGGACGAACCGACCGGCAACCTTGATTCGGTTTCCACGAAACAAGTTATGGAATCATTGGCAGAGATTAATCGCGTGGATAAGAAGACCGTAATTATAATTACGCATAATGCCGCGCAGTTATCCTATGCGCATCGGGTTTTTTATATGAAAGACGGACTTTTGGAGCGCATTGTGCCGAATCCGGAAAAAAAGCAGATCGCGAAGGTGGACAAGCAAAAGATATTGGTCACAGAAATGGACAAGCTGGCAAAAATTTATCCTTATGAAACTCCGACTCGCCTAAAGGTAAAAAGCTTGGTTAATTATCTGACTCAGGATATTGATTTTGATCAGATATTACGATTAGAAGATTTTATCGAACTGATGGTTGAACGCAAGATATGCAAAGAAGAGTTTATTGGGCTTTTGTCAAAGCGTTATCATGAAGGCGGTTTGGGTCTTTTTCCGGCTGATGCCCGTAACATGGCAGACAAAGTTGAAAAAGTATTGAAGCAATCCGAAGATGCCCGCCGTTTCCGCCGCCGTTTCATGAATAATAATTTCTTTTCCCGCGAAGATATTTTGGTGCAGAGGCTGACAAAATTTGTTGCGGAAGAACATGGCAAAGAGTTGGATGCGATCCAGAAAAAAAGGCTAAAAGAACTGGTTTACAAGCGCGTAGCCGGACTTGTGAGTAGTAATGAATTTGAAAATGCGCTTCGTTTGCCAATACTTGAAGGCGGTGTCAGCATCAGCCGTCTGCGCGCCCGAAGATTGACTTTGCATTTTGAAAAGATTTTGATTCAGGGAACAGAAACGAAGGGGAATGAACACTAGGAATTTTCGAATGTCGATTTGCGAATTATTGATTTAAAAATTTATAATATCGACAATCGACAATCGAAAATCGAAAATTATTATGGCCATGATGAGAATACAAGATACTTTGAAGCTGGCGACGCGCATGTTTCGAACGCGCGCGGCGCGTACTTGGCTTACCATTTTCGGTATCGGTGTCGGTATCGGGGCGGTTGTTATTTTGGTCGGTCTTGGTTATGGATTGCAGGGGATTCTTTTGGAACAGATCGTATTTGGTGAGGCGATGTTGAGCTTGAATGTCATTACGCCGCCTTCGCGCGTGGTGGTTATAAATAAAGATGAGATTGACAAATTTTTCAAGATCCCAAACGTTGAAGACGTATCACCTTTGGCCAGCTTCAATTCATCCATTACTTATGGCGATTTGACCGGAAGTATTACCCTAAACGGAGTTGAGCCGGATTATTTCAAATACGCCGGCGTGATGCCAAAAGACGGCGCTTTGTTTGAAAAAGGTGAGACTGATTCGATTGTTTTGTCGTCGGCGGCATTAATGCTTTTTCAAAAAAGCGCTGAAGAAATTATCGGGCAAAAAGTCGGATTTAAGGTTTTTATTCCCGTTGGCGATACCGACGAAGTGCAGGAAGTTTCACTTGAAAAAGAATACAAGGTTAAAGGTGTTATAGCGGACGAAGCATCGATTTTTGCATACATCAATTTGCAGGAATTTTCTTCAAAATTCGTGATCCCATATTATGATAAAGCTAGAGTAAAGGTTGTTGGTCGAGAATTCCTTGACGCAACAGAAGCAGAAATACTAAAGAGCGGTTTTGTGGTAACGGCTTTATCAAAAACAGTTGATCAGGCAAATAAAATATTTAGCGGCATCCAGGTTGCATTGGCATTGTTCGGTGGCATTGCCTTGATCGTATCGGCAATCGGAATGTTTAATACGATGACCGTCACCCTGCTTGAGCGTACGAAAGAAATCGGCATTATGCGCACGATCGGCGGTTCGCCTTTAAAAATTAAAGTGATGTTTTTAACTGAATCGCTTTTGATGGGTACTTTGGGTGGTTTTATGGGCATACTCTTGGGAGTGGGCGGAGGATTGTCGGTAAATTTGGTTTTGAATTTTCTTTCATCGCGCATGGGTGGCACTTCCATGAACTTGTTCCGTTTTCCATTACCATTTTTGCTTTTTATCGCAATCTTTGGCGCGGTAATGGGTTATTTGACTGGCCTGTTTCCGTCCAAGCGCGCCGGCTCGCTGAATCCGCTTGACGCTATCCGCGGTTCATAAATTTTTTGCCCATATTTTTTTCGAATAAGCTGAATGCGTAATTTAAAATACTTATCCACAAATGTAAATAAAAAATACAATATAATGTTTATTAAATTATAAAGAATATTAACCTAGCTAAGCTATTATTTGATATTAGTAAAAAAATCGCTGTAAATTTATTATGCAATGATTTACCATTTTTGAAAAATTGTGCTATAATATTCGTATATGTGGATAAATATCCGCAAAAATTAATTTAAAATTTTTAAACCATCCCCATGGCTAAAATATTCAAAAAACAGATTGAAAGGTCTATTCCCGTGTTTGTGATTATTTCTTTAATCATGAGCTCTACGGCAATGGGCTTATTTTTTAATATCAATTTTGATATTTATAAATTAATTAAAACAAAATCAGCAGTAATTGATGTTCCGGATGCGTTAGCAGTTGATATGGCGTCAACCACAGTTGAGGTACAGAATGCGCCTCCGGTAATTACTATCGCACCCGCCGAAGTTCCCGCCTCTACGTCGACTTCACCGGTTAATGTCGGTGCAAACTTATCAATACAAGTTACTGCAACTGATGGCGAATCAAATGGTTATTATTTATTGATTTGCAGTTCAGATTCGATAATTCCTGACACAAGTGGCGGTGAAAATCATCGTTGCGGAGCGACGACATTCGGATCTTCAACAATGGCAGCATCTGGTGCCCAGGCAACGACAACTTTTGCGGTAACAGACCCTGGTGCTGAATATGACGATTGGTACGCTTTTGTTTGCGACAATCATGCTACGCAGGCCGATTGTTCAGTAACGGGAAACCAAGGTGCAGCTCCAAATAGCGGTGATAATTCCAGCCCTTTTTATGTAAATCATGCTCCAAGTTTTTCATCAGTGCTAACATCTTCCGATAATAAAAATCCTGGAAATTCTGGAGATCCCTTTGTTGTTACCGCTTCCGCAACCGATGGCGACGTTATGGGCGGCATAGATGAGTTGGCGGTTTATGTCTGTTCAACTGATTCATGGACAATCGGTAGTGGATGCGCTGGCACGCAACTATGTTATGGTACATCTACAGCGCCTGACGTATCGTGTTCATTTGCGACATCCACCCCTGCTGCAGACGGAAGTTACCCATATTATGCCTTTGTAAGAGATTGGCATAATATGGCGGCCATCGGAAATTCAAAAACAAGCAATTACAATGTTAATAATGTTGCGCCTGTAATCGGAAGCGTAATTTTACATGACAGTGAAGATATTATAGTTAATATGAAAGGCATGGATGAGGTCGCGGCAACTACAACATCGACTTCGGTTTCGGATAATAATGGCTGTCTTGATGTTGCAACCGGTGGATACGCGACTAGCTCAATATATTGGTCAAGTGTTGCTAATGCCCAATTTTGCGCAGCTAATGATAATAACTGCTACCAGATAGGGACAGCGGATTGCGTGATTAGCGCTGGGAGTTGTACCGGCAATTCTGACGCGGATTTGACTTATGTATGCTCAACCACGATCGCATATCACGCTATTCCTACCGATGATGCAACCGGTTCGCCTTATGTAACATCAAATTGGCTTGGCAGTTTAACGGTAACGGACGATGATGGTTTAAATGTTACTGCCACTTCTTCTGTTGGGGTAGACTTGATTACATTGGTTGCGCTTGAAGTATCGGAAATAACGATTCCATACAATTCGGTTAAAGCAAGCCAAAATACCGGTGCTTATAACGCAACGACTACGATAGTAAATTACGGAAACTCACCACTTGATTCCGGTGTAGATGTAAACGATATGGATAAAGATGATATGTTGGGAGATTTAATTGAGGCTGAAAATCAGCAATTCTCAACCAGTACTTTTATTTACGGTAGCGGTTCCTGGTCAGTTGAAGAGGCTTCGTCAACATTCCAGGTTGACATAGTTGCGGCAAAACCGACAAGCCAGGCAAATGTTTCCGATCAAATTTACTGGGGAATCGGAATACCTGCCGGCAAACCTTCCGGAACATATACAGGCCAGAATGTATTTACCGCAATATTAGATGATGATCGTTGGTAAAAATTAAATGTAATTTTTAAAATATAAAACACTCCGGTTAAATCGGGGTGTTTTTTTACTTGAAAAATTTATGTTACAATTGCAGCAATTAGGGTGACCTTTTGGATTTCGTTCTCGTGTGATATGGTGGGAAGATTATTTAAATAATAACTTCCATCAATATGCCAAGAAGAAACA
>DOSJ01000003.1 GCA_003514005.1 Candidatus Falkowiibacteriota bacterium
TAACCTTGACTATGCAATCGTACAGACTTTGACAAAAAATTGATTTTATAGAGTAATAAAAATCACAAAAAATCTTCAACTTAAGTCCACAAAAACGTGGACTTAAAAAAATATTATTTCAAACTTAAGCCAAATATTATATTTAAGTCCACAGTTTTGTGGACTTAAAGTCGGTATATGAATGAATTTATTGAACAAAATAATATTATTTACCTTCCAACTCCCAAAAAACCAGAGTCAGATATTAAAAAAGAAAAAGAAGCGGGTGATATTGTAATTAAAAAAAGAAGTAAAAAAAGCACCAAGGCCGATAATAATTCCATTAAATTTATCAGCGAAAATATTCAATACCCAATTTGGCTTTCCGTTTCCGAAGCGGCCAAAATAAGCGGTGTAAACCAAAAAACCATCCGTCGCGCCATCCAAGCCAAACAAATCAACTACAAGATCCACAAGGACCGTTATTTGCTTAATTTAACCGCTATAATCGAATACATGCACTCCAACACAAAGCTTAGGAACAAGTTTAATCAGTATGGATTGGGGCAATACTTGGGCAATTTCTAATGCTATTACATCTATAATACATTTTTTAGAGAAATTTTATCCTAAAGATTATTATTGATTAAATTTCTAATTTCTAAATTATAATTTCTAAAATTTAATTATCTGTTAAAAAACGCTCAACCATAGTGCAGTAAAGGCTTAAATTAGTTATTATCGAAGCGAGGACTGTTTGAAGCCGCTTCCAAAATATATATTAAAGAAAAAAGGCAAGTTCCGCAGTGAGAGAATAACTAATTAAAGCCTTTACGGAACGGATATACTAGAAGTTATGAGTTATGAGCCACCAATATTCAACAAAGCAAAAATACTCCCGAAAATCCGGGAGTATTTTTATTATCTAGAATGTTTTTTCCTTATAATACAGCGTCTTTTGCTGCTTTTGCTAAGCGGAATTTAACTACGGTTTTAGCCGGGATTTTGATCTCTGCACCGGTTGCAGGATTGCGTCCTACACGAGCCTTTCGGTTAGCCTTAACCATTTTACCAAAACCGGGAACAGTGAATTCACCGACTTTTTTTACTTCTTTGTAGGCCATATTAGCCAACTCGTCCAACAATCTTCCAACATCCTTCTTGCTGAGTTCTGTTGACTCGGACAGGAGGGTGAGTAATTGCGATTTTGTCATTTTCGCCATAGTTTTTTTGTATTATTAATTAATAATTTGGCACCTTTTATCCACAAGGCGCGTTTACACCTATATTATACCGCAAATTCAAAAAAATACCAATAAATATGTCAAGAAGGAAAAGAAGTCAGAAGTTAGAAGTAAGAAATTAAAAACTAAGAATTGAAAAAAACTTTTTTCTGTCATTCCCGCGTAGGCGGGAATCCAGATTCGAGAGATAAACCCTGGATTCCCGCCTGCGCGGGAATGACAAATGGCGAAATTTTTTCTAAAAAATTAGAGTTTTTCTCAAGTCTCAAACTATAAAGTTGAAAAATTATGAAGTAAAATTGCGGCCGCTGATGCGACGTTTAGGGATTCTATTTCCGATGAAATATTTATCTTAATATTCTCATCAACTATATCAAGTACGTCTTTACTTATGCCGTGGCTTTCACTGCCGAGAATCAGGCAGATTTTTTTCTTTGTTGAGAAGTCTTTCAATTCTTTGCCTTTGTTGGAGTTTGCGGAAACCAGACAATAGTTATCGCGATTTTTTAAAAGCCAATCGCCGTTTGTGTCTTCTATGATATTTAATTTAAAAACAGAATCTTTCGCGGCGCTGATTGTTTTGGGATTATAGATATCTGCGCAGCCGCTATCAACAATAATATTTCTAAATCCAAAAGCGAGCGCGGTGCGCATGATCGTGCCGACATTTCCCGGGTCGCTTATGCCATTCAAATAAACAGCAGGAAGTTTTAAATCGATTTTGTTCTTGTTTTTTTTACAAATCGCCGCCACACCGGAAGGGCAATCAAGCTCGGAAAACTTTTTATTCAATCTATCGTCTATCACATATTTTTCCGCTGTCTTTGCTTTGGCAAATAAAAAAGCAGTTTTTTCATCCTGCTTTTTTACAAAAACATCTGTAACAAATAATGACTCACAATCAAACCCGCCAATCAAAGCATCATGTATAATAGCATAATTTTCTACCACAAACTTTCCGTACTCATCTCGATATTTTTTTTGTCCAAGTTTTTTAAGCAATCGAATCTGCTCATTTTCCGAACTTGAAATTTTTTTAATATCCATATAATTATTTTCACTTTTTGTTATGAGGCGCATATAACAAAAATCTTCAAACAAGTATGTGATTTATTTGATAAACACCCTTCCTTTTGTCATTTCGACCGGAGCGCGCACGCGCTATTTTCTTGCCACAAGGCAAGAAAAAGCGGGGGCATGCGCGGAGCGGAGAAATCTTTAATACATTGATTATAAACCAATTTTGTCTTTATAAAAATTAGTAAAAACATAATAATGTATTAGTAATAAAGAGTGCAAGTTTAAATATATTATAGATCCCTCGGCTTCGCTCGGGATGACAAAAAGAAGATTAGCTGTATTTTCACTTACGGAATTTTCTGAATAACCAAATTTATTAATTTCAAAATTACTAAGCCAGCTTATTCAAATCCAAATACTCGTCAAACTTTATCGCTTTGACAAATTCTTCCATATGACTGACCAATATTATTGCTCCTTCATAATTATTCAATGCCTCGGCAATAACCGGAATGTGGCGAAAATTGATATGATTTGTCGGCTCATCCATAATCAAAAGCCCCGGACGCATCAAAACCAAGCGCGCAAAAGATAAAAGTCCCTTTTGACCTTCAGACAAACTTCCCACCTTGTTTCCCATTAGCTCGCCCGTGATAAGAAAGCTGGCCGCCACCGCGCGCATTTCTTGGGTATCAATGCCGTCGGCCAAAACGCTTTCGAGCGATTCGAATACGGTCGCTTCATAATCCAGCGTTGCGAAATCTTGGCTATAGTAGCCGATGCGCGTACCGTCTAATATTTTAACACCGTCGTTTTTTCCGCTAACCAAGTTTCGCAGTAAGGTGCTTTTGCCAATGCCGTTCCGGCCGGAAACAAAAAGACGGGATCTTTTTCGCAAAACAATATCAACCGCCCTTTCCGTTGGCTCATGATCAATAATCAGTTTTACCGACTTGATCGTAACGATATCGCCGAATAAATCCTGCGCCGGAATAATAAAATCGCGAATCGTTTTGTCTTCTTTTCGGACATCAACCATATTTTCTTCCAAATCCTCGGTTTCATCACGCAATTTCTTTGCCAATTTTCGCATCTTTCCCCCCTTATGCGAAAAAAAGTTCACTTTTTCCTTGCGATCCTGAATCTGTTTTTCCAGCTGAGCATTTTTTTTACGCTCCCTTTCAATCCGATTCTCAATCTCCGCGACCACGGAATAGTAATCGCCAACGTACGATTCTAGCTTTTTGGTATAAACATCCAGATAAATAACCCCGTCCGTAAAGCAATTCAAAAAATCCGCATCATGCGAAATTACGATTACGGTTTTGTCGTACATGATAAGGAACTGAATCAAGTGGTCGATGCCGGCTTGGTCCAAATTGTTCGTTGGTTCATCCAAAAGTAATATATCCGGGCTTTGGATAAGGGCATATGACAAAAGCAAACGCGCTTGCTGTCCGCCGGACAAATCGCCCACGCGCCGGTCTATTGGTATATCAAAATTAACCGCGTTCATAGCCTTGCTAATCCGGCTCTTGATATTCGGCGGCACAATCTCAAATGCTTTGGAAAAATACTGCTCAACCGTAAGATCAAAATCCTCGCGCGCGACAGTTTGCAAAGCAGAACCGATAGAGGCGTTATTCGTTATGGATATCCGGCCTTTTTTCGGCTTCAACTCGCCCTTGATCAAGCCAAAAAGCGTGCTTTTACCCGCGCCATTCTGCCCCATCAGGGTTATTTTGCTTCCCGTACGCACGCTAAAACTAACCTCATCCATGATCGGTTTTTTATGTACATATTCAAATGTAACTTCATCAAATCTCAAGATTACTTCTTCTGGCATAATTGTTTTTGAAAATTAAAAAGATTATTAATAATAAATCCTACGCGACATTTTGAAATAAATTTAATTGGTTCCTTAGATAATTATGTGGGTAAATATATCTTCTCTTTTGTCATCTCGACCGAGCGAAGCGAGCGGAGAGATCTATAATATGTGAATAATTTACAATGTGTATTTTTATAAATAGATTACTATTCTCATTTTTTTTAAATTGCTCGATTAATTGTTATTCATGTATTAAAGATCTCTCACTGCGGTTCGAGATGACAAAAAAGAGAAATTTTTGTTTTTCAATCATAAAATTATTTGAAGAACCAATTAAATTTATTTCAAAATGTCAGATCTTTCGTGGGACAAAATAAAAAATCATAATACCCAATGATAACAGATATTAATTATTTTGTCCAATTAAACCCCAGTCATTTCTTCGCCGGCCGATAATAAAGCAGTTTGACTATTTCCGTAACAATAAAATAAACGAATACTACGGAAAAGATTAGGATAAGATGAGTAAATGACGGTTTGTGGAAGCTGAATAGCTCCTGGCCAAGTCTTGTAAACGGTATGCTTATCGTAGCTAAGACTGCCAGGACGGATAATAACATTAATATTAATGACGGCGTTTTTGCCTTGAAAAACGCCATTTTGGTCCGCATGGAATAAATAAACGCAAGCTCGGTCAAAATACTGCCGATAAACCAATTGGTTTGCAAAACAGCCGGCGATATTTTGTAAAACAAGGCAAAGATAATAAAATCAAAAATCGAACTGACTACACCGAGTATGCTCGCGATAATTACGATATCCTTGATATTGTATTTTTTGGGAGCCTCCAATTCGCGTGCGTCAACATTGTCGGTCGCGATCGCTATCATCGGAAAGTCTGACAAAAGATTTACCAAAAGAAGCTGGATTGGTAACATCGGCAAAAAATCAATAATTAGCGAAGCGACTGCGACGGCATAAAAATTTCCAAAATTCGAGCCAAGTGTAATCACGATATATTTGGTTGTGTTGGCAAATATCTCACGGCCGTCTTTGATGCCCTCGATAATCACTTTTAGATCCTTTTTCAAAAGCACGATGTCCGCAACCTCACGCGCCACATCCGAGGCGCTTTCAACTACCAAAGAAACATTGGCAATCTTGAGTGCGGGCGCGTCATTGATGCCCTCGCCCAAAAATCCGACTTCATGCGTCTGCTCCAAGGTTTCGATAATCTTATACTTGGTCTGCGGAGAAATGCGCGCAAAAACGGAATAACGCTCAATCGCCTCTTTAAAATCCGCTTCGTTCATTTCCGCAAGTTCGTCTCCGCACATAACCTCATCGCCATTTTTAATCAGACCGATTTTATAGGCAACCGCTCCGGATACTTCACGGCTGTCGCCCGTGATTATTTTGATAGCGACCCCAAGTGCTTTTGCCTGTTGTATCGCCTCTTTTGTTGTTGATTTGATCGGATCAGTAAATGAGACAATGCCGATAAACTCCAGATTATTTTCAAGCTTTTCCAGTTTATCCAAATCATATCTAATAACTTTTTTTGCCGCTACCGCCAAAACGCGCGAGCCCATCTTCCCCTGCTCTCTTATCCAATCTTTCATCTCCGCGATCTTTTTTGGATCCAGGTTTTTGGCTAGTGGAAAAATCTCTTCTGGCGCGCCGCGCAAAACATATTCCAACTTTCCGCCTTTCTCGATCAAAACCCCATTTCGCCGGCGCATCGGGCTGAATGGAATATCGGCAACGCGGTCAAAGCCGTCCAGTTCTTTCTTTTCCGCTTTGCCAAGCTCGGCAAACAAAGCAATATCAAAAGGATCAAACAATTCGCTCTCACCCTTTTTTCCGGCCAAATTCAAATTGGCATAAAATATCGCCTGTTTCCGATCGCCGGTAAAGGTCTCGCTGACTGTCAGCTTATTCTGCGTTAGCGTCCCAGTCTTGTCCGTGCAGAGGACATCAATCCCGCCCAAATCTTCGATTGACGACAGGCGCTTGACCACTACTTTTTTCCGCGCCAAGCGGAGCGCGCCGCGTGAAAATGAAAAAGTCATAACCAAGGGCAAGGCCTCGGGAATAACGCTTACCGCCAAAGCTATGGAAAAAATCAGCATATCGGAAAAGCTGACTGCGCCTTTTTTCAAAAATACATTTGCCAAAAAAACAAAAAGCAAAGTAACGCCGATCAAACGGATGATAAAGGTACTGAAACGGCTTATGCCTTTTTCAAAACTGCTCAAATGCTTGGCCTGAGCAGAAAGACGCATAATCCCGCCTGTCTCCGTATCCGCTCCAGTCTTTAGGACAATCGCCGTTGCCGAGCCGCTTACCACATTCGTTCCGGAAAAACCAAGATTAGCGGCCTGGTAAATCGCTTTTACTTCTTTTTTGATTATATCGGAATGCTTTTCTACTGCAATCGATTCACCGCTTAAAATCGACTCATCAACTTTCAAATCAACAGTCTTGATAAATCGGACATCAGCCGGAATCTTGTCGCCGATTGCCAGTCGAATAATATCGCCAGGCACCAGTTTTTTTGCCTTGAGCGCGATATCCTCGCCATCACGCCGCGCTTTTGCAAAAGGCACAACATATTTTTTGAGTAATTTGATAGTCTGTTCCGAACGATATTCCTGATAAAAACCCAAAAAAATATTTATCGTAATGAATAGCGCGATCATGGCGGCATCAATTATTTCACCCAAAAAAAACGCCAAAATTGCGGCGGCCAGCAAAAGATAAATAAAAGGCGATTTGCATTGGCGGGCAAGCACATGCCACCAAGCAACCGTCCCGGAAACAACTTCATTCATCCCAAACTTTTGCAATCGCTCTTCGGCAAGATCCGCGCTCAAACCCCTCTCAACCGCAACCGCATATTCCTTTAATATATCTTCATTTTTTTTATTCGCGCATAAAAAGATGTTCATATCTTTTATTATACCAAATATATTGACATTTAACAAAAAATGTGCCAAATTAACAAACAATCGCACTTTGACAATTTTTATTAACTTAACAAAAGAAATAGGGAGGAAAGCAATGAACGATGTAAAGAAGTATTCAAAAATTGAGCATTTTATTAAAAAATGCCAAAAAAAGGAAAAAAGTTTTAGCAAAAAACCGAACTTAAGAAAAAATCAAAAAGCAGAAATGGCATTCGAATTCTGGAAATTAATCAAGGGAAATTGTTATCTGAACAACCAGCAAGACCGTCGTGAATTCTTAAAACAATTCACAAGTAACACCAACGAATACATCGCACTTGTTGCAATGATCGAATCATTACCAGTTTCAATCTTCCGCCGGATTAGAGCGCGGCATAATATCAACTATGAATCACTTTTTTCTTTTCTCAGAAGAATTTCTCCGGAAAATATGCAAGCGATCAAGGACAACTACACCGATCTGCTTGTCGATAACCGACAACCGCGAGTATTGAAATTTTACGAAAAATGGCAAAAAAAATTCTCGGTGAAAATGCTTGTTGAAGAAAATGATAACTGGGATTTGCGTAATGCAAAAAAAGGTTCATGGTCATTCAATCTGCTCGGTCTTGATTTTGGATTCAAAGCCTATAAAAACGACTTGAGCAACGACACTTTGACTGAGGCAAAAACCTGGATGGATTTTTTATCGATCAAAAATCATTCCAATGATTTTATCGTTGACCGTGAATTTGGAAAGTACTGGTGGTTCTATCGAACAGCCAGAAGCAATCCCGGCTGGAAAAAAAATAAGATTATTGAACTAAGCGACCACATTTGCCCAGGCTTCTGGTACACACTGTTTATTCATTCACTTTTCTGGGTGATTTCGCCGCTTATATTTACCTATGCTTTTACTACCACATGGCAAATCGCAATCTGGACTGACCTGTTATCAGCGATTCCTATTTTCCTTATCGCATCGTTTACTCCGCTCTGGTTAATTAGCACTACAATCCAGACATTAATCCGCTTGATTATGCCGGAGAGAAAAAGAAAGCAAATTTTAGAAAAAATAGTTGTACTATCGGATACCAAATTTTTTAAAATTCTTGAAAAAATTATAGAATCTTATGTTCCTTGTGTGATTACTTTTTTTGTAATGTTCGTTATCACTTCCGTAGCGCAATTGTCCTGGTTTTTCTTTCTCCCGTCATTCGGCCCAATCGGTTCCATTGTGTTGACACTACTACTTCTTCTGTATTTCGGAAGTCACATTATCAATGAACGACTTGTGGATTTTGAAGAAAGGGGTGTTGTATTTAAGATTATCTACGCATCAGCGGCCTTTTATGTGCTTGTACTTTTCTTTGTTCATTTTCACGATTATGTCGAACAGGCAATTAAGTTCTTGTTTTCTTTTTTTGTTTTATCCGGTGTAGCTGGCATTATTCTTGCGGCACTTATCCTGATTCCATTTCTTGCGATTGTTCTGTGCAAATATCTTGAAAACAATGTAATTCTGAAAAAAATAGTGAATTCCTCATTGGCCTTAATGATAATGTTGGTGCTTCCCGGCTTATACTGTATTAGATTTTCTTTTTCTCTGATGGCAGATGTAGCTAAAAATACGCAATTATTTCCAGAACCGATTCTAGTAGCTGGATTTGTATTTTCTTTTTGGGTACTCTATCTAGTCCTGTTTTTCAATCTCTTTTTCAATTTATACCAAAAAGACACTGATATCGAATACAGATTGAAATATGAATATCAGAAAGATAAACATTATAATCCGCTTTTCTTTTGGCAACCTTTGAGTGGCCTACGCTTACGGTGGTACCTTAGGCATAATCAGAATTGGAAGTCATTGAACCTTGAAGCTCAAGCAGACTTGCTGAACAGTGCATACGTATTGTTAAACAATATAGTTGAATATCCATCTGATCGGAAAAAATACTTATGTCTGCTTTTACCGGTACTATCCCACGCAATGATTAAAAAAATTGAAAACTGTAATTTAGAATACATTCATTCAAATGAAAAAAGGTTTTTAACATTTTATTTTCTTACAGAAGAGTTCAGTTTTGAGGAAACGCAAACGCTTTGCCATAAAGAATTGGAAAACCATAGAAAAATAGAAGAAAAAATTCAATCTGTCATTGATGCAATTTTAAAACCCTTCACCCTGATATACGAAAAAGTATCTCAGCTTGTCTGGATAAAAAAGAAGTTTTTCGAAATGTGCCCGTTCATAATGAAAGAAGGAACGGTAAACATGGATAGCTAAATTATGCGAAGGCTATTTACCTGGTAACGGTAAATAGCCTTTTTTATTAAAAAATTCCGAATTAGTATCTTTACTCCGATCACATTATGTATTATACGGTCTACTAAGTGTACCGCCCAAAAACCGCCCAAAAACTCTTGACATTTTTCAAAATTTATGCTAATATACAAAATTCAAGAATAGTGTTAGCTATTCTTTTTAATAAAAAACAATGAAAAAAACTGCTGTAAAAATTACTAGCAAGAACAGACAAAAAAAGCTAAAATTAGCTTTGAAAGCACGGAAAATCAGAAAAAGGAATAAAAACGCGAAACTTATCGGAACAGAGGCGAAAAAATTTGATAAAGCAATAATCAAAAGAAATATTTTGCCTTTGCTGATTCTTTTTAGCGGTTGTTTAATTTTTTATGCCAGCAACCACCCAAAATTTTCGATTATAGAAAAACCGGAAGATACTTTTACCAACTCCGCCCTTGTTTTAGAAAACAAAGAAGCGCAAAACGAGCGTCAAGCTGCCAATTCAACTGAAATCGCGCTGATCGCAAGCGCGAATGCGGCAGAAAACGAAACCGATGCGGATAAAAACGCTTTGCGCGAACGCATTCTTCCGCTTGTAGCCGGCAAGCCCATGGAGGCGATGGTAGATGAAATCCTGAAACAGGACAAAATCGTAGCCGCCTTCCTAGTTGGCATTGGCATGAAAGAAAGCAATTACGGAAAATATTCTCCGAAAAAAAACGGAAAGGATTGCTATAACTACTGGGGCTATCGCGGGCAAGAAAACCAAACCGCGAGCGGCTATTCTTGTTTTGACTCGCCAGAACACGCCGTACAGGTAGTCGGCGGCCGCATTGCCGAGCTTGTCAGCTACGGACATGATACACCGGAAAAAATGATTGTTTGGAAATGCGGTTATTCCTGCGCCGGACATGGTGATGGGAACGTCAAGAAATGGATTGCCGATGTAAGTATCAATTTTTACAAGCTCAACCCCGAACACAAATTTCCAGCAGTTACGAAATTATAAATAGATTTCAAAAACCCCGCCCTAACATTGAGCGGGGTTTTTTAATTAATTCACCTTTCGCGACATTCTAAAATATATTTATTTTTCAAGAAAAATTCATCTACTTGTCATTCCCGCGTAGGCGGGAATCCAGGGTTTAATGCTCGAATCTGGATTCCCGCCGGAGTTTATGCCCGGAGGGGTACGGGAATGACAATAAAAAGAGTTTTTCTTAATTTCAAATTTATCCAAACATCAAAAGCTCAGGTTTTAAAATTAATATAAGACCTATGATAAGCATTAAGATACCGCCGATCAAATGTGAGAACCGGCTGTATTTTCCGGTAACGCCGGTAATGCGAAGCGTTGTCATTGCCACTACAAAAATAAACAAATCATCCAGCATGAAAAAGAAAATATACAAAAGGATATAGGAATAATATTGCCAACCAGCTAGATTGCTTAGAGTCAAGATTTGGGTAAACACAACCGGTAAACCAGCCGAGCAAATAAGCTCGACCAGATTGACTGCAAAAGCCAGGATGATTATGCCGCCCAATGCCAAAAGAAAGCTTTTTTGATGGGCGATATCTTTGAGTCTTGCAAAAACCTTTTGTCTTTTTTCCGTATTCGTAACCTTGCAAGCCGCGTCCTTGTTTGTAAAATATTCTTTCAGATTATAGCCACCGCCCGCGAGCGCGACCAAACCGATGATTATCCTGACCCAGACTATCATGCCGATAAAGAGCATCAGATTTAGCCAGGCCGCCATAAAAAAGAAATATACGGAAGCGGACGCCGCGATAAATGTTGTCCCCAAAATCCACATCCTTTTGCGGTTTTCCATGCCAAGCAAAAGACTAATCAAAAATAACAAAGTCCACATCGCACAAGGATTAAAGCCGTCAAGCCCGCCCAAAACAGCCGCCAAAAACGGCAAGGATAAATTTTTGATATTCAATTCACCGATAAAAGGCACGGTAATCGTTTCTGGAATCACTAGCTCTTTAGCGGTCTCTTTTTCTTCGCCTGCATCAATCACACCAATCTCTTTGCCTACGTCCCGGCAAGCTTTATCCAATGTGCACTTTATCGCGTCCTCAATCTGTCCGCCTGTGTGTGCCTCATTCATCCAGCCATTAAAATAGTGTTCACCGACAACAGTAAAAGGAACGCCGGAAATATTGGCACCTAGCTTTTCCGCAAAACTCTTCATCAAATCACGATTTTGCTTATTCCCCCACACCTCATATTCATTCACGCGCAATCGCGAATATTTCTTGGTCATTTTTTCCAAAAACGGCTTTTCCTGCTCACAATGCGGACAGCCCTTGCCCCAAAAAAAATAAACATTCACTGTTTCGCCGGCTTCCGCAAATACTTGCTTTGTCGGGACAATCAGAAAAGAAAAAAGAAATATAAAAATAATAAATTTTTTAATCATTGTTATTGTTTAAATATTTATAAGCCGACAAAAGCGCGCTGGCGCCTTGCCCGCAGGCGATTACAATCTGCTTTCCTGGCAGATTGTTAACATCGCCGGCGGCGAAACAGCCAGGCACGCTTGTTTCAAAATTTATTGGATCTACTTTTATCTCACCCTTTTCATTCAAATCCAAAAAACCTTTTACAAAATCCGTATTAGGACAAGTACCGATTTCCACAAAACAACCTTCAATTTTCAACTCTTTTGTTTCCTGTGTTTTTTTATTTATAAATACAACCTTTTCCAAGGTCTCTGCACCAGCAAATGAGAGTATATCAACAGAAACGATTATCTCGATTTTATTATTTTCTTCCGCTTCTTTTTGCAGTATCATATCCGCCGCAAGCGCATCTGCGGTTTCTAGCAGATAAACTTTTTCACAAAAACGCCCAAGCTCAATCGCGGCCTCGAAACCGGCATTACCACCGCCGGTAACCGCCACTGTTTTTCCTTTGTAACCGGCTTCGTCGCAAGTAACACAATAAGAAACGCCTTTACCCAAAAATTTATCTTCGTTTTTTACATTTAATTTTCTAGGAATATTACCACTCGCGATTATAAGCGCCCTTGTTTCATACGCGCCTTCGTCCGTAACAACCGAAAATCCGCCTTGCGTTTTTTCGATTTTTTCAATATTTTCAAAAGCTTTTTTTTCCAGCGGAAACATGTCCAAATGCTCTTTGAAATTTTTTATCAAATCCAGCCCGGTTATTTTTTTTAGTCCAGGATAATTTTCCACCCATGACGATTTGCCGATCTGCCCGGTAAAGTCGGACGTGATCAAGAGGGCATCGATATATTTTCTGGCAGCATAAATACCGGCTGTAATGCCGGCTGCTCCCCCGCCGATAATTATCAAATCTTTCATAAGCCTAATAATTCATTAACCTTCTCTTTATCCCAGCCGATAACAAATTTGCCATCGCAAAATAGCACAGGCACGCTGTCTTGTCCGGAAAACTTTTTCATATTTTCATATTCTACCACGTCATCGTAAATATTTGCCTCCCCGTACGCGACATCCTTGCTTTTTAAATACTCTTTTAATGTATAGCAATAAGCGCAATCCGGACTAGAATAGACAATAATGTTTTTATATTTTTCCATATATTTAATATCTATTATAATATAATTTTTTTCAACTTAATGCAATATGTCCGCACTTTCTTACTGTCTATTTTGACTTATCATATCTTTGTCTGCCAACATGGCATTTTCAAATAAAAAACAAACCGTTTATGCGATTTGTTTTTGATATATTGATTATCTAATTGTTATAACAAAACCACTTATTCATGCTTAACTACACTATCTATTCTTTCTTTAATATGGTTGTTTTCAGATTTGATAATCTCGTCTTTGGTTTCTTCTTGCATCTCAAGCCGCAGAGTATAAAAATCATCCAACGCTTTTTCTAATACATGATTCTTTTTTTGGATGATTTTTTGCGCCTCTTTCATTTTGGCAGTGTCTTTATCCAATTTTTCATAAGCTGATTTCAACTCCGCATTTATCGTTTTTAAATGGTCTTTGGCTTTTTCCAAAAAAAACAATATATTCTTATTAATTCTTAAAACAACTACAATAAATAAAGCACCAAACAAAAAAACCAAGCTAACAACAATGTCTTTTGAGTTATAGTCGTGCTTCTGAAAAAACATTTCTTGAGCCATATGAATAGCAACCCCAACATAGCCCCAAATAAAAAATATTATCAGAAAAAAAATCGTGTTATAATTCAGCCAACCGGATGAATAAATTTTGATTTTTTTTCTGATCTTTTGGCACAAAAACAATCCATAAAAAAGGAAGATAATGCCGATTAATAAAACAATAATAAGCCACATAAGTTTTTTTTCCAAAAACCCTCTTTTTGGACTATTATTTTAAATAATTTTATTTTTTCTTTAACTTTATTATAGCAAATTTTTATTTTTTTTCCAACCTCTTTACAACTCTTTTCTTGGGATTTTTTTTCAATGCCAAACGTTTTGGCTGTAAAGCAATCAAAACAAGCTTTTCCGGCTTTGCTAAAGTCTTGATACGATATTCTTCTCTGGCGGCCGTGGCGCGCGATGAAAAAGCCCGATGATAAACCAAACGAGAGGGCTGGCGAACGCGCGTATACCTCGCTCCTTTCCGCCCGCCATTATGTTCTTGTACGCGACGCTCCAGGTCTGTCGTTATTCCGGTGTAGAGCGTTTTATCGGCACAGCAGAGGATGTAAACATGCCACATATAGTTGTATTTATCTAGAACAAAAATATCAAAGGCTTGTATTTTGTTCCTATGCATGAATAATAATATTTTCTTTTTAATATCATAACAGTAATATTACAAAAAATCTAATATTTGCCAAATCACAATAAATAATTACGCATGACTTAATCACAAACACATATTAAATCATGGTATTCAAAAAAACCGAAAAATATTGTATAATAAATATAAGAAGGAAATATGAAAAAACTTTTTTCGATTATACTCTTTATCTCAATAATTTGTCCGCAATTTGCAATCGCTCAAGATACGATTAGCAAACCGGCGTCTTTTATTATATCCGGAAACAATGAAACCGCTATTTTGTCTTGGAAAAATCCGAATGATGCAATGTTTTCCAAGGTCGTACTTTTTCGCTCAACGATTCCGATTGAAAATTATTTTTCCTACGGTGCTGTTGACGGGCTGTGCGACAAAATCTATACCGGTACAGAAGAAAGTTTTGTCGACATGGGGCTGGCGGCCAATCTCCCCTATTACTACATAATTTTTGCGAGCAACAAAAACGGCGTTTACTCTGAAGCCACCGTTATTGAGCGAAAAATAATAAATTCGGATAAAATTACAGACACTTCTGAGATTAAAAACCTGGATACGGAAAAATCAAAAACCTTAGCCGGGGCGGCATCCGAAACAGTAAATCAAGTATCCGCCGACGAAGCAAACCTGATTTACAATTTTAACAGCAGTGCCAAAAACATAACAGACGAAAATTCCCGGCGCTTGGCGCTTTTCATTATAGTCAAAAGCCCGCATAGCTTGAATGAAAATGACAAAAATGCCATTTCATATTTCATCCACGAAGGCACGCCGACCACGATCGTCCTTGGTACGGGCGAACGAACGGGAGTGCTTAATTCCTATCTTTCCGCTTTTGACAAATTACCGCGCAGTGTTTTAGAATGGCAAGATATTATAAAAATCGCCAATGGCCGCTGGCCAACTGAAAAAAGCCTGGAGTCCGAAGAAAAAGCTTCGAGCCAATATTTTAGCGCCATCTACGAAAGAAAACCGAATATGTCCGACCCGAATGACAACGCCGCCGTAACCGTTATCGCCTATGGTCTGCGTCCGGCAAGCCGCAATCTGGAGAGTGAAAAAAATGCCATCGATATTTACCGCGCGATTTTCGGCAAAAGCCCGACAGAGGCCGTTGACTGGGACCTCGTTCGCGCTATCGCCTATTCCGGGGCGGTAAGATAGGTGGTTCTGGTATATAAATTCGGACAATTTCTTTATTGATTACGAATTCACAAATTAAATCACAAATTCACAAATATTTTTTTGGTTATTTAATTAATTATGTGTAAATAATAAACACCTTTTTCATCTTGTCATTCCCGCGAAGGCGGGAATCCAGGGAGAAAAGCACTTGATGTTCTAAACAAGAATAATTGATTAAAATATTCTAACCTCTTACCCCTGGATTCCCGATCATTTAATACTTATTCCCTGCCGGGAGCAACGAGTGTCGGGAATGACAAAAAGATTTTATCCGTAAAATTGTCATAAGAAACATTTTTTTAAATGTTTCAATTAGTATTCGTGATTTAATTTGTGAATTCGTAATCAGTAGTAATCACTCCAAAACACTTTTCAACGCCGCGAAATCTTTTGTGGCTACAGCCGGCTTTTCGCCGACTAAGCGCTCCGGATACTTTGCCGGAGGCGGATCGATCAAATCCGCCGGCCTTTTGAATTGTGTTTTCGGCAGATTGGCCAAAGTCTTTTCCATAAAATCATGCCAAATTGGTGCCGCTACGACCGAGCCGTCTGCCCCGTTTTTCATCGAGCTATTATCGCTATTCCCGACCCAAACTCCGACTGCCAAATTCGGCGTATATCCCAATGTCCAAGCATCGCGAAAATCCTGCGAAGTGCCGGTCTTGGCCGCCACTTGCCGATCGGATATTTTTAGCTTGTTATTCTGTCCAAAAATATATTGCCGCGCCTGTGTATCCGACAAGATATCGTTAATCCAAAAAGCAACGTCCGGAGCTACGACTTGATCCGCTTTTGATGGCTGCCATTCATATAGCGTATTTTTGCTTTTATCCGTTATTTTTAAAATCGGCGCAAATGGCAACCTTTTACCCTCATTTCCAAAAACCGCCAAACCGGCCGTATGTTCCAAAAGCTTTACCTCTCCTCCTCCCAAAGCAAGCGAAGGCCCAAAACGCTTACGGTTGCCAAGCGAAGTAATTCCCAAATCTTCCGCCAAATCGATTACCCTGTCAATTCCCACTCCGACCAGAACTTTTACGGCCGGCACATTTAGCGATCCAGCCAAAGCCTTGCGCACGGTAACTAGTCCATAATGCTTGCCACTATAATTCCGCGGTATGTAATCAACACCATAATTGGCAAAAGCAAAATTCGTCCGACTGTCGAACAATAGCGAATTCGGCATTAGACCGTTTGCAATCGCCGTGGCGTATACATAGGGTTTGAATGATGAACCCGGCTGGCGCGGACTGGTTGCGGCATTAAAATTGCCGTCATGCGGACGAAAATAATCGCGACTGCCGACCATGGCCATGATCTGTCCGTTTTGGGGATCAAGCGCAACCAATGCGGCATTATCGGCCCGGTATTTTTTTTCATTTATCATCCCCCATTCGTTTACGATTTCTTCGGCTTGCTTCTGCCAAGATAAATCCAGGCTGGTATAAATATCCAAACCGCCTTCGCGAACAAATGCTTCACCGTATTTATCTGCAATCTCTTCCAGAATATAAAAAACAAAATGTGGCGCCTTTATCAAAACCGGCGCGGGCGTAAATTCCGACTTAGCTTGTCCTAGGTAATAATTTTTTTCATAATCCAAAAGAAATCCTGTCTTATGCATTGCCAAAATCACATCGCGCGCCCGCTGTTCCAGCGCATTTTGATTTGCTCCAAAAGGCGAATAATTGCTCGGGGCTTTGGGCAAAGCGGCCAAATACGCGCATTCCATAAAATCAAGCTCTCTTACCTGCTTACCGTAATAAATTTCGCTGGCGGCGGCTACACCATAGGCGTTTGCTCCATAGGGAATATTGTTTAGATACATTTCTAATATTTCATCTTTGCTATAGCGTTTTTCAATCTGGATAGCCAAAATCAATTCCTTGATTTTACGGGAATAAACGCGGTCGCGTTTCAAAAAAATAATCCGCGCCAATTGCTGAGTAATAGTGCTTGCGCCTTGCTTGATCTCTTGGTTTTTCAAATTTTTATAATACGCTCGCGCTATGCTTAGTACGTCAAACCCGCCATGTTTATAAAAATTTTTGTCCTCAATCGCGATTGTCGCATCTTGCAAGGCTTTAGGGATTTCGGAAAGCGGCACAAAACGGCGCTTTACATCGCCATGCACTTCGTAAAGCAATTCGCCATAACGATCGTAAATACGGGATGATTCCGGTAACGAGGCCATTGCTTCCGGCGTAGGTTCGGGTAAATCCGCTAAAACAGAATAATATATTTCTGCCGCGCAAATATACAAAGACCCACCAGTCAAAATGAAAAAAAACAAAGCCGCAAGTAAAATATTTAATATTAATCTTTTTTTATTTTTAGGCATTGCCTCAAAAACAAAAAAAGATAGTTGCAAGAACTATCTTTTTTATATTTAAATGGATTTTTAATATCATGTTTTTTATGTTACTTAATCTTATTATATCACTTGTCGCAACACTTGTCTTGTTTGCGCAAACAGCAGATATAACAAGGGTTCTCGCCTGCAATATTCTTTTATCCACATTTTTTTAAGTAAACAATTCTGTTTTCAAAAAACACTATTTCAACAATAGGAAATACGAACGCAATTATTCTGTCCGATACCAATCTATCTTGCGCGATACAAGCATCACGAGCGATAATATTGCCAAAAGTCCGAGCGAGCCGACAAGCAAAGAATAATCTTCGAGCTGCAAAATCACAAAAATAAATCCATAAATAAAAACCAGAATCAAAGCCTCCAGCAAAGCCGGACGCCAAGCCTTGAAGATTGACTTTGAATAGAGCGTAATCAAAGCGGTAATCGTCAAAGCAGACAAAATATACGCGCCTTTAAAGCCCAAATATTCAGAGATTGATAACAGAAGAAGATAAAACAAAGCCAAAGCCAAGCCGATCAAAATGTATTGCAGAGGATGAACACGCACACCGCGCATTGCTTCATAAAAAAATAATACCAAAAAGGTCAGAGCCAAAAGCATGATCGCGTATTTCAAAGCACGAACGGTTTCCTGATATTCATCCGCCACAACCAAAAGCCGCACGCCGAAATTACTTTGATTGATTGCGCCCGCCTGCGACATAGCCGGCATTTTTTCAGTATAAATAGGCTCTGACATTGTGTCAAAAGCGCCGATACTGCCTAGGAATTTTTGCGGAAAACTGCGGTTAAGCTCCAGTACTTTCCAGACGGCTGTAAAACCAGCCTCGTTGATTGTATGGTTTTCCGGCAAAAACGCGCCTTGGAAGCTTGGGTCAGACCAACCGGAGCTAAGCTCAACCTGCGTTGTGCGCCCCAAAGGAGCAAAATAAATATCCCGACTGCCATTAAGCGACAAGGTGATTTTGAAATTATGGCTGGCCGCGCCATCTTGGCTTAAATCTATATCCGTACTAACGCCCATTGCTACAACATCGCTGCTCTTTACTCCGGGATTAAAGGCCTGCTTTTTATTTCCCCATTCGAGCTCAAGATTTTCCTTGATACCGCGTGTATCCGGAATACCCATGGTTACAAAAGCTTGATTGTACAAGATATTTTCTTTCGCAATATCCCATTTGGAAAAATCCGGCGCCAAAAATTTGCCGTTAATTTCTAGCTTGGCGTTATACACCGCCACTTCATAGATTCCCCGTTTGCGTCTTTCCGGCTCAATCATGCCCTTGATATCCAACTCCTCAGGCAAAAAATGAGCAAAGCGAATCGTTTCATCAATAACCTTTCCCTCGGCCGTATTCCTTTCTACCTTATCCTTGTACGGCACGGACAATATCGGCCCGGTGATAGTTTGCTCATTACCCCATTTTCCGCTAACTTCCCGAAAGGCTTCAGCCTGGCGGTTTTCCCGCTCATTTGCCAAAAAAGCGATCATGCCGATGGGAATCATAAGAATCGCGATCAAAAAACCGATCACAAACAACTTGATTGATAAAGATGATTTAATGTTTTGCATATTTTTTTCTTAAATTTATAATCAATACTTAAATTATAGTATCAAAATCACACGCTGTCGAGTATTACTTTACATCATCTGTCTGAATATTATTAATCGTAATCGCCTTTACGTTTTTTAAAATTTCTTTAAAAACAATTTTATTCGCACCGATGATATTTTCACTTTTCAAATTCCAATCCTTGCCGGAAAAGTCCGTTACAATCCCCCCAGCCTCGCGGACCAAGAGCACTCCGGCCGCGACGTCCCAGGAATGGGCGCCAGGTATAACTACGGATTCCGTGCGTCCGGCGGCGACATAGGCCAAATCAACCGATGCGGAACCGAACTGGCGGCAATCCAGGCCGGACCTTTTCTGTTTGGCATAATAGTCAACAGCCAAAGAAATATCAATATCACGGCCACCATGACAGAAGGTATGGATTGTTTTCTGTTTTATCGCGTCTGATATTCTTATTTTTTTATTGTTCAAAAAAGCCCCCTTGCCGGAATATGCCGTAAACATTTCTTTGATTACAGGCGCGTATATAAAGCCGGCAATCGGTTCATTGTTATAAAAAACGCCAACTGAAACCGCCCAGAGCGGATTGTGGATTGTAAAATTGGTTGTACCGTCAATCGGATCAATCACCCAAAGATAGCCGGAATCGCCATTTTGCTCTCCGGATTCTTCGGAAAGGATATTTGCATTTGGAAAATTTTTTTTGATTGCAGTAATAATTATCTTTTCCGAGCCCAGATCAACTTTTGTTACTATCTCTTTTCTTTGCTTGAACATCGCCTCAGAGCGTTTGAAAACAAAATATTTTTTTGCGGCATAATCACCGGCCGTTTGAACCGCGGCTAAACCGACTTTTTTAATCTTGTTGTGCATATATTTAAAATTATTATTTTTTCAACATCCTCACCACCAAGGCAACCATCTTATCCTTTTCTTTTGGTTTGCTTTCCGCAATCAATAGAGTGGTGGCAGTCAAAGCCGCGGGAGTAATCTGACGCATATTTAATAAATTTACTCGTCGCAAAAACCAAACAAACGCATAGGCACCGCTTCTTTTATTACCATCTACAAAGGGGTGATTCTTGACCATAAAATAAAGCAAATGCGCCGCCTTTGTACGATTGCATAGTCAAGGTTA
>DOSJ01000010.1 GCA_003514005.1 Candidatus Falkowiibacteriota bacterium
GCTATTAAGCAACAAGCCTAATAAAGAAAAAAGACGAGTTCCACAGCAAAAAAATAAATAATACCAGATGATGCGATTCGTCAATAACCATCAAACATTTATACAAAAAACATGAAAAACAACATATACATAATTTCCGGCCCGTCAGGCGCCGGCGAAGACAGCGTCATTGAAGGCCTAAAAAAATATTTTCCAATCGAACGAATTATAACCACAACAACACGCG
This sequence comes from Candidatus Falkowiibacteriota bacterium, assembly GCA_003514005.1. Taxonomy (GTDB): domain Bacteria; phylum Patescibacteriota; class Patescibacteriia; order Patescibacteriales; family UBA12075; genus UBA12075. Next base: position 227 of record DOSJ01000010.1, read on the forward strand.
CAATGCGGACAGGTGAGTCACAGGGCAATCCTTATTATTTTATTTCAAAAGAAGATTTTCAAAAAAATATTTTAGCAAACAATTTTTTTGAATATGCGGAAGAATACAATAATAATTATTATGGTGTAACAAAAACGGAAATCGAACGCGTCCAAAATTCTGACAAAATCGGAATCTGGAAAATAGAATACAAAGGAGTTATCACGGCCAAAAAACTATTGCCGAAAATAATCGCAATCTTTCTAAATGCGCCACTTGAAATACTGGAACAAAGAATCAGGCAAAGAGATAATGCAACCGAAGAATATATTTCCGAAAGGCTAACATATACTCGCGAATGGCTAAAACACAAGGATATCTATGATTACGAAGTTATAAATGAACAGGGAAAACTAGCCGAAGCAATTGAAAAAATAGCTAATATTATTATTAAACATAAAAACACGGAAAACAATTGACAAAGATCGATATTTATTATAGTATTGAAAAAGATAATTAACCAAAAGTTATAAAGTTAAAAGTTATAAAGTATAAAGTTTATCTCGAAACATTGCACTTTACAACTTTTAACTTTTTACTTTAAAACAAAGAATTATATGGCTGACGTAAAGAAAGAAGCCCCAAAACAAGCAGAAACAAAAACTGAAGATAATGCAGTAAAAATCCCGGACCTAAAACCGGGCATGACTATTCGTATTTATCAAAGAATCAAAGAACAAAATATCAAAGGCGAAGAAAAAGAACGCGTTCAGTATTTTGAAGGCATCATCATCGCCCTAAAACACAAAAAAGAAATCGGCGCGACCATAACGGTTTACAAAGAAACAGACGGCGTAGGCGTAGAAAAAATCTACCCATTAAACCTTCCGACTATTGAAAAAATCGTTATCAAAAAAATCGCCCAAGTCAGACAAGCAAAACTAGGCTTTCTAAAAAGAGGCTACAAGAAAAAACTAAAAGAAAAAATAGTAAAACAGTAGTAATTTTCGATTTCAGATTTCCGATTTCCGAATTATTTCATTCGTCAATCGAAAATCGAAAATCGAAAATCGAAAATTTCAAGCTGAGGTGGTGGAACTGGTAGACACGCAAGCTTGAGGGGCTTGTGGCCGCAAGGTCGTGGAGGTTCAAGTCCTCTTCTCAGCACGTGGAAATTTACAATTTTCGATTTCAGATTTCCGATTTTATTCTTAAAATCGAAAATCTGAAATCGTAAATCGAAAATTCCGAACGGGCGTATAGCTCAGTTGGTAGAGCGCTTCGTTTACACCGAAGATGTCCAGGGTTCGAGTCCTTGTGCGCCCACAAATAATAAAGATCTCGCTTATGCGAGATTTTTATTTTTGTGGGCACACAAGACGAGAACCCTGGGCTGATTATAGATTCCCTATAACTAGCATTCTTAAACTTAAACAAAATTTTTATTAAACCACCCATCGAATCAAATGATGGTGTGGGGCCTGCCCCTTCGAGCCCTTGTGCGCCCACAATGTAAAAAGACTGTCGAATAAGACAGTCTTTTTTATATTAGAAAATCAAAATTCACAACCCAAACCGCCCATTCAGCCAATCTCCGATTGAATGCGTAATAATGATAACGGAAACGGCGATTAATAGATGCTCGGAAATAACCTTTAGCGGTTTTTCATTTTGTAATCGCGCGATGTAGTAGCTTAGGACGCCAAGCAAAATCAAACCATAGCAGATACTAACCACGATCGCGGTAAACAATTCAAAAATCAAAATCGGAATAATAAATGTAGAAGAAAAAATCAGCTTGGAAAAAAAAGTTGCAAAAGTCGCAATCCAAACGTCTTTCTCGGTTTTATTCTTATCTGATTCCTCGGAGATATGAATCCCAAGTGCGTCGGAAAATGAATCTGCAATCGCAATACTTAAAACACCTCCCAACACAACAAGCTTAGAGCCCGTTCCTGATCCAAGCCCGACCATCATGCCCAGTGTAGTAATTATCCCCGAGGTAAGCCCAAAACAAAAACCTTTAAAAATAGAATTTTTCATAAATATGTTTTATACTCTCTTTTTATTATAGCTTATAATTAAAATAATACAAAGAATTTGACATTGTACCACAAATGAGATACAATCTTATTATAAAAAAATGTAAACAAAATAATATGAATAAATCCGCAATGATACGCGCTCGCGTAGAAGACAAGCTTAAATGTGATGTTGAAAAAATTTTCAACAAACTCGGTCTTAATACAACCGAAGCAATAACACTATATTACAAACAAATATTATTGCACCAAGGTCTGCCTTTTAGCATAAAAATCCCAAATAAAACAACCTTAAAAACTTTTCGGGAAACTGACAATAATACCAACATAGTCGAGACCGAAAATTTTCTTGATTTAATGCATAAGCTAGAAATATAATGTTAAAAGCGTGTTTTCATAAACAATTTAAAAAAGACCTAAAGCATTGCAAAAAAATCGGACACAATATAGAACTAATAAAAGAAGTAATTGAATTGCTAATTTCTGAAAAACATTTAGATAAAAAATTTAGGTTGCACAAATTAGCAGGGGTTTATGTTGGCAGACACGAATGCCATATAGCCCCTGATTGGCTATTAATTTTTAAACTTGAAAAAAACATAATAATTTTTGAAAGAACCGGTTCACATTCAAATCTGTTCAAATAAAACATGCAAAAAATAATCACAAATTCCGAACAAGAAACTTTTGACTTCGCAAAGAACTTTGCTAAATCGCTTCGAGGCGGCGAAGTTATCGGGCTTTCCGGAGATCTTGGAGCTGGCAAAACGATTTTTAGCAAAGGCATTGCCGCCGGACTTGGTGTCAAGGACAACGTCAACAGCCCGACTTTTGTGATTATGAAAAAATACGAAATCAAAAATCAGAAATCAGAAATAAGAAATCTAATTCATATTGACGCATACCGCCTAAACTCTGCCGAAGACATAAGGGCAATCGGAGCAGACGAATATTTTGAAAAACCCGAAACGATTACAGTCATCGAATGGCCGGAAAATATAAAAAAAATCTTGCCCAAAAACACAATTTACTTTCACATAAAAAACATCACGGCTGACAAAAGAGAAATAAAAAGAGCCTAACAATCAGTGAACTGTACCCCCCAAAGTGGACACAACTAGTGTCCACTTTTTTCTTTTGCCAAATATGGATATAATTAATTCATAAAATAAAAAATATGAACAGAAGAATATTTAATTCTGAGCAAATCGCAAATTTACTCAAAAATCCATATGTATCTAATTGCAGCTCTAAAGCAATTACCTACAGTAAAATTTTTAAGATATCAGCCGTTAAGCAGTATTATGAAGACGGTTTACCCGCGAGGCATATATTTTTAAATGCCGGATTTGATTTAGGAGTAATCGGAGATAATCCAAGATATTGTCTTAAGAGGTGGAAAAAAACATTTAAGTCGCGGGGTATTGATGGATTAGCTAAGGAGCGTCGTGGCGCTAGCCCCACAGGCAGACCACGAATTAAAGAAATGACTGACGCGGAGAAGATTAATAGACTAGAAGCTACTGTAGCCTATTTAAGAGCTGAAAACGATTTTTTAATCAAACTCCGGGCACTAAGAAAGAGTTAAAACTACGGCCATGTCAGAAATATCAAATAATTAGAAAATTAGATTTTGATATCAAATTATTATGCAATCTTGCTAATGTCACAAGGAGTGGATATTACAAATGGTTAAAAACAGCCGATGAACCAGATAGGGATTATGATGACTATTTACTAATTAAGAAACTCTTTGATAAAGGTAAGGCTAAACATGGACATAGAACTATTCAAATGAAATTAACAAAAGAAATGAGCGTAAACATGAATCACAAGAAAGTTATTCGCATTATGAATAAATATAAATTGTTTACAAAAGTTCGTCGCAAAAATCCATACAAAATGATTATGAAAAAAAACTTTGAACACCGTACTTGTGAAAATATATTAGCAAGAGAATTTAAACAGCAAATACCACAAAGAGCACTGTGTACGGATATTACCTATTTATGGTTCGGCTATCGCTTCGCCTATTTGTCGGTAATCAAAGATATTGCTAGCCGAGAAATAGTTGCCTGGAGCCTATCATGGCATCTAGGGATGAGCTTGGTCTTTGACACTATCAGTGATTTAAAATACAATGCGAAAAGAGAGCGCTGGTCCTTGGAAAATGTTTTACTACACTCAGATCAGGGGTTTCACTACACTAATCCAGATTATATTCAAGAAATCAAGGAATTAAAAATGAAGCAATCAATGTCGAGAAAAGGTAATTGTATTGATAATTCGCCAATGGAATCATTCTTTGGTCACCTCAAGGACGAAGTTGATTACAGGGACTGCAAAAATTTCGAAGAACTTAAAAAAATGATTAAAGATTATATTAATTATTACAACAACCATAGACAACAATGGAAATTAAAAAAGATGACTCCGATTGAATATCGAAATCATCTTTTGTTTGCCCACTAGGGTTTTATTCGTGTCCACTTTTTAGGGTACAGTTCATCAGATTGCTAGGCTTTTAAATGTGGTTTATTTTTTTTTCAAGGCAACAATATCCCTGTCACCATCGCAGACTTCACAGCCTGCGACTTCAAAATAATATTCATCAAAATTTTCCGGAACTTCTGTTCCGGCAAGTTTTGCAAGTGATTCTGCTTGCTTTTTATTTGCCTCCAGATAAGTTCCACATCCTACGCAAAAAATATGCGCAACTGATTGTTTTCCTTCCAAGGAACATTTCAAAAAAGAAACATCCGGAATATATCCGCCTTCGGCATGATAAACGATATCTTTCGTTTTACCAAATAATTTTTCAGAAATATCATTCATATTACCTCCTGTTATTTTTATTTAAAATATTTTGGATTTCATCTAACACTCTTTGTGACACTTCATCAATTTTCTCTTTATACTGCTCTTTATCTTCTTCCAGTTTTGGATCTAGGCCGTCTGGCGGCATTTGAAAAACTACATCTGCCCTATGTTCTTCCCCTTTGCTTATATTTTTTGTAACATCCAAAGTAACGGTGATTATACCATTATCAGTATCAAGTTCAAAAAAGGCATCAACAGAATGATATACGTCTAAATGAGAACCAACCGCGGTATAGAGCCGTAAAGAACTATAATCTTCTAATTTTAATAACTCAGCAACTGTAGCATGCAAATCGTTTGCAAACTGTGGGTCAGGGTCAGACGGATCTTCATAAGGTTGAGCGTCTTTTGCAATTTTAATAGACACTTTATAATTAACATAATTTTCCATATCATGCGGATACTTTTTTTTCTCAATCTTATTAAAAACCTCTTGTTCCAATATTGCGCCTGTATAACCACTTTCTTTAAACATTCTCATATTTAAAATTTATTATTAATAAACAAAAAACTCCGCAAACAATCATCGTATCAGCTAAATTAAAGACAGTAAAATATTTCAAGTCAAAATAGTCAACAACATAACCGTATTTGAAGCGGTCAATAATATTACTTATAGCACCAAATAGACAAAATGTCAAGCAAATTGTCTTATTTATCTCGGCTTTTTTTAATAAATATAGCCAATATACGCCTAATATTAGTATAATCACAGTAATAAAAGCCGTAAGCATTGATCCAGAAACCGGCAAAGAAAAGGCAATATTATAATTTTTTGCTAAACTGAGCCCAAAAATATCTCCAAATAACGATATTTTATTATCACTTAAATAATTCAATGCAAAAATCTTGAAAAATCGATCCAAAGACACAAAAAAAATGGCCAAAACAATATAGAAAGCCATTTTTTTGTTATATTGAAGCATAATACTTAATACTAGATACTTAATACTCTCTACTGATTCTGCAATTTATTCTTGCAAGGAACGCAAGCACTCGCCACTGGACGGGCCTGCATGCGCTTTTTCCCAATCGGCTCATGACAATACTTACAAATCCCATAAGTACCGTCATCAATCCGTTTTAACGCGGAATCAATATCGCGCAAAGTATCATTCAAAACCTTGTCAGTAGCGATATTTGTGGTAAATTCGCTTATTTCTTGAGCATTTTCATCGGATTTATCACCAAACTCTGGAAACACAACTTTTCCGTTTTTATCTTCGCCAACGCCATCCAAATCGCGATATATCTGCTTTTTTCTGGCAATAAGCTCTTTTCTTATTTGTTCAATATCGTCTTGTGTTAATACATTTTCATTTGTCATATTTATTTATTCCTTTGTTATTGGGCAATTTTCAAATACAAATAGCGCCTTTCAAAAAGGATATTATCTTTATAAATTACAGTATATGTTATTTTTTTACATTTGGCAATAACCCTTGACACATTTAACAAACTTCTATATATTTAACTATTGATACAGAAAAACCATGCCCAGCTTAGTCAAATTTTTATTTTGGCCTGCTGGGTTATTTATGTTAAAATAAAGATAGATAAATATGTTAAATCAGGAACAGCAAATATTCGAACAGATTAAAAAGGCAAAAAACATTCTAATCACTTTTAATAAAACCTGGAATGGAGATGCGATTGCCTCGGCCTTGGCTATGTATTTGGTTGCAAAAAAACTGCAAAAAAACGTAGAGATTATCGCTGACAAATTTTCCACTAACACGCTTTTTAGTTTTTTACCGGCTTTTGAAAAAATCCAAACCGCCATCGTAAACGATCATAAATTTGTTATCTCCCTTAACACCGAAAAAACAAAAGTCGGACAAGTTAAATATGAGACCAAAGAGAATACTTTGGAATTTATTGTTTCTCCCAAAGAAGGCTTTTTCAAACCGGAAGACGTAAAAATTGTTTCGCAAAATTTCAAATATGATTTGATCATCGTTTTTGATTCTTCCGACCTGGAATCACTCGGAGAAATTTACGATAACAATGCCGAGTACTTTTACAAAATCCCGATTATAAATATCGACCACCACGCGACCAATGAGCAATTCGGACAAATAAACCACATTGAACTAACCGCCATCGCCACATCCGAAATTCTTTTTAATCTGATAACGGATTATTCACGCGATTTAGTCGATGAAGATATCGCCACTTGCCTGCTTGCCGGCCTAATCGCAAAAACCAAAAGCTTTAAAACCCAGAATATCACGCCGCAATCTTTGGCAATATCATCGCAATTGGTCGCCATGGGCGCAAAACGCGAAGAAATAGTAAACAAGCTTTATCGCTCACGTTCGCTCAATGTCCTAAAGCTTTGGGGACGCGTTCTTGCTCGCCTGGCAAGCAATACCGACAACTCGCTTGTCTGGTCTGTTTTAACCGCTTCTGATTTTGAAAAGACCGAATCAAACGAGAATGATCTAAAAGAAGTCATTGACGAACTAATAATCAATATCCCGCAAGCAAGAACCGCGATTTTAATCTATGAAACACCTTACGAAAACAACGTAGAAAAACAAAACAACAGAACAATCAAAGCCTTGATCTATTCCGTAAAAAATATCAACGTCTTCCAATTGGCAAAACAATTCAACCCAAGCGGCACACGTGATTTTGTAAAAATCGAAATCAATAAACCACTGGCAGATGCCGAAGTAGAGATTATAAGCTCAATTCAAAAAGAGTTAGAAAAATTACCGAAATAAATCTAAAAAAATATCGAAACAGAAGCTAATACCCCACCCTCACAAGCAAATCTTTGATATTTTTCTTTTTGCTCCGAGGACTGTCTGAGCAGAAAACGATTGAACCTCCCTGCGGCTGGAGCGAGTTCCGCAGGAGCAAAAAGAAAAATATCAAAAATTTGCACCGTGAAAACCCATCCAGCCGCTGCGTCTTGAAAAAAAAATAAACAAATGATATAGTAAAACCTAGGATATTTGATCCTTTTTTTATTTTTAGATAGCCGGTTATTTATAGGACGACTAGCTCACTTGGTCCCTCCTACGCCTATCGGCTTCGGCGGGCAGGTGCCGCGCTTTTCATTATTTATTAGGACGACTAGCTCACTTGGTTAGAGCGCCCCGGTGGCGACCGGGGAGGTTACAAGTTTGATTCACAATTTTTATACCACGGACGACTAGCTCACTTGGTTAGAGCGCTACGTTGACATCGTAGAGGTAACAAGTTCGATTCTTGTGTCGTCCACCAAGTGATTTATGATTTTAGATTTATGANNTCATAAATCTAAAATCATAAATCATACATCCCAAGGGCCCATAGCTCAGCGGTTAGAGCACCACGCTTATAACGTGGGGGTCGATGGTTCAAATCCATCTGGGCCCACCTAGACAAGACAGTAATCATCTGTTAAATTTTTATCGCACATTCAATATTAATATATCAAAAAGGAGGAAAGATAATGAGCCAAAAAACGGAATACAGAATCATAAACTTACGAACCTATATTGGGGACAAGTATCTTCAATTTAAAAGCAAGAAAAAAGTAAGATGTTTTCCTAAATTTTGGAAAAAAAAGGAGGAATTATGTTGGCGATTTATTCCACAAGAAAATACATATATTATTGAATATATAGACGAAAATGATTGCCCAACATACCTTCCTTCAGGGAGGGAGCACAGATATTTACATTGCTTCCATAATCATGAGGATTATTCAATTGGTGGGTTAACCCCGTTTATAAAAAAATTTCCAAATATCAATGATTATTTTACAGAATTGCGCCAAAAAAGAGATAATTATCTTGCAGAAGAAGAAGTAATAAATTCAGCTCCTGACATCTATACAACTTCCGAGTAAATATTTAAAAAAATTTGGGAGCTAATTTATTAGCTCCTTTTTATATAGAAAAATTACTACTTTATTAAAAAATGCCAAAAAATATTAAAGAACACGATCAGTGTTTATTATAACCTCCCAATCTCATCTTTAAGAAAAACAATCGTTTCCTGTTTTAATAATTTTCTGATCTGTTGAAATTTTTTTGGCTCTAGCAAAGTATTTAAATCCTGATCAATAATCGTTAAGGTAATATTTTTTTCTATAAAACCAATCAACTCTTGGATAAATTTTTTGGCGCCCTTGCCTCTTCGCTCCTGTATAACAGCCTGATCATATTTATATCCGCTGAAGAAAAAATGATGGATATCATATAGATCACGCCCTGCGATTGATTTTTTTCGCTCATACCGCTCAACCAGTGCCACTAGCTTATTAGCAAACATTGTTTCAATTGTTTGGCAATTTATTATCCGATCAATCTCAACAATTCTAACGCTTTCATATTGATTCATTTTTGGTACTGGAAAATTTATGTCTATCTTTAAAGTATTCCGTTCTCGGTCGCCAGCCGGATATCGCAAATAGTATTGCGGTACATTCGCGCTTTTGTCTTTAATCTCCAAGCCAAGCTCAATAAAAACTTTCTCCATTCTTTTCTGTGTTTCTATTATTTCATTCTTATTTCCAAAAAAATCAAAATCCAGATCAATCGAAAAGCGATCCAAAAAGCCACGCAATGCAGCACAAGTTCCACCCTTAAAATACAATACACCTGCCAAATTCGCATCATCAAACAACGCACCTAGCGTTCGAAAAAGCCAAGCTTTGTGTTTTGCGTCTTGTGGTTTTGGAGTAATCATATATTTTTTAAAAAACTTCTGGATATCCGATTTGTTTTTGGATATCACGAACTTTTTTCCAGTCAATTAAATTATTGGCATCAAAATAATATTTTGAATTAAAATAAAGCAAATCCGCAACTGCCCTCTCAACCGACGCGATTAATATACCATTCTGATTGATTATCCCTACATCATTATAGAGATATTTATCAGCTAGCTGTCGGCTATAGTATTGATGGTCCGCAATAGAAAACTTTTTGGAAATTGAACTGACAATCGTGATTTGCGGAACAGCTTGAAAAATTATTCCATTGTTTATCAAAACAGTCTCCCCACCAATATAGCCATATCTATGCAATATTTTTAAACCAAGCAATGCTGGATCGATTTTATTCACTGGCAAAAGTGAATACAAGCCTTTTTGTAGCCGAATAATCGTACCCTCTTTTGCATATCTTTTAAGCGTTGTATGAAGAGTATTTTGATTCTTAATCTGCCATAAATTTGCCAAATCACTGGCATAAAATACCAAAATCCCCAGTTTTGCCAACTCTGAAAATCTTTGCCTATATAAGCCTTTTTTATTATTTATGTTATTTTTATCTGTACTCATATGTACAGTTTAGCATAACATATGTATTTTGTCAATATTTCCCAGAATTTTAATAAAATAAAAAGATTAACAATACTGTTAATCTTTTTACTGAGACTTATTTATTTAAAAATCCGTTCTCAATCTCTTCTCATTCTCAAACCGTTCAAGCGCCAAATCGATCAATCGTGTAATCAGGTCCATATATCCAATCACATTATTTATTATACCTTCTACTGATTTGGAAAAAACTCCCCTTGTATTTTAAACCAAAAAATTCTATAATATAATCAAATTTAATAATAAATAAACTTACAATATGCGAAAACTATTTAATCGGCTTTCCGGGATTAGCAAAAACCCGAAAATTGCCAAACCCGAAGAAACCGAAGATGAGATTTATGAGCTTGAAGAAGAAATAGAGGAAGAAACTGAAGATGAAATCGGTGATGGTGATCATGAAGAAGAGGACGAAATTGGCGAAGAAAAGGGCTGGCTGGACGAAGATTTTGAAGAAGGCCAATTATCGATTGATGTTTATCAAACACCAACCGCGATTATTGTTAAATCAACAATTGCCGGCGTTAAACCGGACGATATCGATATATCAATAAACAACGATATGCTTACCATTCGCGGCAAGCGTGAAATGACGGAAAATGTCAAAAACGAAAATTACCTTTACCGCGAATGCTATTGGGGCTCTTTTTCACGCTCAATCATTTTGCCGGTTGAGATCGAATCAAGTAAAATTGATGCAACACTAGAGAATGGCGTGTTAACGATATCTTTACCCAAGGCAAGAGTGAGCAAGCAGATTTCGATTAAGGTTAAGGAAAAATAAAGATTACAAATTACTAAGATTACAAATTACAAATTGCTACAAATTACACAAATACTACTATAATAGTTTTATAAAAAATTATTCGTTGCTGACAATCTAGTCAATTTATTTATTATTTGTGATATTTGTAGTAATTTGTATTCTTATAAAATATGGAAACCAAAGCAACAATCGACCGTTTTGAAAATGATAAGGCGGTTTTAGTATTAAAAAATAAAGAAACGATTATTTGGCCGAAAAACTTATTACCGGATAATGCGCAAGAAGGAATGGTGCTAGAAATCAGTATTTATGACGATAAAAGCGAAACAGAAAAAAACACAAAACAAGCCAAGAATATTTTAAACGAAATTCTAAATCCATAATTTGTATTTAATTATGTCTGCACTCATCGAAGTTTTCTTGGTTTTTTATTTTTTTATCGGAAAGCAGCATCATTATTATACTTTGTTATAGAGGCATTGCAGGGAGATAAAAAAATAAAAAGTCAAAAAACTGGTGATTTACAATAAAACGATGTCGTTCCAAATAAAAAAAGATAATCTTATCAAATGGTCACTGCTTTTAGCGGCCATTTTTTTGACTGTTCTTTTTTTATTAGGTATCACCTACTTGGTTTTTGACTATAAATTCCGCGACAAAATTTACCCGGGAATTTCAATCGGCAGCGTCAATGTCGGCGGACTGAGCAGTGGCGAAGCCATAAGCCGTTTAAATAAAAAAGTTGATTCTATTAATCAAAGCGGAGTTGTATTTTCCTATTTTAATCAAGAAACCGTTTTCTTTCCAATCGTTCATTCCCTAGAAAGCGATTTGGCATACCAAGTAGCTGATTATGATATTGAGGGTGCGGTAGCCAAAGCGTTTAACCTGGGGCGGATAAATACTTTGAATAAAAATACTTTAGAAAATATTATTAATATTTTTAAAAAAAGAAATATTCCCATAATTGTCACGCTAGAGGAAAACCAAGTAGAAAAGTTTTTAAACGATAATTTTTCACATTTTTCCACTCCGGCTAAAGACGCAAAATTAATATCCAAAACAGACAATAGTAATACAAGCTTTGATATCGTAAAAGAAGAATACGGGCAAGTTCTGGATTTTAAAAAGGCACTTATCGACCTGAAAAATAATTTAAGCAATCTTGATAATTCCAAAATACCATTAGCCGTCAATGCCAGCTACCCTGAAATATTGGTTGCTGATTGCTTGAATATCAATGCCAAGGCCAACCGCCTGCTCAACCGCCTGCCCTTTACCCTGCGGCATCAAAACAATGAATGGCTAATGGATAAAAATCGCGTCCTGCCCTGGTTAACGCTAAAAAAAATAAACAACGAGATCGCGGTCGGACTAGACCTGGCTACCACCACGGATTATTTGGAAAAAACTATTGCACCCAAAATAAATATCGAACCGATAGACCCAAAGTTTGAAGTTACGGACGGCAAGGTAAAAGAATTTCAAATCGCGCGCGAAGGAACAATCTTGGATGCCTCTGCCAGTGCCGATTTGCTTGAAAAAACCCTGCTTTTTGCAAGCTCGACTGATGTAGAGCTAATTGTAACTTCCAAAAAAAGCCCTTTCAATGCCGATTCGATTAATGAATTTGGAATCAACGAAATAATCGGCACAGGACATTCGAATTTTTCCGGTTCGCCGAAAAATCGCCGTCACAATATAGCGGTCGGCGCGGCCACTGTTAACGGCACGCTCATCACCCCGGGCGAAGAGTTTTCTCTTTTAAAAACTTTGGGGAACATAGACAAAGCAGCCGGCTATCTGCCTGAGCTGGTTATCAAAGATAATAAGACAGTACCAGAGTATGGCGGCGGTCTTTGCCAAATCGGCACAACTGTATTCCGCGGCACGATCGAATCCGGCCTGCCAGTAACGATGCGCAGGAACCATTCTTACCGAGTTTCTTATTACGAACCGGCCGGAACCGATGCGACTATTTATGATCCATGGCCGGATTATCGTTTTGTGAATGACACAAAAAATCATATACTAATCCAATCGCGAATCGACGGTGATAATCTTTATTTTGATTTTTGGGGCACGCCCGACGGCCGCGTCGCTACGCATACATATCCGACTATCTATAAAATAGTCAAACCCGGACCGACAAAAATTATCGAAACTGTTGACCTGAAACCAGGCGAAAAAAAATGCACCGAACACGCCCATAACGGCGCTGATGCATATTTTGATTATGAAATAATTTATTCAAAAGACAATCCTCCGGCCGATATCAAAGACAAAACCGAAATAACCGACGAAGACTATATCAAAAAAACCCGCTTCAAATCACACTATGTTCCTTGGCAAGAGGTTTGTTTGGTTGGGATGGAGAAAAAAACCGGAACCTCAACAGAAGAAAAATTGATCACTAATTAATACTGTAAATATTTGTATATTTGTGATTGATTTGTAGATTTGTTATCATAAAAAAACCGCCTTAAGCGGGTTAGGCAAGAAATTTTCGTTTGTAGTTTCTTAGTCCTAGAACCAAAAAAACCCAAACGAGAAAATCCCCATGCTTGTCGTGCCTGACCCGTTTAAAGCGGTAATCAAAATTAATTGATTTAAGAGTGTATCACACATTTAACATCTTGTCAAGGGTTTTTGGCTAATAATTATACTAATTTAATTTATCTGCTAATATTAAATAAATATTTTAATATATTATTCCTGTTTTTAATATACCATATTATAGTTAACACAAAATTAAAACCGATATTTTTTATAATATCGGCTTTTTTTATTTTAAATCATGGATTATTTTTTCAAATATTTTCTATAACATCTTCTTCTGTACCACCTTCTCCTCCTCACTAAAAATCTTCACCACCCCATACTGCCCATCAAACCCCGGTTGGATTATCAGATTACCCGAACGTGCTCTTTCTATTCCCAAGGCAATACTCGGCAATGCGGCCGATTGAATCTCTGCAATCGGCAAATCAATCAATATTTTCAATTCCGAACCCAAGGTGTTTATCATTTCATTGTAAATAGACTGCACCTTTTTTGAATTACGATTTTTTATATTCAAGGCCTCGGCAATTATTTTTTCTAGACCAACAACTTTTTTAAATCCATTGCTTCCTTTTGATTTACGTCCTTGCTGATTGTCGGCCAATTCACTAACGCGATAATCAACTCCAAGAATCAAAGGTTTTTTGCATTTTGGACAAATACATTTCAATCTTTTAGTTTCATCGCCGCTTGAAGAAAATCCGCAATCACGATGACCGTCAAAATGATACATGCCTTCTTCGGGATAAAATTCGATAGTGTAGTCTAAAAATGATTTTTGCGTGTCATTTTTTGTAATCACGTTATATATTTCATTATAATCAATCCTTGCCAACTCAAACACATTTGCCTCACGCGCAATATTTGATAAACTGTGCGCATCAGAATTGGAAAGTAACGTAAATTTATCCAAACCTGAAACACGCCAATTCATTTCCGGGTCGCTCGAAAGTCCAGTTTCGTATGCAAATATCTTGTCGGCGTATTCGCCAAAGGCTTCTTCCCAAGAATCAAATCCGGACTTGGAACCAAATATGGCAAACCACGGTGTCCAAATATGCGCCGGATAGATTAAAAATTTCGGATGAATCGCAAAACAAATCTCGCACAGCTTTTCGATGCTCATCCCCAAAATCGGCCTTCCGTCACTGCGAATATTATAGTTTTTGTCTAGCTGTTTATTTAATTCTGCCACCGCCTCTATATTCGGCGCATGAATAACCATATGCACTCTTCGGCACTTGTTGTTTTTTTTATATATCAAGGCGACTTCGCTGGTCAAAATAAATTTTATCTTATCATCTACAGCATTTCTCAGAACATACAGTTCTCCATCCGACAAATTTTCCCTCCCCAAACTTGGGGAGGGGCTAGGGGTGGGGGAAATTTTTTGCAATTCTTCTTGGATAGACTTAAACCAAGCCGGATAAGTAAAGTCCCCTGTCCCAATTATATCCACGCCCTTTCTCCGACACATCGCATCAATATTTACCAATGTTAAATCACGGGAACAAGCCCGTGAATATTTTGAATGGATGTGGAAGTCGGCTATTTGACGCATACTAGTTATATTTTTCTGACAATTATATAAGTAAAACTCTTTTGTCATTCCCGCGGAGGCGGGAATAACAAAAAAAGATTTACATTACTTATTACTTAACAAACTTACTCAAAAACCGCGGCTTATCCGGATTTATTCCTTTTAGCAAAGTAATGTGATATGCCAAAATTTGAATTGAGACTACTGCTAATAAAGGAAAAAATAAATCCAAAGTTTTCGGAACAAAAACAACTGTGTCTGCCGATTTGATTAACTGCCGATTGCCGACGTTGGTTACACAAATCGCTTTTCGCTTCAAATCTTTTACGCGCTTGATAAGTGCTTTCATTTCATCATAGTCGTTGCCTTGCGGTACAAAAAATAAACATGGCCGATTCTTATCGCAAATAGCCAATGGTCCATGAGAAAACTCACCCGCCGCAAAGCCTTCGCCATGCATATAGGTGGTCTCCTTTAGTTTTAAAGCCGCTTCAAGGGCCAGCGGATATTGATAATATTTTCCTAATACCAATATATTATCCAATTTATAGTATTTATTCGCAATTATCTGCAAATTTATATTTTGTTTTAGAACTAAATCGATTTTTTTTGGTAATTTAATTATTTCGTTTACAATTCTTACAACTTCTTTTTGTTTTGTTTTTTGAAACTGCTGTCCCAAAAAAATAGCAAACAATGTCATTAACAATAATTGCGAAGTAAAGGTTTTTGTCGCGGCAAGCGCCAGCTCTTTTCCAGCTTGATTGAATATTGTATAGTTGCTTTGTTTATCAAGTGTCGAGTCAATCCCGTTTGTCATGCTAATTATTGTTGCTTTTTGTTTTTTTGCCATTTTAACTGCTTTATTTACGTCTCCAGTTTCGCCCGATTGGCTAACTGCGATTATCAAAGTCTTGCTATCCACTTTGGCCTTGCGACTAACAAACTCATCGGCAAACTCAACTTCGCTTTCAATCTCCGCATACTGAGCTAGCGCATATCTTCCGATAAGTGAGGCATGATAAGAACTGCCACAAGCAAGAAAAACAATCCGATTGATTTTTTTCATTTTTCCGTCATCGATTCCAAAATCTTTAAACAATATTTTTTTCTTTTTAACATCAACATGCTCTTCGATCAAGTTTTTAATTATTCCCGGCTGTTCATAAATATCCCTAATCATGTTATGCGGCAAATCTTGTTGTATTTTTTTTAAATTTTTCGACATAATATTTTTATTATTTATAGTATTAGAATTATTCTATCTATCTAAAATAGTAGCATTTTATTAGTCTTTCGTATAGGTTTTATAAATTTCGAAACAAAGATTTTACTTTTCCACAAAAAATCCTTTCCTATTTTCGAAAATTATTGTATAATATAGATATATTAAAACTTAATAACTTTTTATAAAAACTTATGAAAAAAACAGACCCATACTCAATTATTTTTTGGGCGCTATTTATTGGTTTTTGTCTGGGAGGATTTACGATCGTAATGTTCTCGGCTTTCATATCATAAAATAGCTCAAAAATTTCGTATCTGCAAAAAAGCAAGATTATTTCTTGTTTTTTTTGTTTACAAAATTAAAAACAGGATTTTTATATCCTGTTTTTTTATAGATAGTCAGTGTTGTCTTCTTTTTATTCTTAATACATAATCCCAAAGCGGTTCCTCAAAAATTGAAAACTTCATAATTTCACAAATCAATTCCTGAGCATATTCATTTCCATGTTCTTCATTAAGGGCTCGCCTACATGCGATTTTTGCAAATTCCAAGTTCCCAACAAACACTCCGAGTATTAAAATTATTCGATAATCGTTTGTCTTTTTTAAAATTTGTTCAAGCATAACTTCGTCATCAAATATGCCTACAGCATCACAAACCTGACCCGGGGATAATGTTTTAAGTATTTTATATTGTTTAAAAAGAGCAATTACCTTTGCCTTTATTTCTTCTTCCTTATTAATCGTATCTAATGCTTCCATTAATACCTCCTTTTTTATTTAATTATTTTTGGTTTTCGGATTTTAACAAACCCCACAAACGCATAAAAATAATTTTTTGCGTATTATAAATATCTTTATTTTCAATAATAACTCCGACTGGTGTATCGCGCGTATCGCGCGAAATATATGCGACTTTGTCTTTGTATATAATAATAAATGTCGCAGATTCATCCTCTGTCCCAAGCCACTTGCGCTCGTCCAGCCCGGAAAGTCCTCCGCCCTTAGCAAGTGAGATTGCTTTTACATTAATCTTCTTTTTTATCCGATCCTTTGTAAAGTTTGGATAAGCGTTGTATATATCGTTACTTGCTTTCGTTGCGGAATATATATAATACTCTTTGATTTTTTCATTATCCAAAGACTCAAGAACGTCATCAAGAATCGTTTTTATCCCAGTCCGTCCTTCATAAAACTTTGTTGTCGGCTTTGTTTCTTCTTTGCCCTGCAACGCTTTTAATTCCGGTAATATATCTTTAAAATATTCACGGGTTTTTTTAATCTCTTCTTCTTGATTTTTTAAAACCAGCAAAATCTTTTCCGGATTTTCCGCAACAAACTTTTGCTTACTGCCGACATGATAATAAGTAACCAATCCTTGATCCTGTAATTTTTTTAATATATCATAAACCGTTCCGCGATTAATCTCGGTTATATCCGCAAGACCGCGGACAGATATCGCGCCATATTCAAGCAGACTCAAATAGATTTTGATTTCTTTTTCGTTTAGACCAATTTTTTTTAGGATACTGATGTCCATGTTTTTGAAGTTAGAAGTTAGAAGTTAGAAGTTAGAAGTTAGAATTAAGAATTAAGAATTAAGAATTAAGAATTAAGAATTAAGAATTAAGAATTAAGAATTAAGAATTAAGAATTAAGAATTAAGAATTAAGAATTAAGAATTAATATATTAAACAATTTTGTAAAAAGAGAGGATACAAATATTTGTATCCAGGGTGTTAAAAAAGAGCGAGAATGAGAAAATGAAGAGAAAAGATGAAAGTGGGAGAAGGGAGAAGGGAGAAGGGAGAAGGGAGAAGGGTCGGGGATGAGGGATGAGGGATGAGGGATGAGATGCTGGATTGAAAATTCAATTCAGCAAATATTTTTTCTCATTCAAAATTATTTTATAAAGAACAACTACGTTTACTGATACCTATATAATATCATAAATAAAAATACTGTCAAGACTATTTCTGCAAAATAAAAAATACTATATAAATAGTATTTAATATTAGTGAATATATCTATTAATTAATGTCAATTATTTTCTTCCAATCTTAAGGTTATCCACAAACTATTTTTATCGTTCTTATTAATTCAACTCAATATCCAAATGTTCCACTTCCGGCACTTCAGTCTGTATCTTTTTTTCAAGCGTATCAATGCGACTGCCGATTAGACGAGGAATACGGTCGGCAAAATCGACACAAAATTTTAAAAATTCGTCGTAGTCGCCGTTAATCCTCTCATACTCATCTTTTAGTGAACCATCTTGATAAGCTTTTTTAAGCAAAGCTGAACCATTGAATTCGATTTCACACTTGATACGATATTTTGACAGACCAATTGTTGATGATTTGAAGTCATATATTTTTTCTACAGCTGAGTCAGAACGAAGCACATCCAAAACTTCTTCAGACATCGCGCGTGGCATTGTTCGTCCAAGTAAATATTTACGATTTTTATTTATTAAAACCAGGGCAACAACACCTAGAAGTAATCCGATAACAACAGAACCTATGCCATCCCAATAATGCCAACCGGTTAATTTTGACAAGACTATGCTAATAAAAGCAATTATAACACCAAGTACGGCTACGCCATCTTCAAATATTACGGCCAGTGTCGTCGGGTTTCCACGATGAAGAATATAAGAAATTGATTTATTTTTATTATCTTTTAATAATTCTCGAATAGCAACAAGAAAAGTAATAAATTCAACGACAAATGAAATAAGCAACAACACGATAATTAAAAATAACGAAGTAAATTCTTGGTCATGAGTAAAAGACATTATGCCATGATACAAAGTAACGCCAGCACCAACAAAAAATATACCGCAAGCCGAAATTAATGCCCAAAAAAATCGTTCTTGACCATAGCCATAAGCCGCTTCGCGGTCTGGCAATCTTCTGGATTTATATATTCCGATCAATAGTAATGATTGATTGGCAGTATCGGCAAAACTATGGATAGCTTCGGAAAACAAAACACTTGATCCAGAAATAAAAAAACCAACAAATTTTAAAATAGTAATTAAACCATTACCAAAAAGCGCCAACCCAACCGAAAGGATGCCGCTCGAATGCGATTTTTGATTTTTTTTAGGATAACTGTCTTCTTCTTTTATATTCATAAAAATTAAAAAATTATGTGCTTCAAAGTTTTCTTGTCTTTTATTTATTTTTGTCGGGAAGCAGCATCTTTATTGTATTTTGTTATAGAGGCATTGCAAGGAGATAAAAATAAATAAAAGACAAGAAAACAGGTTGTATTAAGCAAGTTTGTTAGCAATATAATTATATCATACAAAAAATTAAGTACAAAAAAACACCATTGTTCTGGCGGCGACCTACTTTCCCAGGGCACGGGCCCAAGTATCATCGGCGCTGAAGGGCTTAACTTCTGAGTTCGGGATGGGATCAGGTGTGACCCCTTCGCTAGAACCACCAGAACAATGATGTCTTTATTTCCCACAAATCTACAAATTTAATACAAATACGGCAAATATTTAAATATATTTCACATTATTTGTATATTTGTAGCAGATTTGTAGATTTGTGGGTATATTTAAAACCAAAAATGTGGGAAAATCATTTGAGTGATTAGTACTCCTCGGCTGAATGCATTACTGCACTTACACCTAGAGCCTATTAACGTCGTGTTCTCCGACGACTCTATGAAACCTAATCTTGAAGACGGCTTCGCGCTTATATGCCTTCAGCGCTTATCCAAACCGAAGGTAGCTACCCGGCAATGCCCCTGGTGGGACAGCCGGCACACTAGAGCTTCGTCCTTCCCGGTCCTCTCGTACTAGGGAAGAGCCTTCTCAAGTTTCCACGACCATAGTGGATAGGAGACCGACCTGTCTTACGACGGTCTGAACCCAGCTCGCGTGCCGCTTTAATGGGCGAACAGCCCAACCCTTGGGAGCTTCTTCACCCCCAGGATGCGACGAGCCGACATCGAGGTGCCGAACCACGCCGTCGCTGTGGACGCTTGGGCGTGACTAGCCTGTTATCCCCGGAGTAGCTTTTATCCGATGAGCTTCCGCCGTCCTATATCGAACGGTCGGATCACTAAGTTCTGCTTTCGCAACTGCTCGACTTGCTGGTCTTGCAGTAAAGCTGGCTTTTGCCTTTACACTATCTCCCGGGTTTCCATTCCGGGATAGCCAACCTTTGTAAACGCCTCCGTTACTCTTTGGGAGGCATCCGCCCCAGACAAACTACCCACCAAATACTGTCCCCTGACCTGATTCAAGGCCTGAGGGTTAGGGTTACAAATATACAAGGGTGGTATCTCACTGTTGCCTTGCGGCTCCCACCTATTCTGAACATGCATAGTCATAACCCAATATTAAGCTATAGTAAAGCTTCACGGGGTCTTTTCGTCCAGCTATGGTTAACGAGCATCTTTACTCGTCTTGCAATTTCGCCGAGTTCTTCGTTGAGACAGTACCCAAGTCGTTACGCCATTCGTGCAGGTCAGAACTTACCTGACAAGGAATTTCGCTACCTTAGGACCGTTATAGTTACGGCCGGCGTTCATCCGCGCTTCAGTTCAAAGCTTCAACCCGAAGGTCTAACCTCTCCCCTTAACGTTCGGACACTGGCCAGGCGTCACCCCCTATACATCCTCTTACGAGTTAGCAGGGAGCTGTGTTTTTGATAAACAGTCGCTCGGGCTTCTTTAGCTGCGGCCCATATTGCTATGGGCAGGCCTTATCTCTAAATTACGGCCGCTGTTTTGCCGAGTTCCTTAACGAAGATTCTCTCGTTCACCTGAGGCTACTCGCCTCGTCTACCTGTGTTGGTTTGCGGTACGGTTGCTGCAGCCTTAGCCCTAGAGGTTTTTCTAGGCAGCTCTTTTGCTTATTTGAATCCGCCGAGGCTTCATCTTTAGTCGATTTCTCCGCGCTGTTGATCCGGATTTGCCTGGATCGCGCTTTAAAACAAACAACGTACATACCATAGCACGTATAAACTCTAGAACTGCGTCTCCCCATCGGAAAACTGCAGCAGTGCTGGAATATTGACCAGCTAATCCATCGACTACGCCCCCACTACAGAGGCCTCGCCTTAGGACCGACTAACCCTGGGACGATTTACGTTGCCCAGGAACCCTGAGACTTACGGTGGGCGGGGTTCTCACCCGCCTTTTTGCTACTCATGCCAACATTCTCTCTTCTATAAGCTCCACCAAACTTCACAATTCGGCTTCTGCGCGTATAGAATGCTCCTCTACCGCCAGCTATGCTGGTAAACACGAAACTTAACGAAATTAAACGAAAGTAACGAAACTAATATTTTTCGTTTTTTTCGTAATTTTTCGTTTTCTTCGTGTCTACCAGCATAGCTGGCCCGCATCTTCGGTAATATGCTTAGCCCCGGTACATTTTCGGCGCGAGACAACTAGACTAGTGAGCTATTACGCTATCTTTAAAGGATGGCTGCTTCTAAGCCAACCTCCTAGTTGTCGCAGTCGCGACACCACCTTTTACACTTAGCATATATTTTGGGACCTTAGATTGCGGTCTGGGCTGTTTCCCTTTTGACTGATGAAGCTTAGCCCCCATAGTCTGACTGCCGGACTTCACCTACTGGTATTCGGAGTTTGGTTAAGAAGGGTACCTTGCGGCCCCTGTCTCATTCAGTGCTCTACCCCCAGTAGTCAGCATCCGACGCTAGCCCTAAAGCTATTTCGAGGAGAACCAGCTATTGCCGAGTTCGATTGGAATTTCTCCGCCAGCCACAGCTCATCCCCAAGTATTGAACGGCTTGTGGGTTCGGTCCTCCATAGTACTTTCGTACTACTTCAACCTGGCCATGGCTAGATCACCCGGCTTCGGGTCTTGTCCATGCGACATTCCACGTTATTTTGCAGCCACCAGAAGGCCTGGTATCTGCAAAATAAGTGGATACGGGCTATTAACCCTCGCTTTCACTTCGACTCCATTCCAAACGGAACTTAGTCAAGCCACATAGAACAAACTCGTTGGCTCATTCTTCAATAGGCACGCTGTCACCCCGGCGAACCGGGGCTCCAACTCCTTGTAAGTATATGGTTTCAGGTACTATTTCACCGCCCTCACCGGGCTGCTTTTCACCTTTCCCTCACGGTACTTGTTCACTATCGATCATAAGAGATATTTAGTCTTGGGTCATAGTCGACCCGGCTTCCCACGGGATTTCACGAGTCCCGCAGTACTTAAGAGATATGCCGCAGAGCAATAACCCCTTTTGCTGTTACAGGGCTTTCACCTTCTCTGGCGGAGCTTTCCAGCTCGCTTCAACTAGGGATGTTATTGTTATGTCTCTGCCCCATTTAATACAGGAAATGAAAGCATATTCTTGCAACACCGAAAAAACATATGGACCTGAATCCTTCTGTCGCGTAAAATGCACAAGTGCACCACGCGACGCGGTTAAATCGGTTTAGACTCCTCCGTTTTCGCTCGCCACTACTCACGGAATATTCCTGATTGCTCAGGCTTTTTTTCTTTTCCTCCGGCTACTAAGATGTTTCAATTCACCGGGTAATCGTCTCACTGGCTTATGTGTTCAGCCAGCGGACCCCCGGTCTACAACCGGGGAGGTTTCCCCATTCGGAAATCTTCGGGTCAAGGGTTGCTTGCCACCTCACCGAAGCTTATCGCAGGCTGCTACGTCCTTCATCGTTCTCTTATGTCAAGGCATCCGCCATATACTCTTAATGTGATTTTCCCACATTTTTGATTTTATCTAAAAATGTGTAATTTGCTTGATTCGTCAAGCTAAATTTTTATCTGAAATTGCATAACTGATAAAAATTCATTGGTTTTTTTGCTAGCAACTGACGCTCCTCGTTATGTCGCATCAGTGTGCTTATATTAAGTTGTTAAAGTCCATCATTATAATTCAAATCTACGAATTATATTTAAATACTACAAATAAATATTTATAATATTCAAATTGATTTTTAGATTTTTAAAATTTCCAAACTTGGCCTAAAAACAAAAAAACCGCGTGAGCGGTTGACAACACATAAATAAGCCGGATATCAACCACTTTTGGTTTTAAATTTTAATTCACTAGTCATAGATAATTTTGATATTAATATCTATCAAAACGTAATTTTTATTATACAGTAATTTTATTTTATGTCAAGAAAAAATACCAATAATTAATAAATAAATAAAAATTGCTAATATTTATTAAATATTAGCAATTTTATAAATATATTTCTTTGTACAAAATTTTTAGCTAAGCTTGCTTTTCCCTAGTAAATCACATTTCTTCCACAGATTATTCATTTATTTAAATTTTTCCAACAACTCCGGATTATCCATCTGCGATTGTGCCACTTCCTTGGTTATCAGTTTTTCTTTATACAAGCGCTGTAAATCCTGATCAATACTCATCATGCCTTCTTTTGAGCAGGTTTCTATAACGGTTTTTATCTGAGCAATCTTGTTTTCCCTAATCAAGTTCGCAACTGCCGGAGAATTAATCAAAAGTTCCCGCGCGGCTACGCGCCCGCCCTCAATTTTTGGCAACAAGCGCTGCGAAATAACACTAGCCAAAACCATGGATACTTGCATCCTAATCTGGTTTTGCTGATGCGGCGGAAAAGTATCAATAATGCGGTCAATAGTTTGCGCGGCGTTATAGGTGTGCAGTGTCGCTAATACCAAATGCCCGGTTTCCGCCAAGGTAATTGTAGTGGCAATCGTTTCCAAATCGCGCATCTCACCAACCATAATAACATTTGGATCTTGGCGCAAAGCGTGCTTCAAGCCTTCGGAAAAAGAAAGCATATCGCTCCCAAGTTGTCGTTGGATAACAATACTTTTTTTTGATTTAAATAAATATTCAATCGGATCCTCAAGCGTAATAATATTGCAAAAACGATTATTATTGATATATTCCACCATTGCCGCCAAAGTGGTAGACTTGCCGCATCCGGTCGGCCCGGTTAAAAGGATCAAGCCTTGCTTTAAACCCAAAAGATTATAAACCACTTTTGGCATACCCAATTCTTCCAGGCTTTGAATTTTTTCATTAATAACTCTGGCCACAATTCCGATATTACCTCTTTCATAATGCAGATTAACACGATAGCGGTAATTATCAATCGCGAAACCGACATCCAACTCGCGCGATGCCGCAAAACGTTCTTTCTTACTCGGATCAAGCAAGCTGTCAGCCATGGCATTAAGCTCTTTGGAGGTCAGCACTTTTTCGCCATCAATATATTCAAGCTCGCCATCAATCCTTAAAACAGGCGGCAAGCCGGCTACCAAGTGCAAATCAGATGCTCCGCGATTAGCGGCTAAAACAAATAATTCTTTTACGTTCATAGGTTTGGAGTATTAAGTATTAAGTATTATCTTAATAGTAGCATAAAACTTTTTAAAAGTCATCAAAAACGGTTCTTCAATATGCTTTGTAACTTAGGCTGAAAATAAATAATTGATTTTTATTAAATTACTGCTTGAAGCAGATAATATTACCTGCTCGAATGTTTATGTGTGCATCTAACTGATATTTAATTCTCAGTCTTTGCGCTTTTTCTGAGCTGAGCTTAATTTAATAAAAATCAATTATTTATTTTCGGCCGATACGGATGTGAAATATCTACGAAATAAGTTTAAAAACCAAAAAAAACAAAACTCGGAAATTTTACAAACCGAGTTTTTAAAGTTTTATATTCAAAAATCGTCAACCGTCAATCGAAAATTACTTCACCATTCCATCTTCTTAATCCCGCGCTCAGCCGCATCCACCTGCGCTTCTTGCTTTGATGTGCCCTTGCCTTTACTGATAAGCTCTTCTCCCAAAAATAATCCGACTTCGAATGTTTTTTCATGATCAGGGCCGCTTTCTTTCAATACCTTGTAGTGCGGAGTAGTCTTGTGAATTTCTTGAGATTTTTCCTGGAACCGAGACTTTGGATCCATGAACAATTTGTTTGATAAAATATTATCCAATTTCGAAAGCATAAACTTGGTAACAAACTTTTTCGCCGCTTCGATTCCTTGATCAAGATAAATTCCGCCGATCAATGCCTCAACCGCATTGGCAAGAATATATTGCCGCGCTTTTGAATTGTCGTCTTTAGCTTCCCCGCGCGACAAGTACAAATATTTTTCCAATCCGATTTCCTGAGCGATCAAGGACAACATCTTTGAATTCACCAGGCTGGCGCGCCAATTCGTCAAATCTCCTTCGGGTGTTTTTGGATAATTTAAAAATAAAAATTCCGTTACCACAATCTCCAAAACCGCATCGCCCAAAAATTCCAAACGTTCGTTATGCCCAAGCTCAAATTGCGGATGTTCATTAATATATGAACGATGAACTACGGCTTGCTTGATATAATTCTCGTTTAGAAATGTAATTCCGATTTTTTTTTCCAATTTAGAAAATTCTTTCATTTTTTTCCATTGCTCGATTGTTACATTGTTTCAAATATGCTTGTGAAACAATGAAATAATTCAGCAATAATTTATTTATTATACTACTTACGCACCTGTCATTTAATACAAAAAGTATTTGCTGATATTTTATGTTTATTCGATTTGGGCGAGCTCACTTTCCATACGCCCCATGAGAAGAAACATAAAATATCAGCAAATACGATGGTTATATATAAAACAAACACGTATTTTCTATTTTAATTCATTAACTTTATTCTCCTTTTTTCTCCAAATCCTTATAAATCGCCCCCAACACACCATTAACAAACTTGCCCGATGCCTCAGAGCCGAATGTTTTAGCAATCTCAATCGCTTCGTTAATCGCGACTTTGGCGGGAATATCATCATTAAATAATAATTCATAAACGCCGATACGCAATATATTCCTATCAACAATGGTTATTTGGTCAAGCGGCCATTCAGTTGCATACTTTGTTATATATCCATCTATCTCGTCAATATGCTCCATGGTACCGGCAATAACGCCCTGAACAAAACCTTGATCATTAAATTGTGGCGCAAAATTTGCAAAAACATCTTTGATCGCTTGCTCAATATTTACATTTTGCTTGCCATTAAAATCCCACAAAAAAAGCGACTGCATTGCGATTGTACGTGCTAAATGACGATTGGACATATTTATTAGTTAGTTAGTTAATTAGTTAATTAGTGAATTAGATAAAAATTACCTAATTCACTAATTAACTAATTAACTTATGTCTTATTTATATTAAAATGATTAATTACTAAAAAATTCTTTAAAAAACAAAAAGCGCTAAACTAAGCGCTCTTCGTTTTCTTTTCTTTAATTTTAACAACTTCACGTCCTTTGTATTGACCACAGAAAGCGCAAACTTCGTGCGCAGCTACCGCCTTTTTGCATGTTGGACATACCTTTAAAACAGTTTGTTTAAGTGCGTGATGAGAACGTCGTCTTCCTGATGAACTGGATGTGTTTCTTGAACTTGGTACTGACATATTTTGCTTTTTTGATTTACGATTTAGAGAGTTGCAATCAATTGGAATGGCCAAACTTTAATCATGAAATCTAAAAAAATTTAATATTTTTAATTTACTGGTTCTAATATAACCCAAAATTTTTAAAAAGTCAATATAGCTAAAAAACTATTTAAAGATACCTAAAGATAGTGCAGTAAAGGCTTAAATTAGTTATTATCGAAGCGAGGACTGTTTGAGACGCTTCCAAAAAAAATATTAAAGAAAAAAGTCGAGTTCCACAGCGAGAGAATAACTAATTTAAGCCTTTACGGAACGGGCTAGTTGAAAAATATTTTTGAATAACGAAAATTCAATAAATCAGCATCGCATCACCATAACTAAAAAATCTATATTTATTTTGTATCGCAATCCCATAAGTCCTATCAATATTTTCTTTCCCAGCCAAAGCAGAAATAAGCATTAATAAAGTCGATTTCGGCAAATGAAAATTAGTAATCATCGCATCAACAATCTTAAACTCAAATCCCGGATAAACAAAAATATCTACCCAACCGGATAAATTTATGATTTCAGATTTTTGATTTATTATTTTATCAACAAAGGATTCTAGTGTTCTAACCGTAGTTGTGCCAATAGCAATAATTCTCTTATTATTTTCTTTGGCTTTTCTTAATCTTTCTACTGTACCCTTATCTATCTCCACCCACTCAGCATGCATTTTGTGTTGTACAATGTCGTCAACTTTCACCGGTGCAAAAGTCCCGAGACCGACATGCAGTGTAACATACTCAAACTGTACACCTTTCTTTTTTAGCTTGCCAATCAAATCATCCGTAAAGTGCAGTCCGGCGGTCGGTGCTGCAACCGAACCGATCTTTTTATCATTAGCATATACTGTCTGATATCTTTTTACATCTTCTTTTTTCTTTTCGATACGCTTAATATACGGAGGTAATGGCGTAATACCGACTTTGTAAACAATTTTCATCATGTCGTCATACCCAAGGTTAAATTCAAGCTCCCAGATTCCATCATGATTATTTTTCTTAACTTCACAGCACAATTTCTCATCAATATTTACAACTAGACCTTCTTTAATTCCTCTTCCGCCAAGAATACACTGCCATTTTTTATTCTGGATATGTCTATGCAAAAAAACTTCAACCCTTCCTCCCGTCTTTTCTTTTTTACCAATCAACCGAGCCGGAAAAACTTTAGAATTATTCATCACAATCACATCCCCTTTTTTAAAATAATCCAAAATATCATAAAAATATTTATGTTCAATTTTCCCCGTCTTTTTATTCAAAACCAAAAGCCGCGAGTGGTCTCGCGGATTTATCGGCTCTTGCGCGATTAGCTCCACCGGCAATTCAAAATCAAAATCTGATACGTTGTATTTTTTATTCATTAGACAATTTCTCATTATGCATATTTTTCTCTTTCTTCTTCTCCACCAACCCAATAATCAAATTCCTAATCCTTTCCGGATGCGGAACGTCATTAAAATCAAAACGCTGGACTGCGCCTGCGGTCTGGACATGGCAAGCACCGTACTGCAAAATTGTCGGGAAAAATCCATGCACCTCGCTGGTTACGTCCTGAACTTTTGATAAGTTATGCTCGGATACGACTCGCGAAAAAAATCCGCGCTGTTCTATATCAATAATTCTTTCGGAAGTGATTATCCAAACATCGAGATAATAATCAACAAAAGAAAAAACAAAAAATACCCAAATAAACAAATAATACGCACTTGCCCCCAGAACAATCAAGGGGTAGCTAGCTATGCCGTTCATCAAAGTTTCATTGGGTAGAATAAATATATAAAAAAATATTATAGGCAATGTTATTAGTAAAATAAAAAACAATACTTTTTGCACAACAATAAAAAGATCTTTTCTGATTACCTTGATAATCACTTCGTCTTTTAATTTGTTTGGTAGATTATGGACTGAAAACATATTTTAAATATCAAAAGAATTATTTAACAAATTAATTTCCGGACTCCAATCGATTTGTTTTACAAAGTTTCCAGAAATACTAAGTAGCGCGCTAGAACAAAATACAATAAATAAAATTGCAAAAAACGTAAAAATATTTCTAAAGCCGTACTTTAATAAATGATATATTGCGACAATATTAAAAATCAACCAGACAACAATGAATGCCAAATAGATATACAAAAAAAATTCTAATGTGATTGTGATAGACATATTATTAAATCATCCTAAGATTGCAAATTGAAACTTAAAAAAAATTCTATTTTTTAAAAAAATCTTTCAATTTGTCATTCCCGCCTACGCGGGAATGACAGAATAAAAAATTTTTCTCAAATCTCAAATTACAATTTCTTCTTTCCTAAATGCTTATAAGCAATATCGGTTACGATACGCCCACGTGATGAACGATCGAGAAAACCCAATTGCATCAAATACGGTTCGTATACTTCTTCAACAGTAGACATATCCTCGCCGGTTGCCGCCGCGATTGTACTCAAACCAACCGGTCCGCCCTTAAATTTATCGATAATTATTTCAAGTATTTTTCGGTCAATCCAATCAAGGCCAAGCTCATCCACTTCAAGCATCGTAAAAGCATCATGACAAATTGCTTCTGCAATCGCTCCATCTCCTTTTACTTCGCAGTAATCGCGAACCCGCTTCAAAAGCCGATTGGCAACACGCGGCGTACGTCGCGAACGCTCGGATATTTTTTTTGCCGCCAAATCATCGATCCCGATATTCAAAATCCTTGCCGATCTTTTAACAATAGTTTCAATATCATTATTCTCATAAAAATTCAAATGATAAACCAAACCAAAACGATCGCGCAATGGAGCAGAAAGCAAACTCATACGAGTAGTCGCGCCGATAATCGTAATATGCGGCAAATCAATCCGAAGTGTCCGTGCCGATGGTCCCTTACCGATAATAATATCCAGAGCATAGTCTTCCATGGCCGGATATAAAATCTCTTCAATCGTTTTATTCAAGCGGTGGATTTCGTCAATGAACAAAATATCACCCTCTTGCAGATTGGTAAGTATCGCCGCCAAATCCCCTGTTTTCTCGATTGCCGGTCCAGATGTAATTTTGATATTCACACCCATCTCATTCGCGATAATATGCGAAAGCGTAGTCTTGCCAAGGCCCGGAGCACCATAAAGTAAGGCATGTTCAAGACTTTCGCCCCTTCTCTTTGCCGCCTCCATGGATATCCGCAAATTCTCTTTTACCTTTTCTTGCCCGACATATTCATCAAGTTTTTTTGGACGCAAACTGGTATCCAGCACATCGTCCTCTAGCTCATTTTCCGGACTTATTATTCGTTTTTGTTTATCATCAATCATTTATTATATTTAATCTAGTTTTTGCTGAAACTTTTGTTTTTATGTGCATACATAATTGTAGCAATTTTTTAAAAAATTATTCCTAATTTTATTATTTTCATAATTTTTTAAAAAATGCACAAATTCTGTCAGCACATAAAAACAAAAGTTTCAGCAAAAACGGTGCAACTTAAAACATGCTTCAATGTATATTATAAATAAGAAATTCCAATTTTACAAACTAGAACCTATTTCCCATCCCCCTTCTTATAATCCACTCCCGCCGTATCCAAAACCTGCCGAATAATATTTTTCGTATCATCGCCATAATCGGACTCAATCAGCCATAGCAAAAAATTCAGATCTTTTTTCACAATCTCGGTAATCGGACGATTAATATATTTTGAAAAAGCAAAATACGGCTCGCCGTTCACCCAATAAAACTTATTCGTATTATCATTGTTATTATTATCCTTTGGCTGATGCACGCGATTTACAAAATCGCGATTCCGCGCCACTGCGTATTTCTCGAGCTGTTTGATCAATATTTCCGTTGCCGCTTCCGTCTGTGCCAAAGCATCGCGTTCTTTTGAATATTCTTTATTGCAATAATATGAATATGCCATAGAAATAGTCCGCGGCTCCATATATTGGAACAATTCTTTCGTATCGATAATCTGTTTTACGTCATAATCAAAATCCATACCGATGCGCGCGAATTCGCGGCGCAAAATCGGCAAATCAAAATTCATAATATTAAATCCGCTATAATAACAATTATAAAAAATCTCCCAAATTTCCTGCGACCGATCCTTGAATGTCGGCTGTCCGATTACAACGCGATTGCGAATGCCATGAACGGCAATCGCCTCCGGGTTAATCCGCATTTCCGGATCAATTAAAAAATCGGCTTTTTTAATTTTGCCATCAACATAAATTTTTATGTAAGCGATTTTAATAATCTTGTCCACGCTGATTCCCTGGCCGGTCGTTTCTATATCAAAAATCACCAAAGGTTTATCAAGATGTAAAAGCTTTACCAGTTTTTGATATTTATTATTTAGAATAAACATTTATTTTTTTTATTAATTATAACACTACAAGGTTCTTAGATATATTTTGTGACTTAGGCCGAAAATAAATAATTTATTTTTATTAAATTACTGCTTGAAGCGGATCATATTACCTACTCGAATGTTTATGTGTGTATCTAACTGATGTCTATTTCTCTACTTCTGCGCCTTTTCTGAGCTGAGCTTAATTTAATAAAAATCAATTATTTATTTTCGGCCGATACGGATGTGGAATAACCACAAAATATCTTGAAAAAAACCACTACATATAAAAAAACGGACTTTAGCCCGTAATACACGCTTAATCAGCAATAAAACAACATTGAATCCAATTTTTATTTTTTTCTATTGCCATATCCTTATATACTTAGTATAGCGCATTTTTATTGTTTTGTCATTAAAAATAAAAAACCGCAAAATTGCGGTTTTTTAGATATCTGAATTAAAAAATTATTTTTGATCAGTGATAAACAAAGGTTTTGCCGAGCGCTCAGCAAAAGAATCCATCCAACCGTTCATCTCGTTCTGCCTGCTCCATAAATCATCCACCCAAGCGCGATTATTCAAATACCACTCGATGGTTTCGCGCAACCCTTTTTCAAAATGCTCGCTCGTATATTCCGGAGCCCAGCCTAATGCGCGAATTTTTTCCGAATTTATCGCATACCGCCTGTCATGTCCCGGTCTGTCAGTGACATATTTAATCGCGCTTTCGTCTTTGCCGACAATCTTCAAAATCATGCGCGTAATTTCCATATTGCTCCGCTCATTGTCAGACCCGATATTATACACTTCGCCTGGCTTTCCTTTATGCAAGAGCAAATCCAAAGCGCGGACATGATCGCGCACGTGGATCATATCGCGAATATTGCGACCATCGCCATATACCGGTACTTTATCGCCTTTCATTAATTTAAATAAAAAGAAAGGAATCATCTTTTCCGGAAATTGAAAAGGACCATAGTTGTTTGAGCAATGCGTAACAATTACCGGCGTTTTGTGCGTCCTGAAATAAGCTCGACAAAGTAAATCGCCACCGGCTTTAGCGGCCGCGTATGGAGAGCTTGGTTTGAACAAATCATTTTCAGAAAACAATTCTTTGCTGTCAAAATCAGTGTCGCCAAAAACCTCATCTGTCGAAATATGAATAAACTTTTCAATTTTTTGCTTTCGCACTGCCTCCAAAAGCGTTTGCGCACCCAAAGTATTTGTCAAAACAAAATCCTTACTATCGCCATGGATAGACCTGTCGACATGAGTTTCAGCGGCAAAATTTATAATATGCGAAATTTGCTGTTCTGAAATTACGTTCTGTAAATGAGGCAAGTCAGTAATATCGCCTTGGACAAAATGATAATTCGGCAAATGCTCAATTGCCAAGTGATTGTTGCGGTTACCAGCATATGTCAACTTATCAAAACATACGATCTTGTAGCCTGGGTATTTCTCTAACATATAATGGATAAAATTCGAACCGATAAAACCCGCTCCACCACAAACCAAAATATTTATTTTCCGTCGTTCATAAATAAAGTCACTGAACAATTTTTGAAAATTAAAATCATCCAAACCGCTTAAAACCTGCGCCTCGTTCTGGTTAATTCTTTTTTGCTCCAACAAATTACGTAACAAATTGAAGCTATTATTTAAATCTATTTTATTTAACATAAAACCTATACCCATTTTTTGAGTAATTTCTTTGTAACTTTAAACTAAAAATGATATTTTGTCAATACCCAGCGAAAAATATAGACATACTACTTATTTTATAATAATTTAACCAAATTTAGCTAATTATTTTGTTTGTATGCTTATTTTACGAATATCACCAATTTCCACTTTAACAAATTTTTTCGCAAAATCAAAAAACCGTCTTGAACTATCAGATGTAAAAAATATTCTTTGCGGATTTTTGCTTTCATTTATCTTATACTTAGGATGACGATCAATATAGTTTTTCAAACTGTCGGCGATTATTTCTCCCGGATGATACACCTGGCAGCGTCTTGTCATGATACGGCAAATATCGGCATAAAGAATCGGGTAGTGGGTACAGCCCAAAATCAAGGAATCGATTTGTTTAATTTTTAATGGCTGTAAATATTTTTTCAAAATCCGCTTTGTTTCTGGTTTGCTCTGCCAACCCTCTTCAATCAAAGGAACTAGAAGCGGCGCGCTTTGACTGAATATTTCCAAATTGGGATTTATTTTTTTTAACTCATGTTCGTATGCCTGTGATTCAATGGTCGCGCGCGTACCGATTACTCCCACTCTTTTTATTTTTTGATTATTCGCGACCGCTTCAACCAACGGGCGAATTACTCCCAAAACGTTTCGTCCCGGATATTTTTTCGGCAAATACTCTGTCTGGATTTTTCGCAATGCCTGCGCCGAAGCCGTGTTGCAAGCCAAAACAACCAAAGTACAACCCTCTCTAAACAAAAAATCCACCGCTTCCCGAGTATATTCATATATCGTTTCCTGCGACCGACCGCCATAAGGCGCGCGCGCATTATCGCCAAGATACAGATAGTCGTACTGCGGAATTTTTTTTAATAAAGCTTCCAAAACGGTAAGTCCGCCAAAACCAGAATCAAAAACGCCGATCATAAAATAAAAATTATTATTTAAAACAACTAAAATTCACCTGCTATTTAAACAGAAAAGTATTTGCTGATATTTTATGTTTATTCGATTTGGGCGACTGCATCTTCCATGCGCCCCATGAGAAGAAACATAAAATATCAGCAAATACGATGGTTGTATAAAACACAAATGTGTAAATCTTATTTCCCCAAAACTTCTTTTTTAAACATATCCCCTCGCTCCTTATAGTTCTTAAATATCCCAAAACTCGCACAAGCCGGGGAAAGTAAGATTATGTCGCCGGAAACAGCATGGCTTCGAACCGCCTTGATTGCGGATGACATGCTGTTTACTTCAATCATTCGAGTACTGTCATACGATACTTTTTTCAATGCTTCTTTGATGCGCGGCATAGCAACACCCGCAAAGAGAACTAAAAATTTAACGCGTTTTTTTATTTCTCGCGCCAACCTGTCAAAATCATTACCCTTGTCTGCCCCACCCGCAATCAAAATAATCGGCTCTTGAAAAGATTTCAAAGCTATGATTGTCGCATCCGAAATAGTCGCAAAACTGTCGTCATAATATGCTATGCCGTCTTGCTTTGCAACAAATTCAATCCGATGTTCCAGCCCGGTGAACTCTTTCACTGCTTTTGTAATATGCTTCTGACTAATCCCAAAAAATTTCACACACTCTTCAGCTGCTGAAATATTTTCTTTATTATGCTCACCGACCAACCTTGAAGGTAATTCAGATTTCTTAAAATAATTTATTTTACTAACATCAATTTCTTTTTTTAATTTTGCATTATTAAATTTATTCTGTAAATTAATATTTACAAATGCACGGCTGTCTTTATTTAAGTATCGTAAAATATTTAGCTTAGCGAAAAAATACTCTGCTAAATTTTTGTGAAAATTGGGATTATTCGGATCTGCTGGCTTTAGATGTTCTGGCGAAAAGTTTGTAAGCACTGCGGCCCTAAAAGACGCTTTCATATCTTCCAGCTGAAAACTGGAAAGCTCCAAGACTACATAATCGGATTTTTTTAATTTATCTAAAAAAAGAAATGGTGCAACACCGATATTGCCTCCTAAATAAACGGACTTGCCTGCAGTTTTCAAAATCGTTGCGATCAAAGAGGAAGTGGTCCCCTTGCCCTTGGTACCTGTAATCCCGATCAATTTTTTTGTCGGACACAAATCACAAAACAACTGCATCGGTGAACTGATGGTCGCGCAAAGCTCTTGCATCTTTTTTACCACCGGACAAAACAAAGGCCAACCAGGTGAACGAAAAACAATTGTTGCTTCAAAAAGTTTTTTATCAGTAACACCATTAAACAGCCAAACAATATTTTTCTTCTTTTCAAACTCTTTTATCCGATCTTTCAAATCATCCATAGACCTTAAATCATAAACCACAAACTGTGCTGAAACTTTTGCTTTCAACAAATATTTTAACATTGCCTGATTCTCAATACCAAAACCAAACAAAGCGATTGTTTTATTATTTAAATCTTTTAGTTTCATAAGATTACAAATTACGAATTACTACAAATAACACAAATACTAAATCATTTTCTTTCAAAGTTTTCTTTCCTTTTATTTATTTTTAAAGGAAAGAAAACAGGTTGTTATTAGTAAATGCGTAATCCACAAAAATTAATATTCTCGTATTTCCACCCCATTCTCATCAACCACAACATAGGTACACGGCACATCCGTCCAACATCCGCAATTATAATATTTTATTCCGCCCTTGTGTTTTTGCAAAGCTTTGTGCGTATGCCCACAAAACACATAGTCAGCCTGATGATCTCTTGCGTATATCAATGCCGCTTTGGAAACTTTGTCCGATAATCGTAGCCAGCCTTTGCTATTCTCTTTGATATACCGGCTCATCACCTGCTTATAATCTATCTTCTTAATAATATTGTAAACCCTGGAAACAAGGTTGCTGATAAAATAATTATCAACCAAAAACCGATCAAACTGATGCCCGTGAATCGCCAGATATTTTTCTTGATTATGGTGCCAAGCATACACTTTGCTATGCATCTCCGCTCCCAAAAGCGCGCTAAAAATACTTGCTAAACCGGCATCATGGTTACCCTCGACCCAGCGCACCTTTTTATGTTTGGATATTTTACCAATATACTCGATCAACTCCCAAGAATCTTTTGATAACCCTCGAAAATCCAAACTATCAAAAATATCCCCAAGCAAAACCAATTTTCCAAAAGAATATTTTTTCAACATCTCCGAAACCTTTTTCGGCTGGCTTGCACCAGATCCAAGATGCAGGTCTGAGATTATTATTGTGTTTACTTTGACGCTTTCTGTTTTATGATTTTGCATATAAGCTATGCTTGAAGTAAATTTATTCTGCGGAAGGGGCGGGATTCGAACCCGCGGAGAGCTTGCACCCCCATTGCTTTTCGAGAGCAACGCCTTAAACCAGCTCGAGCCACCCTTCCGTAATTTATGATTTTTGATTTATGGTATAGGATTTATTTTTTTCCAACTTCCATCTTCCAAATCCCCTAGCTCAATATCCCCAATAGCAATCCTTTTTAAATCAATAACGTCAGTACCAACAACTTTAAACATCCTTCGAATCTGCCTTTTTTTCCCCTCAGTCAAAACTATTTCAAATCGATTATCACCCAAATACTTCATATCCTTCACTCGCACAACCCCGTCCCCTTCACCAATATCAATCCCTTTTTTAAATTTTTTAATAATATCCTCAAATCTAAAATCTAAAATCGGAAATCGGAAATCGACAATGTACCTCTTTTCATGTTCATACCGCGGATGCGTAGCCCTTAGCGTATAGTCGCCGTCATTAGTCAATAATACCAGACCACGGCTATTTTTGTCCAGACGCCCAACAACATGCAGATTTCTATATTCGCTAGGCAATAATTCAAAAACATTTTTCTCACCCTTAAAGCTCCGATTTGTACAAGTATAACCGACGGGTTTATTTAAAACAATAAATATTTTTTCTTTAGGATTTATAATCTTTATTCCATTTATTTCAACCGTATCAATGTCACTAACCTTTCTTCCCAACTCTGCAGTTTCGCCGTTCACTTTTACTCCGCCAGCACGAATAAGCTCTTCAGCCTGACGCCGAGAACAATGTCCGGAATTTGATATATATTTTTGAAGCACAATATCAGTCATAATATTTTTTTATTCTCCAAATCAATCATCCCAACCATCGCCACCAAAACCCAAAACATCACCGCCAAATCATTCTTAAAATACGGCACATCAACTAGACCATGAACAATTATAACAATAAATGCCCCCAATATGCACAAAGCTAGATTATCTTTCTGCTTAATCCTTAATACTAAATACATAATACTTTTAAAAATAATCCAAACTACTAAAACCACCCCGAACAACCCAAGCTCAGACCAAACATTTAGAATGAAGTTATGCGGATACATATATATCTCCACCGGCCGCCAATGCTTTTGTTTATATTCATCGCCTGACCAAACAATCTTATTCCGAAAATCAACCTCTCTATCTTTATTAAAAAATATGCCATCTTGATGATATGGTTTTACGCTTGTCTGATAACCTGACAAACCCGCGCCAAATATAAAATTCTTCGGGCTCTTTGTCAGCATCTGCCAAGTCTCGCGCCACTGTTGTTTGCGCACCTCGCCAGAAAAATCCTTGAGCATTGTTTTGTCAGAAACATAATTAAGTGCGACTGATTTAAAATTAAAATATTTGTATTCTGGAATTATTTTTAGAAATATAAACGGACTTACAATTACAAAAAGAAAAATTATTGCGACAAGCATCTTGGGAATCAACAAATTAAAATTGAATTTTGTAAAAATCCAAAATACAAACATTACAATAAACGCAACCAACAAACCAATCATAGCACCTTCGGATTTTGCAAAAAATATAGCCGTAAGAGAAGTAATGATTGTTATAATAAAAAATATTTTTTTAAAACCATTCTCTTTTAATAAAGCCCAACCAATCATTAGCGGTACAAGCGGTCCTAAATACAGACCAACGGCATTTGGATAAAAAAAAGTGCCGGTTACACGAGGTAAAAAATTCTCAGGAGAATATAGAACTCCAAATCGCTGTAGAATAGCATAAACAGATACACATAAAGCAGAAACAGCAAGCGGCAAAACAATATTCGCGATTCGTAAAATTCGTTTCTCATTCGTAAAATTCGTGTTTATACTAAAGACATTAAAAATTAAAATATAAACCAAAATCGGCTCAAAAAAATAAGTCTTGAATACACCGAAAGCGGAGTTGGAAAAACCGGCAACGGCGATAGAGGTAAAACTAATTATGAGCAATAGAATTATTTTTGTGTCAAAGGGATAACGGTGGGAATTTTCGATTTTCGATTTTCGATTTTCGATTTGATTTTGAATTTTAGATTTTAGATTTTCAAATATCTCTTTCCAATTTTTCAAAAACCAAATTGCAAATGAAATCAAAATCATGCCTTCAAGCAATGTTATGGGAATACCTAGTACATTAAAACGAACCTGATAGCTAGGCAAAGCAAACAAAAAAAGCATAACGCTTAAGTCAAGGCGGCGATATGCCAAAAAAGTATATAAAAATAAAAATAAAATAATTAAATACATAATTCGTTGTTTTCGTACTTGATTCGTTATTTTCGTGTTATACCACCAACATATACAACCCAATCCCAATCATCACCGTTCCCATCACCTTCTGCAACACTACATCTCCGCCTAGCTCTTCCTCCAAAATATCAGGAAACTTTGTGGACAGAAATATTACAAGCAAAATTAAAAAAACATATTGAGTGCCTTGCAAAGAATTTATCAAGGCAACATTGCCCATGCTAATTGCCCAATTCAGCATAATAAAAGCGATGGCAGCCAAAAGCCTGACTGAAATAAAAAAACCCATGTTTTTCGGACTTTTTTGCCCTTTTTGGTGTTTCACAATTTGCGCGCGCCACTCCGGCACGAAAAGGATCATAAGCACTCCCAAAAAAGAACCAAGCCGCGACCAGACAAAAGCGCCGATAAACGGCTGGGTCGAATAAACGTATTTTATCATGACATAGTAAGCGGCAAAAAACAAGGCAGATACGATTGAGTTTATTATTAGTCGTTGCGTAGGGCGATAACGCGCGTGCAAGGGGCCAAGCACATCGCCAAATACTCCGCGGACTCTTTCCCCAACTTCCTTCATACGATAAAAACGGGTATGCTTTACGGAAATCAATACCCCACCCATTATCAATATTACAAACGCCAATAACTGGCGCTCGCTCAATGTTTCACCAAAAAATATAAAAGAAAAAATAAAAGAAAATATCGGCACCAGGGCGCCGACTATCGGCACGACGCGCGTAGCCTCAGATTGATGCAAAGCCTTGTACCAAAAAACTAGTGTTCCCAAAAATAAAAACCCGGCGAACAAATCTATTCCAAGCTCTTGCAAATTTGGCAACCAAGGGTCAATAAACAAAAGCACAAAATTAAATATACTCCAGATGCCGACAAAGAATGCGTAGGTAATTGATGAGTGGATTTTTTTTGACAACAAAAATTTGTCAGCAACATATATGCCGGCGTTTATGGAGTAGGAGAGGATGGCGATTAGGATGAACATTGAGTTAAAAGTTGTAAAGTAAAAAGTTGTAAAGTAAAAAGTTTTTTAATTTATGAACTTTATACTTTATAACTTTTAACTTTAAACTAAAACATAACTCTTACTTTATACTATTCGATCTACAAATCTCCGCATAAAAATCCGCACTTGGTCGCTTCTTGCGCTCAAATGTATCACGGTCAACCGCGAACAAACCGAATTTCGGCGACCAGCCTTTATCCCATTCAAAATTATCCAATAGCGACCAATAAAAATAACCGCGCACGTCAATGCCTTCTGATATCGCCTTGTGCACGTAATAAAGATGATCTTTAATAAATTGCATACGCTTTTTATCGCTTTCATCTGCCAGCCCATTTTCCAAAATATAGATCGGCTTTTTATATTTACTTAATTCTTTTAAAACATAAAACAGTCCTTCGGGAAATATTTCCCAACCCATGTCAGTAATATTATCTTTATCTCTTTTTATAAACGGCGGTATCAGGGACAAGTTGATTCTGCGATAATAATCAACGCCGATAAAATCTATATAATTATTTATTTTATTAAAAAATTTATTTATTCCATAATACGCAACAATCTTTTTAAATAACTGTTCCGGAGCAAACCACTTTCTTGCTGGCTCAAAATAATTGCTTAAATTTGTGATGCTTACATTTGCATTTGGAAAAAAATTATGAATTTTTTCATAAGCCTTGATATGGGCTTTTATCAAATTATTGGTTGCTTTTTTAAATTTAAAAAAAGAATGTTTATTTGGTGGAAAGTATCCAAGAAAATAACTATAATTAGCAAAAAGCATCGGCTCATTCAATGTAACCCAAAAATCAATATTTCCGCCCAAATTTTCGATTATCAAATCAACATATTTTAAATAATGTTCCACCGCGCTCTTTTTTGTCCAG
Source organism: Candidatus Falkowiibacteriota bacterium (assembly GCA_003514005.1). Classification (GTDB taxonomy): domain Bacteria; phylum Patescibacteriota; class Patescibacteriia; order Patescibacteriales; family UBA12075; genus UBA12075. The sequence continues at coordinate 40,524 of DOSJ01000010.1, forward strand.
CCACCCTCTCTTGCCAGCCAAACCGGATTTGTCCAATGCCAAAGAGTTACAACGGTTTTTAGGTTCCTTTTTTTTGCTTCTTGCAAGACATCACGGTAATGATTGATAGCCTCCACATCCCAAACATCTTTTTTCGGCTGAATCCGCGCCCATTCAATTCCAATGCGAATTGAGTTTGAATTAAGCGAAACCGCCAAATCCAAGTCTTCCTTATATCTATTATAAGAATCACAAGCCTTCCCACATATATAATCTTTAGGATTCTTTCCTTTTTTTTCTAACTTCTTACTTCTGCCTTCTGACTTCTCCCATTCACTCCAATCATTCGTAATTCCGCCCTCGATTTGATATGCGCTTGTGGAAGTTCCCCACAAAAATCCGTCTGGAAATTTAATTTCTTTTTCAAAATTTTCATTATTCATAAAACTTAATGCTATTTTAAATTATCTTGCCATATTATTATAGCATTTTTTCGATTTTAAATAAAAAAGTGCATACTAAGTGTAAAAACTGTGCAAAATACTAAGAAATAATTTAAAATAAATTTAATTTTAAAAATTCCCGAAAAATTAAGTAAACATATTTTATAATAATTATATAAAATATAACTAATATTAAACAATTTTTAATTATTAATTTTTAATTATTAATTAGCACATAATTCTCTTGACAATAAATAAAAAAACGTTTAATATACAATTACGTTTAAATATTGGGTAAAAAGCAATGTTTAACTAACAATTCAAACCTAAATTTAGTTTCGCTTACAGTATAAAACAGATTGTAAGATCTGTTTTTTGGTTGAATTGCTTGCTACTTAACAATCTAATTTTTGGCGCTAGCAGGCGCCAATTTGTTCGTTCTAAAAACGGACACAACCAAATTTGTGAGATTCTAACATCTTCAAATATTCCTTTGATATACTTCTCTTTAAAAAAGAAATATGTCGCTTGGCACAACCAAGTAAAAAACTACAGGACAAGTAAACCTGTCAAAAAACTTTCAGAGAGTTTGATCCTGGCTCAGGATGAACGCTGGCGGCGTGTCTAAGGCATGCAAGTCGAGTGGGTTTAGACCCACGGCAAACGGGAGAGTAACACATTGGTAATCTACCCTGAAGACGAGAATAACCCGGAGAAATTCGGGATAATACTCGATAATAGTGGGGGGACATAAGTCATTCCCACTTAAAGTTCCGACGCTTCAGGAGGAGCCTATGGCCTATCAGCTTGTTGGCGGGGTAAAAGCCCACCAAGGCGATGACGGGTAGCGGGTGTGAGAGCATGACCCGTCTCACTGGGACTGAGAAACTGCCCAGACTCCTACGGGAGGCTGCAGTCAAGAATATTCCTCAATGGCCGAAAGGCTGAAGGAGCGACGCCGCGTGTAGGAAGACGCCCCTCGGGGTGTAAACTACTTTTAACCGGGACGAACCAATGACGGTACCGGTTGAATAAGGGGCTGCTAACCTCGTGCCAGCAGCAGCGGTAATACGAGGGCCCCAAGCGTTATCCGGATTTATTGGGTGTAAAGGGTCCGTAGGCGGTTTAGCGCATCTCCTGTTAAATCTCAAGGCTCAACCTTGAGGCTGCGGGAGAGATGGCCAAACTAGAGATCGGGAGAGGCACATAGAATTGCTGGTGTAGGGGTTAAATCCGTTAATATCAGCAGGAATACCAAATGCGAAGGCAGTGTGCTGGAACGATTCTGACGCTCAGGGACGAAAGCGTGGGGAGCGAATGGGATTAGATACCCCAGTAGTCCACGCCGTAAACGCTGGATGCTAAGCATTGGCAGTATCGACCCTGCCAGTGCTGTCTACTTAAGCTAACGCCTTAAGCATCCCACCTGGGGAGTACGAGCGCAAGCTTAAAACTCAAAGGAATAGACGGGGACCCGCACAAGCGGTGGAGCATGTGGTTTAATTCGACGATAAGCGTGGAACCTCACCCAGACTTGAAATCTAGCTGCAGACCCCTGGAAACAGGGGAGCCTTCGAGGGTGCTAGACAGGTGCTGCATGGTTGTCGTCAGCTCGTGTCGTGAGATGTACCGTTAAGTCGGGAAACGAGCGCAACCCTCATCTTGCGTTTTATATGTCGCAAGAAACTGCCCGCTTTAAGTGGGAGGAAGGTGGGGATGACGTCAAATCAGCATGGTCCTTACGTCTGGGGCGACACACGTGCTACAATGGGAAGTACAAAGGGACGCCAAACCGCAAGGTGGAGCAAATCCCCCAAAACTACCCTCAGTTCGGATTGAGGTCTGCAACTCGACCTCATGAAGCTGGAATCGCTAGTAAACGCGCATCAGCCACGGCGCGTTGAATACGTTCTCGGGTCTTGTACTCACCGCCCGTCACACCAAGAGAGTCGGTAATGCCCGAAGGCCGCGCCTAGCGCGGACGAAGGTAGGATCGGTAATAAGGGTGAAGTCGTAACAAGGCATCCGTAGCGGAAGCTGTGGATGGATCACCTCCTTTCTAGGGAGAATGGCTCTGAGTTCAAAGTTTGAAAGTTAAAAGTTATATAGTTATTTCGATAATTCTATACTTTGAAACTTTCTACTTTATAACTCCTAGCCGTCGACACTTCTTTCCACTTTTTAAACAGTGTATGTTTAAAAAGATGAAGTGCTGGAACAGAATTTATTCTGGTTCAGGATTAAAAGTCTTTGCCTCTAAGTGAGTGGCAAAGCAAACCGGTTGTAAAAAAGTTGGCGCCTGCTAGCCCCAAATCATTCCGCGAAAAAGCGGAAACGGTTTTATGGGGCCGTTCTTTGATTTAAAAGCAAAAAAGATTGGTCCTTACTTTGTACGAGCCAATCTTTTTTGTTTGGACCACAAATCAACGAATCGATCACAAATTCACAAATATTTATAATTATACTATAATAATCCCAAAGCCTTGTACCACGTTGGGGCATGCCCCGCGTAGCCAAAGGCGAAGTGGGGCGCGTAGCTCAGCTGGTTAGAGCGCTTCTCTGATAAGGAAGAGGTCCCTGGTTCGATTCCAGGCGCGCCCACAGAATAATTTATGATTTTAGATTTAGGATTTATGAAATATTTATATCATATATCCTAAATCCAAAATCATAAATATCATAGCGGGGTAGAGCAGTTGGCAGCTCGCCAGGCCCATAACCTGGAGGCCGTCGGTTCGAATCCGACCCCCGCAACAAATTCAATTAAAAATTAAGAATTAAAAATTAAGAATTAATTGCTCGAATTATTAATTCTTAATTTTTAATTCTTAATTGATAATTGACGGCGCCTCGGTAGCTCAGTGGTAGAGCATGCGACTGAAAATCGCAGTGTCGTCAGTTCAATTCTGACCCGGGGCACAAGGAGTTTTCGATTGACGATTTTCGATTTACGAATGTTGAAATATCAATAAATCGGAAATCGGAAATCGTAAATTACCCGGGGTGTCGTATACCGGTAGTACGCATGGTTTGGGACCATGTTGACTGGGTTCAATTCCCAGCACCCCGACAGACAATAATTTTCAATTTTAAATTTTAAATTTTTAAACAATTTTAAATGATTTAATTTTCAATGCTTTAAATAAAAAAAATTAATCATTAAAAATTTTCTCATTCATTAAAAATTTAAAATTAAAAATTAAAAATTCTCCTCTGCGGGTATAGTATAGTGGCTTTTTATGCTAGCCTTCCAAGCTGGAGAGACGGGTTCGATTCCCGTTACCCGCTCAAATAACAAAATCCACCAAAACGAAGCGACGGTGGATTTTGTTTTTCAAAAAATATTATCTGACTAAATTTTCAAATCCAAAAAATTGACATTTTCAATTTAATATTGTAATATTAAATAAATTTACAGATAAAAATATCTGTTTCTTTATTTTATAAAGTTTTTTAACTTATCCGCAAAATATCGCTTATATTCGGCTTTAAATACGCGGCTCAATACATACATGAATGTAACCGAACTTGCCAGAACATTAAAAGTAACTCCAAACGAGTTGCGGCAGATGATGCCGGATCTCGGTTTTGATATTGGCCAAAAGGCAATCAAAATCAATGGGAGCGTAGCCAACAAAATTATTAAAGCCTGGCCATCGCTCAAAAGAAAGCTAGAACAGAAAAAACAGGAAGAGGAAGCAAAAAATCGTTTACTAAAACAATCTTTACCTGAGGGAGAGAAAAAAACCATTCATGTACCAAATTTTATCAGTGTGCGCGAATTCGCCAATTTGTCAGAACTGCCTTTAAGCATCATTTTATCCGAATTAATGAAAAACGGCATATTCTCATCTTTGAATGAAAAGATCGATTTTGATACGGCTTGGCTCGTCGGCTCTGAACTGGGTTTGGAAATAAAGCGCCAAAAAGAAGAAGCTGACACCAAAGAAGAGGAAGAAGGTAACAAATTAATCCAAGCCTTGGAAAAAGAAGACACAAAAACTTTAATTGCTCGTCCGCCGGTAATCGTTGTCATGGGGCATGTTGACCATGGCAAAACCAAGCTTTTGGACGCGATCCGCCAAACCCACGTTGTCGAGGGTGAAGCCGGGGGCATAACACAGCATATCGGCGCCTACCAGGCAAAACGCCAAGGCCAAATCATCACCTTTATCGATACTCCGGGACATGAGGCTTTTACTGCTATGCGTAGCCGTGGCGCCCGCATCGCTGATATCGCAATATTGGTTGTCGCGGCTGATGACGGCGTAAAACCGCAGACCGTTGAGGCTTTCCGCATTATCGAGGCAGCAAAGATCCCGTACGTTGTTGCGATTAACAAAATCGACAAGCCGGACGCGAATATCGACAAAGTGAAACAAGAGCTTTCCAATATTTTGAAAATCACTCCGGAAGACTGGGGCGGAAAAACAATCTGCGCCCCGATTTCGGCTTTGAAAAATATCGGCATCGACGACCTTCTTGATCTTGTGCTACTCTCAGCCAAAACCGAAGCGGAAAATATTATCGCGAACCCAGACGCATCCGCAATCGGTACGATTATTGAATCGCACATCGACAAAGGCGCCGGTCCGGTAGCGACTATTCTGGTCCAAAACGGAACCTTGCGCGTCGGCGACAACCTTATTTTAAATAATTATAATATCGGTAAAGTAAAAAGCCTAAGCGATTATCGCGGACGCAAAATCCAATCCGCTGGACCGGCAACCCCGACCCAGATTTTGGGCCTTAAAAACGCTCCCCAAGTCGGCGATATGCTGGAAGTCGGAACCGGCGAAAGATCAAAGCTAAAAAAGATCAAAGGCATAGCAAACGCGAGCGGGACACAATCGGCCAATTCAGGCGATGACGATGAAAAAATCAAAAAACTCAATCTTATAATCAAAAGCGATGTACTCGGCTCCGCGGAAGCGATTGAAGAATCATTAATCAAGATCAACACAAAAAGCGTACACGCAAAAATAATCTACAAAGGTCTTGGAAACATTTCAGACAGCGACATCAGACGCGCGGAAACCTGCAACGCCCAAATAATCAGCTTTAACGTCAAAACTCCGCCCAATATCCAAGAGCAGGCAAGAGAAAAAAACGTAGCCATAAAATCATATTCCGTTATTTACGATATCATAAACGATGTCCGCAAAGAAATGGAAGCAATCCTTGAGCCGACCATAACGCGCGTTGAGCTGGGCAGGCTGAAAGTCTTGGCTATATTCCGCACCGACAAAGACAAGCAGATAATCGGCGGAAAAGTGATTGAAGGCATTATTGAAAACGGCGCGAAAATCGAGATTTTCCGCAACAAAGAATATATTGATTCTGGCGAACTTACCCGCTTGCAATCCGGCAAGCAAGACGTCAAAACCTGCGAGACCGACGAAGAATGCGGCATGGAATACAAAGGCCGTCCCGTTATCCTTGTTGGTGATATCCTGAATTTCTCTAAGGAAGAGAAAACGATTAACAAGCTATAGTTATATAAATTTCTTTAAGCATTTTCATCTTGTCATTCCCGCGAAGGCGGGAATCTCGGTAATAAAGTAAGTAAACAAGAAGTATAAAAAATGTTTTTATAAAAAATTTTACAGAAAAATTATTTTGTTATTTTAACACCAAGATTCCCGCCTTCGCGGGAATGACAAATACTAGATAGCTTTAATTAAAACTAAAATTATAATCCATGTCAGAACGTATCCTCCAAATCAACGAACTCTTACGCCAGGAAATTGCCGGGCTGATTTCGCGCGAAATATTTTTGGAAGATGGCTTAATTACCGTAACCCGCGTAATCTGTTCGCCAAACCTGCACAACGCCAAAGCATTCATATCCGTATTGCCGGCTAACCACGCGGGTAGCGCACTAAGTTTGCTGAGAAGTAACAATTCATTATTCAATAAAGAACTGCGAAAAAAAATAAAAATGAAATTTATACCGAAAATTTTTTGGGCAATCGACGAACAGGAACGCTATGTCATGGAAATCGACAAAGTTTTCGATGAAATAAACAATAATGATTCTCTTGATTAACCATTACATAAAGGCCTTGCACAAAATATTCAAGGCAAAAAACATCCTTCTAGTGACCCATCGGCGTCCGGATGGCGATGCTTTGGCATCGATCAGCGCGATGATGGAGCTTTGCATTGGCATGGAAAAAAAATTCTCCGCCTACAGCGCGGATCCGGCGCCTGCCCACTATCATTTCTTGCCGCATGTTGAAAAAATCGTCAATGACAAAAACCAACTGGATTTTTCCAGTTTTGACCTCATAATCGCACTTGACTGCGGGAGTCTGGATCGGACCACCTTGAGCCAAGAAATTTCCGAACGCAGTGAAGACCAATTCGTAATAGAATTTGATCATCATCCGCGCGTTGACGAATACTCTGATCTGGAAATACGCTATCTTGAAGCGTCTTCAACCGCGGAAATATTATATTATTTTTTCAAAGGAAACAATATCAAGTTCAACAAAAACCTAGCCAACTGCATCCTGACCGGAATACTGACTGATACCGGCAATTTCCTTTACCCTTCGACCACGGATGAAACCATAAAAATCGCGTCCAAGATGCTTCTGCACGGCGCACGCTTTCCGGTTATTCTTGAACATACTTGGCGCAACAAAAGCATGGGCGGCATGAAAATCTGGGGACAGGCTATGAGTAATCTGCAGATTAACAAAAAATATAATATCGCTTTTACGGTCCTAACCCGCGAAGATATAAACCGCTATCAAGTCAGCGACGAAGAACTGGAAGGCGTATCCGGCTTTCTCAGCAACCTAAGCGACGTAAACGCGCTTTTATTCCTAAGAGAAGAAGATAATGGCAGAATCAAAGGATCACTCCGAACCTCACATCCCAAAATAGACATCTCCCGGCTTGCCACTCATCTCGGCGGCGGCGGACACCCAAAGGCTTCCGGATTCATGTTAAAAGGAAAACTGGAGAAAACTAAAACAGGATGGCAAATAAATTAGGTAATTAGGGCATAGGTACTTAGGGAATGGGTATTAACAAAAATCTATTCCCTAAGCACCTAAGTACCTATGCCCTATTTAAATAATTTCATCAATTTTCAACAACTCAAATTGGGTATTGATTATTGAATATTACTACAATGACCCTAATACCAACAGTTATCGAAAAATCCAGCCATGGCGAACGTGCCTATGATATTTATTCACGCCTTTTGCGCGAACGAATAATATTTTTAGGCGAAGCAGTTGACGACCATGTCGCCAATATCATAATCGCGCAATTCCTTTTTTTGGATGCCGAAGACAAAAACAAAGATATTAAATTCTACATCAATACTCCGGGCGGCTCCGTTACAGCTGGCATGGCGATTTATGATACTATGCAATTCATAAAATCAGATGTTTCCACTATCTGCATCGGCATGGCCGCATCTATGGGCGCGACTTTGCTAGCCGCCGGCGCATCTGGCAAGAGATTTGCCTTGCCCAATTCCGAAATAATGATTCATCAGGTAATGGGCGGAGTCGAGGGTCAAGCCAGCGATGTCAAAATCCGCGCTGATCACATCCTGCGCGTCAAAGACCGTTTAAACAAAATATTTGCTAAACACACAGGGCAAAAAATTACCACCATTGAGAAAGATACCGATCGAGATTATTATATGACACCGGAAGAAGCGCTGAAGTATGGAATTATTGATAAGATTATTGTTAAATAATTTAGGGCATAGGTACTTAGGTACTTAGGGGCTATAAAAAACGTCTTGATTTTTTATCAAGACGTTTTTTATTATTCCCAAGTACCTAAGTACCTATGCCCTAATTACCTTTTGTGAAATCTCTTCCAAAACAACCCCAGCCCCTTTCTCCCACGACCTCTCCGAAAGTAACGCTCGCCCCTTACCAACATTCAATTCCACCTCCTCCGCATGTCTGACTGCAAACTTAAGCTGTCTGGACAAATCCAAATAATCATCCGGCTTAAAATACAAAACCGCGTCTTGCCCGATTTCACGCATTACTTCCGTGTCGCTGATAATCGCCGGCACACCCGCGTCCATTGCTTCAAGCAAGGGCAAAGACGAACCCTCGCGCGCGCTTGGATGCACAAAAATTCCGGCCTCGCCAAACAATTTCCATTTTTCATCATCACTAATATACCCAGGCATAATAATTTTTTCACTTAGTTTTATATCAACAACGAGATGTTTTATTTCTTCCGCTCCGTATCCATCACGCCCGGCCAAAACCAATTTCCAATCAGGATAAGAATAAGAAAATTCATTAAACGCCTCCACTAATATATCAACAGATTTTTTCTTTTCGATTCTTCCAATATATATAATACTTTTATTTTTTAAATATTGATTATTAAGTATTGAATATTGATTATTTCTAGAGTATCCCATCGGCACGCAAACAATCTTCTCCCCAGCCAACCCATAATGCTTCACAATCTCTTTCTTGGAAAACTCCGAAACCGTAAAAATCTTTTCGGCTCTTTTAATATTTAATTTCGCGGCCGTGTCTTGCATTATCCTTTCACTAAACGAATAACACTCCGGGTTTGATTTAAAAATCACATCATGAATAACAGCAAAACTTTTCTGCGGCGCGTTTTTTGGAATATAGTAAGATGGCGTAAAAAAATAATCAACCGGAGAATTTTTTAGCTCCTTGTTCAGCTTGATACTGGTCCAGCCTCGACCATAAGGGATAATTTTTTGAATAGCAGGTGAAAGCGAGCGAATCGGACGCGGAGTATAAATTCGAACGCGCAGATTTTTTTCTTGTGCTTTTAAAACAAGCGCGCGGATCATATTCATGGCATAAATCTCAACTCCTGTCCGAATGTTTTTTCCCGGAAAACGCGGGTCTTCCCAGCGCGAAGCATCAATTCCGATTATCTTGCGGCTTGGATTATTATCCGCGATTATTTCTCTCATCTTATCAAAAAAACATTGCTCTTGATATTTTTGCGCGTGCGCTATACATTTTTCTTTCTTGCTCAAGCACCATTCAACAGTCATTTTTTTTATTCCGGCAATTACATCTTCTTTATTCGGATTTGCCGGAATCAATATTCCCGTCTCCCCTTCAATCGTCGACTCAATCAACCCTCCTTCTTTTACTCCCAAATAAGGCTTACCGGCGGCATTGCTTTCCAGATGCGTCATACCAGCATCTTCATCCAAAGGAATATAAATAGTTGCTTGTGCGCGACCGACAAGCAGAGAAAGTTTCTCATCGCTAACCCACCCCAATACTTTAATATTTTCACAACCCCCTACTATCTCTTTTACTTGGTTAAACCTTGGTCCACCCGAAGCAATAATTAATTTTTTATCAGGCATTTCTTTGAATGCCTCAGCAATAAGTTCAACGCGCTTTGCTTCATCAAGTCTTCCATAGGACAAAAAATAATCACCGGTTTCAATGTATTGGAATTTATCAATCGCGATCGGTGGCCAAACAACATAGTTGGCATCGGTTTTGACATGATCCCGTATCCTTTGGCGGATATTTTTTGAGTTGGCAATATTTATATCAAAACGGCAAATCGCCTCAAGATACAAAAATTTCCAAAATCGCGTAAACAATGCATAGGGCAAGCGTAAATAAAAAGGGTATCCTGCTTTGCTAATCGTGTACATATCAAATATCCGGCGTGGCGTCGTGTGGGTATAGACCATTTTTAAAGCCTTGAGTTGCGCATAAAAGCCTACCGCTTCGGTCGCGGCCTGCGATGATGCGATTAAAACGTCATATTGTTTTAACAAACTCCGATTTTTAAAAAACAACCAGCGCAACCAAAAAAACCGCAATCCGCGAGTTGTTACGATATTCTCCGTCAAGCATTTAAGCCTACTCCCAAGTTTTTCTTGATACTCCGGAAAAGTATGCGCGCTCGCATAAGCGGTAATAAAATCGGCGCCCAAATCAAGCGCCAACATCATCACGGTTCTTTCACCGCCGCCACAAAACCCAAGATGGTCATGTACGATGGCTATTTTTAAATTGTTTATTTTATTCATTTTTTATACTATCTATATATTCCCTATACTTTGTCATTCCCGCGAAAGCGGGAATCTTGGTTTTAAAACAACGAGATACTTCTTTAGTAAAATTGATATAAAAACACCTTATAAATTTATTTGTTTATTTATTTTTTTTACCGAGATTCCCGCCTACGCGGGAATGACAAGATATTTTTAAATAGTTCAATTAAACTTGATGCATTCGTGTTCTTATAATCTTTTCTTAAAAATCTCCAAAGTATTCCAAAAAAGCATAGCAATTGTCATCGGTCCAACGCCACCTGGTACGGGAGTGATAAACGCAACCTTGTCTTCCACATCATCAAAATCAACATCGCCCAGTACTTTCCCTTTTTCTTTTGTTATGCCAATATCAATCACAACCGCGTCTTTTTTTACCATTTCTTTTTTTATAAAATGCGGACGACCAACAGCTGATATCAAAATATCGGCTTTACTGGTTTTACTTTTCAAATTTTTATCATCCGCTTTCATAAGCTCGGTTTTTGCGCCTCGACAATCAAGTACATGTGCCAAACTTTTACCAAAAACATCCGAATTCGCAATCAAACAAACTCGTTTATCTTTCAAATCGATTTTAATTTCATTCAGCATTATTAAAACCGCTTTTAAAACCGGAGGCAAAACTTCTTCATGATTACAGCTGGCTAATAATTTTTTCAAATTTTCCGGATGAAACAGATCAACGTCTTTTTTCGGATCAATCGCTTTGATAATCTTATCAGTATCAAAACTATCAGGCAATGGCAATTGCACTAGAATTGCATCAATCAACTCATCATTATTCAAACATTCAATCATCTGGATTATTTCCGATTCAGGGGTAGTATCGGTACAGCGATAAATATGCGTATCAATGCCAACCTTCAATGCCTCTTTTTCTTTTAGCGCAACATAAAGCCGAGAATCTTCGCGCTCCCCTATCAATATTATCGCCAAATTCGGACGCTTGCCTTGAAACGTCAAAATCTCCGCAACAATAGTGTCTTTAATTTTCTCGGCAATTAGTTTACCATTTATTAACTCACTCATTATTTCAAATATTATAAATATGGTTTTTCAATATACTTTGTAGCTTAAGCCGAAAATAAATAATTGATTGTTATTAAATTACTGCTTGAAGCGGATCATATTACCTACTCGAATGTTTATATGTGTATCTAACTTATATCTAATCCTCAACTTCTGCGCCTTTTCTGAGCTGAGCTTAATTTAATAAAAATCAATTATTTATTTTCGGCTGATACGAACTTGAAATTCCAATAAAATAAGTCATAAAAAAAATAAAATATTATTAAACACTCGGAATTGGAAACTCCAAGCACATTTCTCGAACTTCTTTTTTGATACTGTCCAGCACCTCGATATTTTCCCGATTCTTGATCGCGCTATCAATCCAAACCGCGATTCTTTTCATCTCGGTTTCTTTCATACCGCGCGTCGTAATCGCTGGCGTGCCAAATCGCACACCTGAAGGATTCATAGGCGGGTTCGGATCATTCGGAATAGTTGAGCGAGAAACGGAAATTCCAATCCGGTCCAAAACATTTTCCGCATCTTTGCCGGAAAGGCCTTTACTCGACATATCAGCGACCAGCAAATGATTATCGGTTCCGTCTGATATCACATGATAGCCAAGACTCATTAATTCGCCGGCCAAAACGCTGGCATTACTGATTACTTGCTTGGCATATTCTTTGAAACTCGGGTCTAGCGCTTCTTTAAAGGCAACTGCCTTTGCCGCGGTAATATGATCATGCGGTCCGCCTTGCATTCCGGGAAATACCGCCTTATCAATCTTTTGCGCAAATTCTTCCTTGCACATTATCATGGCACCGCGTGGCCCGCGCAAAGTCTTGTGCGTAGTCGTGGAAACGACGTCAAAAATCGGGACAGGATTTTCCATCTGCTCGCCCGCAATAAGCCCCGCGGTATGGGCGATATCCGCAAAAGTAAAGGCGCCAACCTCGTCGGCGATTTCCTTGAATTTTTTCCATTCAATCTCGCGCGAATAAGCGCTATATCCGGCAACGATCATTTTCGGTTTTTCTTTTTGCGCGATTTTTCTGACCGCGTCCATGTCAATCCTTCCGCTTTCCGCGTCAACCTCATAATGCGCAAAATCATAGAGCATTCCGGAAAAATTGACTGGATGCCCATGAGATAAATGTCCGCCATGATCAAGCCGCAAGCCAAGCACCTTTTCACCCGGCTTTAAAAACGCGAAATAAACCGCGGCATTAGCCGGAGACCCTGACAAAGGCTGGACATTCACATGCTCCGCGCCAAATAATAACTTTGCGCGCTCAATCGCGATATTTTCAATCTCATCAATGACATGATTCCCGCCATAATATCGCTTACCCGGATAGCCTTCGCTATACTTATTCGTCAAAACGGTTCCCATCGCCTCCAAAACCGCCTTGGAAACATAATTTTCCGAAGCGATCATCTCCATCTCCTCAATCTGCCGCTTTTCCTCCTTATTAATAATCTTCATTATCTCTTGATCATCTTTTTTTAAATTTGAATAGTCCATGGGGTTATTTTTTAGTTTTTATAAATTATTTATATAATAATTTTAATTTAATTCCACCATTTTGTCAAAAAAATATTCTGCTAAAATTGCAGAATATTTTATATAAAATCTATAAATAATTTTTTTTGGTGGGCTGGTTATAAATTGTTTTTAACCAGCCCAATTTTTATTTCTTTCTTTTTTCCAAAATCTCCTCAATTTTATTAAATGCTTTAACACTTTTTTCCCTATGTTGAAACATTTCTTTACCGTAACTCATAGATCCTGCTATGCGCGATTCTTCACAATATTCATCATACCACACCTTAATCTCTGGATCTTCTAATAATTCTTTAGCTATTTTTGGCAATTTTTCCCCCTTTTTTTTGTTATTTCAATTAATTATTTTAATTTCTTTTCCATATAAGTTTCATGCAATCGATAGCCTAATTTTCGATAATAACCGCGCACCCCTACCCCTGATATTATTTTTAATATATCATAATTTTCATTTTTTGCAATCTCCTCCGCCTCCCCCAACAATATCTTCCCCAACCCCGCATGCTGAACCTTTTTCTCGCCCCCAACCGAAACCAGCTCGCCATAAACATGCAGCTCACGAACAATCGCCAACCCCTCATCAACCAATCGCAACCGACAAAATCCCAATAGTTTATCTTCCTTTGAAACTGCTTGAATAAAATACTCCTTACCGCCTGAAGCATTATAATTAATAATATTAAATCGAAAATCGAAAATCGAAAATCGAAAATCACCAACTTCCCTACACCGAATACACCGACAAACAACCCCCTCATCTTGCATCACCTGCCGCAAATTTGTTATCTTATTCCCAGCAACAATCGATTCACCTGGAATATCCCGAATCAAACGAATAATACGAACATATTCCGGCGTTATTTTTTTACACTTAATAATCAACTCACGCAATTGTTTATCTGTATATGGTTTATACTTCCCTTGTTTCCACCAATGATAAAGCAAAGAGCCCTTGGTGACAACACAAGGATAAAACTTTATCTGATCCGGCTGAAAACGCTCATCGGTAAAAAGTTGCCGATACATCTTGAAATCACGCGCCGGCGTTGACCCTGGCAATCCAGGCATTATATGATAAGTAACCTTAAATCCATAATTTTTTAATAAAGCAGTCGCATCCGCGATTTCCTTTACCCCATGCCCGCGCTTATTCAGCTTCAAAATCTTATCATCAAGGTGCTGCACCCCAAGCTCCACCCGCGTACACCCAAACGTACGCATCTGTAACAACTCTTCATCACAAATATAATCCGGCCGCGTCTCAAGAGTCAAACCAATAATCTGATATTTAGTATTTTCATTCTTCTTCTGTTCTTTTATTAATAAATTTTTTAATTCTCCTCTTGTCATTCCCGCGAAGGCGGGAATCTTGGTTATAGGCGAAATGGCTTTTTTTTCACCAAGATTCCCGCCTTCGCGGGAATGACAAAATTGGTTTGCGGCCGCAAAAAGATTCAACACATACCAATACTTATACTTCTCCGGCAAATAAGACCACGTCCCCCCGATAACAATCAACTCAATCTTCGTCGGCTCATGCCCATTATTAATCAAAGCCCGCAAACGATCTTGGACTTGAACAAACGGATTATAACCACAACGTATCGCCCGCATCACCGCTGGCTCATTCGAAAGATAGCTCTGCGGCACGTCTTTTTCAGTTGGGCAATACGCGCATTTTCCCGGGCAAGGATAAGGCTTGGTTAAAACCGCAACCGGCGCGATACCCGACATAGTCCGCACCGCACGCTTTCGCAAAAGTTTTTTTAATAAGGGGTTCAACCCCTGCGCCAGGGTTTGAACCCCTTTTATAATCTCCGCATTACTAAAAATATCCAATCCATACTTCTTGGCTATTTTACGTTTTACAAGCATTAAATCTTTACTGTCAGCAATTTTAGCAGACAACAATTCTTTAATAGCTTCTTCAATTTTTTCATTAATATCTTTCATAATACTTTCTAGCACTAGATTAACACTCAGAAAATCATTAGTCAATCTTATAAAATTTTCAGAAATATAAAAAATATGCTATAATAAAATCAAATAAATGCTTTTTTAAAATTTTATGAAAGGGGGAATTATGGATTTTAATTACTGTTGTTTTGACTACAAAAATCAAGTCGCCTTAATTAAACAAA
Organism: Candidatus Falkowiibacteriota bacterium; assembly: GCA_003514005.1. GTDB lineage: Bacteria > Patescibacteriota > Patescibacteriia > Patescibacteriales > UBA12075 > UBA12075. The sequence goes on from DOSJ01000010.1 coordinate 55,728, forward strand.
AGTTAAAAATATTTAATGCCATTATTTTTAACACAAACTGCAAAAGCGGCGAATGTCGGATTTATACAAAAGAAAAAGACGTCGAAAGCTTATTTCAAAAAAACAACGAATCTTTAAAACTCACAAAAACAAACGACAGTGATAATTTCATTATTCTTGACGCATACAATGATATTGCCGGCGATATCCTTGCCTATCAGCTCGGTAGCATCACTTTTCACCCTGGATTAAATAAAATCTAAATTTTCAAAAACAAAAAAGGGATCCATGAAAAAGATCCCTTTTAAATTTGATTAATTCAAACCGCTTCTGCTATAATAAAACCAACGCTAATAATTATCTCCCGCAAAAATAAGCGGAAAAAAATTATGAAAATCAATCCAAATATCATCCGAGGCTATGACATCCGCGGATTAGTTAACAAGGATTTAAATGAAGAAATCTTAGAAAATTTCGGCAAAGCTTATGGATCATACATGATACGTCATGGGGAATATAAAGCAATAATCGGCCATGATTCCCGTGGTGATAGCGTCGCCTACAAAGATGCTTTTATTCGCGGGCTTATTTCGACCGGCATGGATGTCATTGACATGGGCTTAATAATGGTTGGCACAAAATATTGGGCACAATATCATTTCAATACCAAGTCCGCGATAATGATAACCGCTTCGCATAACCCAAAGGAATTTAACGGCATGAAACTCGCAAAAAATTATTCCGAATCAATGATTCTAGAAGATCTAAAATCATTAATCAGACAAATAGAAACCGAAGATTTTGTTGTAGCTAAAACTGCGGGCTCAATCAAAAAAATCGATATCACTCAAGAATATTTTAATGATATTTTACAAAGAGTCAAAATTGAAAAGAAATTCAAAGTCGTAGTAGATCCAAGCTGTTCTACTCCGGGCGCAATCGTCCCAAACTTATTGCGCCAAGCCGGTTGTGAAGTAATCGAAAGCAATTGTAATCTTGATCCAAGTTTTCCTCTCGGCGTTGCTGATCCAACAGAAACAATAGTCGCGGAAAGATTACGCGACAAGGTTCTGGAAACCGGCGCCGACTTAGGTTTTTCTTATGATTCAGACGGAGATCGTATCGGTATTGTTGATGAAAAAGGCACGATAATTTGGAATGACGTACTTGTCGCGTTATTAGCACTCGATGTTTTAAATAGCCACCCGCACAGCAAAATAATGTTCAATACGCTATGTTCCAAGGTTGTATCCGACACCATCGAAAAATACGGCGGCGAGGCTTTTATGTGGCGAACTGGTCATGGATTCTTAAAGAAAAAAAACCAAGAAATCGGCGCGCCTTTTATCGGCGAATTATCCGGCCATTTCTTTTTTTCAGCAGATTTTTACAACCACGATGATGGATGCTATGTTACGCTCCGCTTATTAGAATACTTAAGCCGAACAAACCAGAGCCTAAATCAAGCTATCTCTCAACTACCTCACTATATTTCCAGTCCGGAAATTAAACTTTATTGCGACGATAGCAAAAAAATTGCTCTTATCGAAAAAATATCACCAATCTTAAAAAATGATTTTAAAGATGCAGAAGTTATCGACGACGAACGCGCCGGTGATGGCGTAAGACTAGAAATGAACGATTCGATGTTTATAATCCGCTACTCGCAAAATGGCCCGTATATTACCATTAAATTTGAAGCAAAAACCGAAGAAAAATATATTCAACTAAAAAAATATATTAGTAATCTATTGCACACCTTTATAGAAATAGAGTGGGACAACGAAATAAGAGTTAATGTAGAAAGTTTAGAATAAATTAATACAAATTATTATATTCCAAAAACTCCAAAAACGCACAAGCCTCCACAAACAAGCCCCGCCTTTCGCGAAAGGCGGGGCTTGTTTGTGGAGGCGATGGTAATATATAAAAAGTTAAAAACTTATACCTTAATCACAACCGGCAAAACCATCGGTCTTCGCTTAGTCCGGCTGAACAAAAACTGTCCAACCTCATTGCGAATCTTGTTCTTAATAAAATCATCATCAGTTTTTGTAGCAGTACTATTCTCCTTTACCAAAGTTTTTACTTTCATGCGCGTTTTTTCAATCAACTCCCGATTCTCTTTCATATAAACAAAACCGCGCGAAATTATATCCGGATTGCCGATCGGTTCCCCGGTTTTCGTATCGATTGTCGCAATCACGACAATCATTCCGTCCTCAGCCATAACTCGGCGATCGCGCAAAACAATATTGGAAACATCGCCCACACCCAAGCCGTCAACCATGACATAATCGGTAACCACTTTTTCTTTGGTCAATGTCCCGACCACTTGTTCCGGAATATTGGTCCGGACTGCGCCCGGATAATTATGGTGCGGAATCTTCACATGCGCGTTAACGGCGGAAATCTCTACGACCTGTCCGTTATCCGGTACAAAAATATTTTCCGACGGAATACCAACCTGCTCAGCAAGCTCCGCGTGCGCGCGCAACATATAATGGCTGCCCTCGATTGGAATAAAAAATTTCGGCTTCAAAAGGCGCATCATCAGCTTCAAATCCTCTTGCTTCGCGTGTCCGCCGGCATGCACATCCATCATCTGATAATGAATGATATGTGCACCTTGTCTTACTACCTGGTCTTTCAAATTCTGAATCGAACGCTCATTTCCGGGAATAACCGAAGATGAAAAAATAACAGTATCGCCTTTTTTCAAGCTGATAGTCCGATGCTCGCCAGTTACAACCCTAACTAAAAAAGCATTAGTTTCTCCTTGCGCGCCTGTGCCAAGAATCATAATCTTGTCATCGCTTAATTTGTTTATATCAGAATCATTTGCCAAAATCCGCGGATTAAAATCCAAATACCCGATCTTGTGCGCAATCTCTACATTATCATTCATACTACGCCCTTGCAGATAAATCTTGCGATTATGCTTCTTTGCCAAATCAAAAAGCTTTTGTATACGGGAAAGCTGGGAAGCAAAAGTACCGATAATTACCCGACCGGTAATATTTTCCAAAATCTTGTCCATCTCGTCGCCGATTGATGATTCAGATACTTGATAGCCTGGGTGCGTAGAATCAGTAGAATCAGAAAGCATCAAAAGCACGCCCTTGCCTCCGATCTGCGCAATGCGATTCAAATCCGCCGGCTTGTCATTAACCGGAGAATAATCAATCTTGAAATCGCCGGTATGGATAACCGTGCCAATCGGAGTATGGATGATTACGGCAAAAGAATCCGGAACCGAATGATTGACGCGCAAAAATTCAACCTTAAATGATTTCCCCATCTGCACAAGCGATGTTTCATTAATCTCAAAAATATTCAACTGCGGACAATTGCGATGCTCCTCACAGCGTTTACGTATCAAACCGGCTGTTAATTTTCCGGTAAACATCGGTGGATTGCCGATTTTGCCAATTATGTGCGGAATGCCGCCGATATGGTCCATATGCCCGTGCGTGATTACCGCACCCTTGATCCAATCAATCTTGTTTTCCAAATACGAAATATTCGGAATAATATAATCAATGCCATACATATCCTCTTCCGGGAACATAAGTCCCATGTCAATGATAATGATTTCTTGATTATACTCAATCAAGGTCATGTTCCGGCCGACTTCTTCCAGTCCGCCCAAAACAATCACGCGCAATTTATCTTTATGAAAAACCTGCGTTGCTTTGATCGTATTTTCCTGACCGTTTTTTTTCTTATAATTCGGGTCAGAAGAATTATATTTACCAACAGCTGATTTGGCTGTTAAATTTTTTTCATTATCCTCACGCGGTTTCGCTTGTTTTTTAAAAACGGCCGCTGAAGACGATGATGATTTGTATTTTTTAATCATTTTTTTGTGTGTCGTTTAATAATGTTTGAGAACTAAAAAGTTTAAAAACCGTACTGAACGAATTTTTTTAATAATAAATTTTGGCCTATTTTATATATTAGGCCGAAGGTAATATATAAGAAGTAAAAATAAAATTTTTCGTTAACTTCGTGTATTTTCGTTTTTTTCGTGTTTTCGCCGTAAACAGGGCATAAAAATAACGAAAACATATGAATAAAACGAAGGAATTAAAATTCTTTTACAGCCTATCGCCAAGACATTTTCTTTTCCGTTTCAATGTACCAATCAAAGATATTTTCAAAACGGTCGCTTGGTACAAGGATATCGCTGACAGCAAATCCTTTTACTTTATTGTTTTGCGCATATGTATAAAGAGGAGAATACATAAAGATCGCCGGTACTTCTTCGGCAATTATTTTCTGAAACTTCTGATACTCGCCCTGTCTGGTCGCTACATCATTCGTCAAACGGGCTTCTTCCAAATATTTATCAACTTCCTTGTTGTTGAAATTAGTGATATTCAAACCCTGCTCTCCGATCTGGGATGAATGCCAAAACGGATATGGGTCCGGGTCCGCTCCCAAAACCTGCCCATAAAAAAGCAATTCAAATTCTCTGGGTTTGATTGTTTTTGCTTGAATCTGGTTTGCCGGTATCGTTTCCAGCTCAGCCTTGATTCCTAGTTCCTCCCAATAACTTTTAACTTCCTCGATAATACTTTGATTTTCCGAGCGTTCTACTGTTGTCAGTTTTACCAAAAAATATTCTTTGTTTTTCATGCGCCATTCACCGACTCCCATGCGAAGAATTTTTTCCGCTTCTTTTTTCGTATTAATATCATTTGATTCAATATCACCGCTCGCCTTTTCAAACATCTCCTGACTGATTACGGACTTTTTCCAATCAATGCTTTCCAATAATCTTTCCACTTCCGCCTTATTATATTCATATTTTTTTATATCGGCAAAATATGCAAAACTGTTCGGTAAAATCGGCCCGTCGATTTTATATGCGCCGCCATTCAAAATTTTATTGATTATGGAATTCATATCAATCGCATGCGCTAATGCCTGGCGCACCACTTTGTCTCCCAAAATCGGATTTTTGTCAGTATTAATAAATATCGCCGTTATCTGCGGCAAATAAAGTTTGAAAAAATTTGTAGACTTTTGCTTTTCAACATTATTAATCATCTCAGACGGTAAATAACTGATACCGTCAACCTCTCCATTATTAAAAGCATTGATTGAGTCTTCAAAATTTCCAAAAAATTTAAAATTCAAATTCAAATACGGCAAACTTCCATAATAATTTTCATTAACCGCTAGCTGATATTCCTTGATAGTACCGAGCTTTTCTTCTTTCGTAAACTGATTATAGCGATAAGGTCCGGAACCGATCGGCTTCAAGTTAATCCCGGCCTGCCCGGCTGACTCCGGCGGAATCAAAGCCCAAGCATCAGCGGGCATAATACCGAATGTAAGAAGTTCCAAAAAAGCCGCGTACGGGCTGGCCAAAATAAATCGAAAAGAATAGTCATCGATAATTTCAATCGCCACACCCGAAAAACTTGAACGCAGTGGCGATTTATACGCCGCGTCTTTTATGGCATTAAAAGTAAAATAAACATCATTACTAGTCAAATCACCCCCATTGTGCCATTTTACATCTTTCCTGATTGACAACGTATATACCTTTTTATCCTCGCTGATTTCATAGGTATCAACCAAGTCTTTTACAAGCTTGCCGCTACTGTCGTGTCGAAATAAAAATGAAAATATTAAACTGCTAATATCACTATCTACGTCGCTGATACTGGAGTATAAGGGATTAATATATTTTGGCTGTCCAACCAAGGCCTCGGTATATGTTCCGCTTCGCTTTGGAACGATTTCCAGATGAGTAAAATAAAAATTTCCAACCAGAAATATCGCGCTTAAAACCAATAACGCTAGACTTGAATATAATAGCCAAAATTCCTTACGACTCAGATAGTGGTTAATGTATTTCAGCTGGCGCAAACCAGGAATCCTTGCTTTTGATAACGATAAGACTAGTTTTTTATCCAAATCCGTCTGCGTCTTCATCTGTTCCAGATTGGAGTTTTTAGGATTTTTTAGAAAAATGAAATCGGCCTTAAGCTTGCTTATAGCTGATAAGCCTAGATTAAAGATTTTTTTAAATACAATATTCAGCTTCGCTTTTACTTTTTGATTAGAGTCCGATATATAGTTAAATTTATTATTTGCTTAGAAGCCGCGTCAAAGTTATAAGTCTTTGCATAAGCCCTGACAAACAAAAAACAGCCGCATAAAAATTTCATATTGCCTATAAAATTATAGCCAACAAAGAAACCGAGAAGAATAAAACCGATAAAACGATAGTCGCGATGAATAGTTTCTTTTCCAAACCGCGCTTTGTCATATAGACATTGCCACCACCGCCAAAAACATTTGACAGCCCGCCGCCGCGATTTTGCATCAGAATAGAAACAATCAAAAGGATTGCGATTATCAGTTGAGATATTTTAATTATCTGCATAAGAATTATTGGGATAATGGGAGTTATTTTTTTGCAACCGCAACTTCTTGAACGATTTTATCCAAAATAACTTTATTATTTACGGCAAAATCAGAAAGGATTTTCCGATCCAATCCAATATTATTAGCTTTCAAAGCGGCAATGAAACGTGAATAACTAAGACCTTTTTCTCTAACAAAAGCGCCAATCTTAATTTGCCACAAAGCGCGATTAGTCCGTTTCTTTTTTCTTCGGTCCATAAAAGCATGAGCGCCAGCTTTAACAACCGCTTCTTTCGCTGCTACAAGCAAGTTATTTCTCCCCCACTTGTAGCCTTTTACTTTGGCCATAAGTCTATTTCGTTTTTTAACATGGTTTACACCTCTTTTTACTCTTGGCATTTCATCGAATGTCGAATGTCGAATGTCGAATGTCGATTTAAAGTTTTAAATCGAAAATCGAAAATCGAAAATCGAAAATTAATTATACGGCATTAATTTCTTAATGGTTTTTTTGATTGTTTTGTCAGTATCAATATCGCGGCGCTTATTGCGCTTGGTATTGCCAGTTTCACGAGCATTATAGTGATCCTGCCCGGCTTTTCTCTGCTTAATCTTATTATTTTTGGTAATAACAAATCTTTTTGCAGTAGCTTTATGAGTCTTTACTTTTGGCATAAAATATAAATTACAGTCTTTAAAATAATACAAAAACCAGGCAAAGTACCTGATTGATATAGATATTAATCTTTTTTATTTACCAGTATCATTATAAACCTTCCCCCTTGTTTTGTCAAGTCTTGTTCTCGCATAATATTCAATCCTTCATTTTTCTGCAATTCCGCCACAAATTCATTGATTATTTCGACGGCTTTTTCCGGATGCTGTTTTTCCCGCCCTTTTAAAACCAAATCGATTTTTACCTTATGTCCCTTGCTAAAAAACTTTAGCGCCTGATCCGCTCTTAGGGCCAAATCATTTTTACTAATGCGCACCGATAATCGGACGCCTTTTGTATCGATTTTTTTCTGGGCGATTTTCTGTTTATGCGCCTTTTTTTCTCTTTCGTATTTTAATTGGCCATAATCAACAATCTTTACAACCGGCGGCTGTCCGGTCGGGTTAACCTCTACCAAATCCAGCCCGATTTCTTCCGCCCGTCGCAACGCCTCGGCTATTGTTACAATACCAACGTTTTCACCAACTTCATCAATTAAATACACTTCCGGTACCCGAATCTGCTGGTTTGTTCTAAATCTTTTTTCTATTTTAGGTTGCGCCTTGCGCCATGTTCTCCGCATCGATATTAATTATTGATATTAAATTAAAACAGCCTGTTTTTCAAAGACTATATTCTGTATAAGTTATACTAATACATTTGTTAAAAAAAATCAAGCAGAATAGTATTAAAATTATTAATAAAAATATACAGCGATAGTGTAGAAAGTCTTAAATTGAGACTTGAGAAAAGTTTTTTTTCTGTCATTCCCGCGCAGGCGGGAATCTTGGTTAAAAAATCACTTAACATTTTATAATAACGTTGGCTAAAAAATCTTTAGCTCAAAAATCAGTTTTTCTTTTTTTTAAACCGAGATTCCCGCCTGCGCGGGAATGACAAGAGTTTTTTTCTCAAGTCTCAAATTGGTTATTACCGAAGTGAGGACTGTTTGAGCCGCTTCCAAAATAAATAATAAATAAAAAAGGCGAGTTCCCAGCCTACCGGCAGGCACGGCGCAACGAGGTAATAACCAATTTAAACCTTTACGAAACGGACAAAAAAAGAATACATGGCTTTTTTCAAAATAAAAAGGAGCCCAACGGGGCCCCCTTCTTTTTTATATAAAAAAATGAATTTATGGGGTCTATATGTTGAGCTCCATCCCTAAGAATTATTTGATACATTTATATGTAATATAAATTTTCTCAGGGCAAATGGAACTACTTCCTAACTTTAGTAGTTAATATTCACCGATTGGTAGTAATCCCAAATAATTTTTTTTATATTATATTCAGAACTACTGTTTTTTTTGTTTTTGTTTTTGCTTTTTTGTAAAGGCCTGTCAGGACTGGCCGATAACCAGTGAATAATATGTTGTTAAATAACATCTACAATTAATATATCATATTTTTAGACTTAAGTCAACGATATCCTAGACTTAAATTATTATCTAATATAAGACACGAAAATCTAATTAATAATAGTTATCAACAATAAGTCCAGGTAAACGTGGACTTAAAGTATTATTTTCAATAATTTTTATCCACATTTCCACAGTTTTTATCCACATCATAGTCATATGAACTTAAGTCTAATAAAACGTAGACAAAACCCCGCCCTTCGCGAAGGGCGGGGTTATATTTGAGGTCTGGAACGGATTTGAACCGATGATGGCAGTTTTGCAAACTGCTGCCTTACCACTTGGCTACCAGACCAATTTAAAATACCACTTATTCAATATAACAAAAAAATATTTTAAAAACAAGTCCTATTGACTTTTTCCAATTTTTATGCTATAAATATGACATAAAATAAACATATTGATCTTTAAAAATAAGGGGGTACTATGAAAAAAATATATTGGGTGGTTATTTTTAGCTTAATGCTAACTAGTTGTGCAGTTAAAAAATTTAATGCTGGGTACGAAGGAGAAAATGGATATAAAAATGAAGGTGGGGTTTCATTTCTTAGTCCTCCAGAAAGTGCAAAAAGTTTAGCAGAGGCCGAGCTTTTGGTTTCTCAAGCTCAAATAAATAAAGCTATTGCAGAGCAAATAAAAAAAGGATCAAGTCAGGGGGTCGTGCCTAATAATTTTATAGGTGTAATTCACAATATTAACGCAAAAAAAACCGCACTTATTATGAATCCGTTTTATGGACAAACACACTTGGTACCGCCTGGGGAGCATGTAATAATCACTGGTCCTACAATTCCGGATAATATATTCGTGCTCTATACCGGAAATAATAATTTTGAAACACGTAAAATTTACAAAAAGGTCCATTACTTCAATTCCATAAAAATGGATTTTGGGGCAAATGTATATTAACTTAATAAACAAAAAAAGGAAGCAACACCATGCTTCCTTTTATATTTACAAAAAATAATATTTTATCAACCTGGCGGCAATGAACCCCCCGTACCTCCTCCCGCATCTCCCTTACTATCTCCAAACGGCAAAGCCTTGAATACAAATGCGGTTATAGCATAGGCTGATACGATAATAACAAGTCCAATAATCGCTTTTTTGATTGTTTCTTTAGCTGTCGTAACCTTTTGCTCTTCTCCTCCAGCCGTCATCCAAATAAAACCGGCATAAATCATTAATATTATAAAAATAATAGCGAGTAATCCCAAAAACGCTTTAATTACTATTGAAATAATTTCACCAAGCTCGGCACCGTCGCTGTCGCCAATATTAAATCCTGAGCTTTTAGCAAATTTCCCCATCAAACTTTCTCCACCGACAACTTCATTCGGATCATTCAACGGTCCTGCCAGAGAAGTGCCTACAAAAAAACTAAAAGAGATAATAATAATAGACAAACTTATCAAAATATATTTTCGCATCTTTTTAAAATTAATTTAATAACTTAAATAATACAAAATTACTAATCGCATACGAGCCAACGGTTATAATTAATCCGATAATCGCGCGTCGAATCGTGCTTAATGCCTTATCTACCTTTGACTGATCGCCCGCCGCAATCATATAATTGTACCCGGCGTAAAGCATCAAAACTACAAATATTATTCCCAGTATCGAAAAAAATATGCTTACGATTTTACCTGCGTTTGTAACTAAATCGTTTTCGCTTGTAACGCCGGAATAACCGCCCTTAACCCCAACATCACTTAGCTTGTCTAAAGGTGACTGCGCAAATACAAAATATGGTAAAATTAAAACTACCACAAGACACATTAACACAAAAATATTTTTGATTTTAGTTTTCATTTTTTTATTTTTAGTTTTATAAATTTAAATCCGGTTCGCTTTCTTCCCAGCTAGAGTCATTTTTAAACACATCTTTTGTAACATTTTGAATGACAAAAAAAGAAATCGCATAAGCCAAAACTATAACAACTACACCAATAACAGCGGCGGTTATCAAGTTTTTTGCTCTTGTCACTTCCTGTTCATTATCACGCGCCATCATCCAGATATATCCGCCATAAATCATTAAGATTAAGAATATAACTCCCAAAATTGATAATACAACACTGATTATTTTTGCAATCATACTTTCTGCGCTTACACCTGTATCGTAACCACCGGAAACTGCAACTGTATTTGCATTACCAAACGCATCTTTAAGATCTTGTGCATGTGCCACAAAAACAAAGCTTAGGCTGCACAATACAATAAATATGTCAACAAATATTTTTTTTTGCTTCAAAAACATATATTTATTACGCAAATCATTTTAATAAATTCTCACCTACAAAATTCGTTATCGCATACGCGGCTATTACTATTACAAGTCCGATTAGGGCATTGCGAATAATATCTTTAGCCCTGGTTACCTCTGACTCAACCCCTCGCGAGTTCATCCAGATAAAACCACCCCAGATAGTAAAGATTAAAAACAAAACGCCGATTATCGATAAAAGAATCTGGATTAAAAGTCCGACCGAGCCCAAGGCGCCTAGTTTTGATATTTTTGAGCCTAAGTGTCCGGTTCCTTCCGCAGTTTTTTCAAGGCTATTATTAAAAATCGATTTTGCATCTTCGCCCTCTGCTAACACAAATGAAATATTTATAAATAACAAAAAACAAATTATTCCAATTGTAAATATTCTCTTCATAAAAATTTTATAACAATTGTTGTCCAATAAATTGTGTGATCGCATAGGCCGCCAAAACAACCACAAGCCCGATAATCGCGGCCTGAATCAAATCCTTGGCTTTTGTAACCTCGCCTTCATTTCCGCGAGCAATCATCCATATAAATCCGCCATATATCATTAGTCCCAAAAACAAAATACCAATCAAAGAAAGACCAACACCGATTACTTTTCCAATCGCGCTGGGTAAGCTTGCCATGCCACCATCCGGTATTTTCCCATAACCTTTTTTAGCGGCTTCATCAAGCCCAGTAATTGCGCTGGAATCAACCGCCATAGCCATAGGTAAAACAAAAACAAAAAACAGTAAAATAATAAATAATATTCTTACGATGTTTTTTTTATTCTTTATAATTCCCGTCATGTTCATTAATCGAAAACAGATAATAGCAAAATAAGCAAGCTATTATCTGTTAAAATACAAAATGATTTTATAAATCGCCATTAATTGCGTCGGCAGACATATTTATTACAAAATTCACGATTGCAAAGGCGGCAATAATAACTACAAGTCCAATAACTCCGGCGATAATAATACTTTTCGCTTTTCCAACACGATCATCATTCCCGGCAGCCGTCATCCAAACAAAACCTCCGTACAAAATTATAACTACGGCAATAATTCCTAAAAAGGTAATCAAATATTTAATAATCGTTACTGCCATATCCCGAACATCTTCATCTGCCGCAGCCGGCAAACCGACATTTTCTGCATACTTTATTCCTAATGACTCATCTAAAGATTGTGCTTGGCTTAAGTTTGCTTGAAAAAATAAAGAAAAAACACACAAAGATACAATTGTAGCGACTAAATACTTTTTAAAAGTAAGCATATTTTTAAATTTTTCTAAATAAGTAGCTGTAATTATTTTAAATGTTTCCGCTTATCGCGTCATTAGTTATATTAACGATAAATGTAATTATTGCAAATGCCGACAATATAACTACTAGTCCGATTGCGCCGGCAATTATGATTTTTTTTGCGTCTTCAACACTATCCTGATTTCCGGCAGCAGTCATCCATTTAAAACCTCCGTATAATATAATCACAACGGCAATAATTCCCAAAAATGTCATAAGATATTTAACGATTTCAACCATCATCTGTTTTGGGTCTGTTTCTGAAGCTACTTGCAAATCTAAATTTTCAGCATAATCCAGACCAATATCTTGCGCGCTCACCGGAATAATATTAATTAAATTTAAAAAAATTATTAAAATCGCTAATACGGTTTTAAAGAATGTCATAAAATTGTATTGTTAATTATTATTTAGTCCACCCTTATGGCAATATTTTTTTATTGCCATAAGGGTGGATCCCTAGAATTCTAGAGGGACCCACGATATTTTGCGAATTACAGGTTTTAGATGTTTCCGCTCAAAGCATCATTTGTAATGCCAACAACGAAAGTAACGATTGCGAATGCGCACAAAATAATTATCAAGCCGATAACACCGGCGATAATTAATTTTTTTGCCTCAGCAACCTTGTCTTCGTTTCCAGCCGCAGTCATCCATTTGAAACCACCCAACAATATTACTACAACAGCGATAATACCCAAAAAAGTCATCAAATACTTGACAATGTCTACAGCCATTTGCTTAGGATCGGATTCGTTAGCTGCCTGTAAATCAAGGTTATTAGCATAATCCAAACCTATATCTTGCGCTGATACCGGTAATATAGCCATTGTTGAAAACAAAAAAACCATAACTATCGCCGCAAAAATATTTCGAAATAAATTTTTATTCATAATTCACCTCCCCTCATTTTATTTTAAACTAAAAAAATTTTTTAATTTAAAAAAATTAAGTTATTAACATTAACTATATTTTACCATATTTTCTAGCTATCAGCAATTAGATATGATAATATATAAATACTTCGATATGAATCAAGTCAAAAAGAAATGAAATTTACTTATTTAAACACATTAAAAGCGCTATTATTATTTTTTGTTTTTATTTTATTTCTTTATAATTCCTTCAACTATCTGGACCCGGATTTTGGGTGGCATTTAAAGGCCGGCGAGGAAATATATCAGGCAAAATGCGTTCCCTGGCAAGAAAATTATAATTATACTTTGGAGGGAAAAAACTGGGTTGACCATGAATGGCTGTTAAACTTGATTAGCTATCTCATATATACCAAGTTTGGTTATTTTATCCTAAATATTATTTTTGCTTTTATCGCCTTTTTAGTTTTCTTCTTATTAAATTTTTATCTAATCAAAAAATATATAAGAGATTATCTGCATTTTCTTCTCATTATCTCAATCGAGTTGATTGCCATAATCGGTATTCTCCCACACTCCGGGGTGCGCATGCAAGAATTTTCAGTTTTAATGTTTTTAGTTGAACTAATTTTGCTTGACAAGTTTTATGAAACAAGCAAACAAAAAACTCTGTTCTTTTTACCTTTACTCTTTTTAATCTGGGCAAATTTGCATGGCGGCTTTATGATTGGGCTTTTTGTTTTATGGTTATTTTGGATAATAAATATAATCGCCCCAAAAATAATTAATAAATTTAAAATAAATTATTTTGAATATAAAGCAAACACTAATAAAGTCTTGCTCTTGGTTGCCATCCTTTCATCTTTATCAGTTTTCATTACCCCATATCATTATAAATATTTCAGCTTCATGCTTTCATATACCAATACTTATTATATGAAGCATATTTCCGAATGGCTGCCTGCTTACTTGCCGCCGATTATTTACAGCCAGCAATTATATTTCATTATTTTTTCGCTTATTATCATTTTTTTATTTTTAAACAAAAAACAATCCAAAATAAATCTCTGGTATCTGGTTTTGGGCTTTGTGCTTTTTGTTTCCGCCCTTAAATCACGCCGCAATTTCCCGCTTTTTTTTATTGCGTCCATCCCCTTAATTACGATTGCCACAAGCAATTTTAATAAAGAAAATTTTAAAGCCTTTTATGCTCTGCTATTTTCAAAATATTTAAAAATGAATCTGGTCTTCGTACTTTTACTTAGTATGGCTATGTTTTTACTAAGCACAAATTTCACAAACACCCCCTTTCAGAATGAAAAATTCTGTTCTGCTTATCCTTGTGAAGGATTAAAAAGCATAAAAAATCTTCCGCAAGAAAATTTAAAAATTTTTAATGACTACGGATCCGGCGGATTTCTTGTCTGGAATTGGCCGAATCAAAAGATTTTTATTGACGGCAGATTACCAATGCTAATCGTAAACAATCATTCTCTTTTGGAAGAATATTATGATTTTTTTGATAAAGAGCAGATTTCTGATAATATAAAGATGCACGATATTAATCTTGTCCAAGGAAAAAAATACAAAACTAATAATTATAACTGGTTTGAAAAAACATTTTTGGGAATGAAAAATAAAAAAGAAAAAATAAATCCGCTTGAAGAATACCTGCTAAATTCATCTGAATGGAAAAAAATATTCGAGGATGAAAATTTCTTTATTTATTACAAAGCATAATTAAACATGGCTCGAAATACGGAAACAATTGATTATACAAATGATTATTACAGGGGCTTTGCCGGCTTTTATTTTCGAAAAATACTGGAAACAATTATTGAGTTTGGAAATTTACGAAATGAAAGCGAGATTATTTTAGATTTTGGCTGCGGGATTGGACATTTAAAAAAAACGCTAAACAAAAATAATATAATCAATTATGACATTGAACCGAGCCTGACTGAAATTTCTGATTATAAAACAATTAAGCCAAAAAAAATTGTTCTTTCCGGCGTACTTGAGCATTTGTATTTAAATGAAATAGAAAATTTGTTAAAAGAATTTATCAAGATAAATAATAGTGTGGAATTATTAGTTTATCTGCCTACGGAAAATTTTGTTTCAAAAATTGCCATGCTCCTTGCCGGCCAAAAAAACGCTCATGACGACCATGTGTCAAATTACCGAGAAATAAATAAATTATTGAAAAATCAATTCATATTAAAAAAGCGCAAATATATTTTTGCCCGCATGGCACAAATCAGCTATTATGCCAGAAGATAAAATTATTACTAAAAACCTTAGTCCGGATCTTTCCGTAGTTGTTTTGTGCTACCAAACCGGAAAAAACACTGAGACTTTTGTCGAAAGCATAATCAAACATTTTTTTTCAAACAATATTACTAATTATGAACTTGTCCTGGTCGGCAATTATCATCCCGGAAAAAAGGACGACACGCCGGAAGTATTGCGCTTACTCGCGGCTAAATATGCTTTTGTTAAATTTGTTGCAAAACCGAAACAAGGCATGATGGGCTGGGACATGCGGAGCGGATTGGAAATAGCAAGCGGTAATTTTATCGCGATTATCGACGGCGACGGACAGATGCCTATCGATGATATCGCAAGGGTTTACAAAGAAATAAAAAGTAGTGATTGCGATTTGGTAAAAACTTTTCGCACAAAGCGCGGCGATGGCGCTTGGCGCAGAATAATATCAATTGTTTATAACGCTATTTTTATATTACTTTTTCCCGGCGTATTTTATCGCGATATCAATTCAAAACCAAAAATATTCAGTCGCTCCGCTTTAAACAAATTGCATCTTTGTTCAAATGACTGGTTTATTGATGCTGAAATAATGATCTTGGCACGACGCCATAAATTAATTATCAAAGAGATTCCTACAAACTTTTTCAAACTTGCTGACCGGGCATCATATGTAAAGTTCTCAGCAATTTTTGAATTTATAAAAAATTTAATTATATTCAGGATTAAAGAATTTAAAAAATGAACATCTTGATTACCGGCGGAAGCGGTAAAATTGGGAAACACTTAATTCCGGTATTGCAAAAATCCGGTCGTTTTTGTTATATACTTAGCCGTAAAAATAAAGAAAACGAATTTTTTCGGCAAGGCGATTTATTGGATATTGATTCTTTAATAAAATCGCTTAACAATATCGACGCAGTAATACATTTGGCGGCAAAAACGCACACTGATAACGCAAGCGAATATTTTCTAATCAACCTGGAAGGAACAAAAAATTTAATTCATGCCTGTGAGCAAACAAAAGTAAATAAATTTATATTCATAAGCAGTTATACTGCCTCTCCTGATGGCGGCGCTTATGCCAAATCTAAATATCAGACAGAAGAAATAATAAAAAAAACGGATTTGAATTGGATTATATTAAAGCTTTCGGAAGTTTACGGCGCAGGACAGAGCGAAGCGATAGATCTTTTGAAAAAAAATGTAAAAAACCATAAAATAATTTTTTACCCAAAACACAAAGGCATCTATCTTCGACCCATATCAGTTAATGATGCTTGTTTTGCAATTAATGCCGCGCTAAACTCTGGCTTTGACAAGAAAACATATTTAATCGCCGGACCTAAAAGACTAGATTATCGTGATCTGCTTCTAAAAATTGCCGAGGGGCAAAGAAAAAAAATATTTCTTTTTCCAATACCTATTTTTTTAATTCGTATCACGACTTTTCTTCTTGCGCCATTTGGATTATCACCAATAAAAAAAGACCAACTAGACAGACTGCTGGTACAAAAACCTTTTGACATAAGTGCCGCTGAAAATGATTTAAATTTTCACCCCAAAGATTTTTTGAATTCGTAATAAATATCGATTCTTCGACATATTTTGTAGTTTAGGCCGAAAATAAAACACTCCCCCAATCATCTTCCTGAATATCCGCCAACTCACAACACTCCTCAATCCCAAAAACCCCAACTGCCGTCCGTTTAAGTTCTGTAAGATATGCCCCGCACCCGAGATTCTGCCCAATATCATGTGCCAAAGACCGGATATATGTTCCCGAAGAACACTTAACCCGAATTTTCAATAAAGGATAATTATATTCAAGTAGCTCAAGCTCATATATATTAATCTCAACCGCCTTCCGCTCAATCTCTATCCCTTTCCGCGCCAACTCATACAACTTTTTCCCACCAACCTTCTTCGCGCTAAACATCGGCGGAGTCTGTTTTTGCTTTCCTGTATATTTAATTAAAACATTTTCAATGTCGAATCTATCCATTTCTAACTTCTCACTTCTAACTTCTAACTTTCCTGTTCGATCAAAAGTATCCGTAACCGCCCCCAAATGCAAAACCGCTTCGTACTCTTTGTCCAACTTAACATATTGACTAATCAAACGCGTTGCTTCACGACCAATTGCCACAACCAAAACTCCGCTCGCAAACGGATCCAAGGTACCGGCATGGCCGATTTTTTTTATTCCGGTTATTTTTCGAAGTTTAGCAATAACACCAAATGATGTTGGACCAACTGGCTTGTTGATTAATAAAAAACCTGATTTTTTGATAATTGTTTGCATATTTTAAATTAAAATGTAAATCTCAAAATGTAAAATGACAATTTAAAGTTTAAAATTAATTATTGCATATTAACATCAATATATAAATCGATTTTATTTATTGTTAATAATTATTTAATATACATTGTCATTTTACATTTTGAGATTTACATTTTACATTTTATTCGACTTATCAACAATTGACGAAAAGCAAAATATTTGCTACAATACTATTATGTGACTTAGATAAGTCCACAAAAACCTAGACTAAAACAAAAATAAAAACAAAATGACAATAAATACTTACGTTTCCCCGATTAATGAGACAGCTACAAAATCACAAATCGGTTGGAAATATTACAATAGCATAAAAAAGAAAGCTTTGGAAAGTGAGTTCAGCTTGTCTGGACTTATACTAAGTATTTCCATTGCTTTTTTTATTGTGCTGATTACTGCTTACAGTTTGTCATTATTGCATACATCTTATAAAAATACCCAGATTCAAAATACTATAAACAAAAACATTTATAGCCTGGAAAAATTCCATACAGAATCGGGTGTCTATTATATACAAGAAAATTTAATTGATCTTTCAAAAACCGAAGATTCGGCAAATAATTTATTGGCCTAATTAATTCCCAAGACTAACAATAGCCTTTAGAATTAATTAGGCTTATGCTTAATTGAATATTTAAGTCGGCCAAAACAAATTCGGCCGCAATCGCCATATATTTATGGCAAATCGTTCTTTCGAAATCATGGAGCTGCATATTCGCTCCAAAAAACGGACAACATGCAGCTCCTCTTTTCTCTCTTTCTTACTTTATCGCTTTAGCGACAAAGTGAGCATGGGGATAAAAGCTTCTATTTCCTTAAGCAAGAGATAGAAAAACATTAACACCGCCGGACTCTTCAAGCGGTGTTTTTGTTGTATAGATAAATTATACTCAAGTATTTAATACAGAAAAGTATTTGCTGATATTTTATGTTTATTCGATTTGGGCGACTGCACCTTCCATACGCCCCATGAGAAGAAACATAAAATATCAGCAAATACGTTGGTTGTATAAAAATTCAAATCCGTAATTTTTAATATTGATAAAAAAAAGCGTATAATACAAATAAACATATGAACAAAATAACCAGTAGTCAAAATCCAAAAATCAAAGAAATACTTAAACTAAGAAAAACAAAGCAAAGAAAAAAAACCGATTTATTTATTATAGAAGGAGCACAAGAGCTTGGCATGGTAATAAAGTCAGGCATTCAAATTTCAAACCTGTTTTATTGCGCGGATTACTTAAAAGACAAATCATTTTTATCGCAACTCCATTGTGATATTTACGAATTGGATAAAAATACATTCAACAAAATCTCTTTACGCGAAAATCCGGATGGGATATTGGTGCTTGCCAAGCCAAAAGATATGTTTTTGAACGATATAAAGCTTTCAAAAAATCCATTTCTCTTGATTCTTGAATCAATCGAAAAACCGGGCAATCTTGGAGCTATTTTTCGTACGGCAGATGCTTGTGGGGTAGATTGTATCATAATATGCGAACCAAAAACCGATATTTACAATCCAAATGTAATTCGCTCAAGCCTTGGAACAATATTTACCAATAAAATAGTTATCTGTAAAAACTCAGAGATTTTTTCTTGGCTTAAAAAAAATAATATAAAAAGCTTTGCCACCACTCCTAATACAGACATACTCTACACCAGGGCGGATTTTAGCGGAGCAATCGCGATAACAATCGGCACAGAACACGAAGGCCTAAGTACGGAATGGCTAAAATCAGCGGACTATAAAATAAAAATTCCCATGAAAGGAAAAATAGATTCGTTAAATGCTTCAGTCAGCGCCGCAATCATTCTTTTTGAGGCATCCAGACAAAGAGAGAAATAAAATTTATTTGATAAATAGCCTTGTTTTGTGGTATAATTTTTATACCACTTTTTATTTTACCGGTTAATATCTTGATATTATTTATAATAATTTATCATCAACCCAATGTTAAAAAATGTGTTTAACCATTTTTTTGTAAAAAGAAAATCCAAGGAAAAACTGCTTAGTAAAATAGTCGCTATTTCTTTTATTTTGTTTCAAACGGTTTTTTTAATAATACTTTTGGATTCAAAAATTTTTAAAGTTGGGGCGCAAACTGGCGATACAACCATCATTTCAAATCAAACTTTATACACAATCGAACCATTCAAAATAAATATACTAAATCCCGAAAACGCATCAACCCAATTCGGTGATTTAAATATTAAAATTAAATTAAACTTTACCAACATTGCTCATATAAACGGTAAATTAATCTTTGGCACCAGCACAATATTCCAAAGTTTTAGCCCGGTTTTAAACGACGGTTATTATAATTATGTATTTCCGACATCCAGCCTTGAAAATGGTTATTATAAAATAGTTATTCATGCGAGATTAACGACAGCGCAAATAGCTGAGCACTCGATTGAATTTTTTTACCGCAAAAAAACAATTACCGAAGTTAATTATCCGATTACGGAACAAGCGACGACAACCACTGAGGCCGTTATTTCTGATGATACCGCAAATGATTTTTTAGCCGAATCAGATTTTGTTTTAGCTGATTTGAGCGAAATAAGCACTTCCTCGATAGAGGAAATTAACAACACTCTAGCTACCACCAATCCAATTCTTGATAGCGCTTCCGATGTGCTTATTGCAACTACAGTAGATGGCAGGTTTAACACAGCGCAAACACAACAAAACCCAGACACGGATCCATTAATATTATTTTTTAACGGCACTTTTCCGCAAACAATCTCAGCGAATAAAATCTTTAATCTGCAAACCAACAAACCGGTTGATGATGTTGATTTTTTTATTTACGGCCAAACAAATAAAAAATTTGATTCAAACTTATATAACAGTATTTATAGCTTCACTCTACCGGCAAAGGATTTTTCAAATGGACGATACATGCTAGAAGCTAGGGCAATAATAAATAACGCAATAGCGGCGACAAACACTGTTGAAATTATTATTGAAAATCCGGCGCCTCAAATCATGGATAAGCCGATCAGCTACTCGGAAACAGCCACAAATCAAAGCGCTACGTCCTCGAGAATAGCTACGGCCGAAAATCAAACAAACGAAACAAACGAAAACAAGGAAGTTACGGATGAATGCAAAATAATCGGTATAAACGATTATGGCGATTGTCTGATTTTTGAAAACCTAGATCCGCAATGCAAACAAAAGGAAATAAAAACACAATATCAATGCGCGCTTTACTTAAATATGGACGCCAGATGCAAAGAACTGAATCTAAGTGAAAATGAATGCAGGGAGTATCAGAAACTGTCCCGTGATTGCCAAAACGTAGGCATTACGACTACGTTACAATGCCAAAATTTTATTTATAATAAAGCATTGTCGCAAACATGCTTACAAAATAACATAACAGACCATGAAAAATGCAATGAATATTTAACGCTTCTTTCATTGCCTTTTGTTTGCGCGGAAGCGGAAATAAAAACAAAAGAAAAATGCCGGGATTTTTTAAAAACCAAACAATTAGCTACGGAATGCAAAAACGCCGGAATAAATACCGAAGCGGAGTGCAATGACTACATTGACGAAGTAAAACAAAAAGCTATTTGCGAATCATTGGAAATTTCAGACAAAAATCAATGCCAGTATTATTGGCAAAATAAATATTTAAATCAAGACTGTTTAAACATCGGTATAAATAATCAAACTGACTGCAATGCTTTATTATTCAAAAAATCAAGCAGACAAATATGCGAAACAGCGGGAATAAGCGATGAAAAAAAATGCGCGCAGTTCATATACAACAAATATCAGTCTGAAATAAATTGTGGAGATACGGACAAATGGCAATGTCAAGAAATTATTGAAACAAAATTCTTGGGAGAAATAACCGACAAGCAGACAAAGTATAATGAACTGAATGAAAACTTATCTCACTTTATAAACAAAAAAATATCAATTTCCGAAATACAATCAGAATTAATCATGGCAAAAGGTTTGCTGCCCTTGAACAGCAAAAATACGCATGTAAAAATATTGCGTCTTGAAAATAAGATACTGCTTGAAAACAGTAATTTAATCCAAACCTCCCCACTGGCGCTTATTATCGATAATGACGGCGATGGCCTGCCGGATGATACGGAAAAAAGAATAGGCACTGACCCGAATATTCCAGACAGCGATAATGACGGTTATTCAGACGGCGATGAGGTAAAAAATAATTTTAACCCTTTGGGAACAAGGGGGCTTTCCAAAACTCTTACCCCGCTTGATCTTGCATTGATAAACGGAGTACTGCTAGAACAGCCTAAAACTGCGGGAATTGTTTCTTCTGATTTTTCCATAAGCAAATTTACCAATTCAGACGAAGAAAATTCCTACAAAATATCCGGTACGGCCGAGGCGAATTCTACGATCGCTCTTTATATTTACTCTGACATGCCTCTCCTGGTTACCGCCCGCACCGATGAATATGGAAATTGGGAATATGTTTTAAAAGAATCCTTAATTGAAGGCGAACATGAAATCTACGCCGTTTTGAATGACAATACCGGACGCATCACTAAAAAAAGCAACCCGATTAATTTTTTTATCAAAGAAGCAAAGGCGGTTTCACTCCAAGATTTTGTTTCCGGCGCACCCAAAAACGCGCCAACCAAAACCGAAAGCATGTTAAGTCTTTATATTGTAATATCCCTCACAATCGCTTTTGCCGGAATACTTTTATTCATCGTCTTTATCATAATGCGTAAAAACAAAAAAGATTTAAATGATGAAATATAGACTGCCATAAAACTACAATGAGACCTGAGAAATACTTTTTTAAAAAATATTTTTCACCTGTCATTCCCGCGAAGGCGGGAATCCAGATTCGATTGATAAACCCTGGATTCCCGCCTTCGCGGGAATGACAAAAAAAGGAGTTTTTCTCAAGTTTCAATTTATTATTTTATAATAGTTTTGTAAAAACCAAAATGGACATAAGAAAATTTTTGTTAAAAAACCGAATGGCGGCGCAGATTGCGTATGGTATCGTTTTGATTGTCTTGATTCCGCTCTTGATCACCTTTAATACGGTTTTTATTATCAATAAATACAATCAAAGTCTGGATATTACCTTGCAAAGACAAGCGCTTTCTATTGGCAGAACAATTTCTACCTTAATGGAAAACGATCTGCCTTGGGCGGAATTCGTTCAGATTAAAATCGATACCTTGCTAAAAAATAATATTACTTTGCAAGCAATCGACGTTCTTGCGCCCGAAGGCGATGGTTTTAAAATTATCGCCGCCAGCGACAATGAGAGAATCGGAAAAAAAAGCGATTACTATTTTTATAAGCTGGCTTGGATGCAGCCAAATAATGACGGCTTGGCTACCGATTCCCCGGACGAAGATGGTGGCGGACAATTTCAAACCGAACCGGATAGCGGGCGGTATTGGATGGTTGCCATGCCAATGAATGGAAACGACGGCAAGAAAGCGGCTTTGCTGAGCGTAAAAATTTCGTCCAAAATCGTTGATGATCTAACAAACTACAATCGCAATATTTCAATCTATATTCTAATCGGAACTGTCATGATTGTTATTATGTTTCTTTTGGTCGCTGTTCGCCTTTGGGACTATGCTTTGCTTTACAAAAAAATAAAAGAAGTCGACAAAATGAAAGATGAGTTTATTTCTATCGCTTCTCACGAATTACGAACGCCGGTTACCGGAATTCGCGGTTTTGCCTCTATGATTATCGACGGCACTATGGGCAAGGTCAGCGACAAAGTGCTGGCAAGCGTAAAGATGATCCATCAGGCATCGGAGCGCTTGGGCACGCTGGTCGAAGACCTTTTGAATGTCAGCCGCATTGAACAGAATCGCATGACAATCGCTTTGGAATCGATTGATGCCGGTCATGTCATAAACGAAATCATATCCGAATTAAAAGTACAGGCCGATGCAAAAAAATTATATCTGGAATTCAAGCCGAATACGCTTACGCTTCCGATTATTACCGTTGACCCGGCGCGGTTCAAGGAAATAATGATTAATTTAATCGGTAACGCGATCAAATATACGGAAAACGGCGGCGTTGAAATATTGACAAGAGAAAAAATCAAATCAAATACTTTGGAAATCATAATCAAAGACACAGGGATTGGCATGGCTTCGACTGATCGGGAAAGATTGTTTGAAAAATTCTATCGCATCCAAAACGACAAGACGAAAAATATCAGCGGAACCGGACTGGGACTTTGGATCACAAAAAGATTAGTCGAACTTATGAACGGAAAAATAATTATCGACTCCATGGAAGGCGTAGGCACGCAGATTACGCTTTCATTTTCTATTACCAAAGGATAAAGGCTTTATTACAAAAAGGTAAATATAAATTTTATATAATCTTCAATACTATGCCATATTTCAAATTTAAAAATATTAGCTTGTTTTTTTTCGCGCTTTTAACACTACCTGTTTTTTTCTTCTGTCTGTCCAATAATCCGGTTCAGGCTCAAGTTGAGGAGGAAGAATGCGCTGAGGCTAGTTTTTCAATTATCGCGCGCTCGAGTACAGGTGATTTCATTCCTAGTATTACGGTTGAAGTTTTTGAACAGATTACGGATGCCGATAACCGGCCAAAACCGGGAACGAAAATCGCATCCGGAAAAACTAGCGCGATTACGGGAATTTTTTCCTATACCTTGAAAAAACCAAGCGGAAAACAATATGCGATAAAAATGAATGCCACGGACAAAGACGCAACAGCTTTTTGGTTTTACGACAGCCTGACTTTGAATTGCGGAGAAAGCAAAGAAGTAACAAAATCACTGAGCGCGCTCGAAATAGTTATTAGAGATGCTTTAGGAGTATTAAAAACTAATGAACAATTTTCAATTTACGCGCAAAAATATGATGCGGATAACAAGCCACTCAAAGAAAAGCTTTCGCTGATCGCCAGCTTGAACACGGGGGAAGGCGGAAAAAGCACAATATATGTTCCTGCCAGCTCAAACTTTATTAACGGCTCGGGGGCAGCTTATTATATTTTTGAAAAAATCAACGCCAACGGAGGCTCTTACAGCCAATATGACATACATGCCAGCGAAGGCAATACGACAAAAATTGATTATAAACTAAGCCGTTTAAAATTGGAAATGCAGGATATAAACGGCGTGTCTTTTCCGGCAAATTCAAAAATCGAGATTTTCAGCCAAGTCAAAAACGAAGACAATGTTTCGGTTCTTAGTACAAAAATAAAAGACGTCTACACAGACGACTTAGGCATGGTTAATTTTGAATACCCGGCCGGCATTTACGCGCTTCGCCTTTTGGGTTCAAGCGGAGTATATACATATTTTTGGGATATCGAAATCAGGGATCAAACGCAAACTACCTACCAACTAAAAACAAACGAAGAATGGCTACCAAGCGGAGGCGCATGCGAAGCATCTTCAAACTTTACTTTATTTACGCGGGACTTGGATTACCGGCTGATCGCGGGTTTAAATTTTAATATTTACGAGCAAGGCGTCAATGCCGATGGCAAACCCTATGCTCTTGGCAAATTAAGTGGCGGCACGATTAATGAATCCGGCCAAAGCACGATTATCATAAATCCGGACCCAAGAAAGAAATATGCCTTGCAGATTTATGAAAAGAATGAAAAAGTCGGAGATTTTTGGTTTTTTGATCAGATCCAATTTGCCTGCGGACAAAATATGGAAGTTACAAAACAACTTCCTGCCCTAAATATTATTCTGCGCGACAGCAAAGGTGAATTGTTAAGAAACCAATTATTCTCTTTATATACGGAAAAATTCGATGCGGACGAAAAACCGATAAAAGAAAAAAAAGATTTAGTCTCGGATAAATTCGATTCCGGTGAAAGCGGAAAAATCACGGTTTACCTGGCCGCCAACCATCCATACCTAAAAGAAAAACGCGGCTCTTATGTAATAACACTTACAAACAAAGACAAAATAACATTTACTGAATACGGTATAAACATCAGCCCTTCGCAAAATCTTGAACTGGATTATAGCTTAAGCGGTCTGGCAATCACATACAAAAACGCAGAGGGAAAAATTAACTCTGAAAAAACAGTTGACATATATGAACAAGTGCAAAATGCCGAACGCCAAAATATTCTAGGAAAAAAAATAAAATCACTCAAAACCGACGCGTACGGTATAGCTTCCCTTGAATATCCGACCGGCAGTTTCGCCGCTGTTGTAACCGACAGCTTACAACAAAAAAATATTTTTTGGAATCTATTGATAAAAAACCGCCAAATGTCAAAGACGGAATTAAATGAAAACAAAATCAGAATTAACATCAAAGATGGAACAGGTAAAAAAATAAGCAAAAAAATGACAATCAGTGTCTATACTTTAAAAAAAACTCAGGACGCTTACACAATCGACAAAAAACTGAAATCACTCAGCAGCGAAGCGGACGGAACTCTAGACGCTTCTTTGGCTCCCGGCGCTTATCTGTTTTCTGTCAGCGACCAAAAGATCGAATATGGCAAAGCCATATATGCCGAAAACGGCAAAGCGCAAACTCTTGAAATAAAAATGAGCTCTGCGGAAAAAATCCTTAGCGGCCAAAAATTCAAGCTTGGCTCCGCAGACTCTTTATCGCTGGCAGAAAAAATGAAAGGCCGCCTGCTTTTGCAGGTTGAAAATAATGGCGAAACATGGTATGTAGATCCAAATACGCTCAAAAGATTCTATGTCAAAGACGGTCCGACCGCTTATGAAACTCTGCGTAAATTCGGACTAGGTATTACTAATGCTGATTTAAACAAAATACCCGTCGGACTTGACGCCCGTTTTGAAGAATGGGATTATGACGGCGACCTAGTACCGGACAAAATGGAAGAAGCGCTAGGCACCGATATGTATGAATATGACACGGATAACGACGGCTATAATGACGGAGAAGAACTAATAAACGGCTATAATACGCTTGGCGCCGGAAAACATAATCTTGACAATAATCTTGCCAAACGTTTAGGCGGAAAAATTTTATTGCAAACCGAATCAAGGGGAGAGGCTTGGTATATTAACCCAAGCGATAATCGCCGTTATTACATGAAAGACGGCGAATCCGCTTACGAAATAATGCGCTTCTTATCACTCGGAATTACAAACGCAAATTTGGAAAAAATCGAAGAAGGGAAATAGTTTAGATATTTTTATAATATTTTTCCGGTCCCATGGTTTTTAAAAGTATCATTTGCAATTGTTCGTGATTAATTTCTCCATTTAAAGTAAACAAGTCCTCAATCCGCGTCTTGCTTTCGCCATTTGCCAAGATGTGGCTGGAAAATAATTGACCCATCGAAGAAACCATACAGCCTTCAGGCGCCAAATTAATGCAAAGGTCATATCCTTCCTTGGCTTTTATACTTATCTCACCAAGATAAGCCGGCAATTCTCCTTGCGGCTTGGCCGTTGCCAATACTGCTCGCGATTCTCCTAAAATACTTTTCATGTCATACGGCAAACGTAAGCTAGCTGCTTTATATAATGGCTTGGCTAAAACGCGCCTAATTCCTTTTTCCAAAAAACGAAGCTTGGCAATTTGCACTTTTTCAATCAATCTTTTGCTGATTTTCGGTTCATAATTGTTTTTCTCTCTCATTTCAGTCATCCGATAATTCAAAATCAGTTCTAAGTAAAGCCATAACGGAGAATATTCGGCCTGAAACGAAGAAAACCCGATCGCGTCCACCAAACCATAAAAAACATCTTCAACTTGCGCCGCTTTGATATATGCTTCGCCGTCCAAAAAAATCTTGGTACGGCCTTTTTTGTTTTTGGCTTGAGTCGTCTGCCAGCGTTTGGAAAAATCTGACAAGACTTGGCGCAAACCATTATTGTTATAAAGCCCAAACGCGAAAAATTTATAAACTGCTCCGACAAAAAGCGAGATGCGGCTGATTTTTTCTGAAATGCGCAAGGCATTTGTTGTTGGTTTTGTTCTGTCTTCCAATACTTGATTAATCTTTTTTTTCAAGTCTAAATACTCCTGATAAAATAATTTAAACTGTTTATAATCAGCGCAGTCTGCACCGAATTTTAAGAACAGAAAATGCAGTACGCCTTGCAAAACCAAACCTTGGAATGACTGAACCAAAACCCACTCCGGAACGCCGATATTATAGTTCTCTTTTTCATGGCCGGCCAAAAGCTTAATCTGATAATCAAGCGACCGGTCAAAATTCGCTCCACAGGCTGAACATTCATGTTTCTTGTTCAAAAGAAATTTGTGCATTTCAAAATACTGTCCTTGCCGACAGGGACCTGTGCCTTTGTTATCAAATACCAAAATCCGGCTTTTGTCTTTCACAAGCGGATCATTCGCTTTTTTTCTTTTGACAAAATCTTCTTCTGCCAAAAAAATATCGGCAAATACCGCGGCCAAAGGCGCGCAAACCGAATCGCCGGCATATTTGCGGCCCAAGCGCACTTTTTGCTCCAAATCATATTCGCCGTCAAGAAAATTATCAATCACGCTTATGCCGGCGCCGCGAAAAACGCTCGTGAGCATCCGATTATCTTGCAATGTCGGAAAATAGATGACATCGGTTTCAGGATTCAATTTTTGCGCGTCATAATCATCGATTATTTTTATTTCAAAATTATTTCCCGAAAAAGTTTGGTGCAACTTTTTTTCCAGCTGATTGATATAAGTATTCACCCGATTTTCCAAATGAGCCAGCTCCTTGATCATCGCGTCCGACTGGATGAACAGACTGGGGATTTTTTTTGTGATCTCGGCGATAAGCGGTGAAATGACAGCATCCGGTCCGCAACGGAAAGTCGATACCTGCACCAATGATATCAAACGACTGTCTTTAATCTGTTCAAATTTTCGAACTATATTTTGCAAGCGCTCATGTTTTAATATTTCCGAAAGCCGGTTGTTGGCAATCACGTTTATCTTGCTTACCAAGTCATGCGGATTGCGCCAATAAATGTGGGCAAAATCCGCATCCAATTTTGCCTCAAAAGCATAAGCCGGAATCGCGATGGATCTTTTGTCTTTTATCAGCTTGCCGATATGACTGTCATAAATTCCCGGATTAAGGATGTATTCTCTTCCGCAGACGATGGTTATACTGCGCTTTTCCTTCCAACAAAGCTCCAGCGCAAGAGCGGTAATATCGGCTACGCTGTCTTTGATTTTTTGATTCTGTCCGTTTGCAAACGCGACTGCTTCGGCTATTCTTTTTTCAGAAGCCTTTATATTGTAAAATCGAAATACTTTTTGCAATTTCCGTTTTAGCTGGTTAGCCAGATATTCTGGATCATAGCTCTTTATGCTTAAATCAAAAAGATGGATATTGCTTTGCGGATAACGGGCCTTGGCAAACCTTTCCGCAACCGCGATTCCGCCCTGGTTAGTGGTGCAAGTCCGGCCCAGACTTTTGCCTTCTGTCGGTAAAAAATCAATCTGCGGAGCAAGGATAATGCCATGTTCTTCTCCGGCCAAACGGATGAACTGCCCGACCGCGCCGATCAAAGGCGCGCAAACATCGATATCAAACAAGCCTTGAGCGCTGAGTATGTCTTGCTCCCGCACATTGTCAACGCAAACCGGAATGTCAAGATTTTCAAAAATCTGTGATAAAAAATAAGCCTGCTCCGATACCGCGAAACTGCGGGGAATAACCAAGCGTTTTTTGTCCATGCTCTTAGGCATCTGCTGATCAATAAATTTCCAGATATCGCCGTACACATCGCTTATTCCGCTTTCGGTCTTGTCCCCATAAGCAAGTTCGTTTACGCTTGAACAGCCGCCCAGCAATACCGTAAGCTTGTTATCCGAGTTTTGCGACGTAAGCAAAGTGCGCGCACAGCAAGCATTCTTGTCGCCACAAGCTACGCCATAGCAGTTAATTATCTTTTTTTCAAATTGCAAATCCAAAAAATCATCCAAGTCACAAACGTTTTCCACGATCTCTTTTTTGGCAATAGACTCGATCAATCCGATACAGGCCCTATGTCCCGGAAACGGCGGCACCAAAGAAAACATTTCTCCGTCATCCAAAAGCCGACGGGTCGCGGCCAAGGGCAACGGATCAGAAAGCATTGTCTGTCCGTGCAAAAGCACAACCGCGTTTTTGGGAAAATCGATCTGGTTCCAAAGCGTGCGCGCCATATTCTCGATGATTGCGTAATTACATGATGCCAAAATCTCGTCCTGCGGATAGCCCATTGCTTGCATCTTCTTAGCATTTTCCATTAAAAAAACCGCACAAGTCGCGTTTATCTCATACGCCTTTGGCGCGTTAAAAGATCGCAAACAAGCCTCGCCGATGCTTTCAATGCCGAACAAAGCCTTGAGCGTATCCATCAAACTGCCGGTTCCGGCCGAACATTTGATATTCATCGCGTTATCAAATAGCTCCTCTTTTTCCAGAGAAATAGTCGATACTTTCGTGTCTTCGCCGCCGATATCAACCAAAACGCAAAACTTGCGGTTTATTTCAGGAAAGCGGCTTTGCAAATCATTAATATGTTTTTTCGCATAAGCGATTGAACCGTGCGCGTGCGCATAATTTTCTACCAAAACAAAAATATTTATTCCTGATTTCTGATAAATCTTTTGCAATATACTCTGTACCTGATATCGGCCACTGCCGGTAATCCCTATGTTCTGGATATTAAGGCTTTTTACCCCTTTCTTTTTAATATCCAAAAAAATCTGCTTTACAGTCTCAATCGTATCGCCATGATTGTCATAAGACCCTTTAAAAATAATTCTTCCGTCGATCGCGTCCGCAATCAATATTTTTGCCATTGTCGAGCCAATATCTAGTCCGATGTTTATCGGCATTGTTTCCAATTCATGGCCGATAACCTCGGCTATTTCCGAGTCTGGCAGTCTTTTATAATAGCCTTTCTCAATAAAATCGGTTTTCAAACTTTGAAAACCGGGATATTCCAAAAACTTTTCCGCTTTGCTTAAGCGCCGGTCTTCTTGCTTACGAAAATTTTCCCAGCCGATTTCATTTACCAGACTCGAAACACCTCGCAAAAGCATATCCTGTTCATTATCATAAATAATTTCTTTTACTCCGGCTTGCAAAAGAAAATCTTTTGCGCAATCGCGTAAAAATTGCCAAGCAAAAACACGTCCACAAAGATGCACGATCTCAATATTTTCCGGCATCCGGCGGCAAACCTTCATTGCTTCGGATTTTAGCGTTATCGCCAAAGCATATGCCAAGGGCACGCCCTGATTCTTATCGGAAATAGTAGCCGAGGAACTAAATACTCCGCATCTGTCTGCTCGAACCTGAACATGGCTTCTTTTTTCCTTGCCTTGTTCACCCAAATATTCACAAAGTATTTCATCTACTTCTTCATACTGAATATCCAGCTTCTGCAAAATTCGGCTGATATTAATTCCGCTTCCGGCGCCACAACGCGGATTCGCAAGCAAAAGATCGTCTATAAGCTCCCCCTTCTGATCAACGGCAACCAGCATATAACCGGATGCGGACAAATCAATAATTCCCAAAGACTTGCAATCATGCGCCCTTGCTTCTTTCATCAGATGCTTCGCCTCCGCCCACAGGGCGGCGGAACTTAAAATTATTTCTCCATGTCCCAAAGTTTCCCTGACAATATTTGCCAGCTTACCACTAATATATATGTCATTATTTTTATTTTTCAAAACATCCAAAATCTGAAACTGCAAAAACAGCTTTTCAATCCGGTCATTATTCGGAATAAGCAAATCCCGCTTCTCCACCCCATCCCAAATGCGCACATGAATATTCGCAATTCCAGCATCGATTATTATTTGTAATTTTTTTTCTAACATTAACTCATTTATATTAAAATATATTTTGTGACTTAGGCCAAAAATGAATGGTTCTTTCGGCAATTCTGTGGACAAATTTTTAAACACTTTTCCTCTACTTGTCATTCCCGCGTAGGCGGGAATCTTGGTTTAACAATAACAAAATATTTTATCCATAAAATTATCTCAAAAACTAAATATAACTTTATTAATTGTTCTTTGTCAGTTTACCGAACAAACCCGTTTTAATTCATTTCCAAAACAACTATTTCACGCCACACCCTTTGACTTTCGCGGCCGTAAATTATTGTTTTGCGAAATGAAAGATTTAACGCTTTTTCGTTTTGCAAAGATATTGGCAAAGGATTGATTAATTTGAAGCCGGTTAAATCAACATTCAAAAATTGCATCTTTTGCTTTTGCTTAAAAATCGGAAAAATAATCACAACCCGTCCCTTTGCTTTTAATATCTGTTTAAACTGCCCCAAAGCTTCTTTGTAAAGACATTCTAATTCTTTTTTTACCGCGTAAATATCAGTCAATCCGCGTTGCGGACCAAGATAAGGTTCGGTCGCAATCATATCGATTGATTTTTTTTCCAAAAACGCGCCAAGACGCCTTACATCAAGCTGTCTGACTTCAGGCTCTTTTTTAAAAATATCTTTTGTGTCTCCAAAACGCCGAACAATCCAACCGATATTTTTTTTCGTATCCAAAACCGCTCGCTCTGATAAATCACTGCCAAACACATTGGCAAAGCCCATCAGCATCGCCTCGGTCAAAATCGTACCCGAACCACAGAAAGGATCATAAATCTTTTTTTCCAGCTTATTGCCAAAATCAGCGCTTACCAGATTAATCATAATCTGCGCCAATTTCGGCGGCAACATCCCGGAATGATCGTCCCGCGCCGGCCGTCCGTAATCACGCGCGGAAAGTTCTTTAAACGGCTGAACCGCTTTTGTGTGCCCCAGATAAAAACCATTTTCCGTTTCAATAATTATCAATTCAAAGCCTTTTGTTAGCAGTCTGTTCTGTTCGACAATCACGCTAGACAAAACATTTTCCTTTCCGCTTACCCAGCGACAATTTCCGTCACGCTCTTTAATTAAACTTTTTATATCCATACCCAAATGCTTAATGTTGATTTTTTTCCGTCCATAATAAGAAACGCCAAAACAAATCTTTTCCGTTTTCCCTAGGATTAATTCTTCTAAAAAAGGCAGACATTCTTTAATATTTATATTTTTTATTTTGCGCTCAAAAAGTTCGCCGATTTTGATAACTCCGCCCATTTTGCCAATCGCCTTTTCTTCGGCAAATGATAAAGCATCTTCAAATAATAAAATCTTCCCGCCAATTAAGCGATAGTTTTCTTTCATACCAAAAACAGCCGCAATTTCCGCAACCGACAAAGCTATATTACTTCCTAGTTCAAAAAAATAAGTCATACAATATGTTTGATTGTTCAAAAATAATTATGGGTAATCTTATTAACGCTGAAAATATAGTTTAATTTTTAATTAGAAGTTTTTAATTTTTAATGACTTTTTATTTATCAAATTTTTATTTACTCGAATTAAAACAGCTAGTTCTTATTGTTATAGTAATTTGAAATTTGAAAAATAAAAATTGAATAAAAATTAAAAACTTCTAATTAAAAATTAAACCGTACTACAAAGAAATACTGCATCTACCTAAAATATTTTCTCAAAAAACAAAATAATTAAAATAACCACCCAAGACTATTCTATAACATAACATAAAAACAATAGATATTGCAATTATTTTTTTCTTGTGCTAGGATACAGTCAGTTAATAAAAATATAAAAACAAACCTTTTCCACATCCAAATATTTGGATAGTTTGCGCCTTTTGGGACAAACTAAAGGTATTCTCAACTAATCCCAATGAAAACGAGAGTATCTTGGGGTTTTTTATTTAATATTCGACAAAAAATGGCATAATTATCGCCCTTTTAGCTCGAAAAAATCAATATGGCAAAAAACAAATCAGGAAAAATGCCTCATTATGAACTTTTATTTATTGTATCAAATAAATTTTCCGAAGATGAGGTAAAAGACGTAGTCAAAGACGTGCACAAAATAATTACAGACAACGAAGGAAAAATAACCTACACCGAAGAATGGGGCAAGAAAAAGTTGTCTTACCCGATAAAGGGTTTCCAATTCGGCTATTATTCATTGGCAGAATTTGACTCAAGCGGCGAAAAAGTAAACAAGATCAATAACGAACTCCGCCTTTCCACAGAAGTGCTAAGACACCTTATCGTTGCCAAAGTATCCAGAACCGCGGAAGAAATCCAAGCGGAAAAAAAGCAGGCTGAGAAAAAAATCATAGCCAAAGCCAAAGCCGAAACCGAAGTCGTAGAGAAAAAAGAAATCGAAAAACCGAAAAAAGCGATTGATTTAAAGGACTTGGACGAAAAATTAGACAGAATCCTGGAAACCGACGATCTGCTCTAATAAAATTTATTTAATAAAATAATCGTGCTGTTCAATTTCTCCCTAATTAACAGCAGAAAAAATTTATGAATCTCAACAAAGTCATGATTATTGGAAATTTGACTCGCGACCCGGAACTGAAAACAACCCCCAACGGTACGCCCGTCGCAACCGTAGGCGTTGCCACTAACCAAGTTTGGAACGACCAAAACGGCCAAAAACAAGAGCGCGTAGAGTTTCACAACATAGTAGTCTGGAGAAAATTAGCCGAAATCTGCGGACAGTACCTAAGAAAAGGCTCAAAAGTATATTTTGAAGGACGTTTGCAGACCAGAGATTGGGTCGGTCAAGACGGAATCAAACGCTATCGCACCGAGATAATCGCCGACAACATGATTATGCTTGATCGCGCTGGCGGCGCGCAAAGCCAAGGTGGCTATTCCGCAAATGCCGTGCCTTTGCCAAGCGAACCAATGATGCATGAACAAAGCATTGATATAAATGATCCTTATGGCAATCAAAGCCCTCAGGAAGAAGAAATTAAAATAGAAAATATCCCTTTTTAATAAAAAATTATGAATAACCAAACCCAAACCGAAAAAACCTGCTATTTTTGTGAAAATGGCATCAAAGATGTTGATTACAAAGACATCCGCACTTTGCGCCAGTTCATCAATACTTACAAAAAAATCTTTCCCCGCAAAAAAAGCGGAGTTTGCTCCAAACACCAGCGCAAACTGGCGAACGCGATCAAAAATGCCAGAATCATTTCTTTGTTACCCTATATCAGATAATTAATAAATCCAATTATGCTAAGTCTAAATGAAATCAAAGTAGGCAAGGTTATTGATGTAAACAATGAACCTTTCCTAGTAACCCGCACCGATCATCATAAAATGGGAAGAGGTGGTGCCGTCTTGAAAGTTAAGTTGAAAAATTTGATCAACGGCAATATGCTTGATAAAACTTTTCAAGGCAACGACAAGACAAACGAAGCTAACACGGAAAAAAGAAAAGCTAACTTCATGTATTTTGACGAAGATAATGCCAACTTCATGGACAATGAAAGCTATGAACAATTTTCTATATCCTTGGAAGCGATCGGAGAAAAGAAAAAATATTTAAAAGAAGGCACAGATGTTGACGTGTTGTATTATGACAACAATCCTGTCGCTATCGATTTGCCGATTAAAATGAGTTTTAAAGTAGTTTCCGCTCCACCCGGAGTAAAGGGCAATAGTGCCGGAAACGTTACAAAACAAGTAGAACTCGAAACTGGCTTGCTAATTAACGCCCCGATGTTCATAAACGAAGGCGACATCATCAAGATAAATACCGACTCCGGAGAATATTCAGAAAGAGCTTAACTATTTTTTCTCAAACAAAAAAACATCGGCCTATCTTGGGCTGATGTTTTTTGTTTTGATTTTTTAACGTATTCTGTAACTTAGGCCGAAAATAAATAATTGATTTTTATTAAATTACTGCTTGAAGCGGATCATATTACCTACTCGAATGTTTATGTGTGTATCTAACTAATATCTCACCCTCTACTTCTGCGCTTTTTCTGAGCTGAGCTTAATTTAATAAAAATCAATTATTTATTTTCGGCCGATACGGATGTGAAATAACCGCAAAATATTTTGATGAGCCTTTGCTTTTATTGTTCTTCCACTTCACGCGCTTTTACTTCTGACATAATTTTTTTTCGGATTTCTTTCATGAGTTTTTTATCAGCCCGCAAAAAGCGTTTCGCATTTTCACGGCCAACGCCCAGTTTGATATCGCCAAAAGAATATGAATTGCCGGACTTGCCGATCGTACCCATAACCACCCCCGTGTCCAATAGATCGCCGGATATGGAAATACCTTCGTTATACATAATATCAAATTCACATGTCTTGAACGGAGCGGCGACTTTGTTTTTTACTATTTTGGTTTTTACGCGATTGCCAATAATCTTGTCTCCCTGTTTAATCTGCGCGCTGCGGCGCACTTCGATGCGAACCGAGCTATAAAACTTTAGAGCTGTACCGCCGGTAGTCGTTTCCGGATTGCCAAAAAATACACCGATCTTCAAACGGATCTGGTTAATGAAAATAATAACAGTTTTTGTCTTTGAAACAACGCCCGTAAGTTTGCGCAAGGCTTGGCTCATGAGCCGCGCCTGCAAACCCATGTGTTGATCCCCCATTTCACCTTCGATTTCTTTTCTCGGAACCAAGGCCGCGACCGAATCAACAACAATAACATCAACCGCGTTTGAACGGACAAGCGTTTCCACAATCTCCAAAGCCTGTTCGCCGGTATCTGGCTGAGATATCAGCATCTCTTTGATATTAACGCCGATTTTCTGCGCATAATCCGGATCAAGAGCGTGCTCCGCATCCACAAAAGCCGCAATACCGCCCAATTTTTGCACCTCGGCGACGATATGCTGTGCCAAAGTGGTTTTTCCCGATGCTTCCGGACCAAAAATCTCGATAACGCGTCCGCGCGGCACGCCGCCGATACCCAGCGCCAAGTCAAGCGACAAACATCCAGTCGGAATCGCGTCTACATTGGTTTTTTGCGCTTCGCCGAATTTCATAATAGAGCCTTCACCAAATTTTTCTTTTATCTGCGCCATCGCGTTCATAGCGGCCGCCATTTTCTCATCGGTTTCTTTTTTGTTATCATTTTTTACTGTTTTGCCTTCTTCATTTGCCATATTTTTATTTGCTTATTCTGCGCGTTTTTCACAACACACATTATAAGTTATTTAAATTGTTTATAAAAAATTGTAATTTAAAATTTAACAAAAAACATTTTTATCTTGTCATTCCCGCGTAGGCGGGAATCTTGATTAAAAAATTACTTAATATTTTTTAATACTGTTGGCTAAAAAATCTCTAACTTAAAAATTAGTTTTTCTTTTTTTAAACCGAGATTCCCGCCTACGCGGGAATGACATGGGGTTATTCTCGAATCTCAATTTATAATCTTATCAACTATAATAATATAATATTTACAAAAAAAACGCAAACATTTAACACTTTATTTGACTTGTTCGCTTTTTGTTTGCCTAATCTAAGTGATTAATTTACCAAAATATTTCTAATAACTACGCTTTTCTTGCTATATTTTTTTTGTGATTGAATTACAATCACGTTAAGCCCGACTTTTAAATCCAAAGAATAGTCTATATCCCCTTCTCCGCTTATCAATATTTCCTTGCCATTAATATTAACGATTGAATTTTTTTCAGTCTGTCCGCTAATATTGATTTTTCGCTCATTCGTACTGATGTCTTTTTCCGGTGAAAAAATTTCAAGCTCCGGAGCTGACACCAGATTGTTGATATAAAAACCGATATAGGTTACGCAAATCGTAATTAAAGCAAGGATAATAAAATTTTTTAACAATTTTGGCAGGCTTAAAAAATATCTGGCTTTTGTGACTTTTTGTACAAACAGCCTATTATTTTTTTTAATGATTTGCCCCTCATTTTCAGTCTTGTACTGAGAAATAATTTCAGCAACATCAAGACCCAAAAAGTCGGCATAAGTCCGCAAATAATTTTGCGCATAAACACCGGCGGGCAGCTTTTTAAGCTGCCCGTTTTCCAAAGCTTCTAAATATTTAATATTGATTTTAAGCTGTCTTGCCGCAGAATCAAGTTCAATCCGCTTATCATTCCGCGCTTGTTTCAATTTCCGCCCCACTGTCTCGCTGTTAATCGATATTTTACTGCTTGTGAACATAAAGGCTATAAATATATTATATCATTAATTTCGTGTCTTTATTTAAAATACAAACATGAAATTAACGATAAAATACAAAATAAAAGATAATATGACAATTTATTATTGAAACCATGAGGAATTAAAAATATTTTTTGTCGCTTCAATGCCCATGGCCTTGGCTGTAAAATTGATTATCGTATAGCTGGCAAAAACCACCAGTAAACCGATAACCGCTCCAATTATTGTATTTTTTCCTCGTTCAACCAATGATTTGTTCCCGGCAGAAACCAGAAACATAACTCCGCCAGCCACAAATGCCAAAAGCGCCAAAGCGCCGACAATACCTAAAATAATTTTCGATATCCTAACCAAAAGTTCTAAAACATCATTAACTTGATAATTACCACAATATTTTTTACACGCATCATCACTGCATGTTGAACAGTCTCCAGTGAAAGTATTCGCATCCAAAACGGTAGTCGGCGTCGGATCTGCACTTACAAAAACTGGTAAAAAACAAAACAAAAAAAACAACACGATAATTATACTATTAAATATTTTTTTTATTCTCATATATTCTTCTTACTTCTAACTTTTAACTTCTTACTTCTTACTTAATTTTCATTTAACCGTCTGCTGAATCTTTTGCGCGGCCAGATTTACTGCTTCAGCTATCGGTTTTTGTCCGGAAACCACGCTGTCAATCATGTCTTTTATAATCATTTCCATAGCATTGGCATCGTGTCCGCGATACCAGCTTTTTGCCGTTAACAGCTGTTTGGCAAACATGCCCAGCTCCGGATCTTCACTTTGTTCCGGGATTAACGAACGCAAAGCTGTTGTCTTTTTTGTTTTGTCTAAATATTTTTTTGCTTGCTTTTCTTCAGCCGCAAAACGGATAAAATCCCAGGCCGTATTTAGCTTTTGTTTGGCATAGTCATTGCCTTTTTGTAAATTCTCAGCATTAGTTAATATCTTACTGGACACGGTTTCTACCCAATAGTTGGCAAAATTAATGCTATATGCGCTATCTTCAATTTGCGGCATTCCCGCAAGCGCAAAGTTTAGCTTTGGCGCACGCGCCTTGATTTCCGGCAACATATAAGAATATCCGAACATAATCGCCAATTTATTATTTATAAACATGTCCAGCGATTTTTCCAACGTATTGTTCCAGCTGTAAACTTCTTTGGAAGGATTGGTAAAGTCCGTATAAAAACGCAAAGCATCCTGCCCGGGAAAATAATTCTTTTGCGTTGATGAGTTTGGCGCCTTATAAAACGTTACTTGATTCTTGTCCATCATTTCCGCCCCGCTCTGCATCATGAGTAATGCCAAGATATCGGAATACCTTTCAATATTATCACTGCCGCCCAAGGCAACGCCGGACTGGATGATTTCACCTTTATTATTTTGCTTGGTAAGCTTTTTTACGTTCTGCTGAAATTCCCGATTCCAAAAAGCCGGAGCCGCAACTATGCCAGCATTGTTAAACAAATCTTTATTGTAATACATCGTCAACGTATCAACCGACAGAGGCAAAGCAAAAACCTGTTCTTTCGGTTGTTTTGTACTTTCATCAATAGTTGAGATAACTACGTCATCATAAACGGCATCAATAAAATCCGTTTTAACCTTGTTTGAGTTAACAACCGGTGAAGGGCGCAGTTCCCAGGTAACTTCTTTTTTTATACTCCCGCTGACAATCGGATAGGCCATGGTGATTTTTTCCGGCATCGCCGTGATCAATCCCTTTTCTTGATACTTCCGCGTCCAGGAATTATGTATCGAAAAAATATCCGGGCCGCGGTCAGTTGCAAACGCTTCAATCAAAGCTTGCTCATATTCATCATATCTTAGCTTGCGATAGTTAATCTTTACAAAAGGATGCGCGGCAGTATAAGCGGCGATTATATCGGCAAAATCATCCGGACCATCCCAAACGCGCCAATAATTCAAGGTTACCGGCTGTATATATCGTTTTGTGGTATTATCCACACGATTCAATCCGCAACCAGTGATTGAAAAAAGAATTATGAATAAAACACAGAATGAAATAATCTTTTTTGCCATAAATTTTTTATAAATTTGCCTAACGTGCAGTGCGCATATCTTTATATATTATAACACAAATAACTAAAATATAAAAAAATATAAAAAATTTCTACTCTAGCTACATAATTTTCGGCCGATATTGCAGAGCCTCGGCAATGTGATGTGATTTTATTGCTTCTTCTTGTCCAAGATCGGCGATGGTTCTTGCTAGTTTTAAAATGCGAAAATATGCCCGAGCCGAAAGATGCATCTGATCAACCGCGTTTTTCAAAAGCTGTTTGGATATGCTGTCAACTTGGCAGAATGTTTTTACAGCCTCGGATGTCATCTCGGAATTGGCTGTAAAGCTAGAATTTTTAAATCTTTCACGCTGAACCTTACGCGCCTCTTCCACCCGCTCTTTAATAACTGCCGACTTTTCACCATTAGCATCAGCAGAAAGCTTGTCAAACTTTACGCGCGGAACATCGATATGAATATCGATCCGATCTATAATCGGACCGGAAATTTTTTTTGAATAATTTACAATCTGCGTCTGCGAGCAAATACATGTACGCTCATTGTCACCGTTGTATCCGCAGGGGCATGGGTTCATAGCCGCAATCAGAATAAATTTTGCCGGAAAACTCAAATTGCCGGCGGCGCGACTGACATGGATAATGCCATCCTCCAGTGGCTGGCGCAGATTCTCCAATACCTGCCGCGGAAATTCGGCAAACTCGTCCAAAAAAAGAACGCCGCGATGTGCTAATGATATTTCACCCGGCCGCGGCCAAGCGCCTCCACCGACAAGCGCCACACCGGACGCGGTATGATGCGGAGAACGAAAAGGCCGACTGGTAATCAAGGATTTGCTATTGGAAAGCTCGCCCGCAACGCTATATATTTTTGTAATCTCAAGCGCTTCGGCTAAATCCAGATTTGGCAGAATAGAGGGCATTGTCCGTGCAATTAATGTTTTGCCTGATCCGGGCGTTCCGCTCATCATCATATTATGAGCGCCAGCCGCGGCGATTTCCATGGCGCGCTTCACATGTTCTTGTCCGCGGATATGCGCCATATCAAACATAATTTCCACATTCTGAAAATCAAAATCACTTTCTTCCATTTCTGAAATTAACTCCTTATCATTAATATGCCTAACAAGCTCTTTGATATTTTCCACCGGATAAACAGCGAGTTCTTTTACAAGCTTTGCCTCGCGCGCGTTTTCTTTGGGAACAAATACCGCACTCATGCCCGATTCCTTGGCTTTGATAGCGATCGGCAAAATGCCTTGAATCGGACGCAGATTGCCATTTAAGGCCAGCTCGCCGACGAACATTGTCTTTTCAATATCCAAGACCGGACTAATATGCCCTTGCATCAAAAGAATACTGATCGCAATCGGCAAATCATAGCTTGGACCGTATTTGCGCAAATCTGCCGGCGCCAAATTTATAACCACTTTGTGTTTGGGAAAAGAATAGCCTGAATTCTTTATTGCCGTACGCACGCGTTCCCGCGATTCGGAAACCGCCGCGTCCGGCAAACCGACAACAGCAAAAGACCCCAGCTGTCCACTACTGGTGTCTGACTCTACCTCCACGATTTCAGCATTCAAGCCGATAACCGCCGCCGAAAGTACTTTTGACGACATAAATTTTATTGTAATTATTTAATGAGTATATTTAATATATTATATTGTACACCAAAACTAAGTATTTTAAAAATAGTTGACTATAAATTACAAGAATAAATTTTAATTTTTAATTCTAAAACATATTTTTTAACTTAGGCCAAAAATAAATAATTGATTTTTATTAAATTACTGCTTGAAGCGGATCATATTACCTACTCGAATGTTTATGTATGAATCTAACTATAATCCAATCCTCTGCTTATGCGCTTTTTCTGAGCTGAGCTTAATTTAATGAAAATCAATTATTTATTTTTGGCCGATACGGATGTAAAATGTCCACAAGATATGTAAAAAATCATTTTGTATAGTGAATTCTTAATCAAAAAACTCCCCCTGGGTACGAAGGAGTTTTTTGAAAGAAGGGGTTATGTGAAAATACTAGCTTAATTTGTGATCATCCTTGTCCTTTTCGTTCTGCTCGCGTCTTTCTTTGATCAATTCGCGGTTGACCCAAAAAATCCAAGCAATAACCATAAACAAGAAAACAATAAATATCACCAAGTTCATTTTAAGCTTACCTTGTTGTTCTTTGCTTTCATTAACCAAGCCCTTTTCCTGAGACGATGTTCCATTACCATCTGTATTTAAAATATCTTTAATATCCTGATTAGCTTCTTCGCTTGTAGTCTTATCCTCTTTTGCATCAGCATCAGCATCAACAACATCATCAGCCTTTTTCTCTTCGGTCTCTTTTACTGCTTCGGGTTTGTCGGTTTTTTTCACTTCTTCTCCCTGTGTCTGTTCTGTTTCCTTTTTAACATCCTGCTCCTCGCCTTTTACGGCCAGGTCAGAAGCAACCCGTCCGACATTAAAATAAAAAATATTTGACCAAACACTTTCCTTTCCGCGCGCATCAACCGCTGTTGCGTAAATCATGTGTCTGCCTTCTGTAAGCGGTAAAAACGGTTTGTAATTAAAGTGGGCTGTTCCGGAAATATGAGCGCCAACCAAAAATTCTCCATTCAACTTTTTATCAACAAACACTCTGATTTTAGAATTATTTTTTGCCACGCCGGCAATAAACGGCTGGTTAGCATTAGTATTGCCATTAACAACTGTTGCTAATATAGTCGGCGCCGGATTTGGATTTTCTATGCGAAAATGTAGAACATTAGACGCGCCACTAATCCTTCCGCTCGCGTCCTCTGTCTTTGCCCAAGCAGTATGCCATCCCGGCTCCAAATTCAAGAAAGGAACATATTTAAAATTCGCTGTTCCGGATTCATGCTGTAAATAATCGGTCTTGCCATTGTACTTGCCGTCAATAAAAAGATGCACAAAAGTATTATTAACTGTAAGACCGGTAATAAATGGCTTAACTTTTCCGGTGATAGTTTTTTCATCCGGCTGGATCAAAGTTGGTGCCGGAAGAGAATTGATTGAAAAATGATATTCGTTGGAAACATTTGAAAGTCGAAGTGAAGTTTTGTCTTTCGCTATTACCGTAACGCTATGAGTCCCCTCTTTCAAATCTTGCTTGATTTGATAATAAAAATTATCAGTACCGGTTTGCTCGCGATTAATCTCTGCGTTCCCCTCATAAACTCCGTTCAAATATACCATTACCTCAGAATTTTCCGGACTAAGCCCAAGCACCAAAGGCTGGTTGGCATCCTCTGAGCCATCTTGATCAACACCGGTAATAAGCGGATCTCTGGTTGTTTCAATCGCAAAAACGCCGCTTAAACCAATATTAAAAAAAACAATTAACAACAAAGAACAAAAAAACCGTTTTTGATATTTTTTCATATTTCCCTTCTGTTTTCCTCCAAAAAACATTTATTATTAGTTTCTATTTTTTAAATTTTTAATAAAAAAGTGATAACATTAAAATAACATTATCACCTTATACTATTGCCCTGCCTTAAGTCAAGTTCATATTCCGTTCATAAACTGTGTCTAAACCCATAATATTTGTGGAAAACACAGTGGAAAAGCAATGAATAACTATTTAATACTATTTATTTTTCATACTATATCTTTATAATGTTTAATATAAGCGACTTTTTTAATTTTATCTATATCCACAGCAATCAAATCAAGGCGAATATTTTCATGAAAAATATTATTTTTGCTAAGATAACAGCAAACCGCACGGTTCAAATTACCGGTCTTTTTTGAATTAACCGCTTCATCTGCCGTACCATAACGATCACTTGTCCGAGTCTTTACTTCGATAAAAACAATTTTTTCTTTAAAATTAGCAATAATATCAATTTCCAAATGACTAAAACGATAATTTCGCTCAATAACCACATAACCATGCCTGCACAAATAATTACAAGCCAGATCCTCGCCATAATCCCCAATAATTTTATTTTTATACATGTGGTTGTGATATTAAAAGTTTCCTTTTCTATGTGTATTACTAGTTTTTTTATATACCTGATTCTATGAACAAACACGAAAAAAACGAAAAAATACGAAAAAAACGAAAATAATGAATTATATTATATAAAAAAAGCTCAACTATTTTTTGTTAAGCTTTTCGGTATGTTTAATAACTAACTCATCTTTCGTGTTATTCTAAAAAATTAAGGTATGTATTTTTTAAATTCATCTTCCTTTATCCTTTGTTCTTTAATCTTGGGTATTTCTTTAACTATTCTCAAAATAAAACCTAGCCAAATTGCCATGCCGATCCACCACAGTAAAAACCAAAATCGCATTGATAAGAAAGGCAACAATTCATAGGCAAAAAAGAACAAAATCAATCCGATAATAAAATTACTGATACTAAAAAAATATAATTTTTGCCAGATCCGATTATAAAGATTTCGTTTTTTGTTTTTTAACAAAACAAAAAAGACCGTAGCCGCAAACAAAACAACCAACAATCCGATA
Source organism: Candidatus Falkowiibacteriota bacterium (assembly GCA_003514005.1). Taxonomy (GTDB): domain Bacteria; phylum Patescibacteriota; class Patescibacteriia; order Patescibacteriales; family UBA12075; genus UBA12075. The sequence goes on from DOSJ01000010.1 coordinate 99,843, forward strand.
ATTGAAATCATAGCGCCACGCGTCAAAATACCCGGCTGCATATTAAACCACATTTTTAATGTAAAAAGATTACCCATAATTTTTCAAACAAACTTACGAGACATTCTAAAATATATTTAATTATTTTTTAAAATTACTCGCCTTTACGTTATTACTACTAGCTTTCATATTAAAGTAATGAATAAAATGTCTTATCTTGTATAGCCATTTAAATTTTAAAAGTTTAAAGGCTTAATTTTAAAAAATAATTAAATATATTTCAGAATGTCAATACTGCGTAAGGTTGAATATTATTTTTCAACTTATACTACCAATACTAATGGCTTGCGTAAAAAAATGCAAGTCATTTTAAATAATTCATATTTTACATTGTGCCCGTACCTCTACATCTTGGTAAATAGCAAGCCATAATGATAAGGACCAGCTAAAAACTCTTCATCAAATTTAAAACCCAAGTTTTTCGCGCCATTGATTATCAATTCCTTTTTCACGCGCTCTTCCGCCGGTGGCCCAAATGGAATATTTAGGTTTTGCCAATCAACCACAATCAAACTGCCGTCCCGCTTTAGCATGCGCGCCGCCTCCCGAATAATTTCCAATCGCTTGTGCGATAAAAACAGCGTATTAATCAAAAAGGTAATGTCCAAGCAGGATGATTCTATTTTCGTGGCATTAAAAACCTCGAGATTACTCCATACCGTCGTTACATTAGCCGCTCTTTCAATTTTTACACGACGCGCAATCGACTCCAATGCAATCTTTAAAATATCCACTGCATAAACCCTTCCATGTTTGCCGACCGCCTTGGATAATGGAAAAACAAAATGCCCGGAAGTACCGCAACCCAAATCAGCCACAACCTTATTCGGACCAACCCCCGCTTTTTTCAAAATATAGTCCACATCCAACAAAATATTTCCACCATTGATATTAACCATAATAATAATTTTAATTTTAAATTTAATTATCTATATTATAATTTATTTTGGACATATTAACAAGCAACAAAGCTTCTTCCGAAAATTTTCAGATAAAATCTTTTTGTCATTCCCGACACTCCTTGCCCCCGGCAGGGAATAGATATTAAATGATCGGGAATCCAGGGATAATAGATTCAAATATCTTAACAAGTTAGCCTAATTTAAAACATTAAGTGCTTTTCCTACTGGATTCCCGCCTTCGCGGGAATGACAAGAGGAGAACAGTGTTTAATATTTACCCGCAAAAATGTCGGAAAACAATAAAAAAACAAAAACTTTGTTATAACAAAGTTTTTGTACTTCAAATATCATTTTGCATTTTGAGATTTACATTTTAATTTAACCACAATACTACTGACTCTTCTCAACTAAACTGCGATCATAAACCATCTGCTCGCCTTTGCCCTGTTTTAACTGCAGATACTGATACGCGGCCAAAGCCGCGACAGTCGCGTCCCCCATCGCAATCGTTATCTGTTTAAAGTTTCCGGCAGTAACATCCCCGGCCGCAAACATCCCCGGTGTCTTGGTTGTACGGCGCGGACCCGCTATTATTTGTTTTGTCTCGTCACGCTCCACTAAATCCGCGACTAAATCAGTATGCGCGATTCTTCCGATTTCCACAAAAACACCATCAACCAAAATTTCTTTTTCAACATTATTTTGCTTATCCAATATTTTAATTTTTTCTACTTTGTCCTTACCGCTAATTTCCAATATTTCCGAATTTAAAACCAGTTCTATGTTCTCCTTGTTTTTAACTTCATTAATCAATGCTTCAAAAGCCTTAAACTCTTCCCGCCGATGCACAAGATAAACCTTTTTTGCAATCTTTGACATAATTTCCGCTGCATCCAAGGCTGCATTTCCACCGCCGGCAACAGCCACGATTTTATCGCGATAAAAAGGCCCGTCGCAATTTGCGCAATACGATACGCCCTTGCCGCCAAATTCGCTTTCGCCAGGAATACCAAGCCGCCGTGGAATCAAGCCCATAGCAATAATCACTGTTTTTGTCTCAAATTTCTCTTTTTCCGTATACAGAACGAAGGAGTCGTCTGCTAAATGCTCAATTTTTTTAACCTCGCTAATTTTGATTTCCACACCCAATCCGCTTACCTGCTCTTGCATTTTTGAAATCAATTCATAACTATCGATTTTTTTAAACCCCGGATAATTTTCAATTTCCGAAGCCAAGGCCACTTGCCCACCCGGCTCTTTAGCAATTACCAAAGTTTTCATTTCCCGACGCGCGGCATAAATTGCAGCCGTAAAACCTGCCGGCCCGGCGCCGATTATTATAGTATCATACATATTTTTTAAATATTATTTTATAAACAAAGTATCACCATCTAAGCACAGCACATCTCAACATTATCAACACTTATCCCCGATTTATACACACAAACTTTAAATTTAATATTAGCCATTTGGACACATTCTGTCCACGTTTCTGTGGACTTATCCCCTAGTGCACTATTTTATTTAAGTCCACGTTTTTTTAGACTTATCTTTAGTATCGTTAAATAAAATTAATTTTCTCAGTTTAAAAAATTACTTCCACATAGAACTTTTTTTCTTACTATATCTTACGTCCTTGTTATTTATTATAAAGGATTTGAAATAAAAAGACAATCAGTATGTTTTATAAAATTATTTTACTCACTTTACACACACCATATAGCAGGGATTTATAAGATTTATATGATTTTTTTCTTTTGGGAATAGGTAAAATAAAAATCTAAAAAAGAACCATATAAATCTTATAAATCCCTGCAAAAACAAACAGTAATATTCAGTAGACGGGAAATTTATTATTTGTTGTGTAGTTAGAGTTAACAAAATGAGAAATATTATTATATTATAAAAATGATTCGAGTCTTTCTTGTGATCTAAAAATCTCCAAAAGGGGATTCTTCATTTGTATGGACTATAGGGGACTCGAATGGCCAAGACCAATTTCCATCAATCCAATTAATTTTGCTTGTCGTCATTATTTTTTCTTTCTACATGACTTTACCACAAGTCCAGTATAATCAGTATGGCTTGAATCATCCTTATAATCAACTTATAAAATTACCCCGTCTTTCGCGAAAGGCGGGGTAATTTTATATGTGGACCATAAGGGACTCGAACCCTTGACCTCTTGCATGCCATGCAAGCACTCTAGCCAACTGAGCTAATGGCCCATTTATTAAACAATTATATAGCTTTAAAAATTATTTTCTGTTTTTTTTACTTCCTTGTCTTTATAGTTTATTCGCTGATTTACGCGGATGTAAACGCGGATTGACGCAGAAAATGTATTTAATAACTAATTTTTAATTATTAGTTCTTTGTGGAACTGTTTTGAATATTTTTTTGTGGGTGGGGCGATAGTTAATAATCTCTAATGACGTGCTTTAAATAATTACCTAAATAGGGGACAGACTATATTTAATTATTCTCATCAGTAATAATCTGACTTAATTCAGCTAATATTAGGCTTAAATATAAATTTTATATTTATATTCTACAAATACATTCAATATTAGCTAAAAATACATCTTATATTTAATATAAGCCACTATTTTCAATAACTGTGCCCTCGAGAGGAATTGAACCCCTATTTGGAACTTAGGAGGTTCCCGTTCTATCCAGTTGAACTACGAGAGCTATAATAGGGGTCTTTCATTAACAACTATGCTTTAAACTAAAAACAAACGATCCACTTGTCGTTTCTGTATTTTATAATAATGTATTATTTAGTTTTTGGCAATATCCTGACTTCAAAAATGATTAATTTAATCCTACTCCTATTTCATAAAAACTCTAGCTTGTAAATTATTGTTTAATTGTTATAATAATGATAGGTATTCGGCTTCCTAGAACGATGGCAAATGGTATTATTTTTCATATTTTGCGCAGTATGTTTGCACACTAGCTTATGGTAGCATAATTTTGATAAATTTTTTACTAATATTTAAATAAAAATCAATAAGTTCGTATATAACTTGTTGTACGAAATAAATTATTTTTTTACTTTACTTTATGAGCATTTTTAATACTAACCAATCACTAGAAAAATTAGAAGAAAAAATTAATAACAGTGTACCAGAAAATCAACATTTAGGTGCTTATTTTATAAACTTCAAATTACAAAAGATACTTATAGATGAACAAAATGAATATAATAAAAAACAGCTTTTCTGGTCTCGTGTTCTTGCGATTGCTACAATACTTTGAGTATTTATAACGTTGCTTCTTGTAAAGTAAAAAAACAAATTACATCGTACAACAAGGAATATCCGATTCCTAAGCTAAATTATTAATTATTATACTATGAATAAAATTAAAATTATTAATAATCTCCTGTTAACACTATTATTATTAGGAAGCATATTATTAATCGCTGTGTTAATTAATTGGACACCTCGCATTATCAGATCAACCATTAATGTAAATAATGCAAAATGCTTAGAGTCATACTATAATCAAGGACAACCTCCACTGGGGGCTTGTGGTTATGATTTTACAAATTAATAATTTAGCTTACTCATCCAAATTTGCCTTCACTTCGTTTCGGCAAACTTCGGATATTCCTAAATGTTGTACGAAATTCAAAAAATATTTTTTTTTATTAGTAATTTTGACAAACGCTTATGAAAACAATTTTAGTAGATGCGATTAACGCTTTTGTGATAGAAGGCGAGGGCGTCTTTAATGAAATGTATAAAATGCTTGAGCAATACCCAAATAGGAAAATCATCTTGACTGGCGCTAATGATGAACAGATGGTAATGTTTGGTTTGGATAAAATGCCCTATGAAGTCTTTACGCTTAAACATGACCCTGAAAAAACAGATTCGAGGTATTTTGAAACTATGCTCAAGCATTTTAATCTTGAAGTGAAAGACGTTGTGTATTTTGAGCATAATTTGGACGCTGTAAAGAGCGCTCAATCTGTTGGCATTAATACATTTCATTACGACCAAAGCACTAAAGACGTTGAAGCGTTAAAAAAGTTTATAGATGAAAGTCTGTCAAAATAAAAAGGAATGAAAAATATTTTTTGAACATCGCACAACACGGCATATCCGGTTCAGAAATTTTTCACATTTATAATTCAAGGTAAGAAAAATTCCTTCTCCCAAATTTTTGTTTCGCTATCGCTACACAAAAACTTCGGATGATGCCGATACGTTGTACGAAATCAAACTTGGGAACGGTGATTTAAAAACGACCGCCCCAATACTTTCATTAATAAAAAACATATGAGCCCAGGAATTTTGTTTGCAATAATTGCCGCAACTGCTTTCGGTGCATGGACAGTATTCCATCAGCAAGTCGCGAGCAAGATTGACTACTTAGTCGGTGCCATTATTATATCCCTTACAGCCACTGTCTTGGGTATAGTCATATTATTGCCAAGAATTAAATCAACGGTTTTGCTTTCTAACTCGAAAGGAATTTTGTTCGCAGTCCTTGCTGGTATATGCGCCTTGGCAATAGATTATTTTGCCCTGAAATCCTATGGCACCGGACTCGCTGTTTCAGTTGCTGGTCCAATCATTATTGGCGGGAGTATCGCAGTTGCCACAATAATCGGATTATTCCTGGGAGAATCTTTAACATTAATGAAAGTATTGGGGCTAATTTTTGTAATCGGAGGTGCGAGTATTTTAGCAACGTATGGCAATTAACCACGGGTTCCCAAGTCTGACATCGTACAACACCTGCATATGCGGTTACAGAATTTTTCCAAATTAGATTTTTAACGTCAAGGAGTAAAAAATTCTTTCACCCAAATTGCGCTGACGATAATCAAAATTTAGTGATATAATGGACGTAAGATGATAATCAATATTTAATTATTGTAACACGGCGCAACTTCGCATCATGCGGAAACGTTAAATGAAATTGGCGTTGACTTTTATACGTATTTCTGCTAATTTGAATCATTGGTAATTAAAAAGTTTAATCAATATTTCAACGGCCAACTTCACTTAACAAGTGATATGAGACTACAAGAAATGATAAAATTATTTTTGTTCTTAAAAATCTAAAATTAAAAAATCAGAATTGGACTTTTAAACATCAACATTCAAAGGAGGAAAAATGCAAATTAAGGACATTGAAGAAAGTCAATTTTTTCTGTGCACTTTCGATCACGAAGGTAGGGTGTATTTAAGAGTAATGTCTGATCCAAAAACTCCAGACAGGGTACCAGCTAAACGCGTGATAATTGATATTATAACAGAATCAATTCACTATTCTTCAGGCACAACCATGTTTAAACCCGAAGAGAATGTTATTCTAATAAACTGCTGGTCATAAGGTCATAACATTAAACGACGTGAGTAAATATTTACGCTCACGTCCAATTCTGATTTTTTAATTAACGCCAAGGAAAACAAAAATAAATTTATCATTTCTCTCCGTCCAAATTTTTATTTTTCTTTCTTTATAACTTAAATTAAGGAAGAAAAATAAAACTTCTCATATCACTAACGTTATACGCAATTCTAAAAATATTTTCTTTTAGTAGGAGTTTTGATAGGCAATAAGGAAAATTTAATTAGATTTTTTAAAAATTAAAAGGGGAAAAAGGAGTTCGCTAACGCTCAAAATATATGAAAAAAAATGAATTTCTAAAAGAAATAAAAAATTTGGAAGAAATGCTACGCGAAAAAGCTGGAATCAAAAATGAAACAATTACATTTCCTGTTTTATTACAACAAATTTTTAACTCAGGGCAAATTAACAAACAAACTTTAGATGACTTAGAAAAAATATGGGAATTTCGAAATCGAGTTGTTTCTCCATCAATATTAAATAATGAAATATTTGACGAGATAGAAATATTGTTGACCTCTTTAATAAATTACCTTAACCAAAAATAATATAGCAGGTTTCAAAGAGCCACAACTTATCAGCACAGAAGAAGAAAATGTTTTTGATGATTCCTTGGTATTACCCGAGAGAAAAGAAGATCAAATAGTTTCACTAGAGAAATTTAGTGATCCAAATTTTTTACCCACTCGAGACCAAATAATAAAAGCATTTCCAGATTGGCATCAATGGTTTGAATTTTGTTTTAACAAAGAAAATCCTACTTTTGAATTTCTTAACAACGAATATCTCGAATCATTGACTGAATATTTTATTGATAAAAATAAAGAGTATGGCACAAACAAAAATGAACCATTGGTTATTTTAGAAATAGGGGCGGGAAACGGAAGATTGTCGCATTTTCTACAACAAAAACTAGACAGCAAAATTCCGAGGCAAACGAAAGTTATTGCCACTGATTCTGGTGCATGGACAATAAAAAATGATTTTCTCGTTGAACAGCTTAACCACAATGAAGCGATAGAAAAATATAATCCTAAAATTGTGATTTTTTCCTGGATGCCTTATCAAGAAGACAGTTCTAAAGATATTAGAAAGTTTAAAAGTGTGCAGGAGTACATTTTAATTGGTGAAACAGACGGTGGTTGTTGTGGTGACGAATGGGAAACATGGGGTCAATCTTGGCGTGAGGAAGATTTAGATAAAACTGTTCCCCCATACGAAGCTGATGGCTTCGAAAGAATTGATTTAGATGACGTGAGCGAATTACAAATCTGTCGTTGTGATGAACCAGGCAACTATTATCATTCAAGAACGGTTTCGTTTAAAAGAAAAAAATAAATAGGAGTTTTTAAAAATAGAATTCACCCCCTTAATTCCCCTCTTCCATTTTTAAAAACAAAAAATCTAATTTAAATAATAAGGAAGCCAATCAAAAATTAATATATAAATATTTTTTGAACAGCGTATAACACCGCGACAAGCGGTTACGAAATTTTCCTTTTTTAAATATTTATAATAAGGAAATTCCTTCACCCAAATTTTGCAGATGAATATAGAATTATAATAATGAATCTGCAAAACTTCGCTTCGTCGGGAAACGTTGTGCGAAATAAATTTTTTATCTTAGTGGAGATTTCAATATTTAATGTTTTGAACACGACGAAAATTTGATTTTTTTATTTATTTAAAGAGGGGGAACAAAGTGTCTTCTCCGCTCCGCTACGAAGACGATTTATTTTAAGTATAAATATATGACAGAATTAGAGGCTAATCAATGTATTGATTATTTAAGAAGTATAAATAAATATAATTTGCCTTTAGAAAAAGCTCTAAATTCATACGGTATTAGCAAAGACACAAGATATGTTTCAGAAGATACATATAAAAATTTTTGTTTATTTGTTTATAAGACCAATATTGACAACGATAAAATTATAAAAAATTATAAAAAATATTCTAATTTTGAAAATTACATAAATAATAAAAGTGACTTAACTAAATTTTTTATTGAACGTGAACCACAAAATGATTCACCAAAAAAGAAAACAATAAAAAAATATACCACCTACTCAGCCCATGGGCATTATCAAACAAATAGCTCAATTTCCGCTTTCTTAAATTATGTTGCCATGCTCCCCGCATTTATACTTATGATGATTATGGCTGGAATAGCAAAAATTTTTACTGCTTTTATTGAATTATTTAAATCAGAAAACAATAAATAATTTTTTTGTCGCTGGCAATGCAAACAAGCCAGTCTTTAAAAAAAATTATAAATAAGTAGAATATGGAAAATTACATCACTAAAATGATTTTAGAAAATTTTATTCCAGCAATTTTTACAACAGCAGGAGTTTTTGTATTAACTTCATTTGCTATGTATATACACTTTAGTATTAGAAAGTCTTTTTATAATAAAATGATTCCGCTTGAAGTAGAATCAGTTAACAAAGACAAGGAAAATATAAATAAGTTAAAAAAATTATTAGAAGATGTTTTAAAAAAACAATTCAAAAATTGCGCAAATGAACTTGTTGCTGAATTAAATACAGAAATTATTCGGTACGAACTAGCTTTATGGAGAAAAGAAATGAACATTAGCGAATGGAAAGATTATTCAATTTATAGATACATTATTAACATATTAAATAACCGTTTTTCACAATAATTAATCTATGCTACAGGGTGTTTTTTAATAAAAAAAAGGGGGGGGAAGATGTTTTTTTCGCTTCACTGCAAAAACAATTTATTATAATTAAATTTAAATAACATGAAAAAACTGATATATAAAATTTTTGTCCTTATTTTCATTTTGGGGTTACTTCCTTTTAATTTTTCTAGTGCCGAAGGGACAGCTACTCGATTAAAGGGACGCATTTTGTTGCAGGTTGAATCGAACGGTGAGGCTTGGTATGTTAATCCTGAAAATGAAAAAAGATATTTTCTAGGAAGACCTACTAATGCTTTTCAAGTCATGAGAGATTTAGGTCTTGGAATTTCTAACAAAGACTTTGATATATTTAATGGCAAAGCACCAAATAGACTATCGGGAAAAATATTATTAAAAGTCGAAGATAATGGAAAGGCTTATTATGTTAATCCTGTTGATTTAAAATTGCATTTTTTAGGAAAGCCAGATGATGCCTTTCAAGTGATGAGAAGATTGGGTTTGGGAATTAAAAACAATGATTTATTTTTCATACCTACCAGCGACTCATATTTAATGAATTTTACAAATAAAAAATCAAAGCTAACAAAAGAAACAGCGTACAAAGCAATTACAAGAATTACTTGTGTAAACCAAAATTTAGATATGATTCAAGGTTCTGGAGTTATAGTATCACCTGACGGAAAGATTTTGACAAATGCACACGTAACTACCGATATTGAAGAAGACTACATTGGTAGGTGGGATTGTGAAGGATGTATACCAACTAAAAATGATTCATATACTCCTGATTACTGTTTTAATCTGAATATGTTTCAAAAAAATACTACCAATGATTTAGCGCTAGGAATTATACAAAATAAATTTAATTATCAAAGATATATTCTTATTAAGAACGTTAAAGAAATGAGTGAATATCCTTTTTTAAATATTAATCTTAATAAAAAAATTGGTGACGCTATTACTGCCATTGGTTATCCAGCAATCGCTGATGGAATTGAAAATATTACAAAAGGAAATATCACATCAAAAACCAAAATAAAAAATTATGATTTTTTTGTATCAGACGTCAACGTTTCTTATGGAAACTCTGGTGGTGCAATTATAAATGAGTCTGGCGAATTACTCGGGTTAGCTACCCAGGTAAGTAGTGATGAATTAATGTCTTTAACCTATATCCTTGATTTGAATTCACTAAAAACGGAATATAATTTTTACAAAAAAGCTAGATTAATTATGCCATTTGAAAACGCAGTAAATATCGATAGATCAATTTATTTTCTTGAAGATATTTTTACGATAAATAAAGTTGTTTATTAAAATAAACTAGAAAAACTTGATATTTTTTTACAACTGACATAAAATACCCTAACAATAAAATGTTGAAATGCAAAATAATAATACCTCTAAAAATAAAATTATAATTAAATAGAAAATTATGAGACCAATTTATAAAATCCAAGAATCTGGAAAGATAACAAAAGATGAAATTAAAGAGTTGCTAACTAAATATTATACAAAAAAGTTCGGTGGTTCTGTTGATGTGGAACGAGAGCTTTACGAGTACGACATTAAAGCGGTTGGTCTCTGCAAAATTTATGCCTTAGCAGGCACGCCTCCAAAAGGATATGCGATGTATATACCCGAGATAAAATTTTTACGACTATTAAATCCACGAGGAAAATCATTTAAAGAGTTTGAAGGAATTATAATAACGGAAACAAAATAAATCTATAATAAGGAGTTTTGGGCAAAGGGCATTCACCCCTTAATCCCCTCTGCCCTTTGCCCAAAACGAAAAAAATCAAATTTTCTTTTCTGTTAGAAAAGATTTAGTTCAGTTAAAATGAGATAAAAAATTTACATCGCACAACAGCGCGATAAGCGGCTCCAGAAATTTACCTTTATCTAACCTTTCTCTTACGCTCCGCTTCAGAGAAAAATAATAATGAGTATAAATTTCTTCCGACCCAAATTTTGCAGATGAATTATAAATGATAAAAGGAATCTGCAAAACTTCGCTTCATCGGCATACGTTAAATGAAATAGCCCTTCACAT
>DOSJ01000017.1 GCA_003514005.1 Candidatus Falkowiibacteriota bacterium
TTCAGTATATCTAGGACTAATCAGGTGGAACTTTAGAGAATAACGAAAATCATAGTGCTGCAATCGCTCGCGAACTAAATGAAGAAATCAAGTGTGCTATCAAAGAAATGCGTTTTTATCATTCTTTTGACTCGATAAACCAGATCTATAATGTCCCACAAACTGATCATGTATATATCGTTTCAATAAATAACAAGCCTTTTTGCTCTAATGAAATCTGCGAGCTAGGCTGGTTCACAAAAGATGATATATCCGATAATAAAGTAAAAGTTCCGCCTGTGTTTTGGCAAAAAATATATCCCATGCTTATTAACGAGAATTTTTTATGACGGCTTTTGGCTTACATCGCACAACAAGGGATAAAAGGAAAATTGCTCGGCTCGCAATTTTCCCAAATTTTCTCCACTGCGTTCCGAAAACTTCTTTTATCCCTGACGTTAGGCAAAATCGCTTGCGACCTCTCCGCTCCGCTGCGAGGTCACCACGATTTTGCCTAATGTGATATGCGACTACAAGAAATGACAATTTAAATATTCTCCTTTATATAAATTTTTTTCAATTTTATTTTTTAATGCTATGGATTTTAAAGAACTATTACAATTTATCGACAAACAAGACGGTAAACTTATAAAGAGTTATGAGAGCGGTCATGACAAAGAAAAACGTGTTTTAGCACGAGCCGTCAAACTCGCAGAAGAAACAGGAGAGCTTTGCAGCGAAGCGCTCTCATACAACAAAAACCAACGTCAAGAAAAACTGGACAACCATAGCGCCAATAGCTTAGCCAACGAAGTTGCTGATGTTATAATTACGACAATGCTATTAGCAAAAACGACTGACGTGGATATCGAAACAGCATTAAAAAACAAAATTGAAAAAATTAATAAAAGGTTTGAAAATATTTAAATTGTCTTTTCTCTTCGTCTAACTTTTTATTTTCCTTTTCTTTATTAGTTGAATAAAGGAAGAAAAATAAAAAGTTCGCATATCACTCTAGTTATGTGTAATTGAGAAAACGACTAAAAATTAAAAGGGGGCAAAATTTATAAAATCTTAAACAAAACTTCTATTATGACAACTCCAAAATTTGATCATATTGATTTTATTAAACAAATAGTTTCTTTTTCTCCGAGGCAACATACCGGAGAAATCAAAACCGCAGATTTTCTAGAAAATTATCTAAAAAAAAGAAAAATTGATTTTTTCGTTCAAAAATTCAAAACAACTGTTCCAGTGGAAAAGAAAGTGATTCTTAAAGCAGATGATAAAAATATTCCTTGTAAAAGTACATGCTTTGTAAGTGGAAAAATTCCAAACAAAGAAAATCTAATTAGTTCTCTTTGTAAAGATTTTCAATATGATGAACAGATTGGATACAATATAAATTTCAATCCTTCGTGCAAATCCATTTCTTGCGCATGTTTTTACAATTACCCTGCTGTAGCTATAGCTGGAAAAGATGTGAATAAGATTCTAAATGCAAAAAAGGTTGAAGGTTTTGTAGAAATAAAACCAACAACTTATACAGCAAGAAATATTTTAGTTGGAAATAAAACTAGCCCGAAAGTAATTTGCTTTGCTCATTACGATTCTGTTTTAACTGGAGCATGGGATAATGCCTCTGGAGTTTCAACTATAATGGCAAGTATTATCCAACATCCAGAAACTTTGGAAAATGCTCTTTATGTTTTCACTGCCAATGAAGAAATGTCATATGATAAAGACCCTGTGTATTGGTGTAAAGGTTTTAGAGCTTTTGAAGAAAAAAATCTTGCAATTATAGAAAAAGCAAAAAGAATCATTGTTGTTGACGGAGTTGGAATCAGTCCTTCATATTGGATGGATAAATATGAGAACTTAAAGTCAACAATATTTTTCAGACAACTCAAAAAATTCATGCCAAAGATTAGAAGGCTTGGAGCAAGCACTTCTAAATTTGCTCAATATCTTTACCACAGTGAGCTGGATACTATAAAACAGATAAAAAAGAAACATTTAATCCAAACCTGCCATGAGTTGCACAAAGAGATATCAAAAATAGAATAAATTTTGCCCCCTATAAATTAAAAAAATGGTGCTTCGCACTTGATACGCCGTTTTCTCAACTATCCTTTCGGTCGGTCGCCTTGCAGTCTCCCCACATAACAGCGATTAAGAGGAAATTTCTTGCAGAAAATTTCCCCAAATTCGCTTCGCGAACTTCTCTTAATCGGGATGTTAGGCAAAATCGCTTGCGACCTCTCCGCTCCGCTACGAGGTCACCACGATATACGCAATAATAAAAAACCTCCTTTATTTAATAAATAATTTTTGCATTGTAAAGCCAAACAAAAAAATTATGGTTTTCTTCGAAGAATTTTTTCCATTTAATAAAGACAGTAAAATGAGACCAGGGCAGGATGATGTTCCAGAAAGAGTTGCTCAAAGAGATTTTGGCAATGAGCAACCTAATCAGAAAATTGAAAAAGACTCAACTGCAGAAGAAATTTGCACTGAAGTTCAAAGAAAGATTGATGATCCAAAATCTATAAACCCAATCTCTTTTTTCAAATACAGGGGAGTTAATCTAAAAATCGGTATTTTAAGAAATTTGGGGAAAATGCACTATGGTATTCAATTTGAAGGAGAATCTAAAGAAGAAAACGAAACTAGCGTAGGGAATATTGAAAAAAAAATTAACGAAATTCTTAAAGAAATTGATAAGCGAATTGATAATAAATCATAAAATGCCAAAACCATCTTTAACAACGAATGATTTTTTTAATTACATCGTACAACCAACACTCGTGATGAATAGCCCACAATGTTCATGGACTTGAACAATATCATTTTTTTCCAAAATAAAAAGGGGCAAAGAAATTTTTTTTCAAAAAATTCTTTGCCCCGTTTAAACGAATCAATTTCCAAAATTCACACTCCATTTGAGATAATTTCCAGATTCAAAACCGGTTTCAAAAATGAACAAGTTTCAAGATTTAAGAACAACGTTTTCGACCGGCAAACGCCAGTCCGATGAGTCCGCTTCCAAAAAGCAGAAGCGTAGCCGGTTCCGGAACAGGGTTCTGTCCGGGATTATCCGGTGCTTTGGTGTAGGTAACGCGAGTCGCAGAAGTAAAATCAATCGACCCGCCGGCAATAGCGCCGTCCAGTGTCCAATCAATGGTTGAGAGAAAATCCTTGTTTCCTAAATTCAAATAATTGAATTCGAACTGCGTAGGATCCAGCGAATTAATCCACCCGATCAGACTATCGTTGTTATCCCCGATTTTAGTTCCGGCAACATAGATCAGCCCATCGGGGTTGATGGCGGCATCGTAAATCTGCGATTCCAAATCAAACCCGTATATATCATCCACACCATAAGCCAGGTTTCCGTCCAGATGCAGGTAGTATGATCTATCCGCTGTTGTAGTGAAAGAATTCCCCAGCACATAGATCTCGCCATTTTGCGAAATAATATCCGCAATCATGTCCTCCCCAAACAATCCGCCATAATCAAACGTGACTGGCGCTTGATTTCGCTCGCCCTCGCCATTCAGATTGAATATCGCAAGATTGTGATTGGAAACATTGTCATTAGCACCCCGCTGTCCGCAACTGACAGCAAGAATAATGTCCCCGCCATTTTGCGTCACAGAAATCCCCGCGATCGATGGCGCTGTCAATCCCAGTCCGCTTAGGTCAAGCGTTTTCATCTGCGTCCAGACAGGTTGATCATTCGCATCAGTTTTCATCATCTGAACACCTTTGGTGTTATACGAAAAATATATTGAAGTTCCGTCCGCATTTCGAATAGACATTTTCGGATACATAACTTCGCCAGAAATTGGCGATTCCCAACTTGATTTTCTAACCGAAGAAGTCAGATTAAAATTAAAGCTTGTAATACCGTTTTTTGTTGTTCCCGCTCCGGAAAAAACATTAAAATCCGTAATCAAACCGCTGGAATTATAAATTGGTTCAATTGCTCTCGCGCCAGACACTGCTCTCGTTGCTTGGTATATCACATTGCCATTTACATCACAACGCACAACTGTATTTCCGCGAAGTTCTACTGTACCAATAAAATTAGAACTGCCTTTTGGCTCAAAAAGACTCACAATAATTCCAACTGAACTCCCAGATACAATTTCGGTTGTAATATCAGCGTATAAAAAGCTGATAAAAACAAATAAATACGTAAATACTACAAAAAATACTCTCAAATATTTTTTCATTTTCCTCTCCTTTGATATTGTGTTTGTCAATGTTCAAATTTATATAAAAATAGCACTATTTAACTAATTTGTCAATACCATAAATTAATTGTTTTATTTACATGGCATCAACACATTATTTAAAATTTTAATTCAATTACTCGATTTACGTCACTAAATTTACCGTATGAAATTAAAGTAGTGATTGGATCCGCATGACTATAGTTTATACTATAATAAGTTTCGTTTAATAACTTTTGTCTTCCCGTAGGACACAATACGTTACAAGAAATAATTACACCATCAGTCTCAGAATCAAAACAAATAAATTCATTATTATTACAAGAAGGAATTACAGAATCATCTACGAAAACTATTGGATCATTTTTATTCTTCCTAAACTCCCACAAAATCCTCTCCGCCCCCGCCTCCGCGGCAAAAAAAGCCTTGGTTGATTGGACCTGGTCGGTGCCAAGGTGAAGGCCATTCACAACGATAGCAGAAAGGGATAAGGAGATAATCAAAACACTGGTCAGGACGAAGAATGTCATGACGAGCATAGCGGAGCCGGTTTGGGATTTTAAAATATTTTTTGTCATTAAATATTTACTTAAACAAATTTTATCTCTGCCCTAACATTGTATTCATTGCAAATTCTTTGAATGATTGCGGTGCCGGGAAAAACTTGCCCGTTTTCTATGCGAGAAATTACCGCCTGAGTGGTGTTGATTTTCTCAGCCAGTTCTTTTTGCGATATTTTTTTCTTTTTTCTAAACCTGATTATTTCATCCGCTAATTGCAACTTAACCATTTCCGAATGAAACGCTTTTTTAAATTCTGATTTCAGCATATTTTTTTTTAGTTCATCATCAAAAGAAGATGCTAATTTTTTTATGCTTTTTTTTGTTTTTTTACTATTCATATATGCAATGTAAAATTATTTTTAAAATCCAAATATTTTTCCTGTGCGATTACAAGCTCTTTTTTTGGCGTTTCTTCTCCTTCTTTTTTTGAAAAAGCATGCAACAGAACCAAATAATCATCTTGCCAAATACAATATATTATCCGATGAAGATTTTTTGAAATCTTAACCCGGATTTCCGAAAAATCATATCCCCTCATATTCTTGCTAATAAAATTTCCAGCCTTTCCATCCTTTTCTGATACATAAAAAATATTTGCCATTACCTTGGCTTTATCTGAATCTTTTTTGATAGCATCGAGATATGTTTTTACCGGAATATTATTCGTTCCTGATTCAACATAATATATTATTTTCAACATTTTTAGTATATACCTTTAAAGATATATTGTCAATTTTTATTATTTTTAGCGTAGAGACGCCCCGCTGGGACGTCTTCTCTACGCACCATTTACAACGATCGCGGAAAGGGATAAGGATATAATCAAAATACTGGTCAGGACAAAAAATGTCATGAGAAGCATGGCGGAGCCGTAAATAATTATTACTTTCCGTCATCAAATAAACCAACGTATTTTTTGTAAATATATGTTTGTCCGTATTTTTTTTCCTTATTTCTTGGTTGCAATATTTCCATTTTGACAAAACGATCAATCACGGTTTGCACACCAGCGCGTGTAAAGCCTGTCCATTTTTGAATAGTATTTACATCAACAATCGGTTGTCCATAAAGTTTTGGCAGGATTATACCGGCGCTTTCCGCCGCGCGCGTACCCAGTTTGTGGATTTTAATAAAATCTTTTTCACGCAATACAGTAATTTTATCAACAATATCGATCGCTTCATTGGCAATCTCAACTACGCCTTCCAGAAAAAAATTCAGCCATTCATAAACTTGTCCATTGTGATAGCCGAGTAATTTTTCGTAGTATAGTTGCTGATGTCTTTTAAAAAAAGAAGACAAAAATAAAACCGGCTTTTCCAGATAGCCTTGTTTCCAAAGAAAAAAGGTGATCAACATGCGGCCTGTTCTGCCGTTACCGTCCAGAAACGGATGGATAGTTTCAAATTGCGCATGAATTAATCCGGCCTTTATTATTGTTGGCACATCATCGTCGGTATGGATGAATTTTTCCAGGTCAGCCAAGGCGCGTTGCATTTCCGGGACTGGTGGCGGAACAAAAATGGCAGTGCTTGGTCTGGTGCCACCAATCCAGTTTTGGCTTTTACGAAATTCTCCGGGGTCTGAAAAATGAGTGGCTCTCGCCTGACTCATGAGTTGTTTGTGAAGCTCTCGAACAAAACGAAGCGACATCGGAAAATTATCAACGGTTATTCTTTTTATCCCGTAGTTCAATGCTTTTATGTAATGTAAAATATCATCTACATCGCTGGATTCATTTGTTTCAGTTTTAATGCCAGCTTCAATTGCGTTTATCATGGTAGCGCGAGTGCCCTCGATCTGACTCGACGAAGCAGCGTCTTTACGCAAATACATTAAAAGAAAAAAATCAGAATCTGGCAAAAATTTTGTAATCCCGTCTAGTTTGCCAAGCAAGCGAGTCGCTTCATTGCAGATTTTTATGGTTTTTATATCAAAAAAAAATCCTTCTTTGGGTGGAAAAGGGCTTGGTATAAAGGCTTTAAAACCTTCAATTTGTTGAATACTGGTACCAATTTTGATATTTTTCATAGTTTGTTTTGTCTTTGTTTAATATATACAAAGTGTACTACTTTGTATATATTGTGTCAATGGATGTATACAAAGTGTCATATTCCCAAAATCCTATTACATATCATTCACAACAATCGGGGAAAGGGACAAGGAGATAATCAAAATACTGTTCAGGACGAAGAATGTCATGACAAGCATGGCAGAGCCGTGTTGGGATTTAAGAATATTTTTTAGCTTTTTATAAAACTTCGTAGAACGGAATAAATTTTACCAATGTATTATTTATTTTTACTTCAGATTTGTAAGATAAATTTACAACCCATGCCTCTATTGGTTTATACTTTTCAATAAAATTGCGAAGTGAAACCGCGACGTTATTATTTTTTAGATTGGAATATTTTACTTCAATCGGTAAAACTGTCTGTCCGCTTTTCATAACAAAATCAACTTCGGCACCGCCCAGTGTTCTCCAAAAATAAATATCTTGAGCGCTGTCTTTTATTTTTTCTTGCAATTGATTGGCAATAAAGTTTTGAAAAACAAATCCTAATTGTTCTGGTTGATTCAGATTTCCAAATAATCCTAAGGAAAAATTCCGCAGGCCCAAATCATAAAAATACGCAATCGGCGACTTGGTTATTTCTTTACGTATATTTCTAAAAAACGGATGAATCAGTTTTATCGAATATGTTTTTTCTGCATACCAGATATAATTTTTTATTGAAGCAACTGATATTCCAACCTCATCAGCCAATTTTGAATGCTTGATAATCTTACCCGATTGACTTGCCAATAGTTTTATCAGTGTTCCAAAAGCATCCGCCCGATCGATATTCAACAAGACTGCAATATCTTTTTCAATATAAGAGCGGAAAATTTCATTGATTATTTTTATTTTTTCTGTTTCTGCTTTTTCCAAAATTACGCGCGGATAACCGCCAAAATTTAAATATTCATTCAAAAATCCGGAAACCTTATCAGATTCCAACAAGAAAAAATCTGATAATTTATCTTTGTATTTATATTCTGTTTTAAAATTTACTAACTCCTCAAAACTGACGGTATTTAATTCAAATATTCTTTTTCTACCGGCCAATGATTCATGGATTTTTTCTTTTAGCTCAAGGCTTCCCGATCCGGACACGATAAATTTATATGGCAAGTTCATGTCATAGATGCCTTTCAAAAATAATCCGGCATTTTCTTTCCTTTGGATTTCATCAATAAAAACATAACCGCTTTTTCCCCCAAATTCCAATCTTATTTTTTCTAAAAGTTTATTTTGGGATTCTAGAAAAATTTTATCTGACTCAAAATCAAAATTAAAAAAAGCTACATTTTCACCTTTTTTTTCAAGAAAACTTTTTAATTCCAACATTAAAGTAGTTTTTCCCGATTGTCTTGGACCCGTTATTAGCGAAATTTCTTTTGAATTAAGGTGTTTTTTTAATAATTCAAATATTTTTCGTTCAATTATTTTCATAAAAATTAGCCAATATTAAATAATTTATTAATCTACTCGATATTTTGATATATCTGTTATATTTTTTATCCAATAAATCAATAAGTATATTATATAAAATATTGTATAAATTGTCAAGTCACTCATAATGTCGCGAAGAAACCGTTGTCTGCATAACAGTAGGCTGACTATGCGAACCGGCATTCACCGCTTCGGTTTCGATTTTTATGGTGACACGGGATTGGATCGTACGCGGTGGTGAAGGATTATTAACATTATCGGTTACCACAAAATCTAGTTTAGTTATTTCAATATCGTTTGGGGTAACCGGTAAAACATCTGCATCGCGTTTAATTTCCAATTTATTATTATTCAAATAGTATTCTACACATTGGCCTTCTTTATTTTTAAAAAATAAATGCCCATTAACACCGGTGCCTGTTGTAAAATAAATTTCTTTATCGGACGCGCCATTACAATCCTTATTCATGATAATCGCGCTCCGAATTTCCTTGCTCATAATCTCAAATAAATAGCGGAGATTTTCTTGTGTATTCTGTCCGGCAATCGCGCTTTTTTGCGCTTCGACGGTTGACTTAAAAATATTCAATGTCAAAGCTCCCAAAATAATAAAAATACTGATAGTGAGCATGATCTCGATAAGTGATGTGCCGGTTTGGGTTTTGATTGGTTTTTTTTGCATTTGGTGATTTATGATTTTTGATTTATGTTATATGATTTTTTTTATTTCCAATCATACAAATAAGTTTCCGCGATATAGTCTTTTAACACACCTCTGTCTTGCCATTGAACGTGGGATTTTATTTTATAGTAATCGTCTTCTCCGTCAGAATTCAGATCTCCTCCTGGTGTTGCCGTAATCAAACGATAATATTGTGTCGGAATGTTACCAGTCGAAGTATGTGTATAAAAATTAGTTACACTGTCTAAAAAAAGTCTAGCGTTATCACTGTCAGTAATATTCGCAGGACTTGCATCGTCGATATCAATTATACCATCGGTATCTATTTTAAAATCAAAGTCTGCACCATCAGCAATACCAATGTCCCAATTAGTCGGATCCACTAACCAATTCTCATCCCGCACATTGCGGACCATCTCAATGCCTTCTTGCGCGAGCATGGATGCGACAAGCATATTTTTATTGCCTCTTTGTACCTGGATATTCTGCATCACCAAAGAAAAAACACCCAAAAGGCCGATACTGACCACTGCCATTACGATGGAGGCTTCAATTATTGAGAAGCCGGGGGATTGTTTTAGTTTTTTTAAAATCATGGGGTTTTGATTTTCGATTGCCGATTTCCGAATTATTTCATTCGCCATTCGAAAATCGTAAATCGCAAATTTCTTCATTCAACATCAATTAGGCCGAATTTATTTATTTTTATAGTTCTTTCGTGCGTGCTGTCTGAATTAGTCAAAGTTAAAATTGCTTCCGTACCAGAAGTACAAACACCTGAATTATCACAAAGCCAAGTATTTGGATTTGGCGGTTCAAAAGATATATACAGCGAATTCTTTGCAGTTCCATCCAACTTCATTTCTCCATTTTTCATAAAAATATCATTAAGAAACAAAATTTTTTCACCATAGTCTTCTCCATTATCTCTTTTATGATCTCCGTCAGTATCTTTAAAAAAATAAAAACCATCATTGTTACCCGGATTATCTCTTAAAAATAAACCCCATCCCCCAAGGGGTACACTTCCGCCGTCTTCCTTCATACTCAAAGCAAAACTCTGTGCTTTGCGGATATCGCTGGCGAGTTTGTAGGCGGCTAGATCTACTTTGGTTTTTTTGTCATGGCCTTTGAAGTTTGTCACAGCCATGGTGGAGATGATCGCGATGATTGCGACGCTGACCACAAGCTCGACCAAGGTGAAGCCGGATGAATTATTTTTTATATTTGACATTATTTTCTTGCCTGAACCGCTGATTAGCGCTGATTTACGCATGATTACGCTGAAAATATTTTTAAAATATAATACTGTAAACCATGATTATAAATTATTACTTGAATTATCTCTAAACTAATAAAAACAACAATCAGTGAAATCAGCGTAAATCTGTGCTAATCAGTGGTTCAGACTTTCTAAAAAACCGGCCGGCTAAAAACACCGGCCGATTTTTTTATTCAAAAAAAATTTTGTTTAGTCCAAAAATTATTTCTTAGTCTCAATCCATTTCGGAAGTTTTTGCATGACATCAGAGGATTTGGTTCCAGAGCATGAATAACCAGTGGTTGTGTCAGTGACCGTAAATTGAATAGTACTATCCATAGCAGTGTTAAAATTAATTATCGTATCAATTTCATCATCAGTTGCGATATTTGCATTTAAACCAGATATTTCTTCCCAAAAATAGGTGCAATTAGCATCACAATTCACATATGAAGAACCATCAAAATATTTAGCACCACTCATAAATTGAATATCTTGTCCGGCGTTTATTTCCAAGGGTAAGTGAGTTATGGCGGATGTTGGAAATTCATTTTCAAATGTTGTGAATGTTAGGGGGTTGCCATCATCAACAAATAAAACATTTGGAGAATCTGTTGGGCTATTATACGGTGTAACCATAGAACTACCGCCTTTGTCATCAGTAACTATTACTTCCCATTTATAAGAAGTATTATAAACTAACCCATGTGAGGCATTAAGCGTAAAGGAACATGTGTCTCCGTCTGTCCAACCTACGCAATTTGCACAATTTGCGGTCGCGCTATTACAAACACCGGAATAAAAAACAGTGTTATTGTCAGACGCTTTTTTCACCCACAGTTGATAAGACTGTAATATATCACCATCAGTGTCATTAAATTTCCAATCTAATTTTGCGCGAAGCGCATTTGCTAAACATACTGCTATGTTTGGCGCAGTCATATTTGAAATTGTCGGCACAGCGTTCAATGATCCATTCAACACAACTTTATAATCCGAAACATCGCACAAATTTTCACATGTACCGCCTGAACAATCGCCAGCAACCGTGCAAATAGCGCCGGCGTTACTTCCTCCGTTGCAAATCTTGGCATAATTTGAACAATTAAAACTTATCCATCCAATACCTGTCCCGCCGACACCTTCATTATATGCCCAACCGCTAAAAACATTACCGCTCAAAAAAACACCATAATTTGGAAGTGTTGTTTCGTTATCGTCATCAAATCTAATCCATCCATTATCCCCCAATGAAAGAATCTTTGCCCAGCCGGTTACAACGCCAGTCCCTGTGTCTAATTTTGCGATCATTCCAGATCCAGAACCAGGATCATCTGTCGGAGAATTTGGTGGATTTCCTGTGTCACCATCTGATGTTCCGCAATCTTTATCCGTTCCACACCGATTAAAACTAATCCATCCGACATTTTCATTCCAAGCATATCCGGAAAATTCACCTGTGCCTAGATCAATATTAGTGCCATAAGTAGTATATGCCGTTGCCGGACATCCGGACGGATTACCAAGATAGTTAATTCCGTCATTATCACAATCATTAGAATTAAAGCTAATCCACCCTACCCCCGAATTCCAACCCCAACCACTGACATTTGGTCCGGATGGCGGGAGAATGACACTCGTCATTTCAACGCCATATTCACTTATCTCACAAGAATCTTTGCACGTTCCACCGCCAGTGCAAGCACTATTGTCCATACAGATAGTTCCATTATTTGTCCCTCCGTCGCAAACAAAATAATTCGAACAATTAAAACTAACCCAACCTATACCTGGCGCGACCGAACCGCTATTGTACGCCCAACCGCTGAATTTGCCTGTCCCGCCGACATCAATGCTAACCTCGTCCGTACCGACAAGTCCATGATCAAACCTAATCCAGCCGTCATTCCCCATTGAAAGAATTTTTGCCCAGCCGGTTACAGTATCATCACTAGTATTCATTTTTGCAATAGGGTCGCTTATGGCACCAGTATTATACGGCGCTTCTGGCGGATTTCCGGTTACAGAGCGCTCAAAACTTATCCATCCCAAATTACTACTCCAGGCATTTCCAGAAAAATCACCGGTCGTCTCATCAACTTTTACACCATAATTCGGATAATTAGTACCAATAGCCGGGCAACCAAGAGTACCGTCCGACGTACACGCAAGTCCGATACAATCCGCATCGCATCCTGTTGAATTAAAACTAATCCATCCATAAAGTGAATTCCATGCCCAGCCCTTGATATTATCGTCCGTACTCGCTATCGCCCTATTTTGCAAAACAAAAAAACTGCCGAATATAACTAGAATGAAAAGAAAGATAATTTTTATTTTTGAAAAATATTGCATATTAAAATTATTTTTAAAAAATCTTTAAACTATTTTTCATCCAAAAAATAAATCCCTTAATAATTTATAATGAATGATTTATGATATAAGATTTAATTTTAATTACATCCTAAATCTAAAATCATAAATCCTACATCAATACCCCCCAATACCACTGCAATATCACCTCCCCCCAAAACAAAACAATAATCGTTGCCGGCGCCAGAAATATACCCAAAGGAATCTGCGAGCCCAGGCTTTTCTTTTTGGTTAGCAAAAGAAAGATACCGACAATCGAGCCAATGATATATGCGAGAAATATCGCGACCAATACCATCGGCCAACCAAGAGTAAGACCCATGAGCAAACCGAGACGAATATCACCGCCACCAATCCATTTACCACGGGAAACCACAAATTGGATTAAAAAGAAACTTGCTCCTATTATACCAGAAATCAGAAGATTTTGCCAATTTTGCCCGGTAGCCAAATTTAAAGCAAATATTATTGCACAGGCAGGCAAAGTGACAATATCAAGTATCAAATACCATTTTAGGTCGTAGATGAAGATGATTGTCATTACGCTGATTATGAACCAGGATTTTAAAGTTAGAAGGAAGAAGTAAGAAGTAAGAAATTGAGATGTTTCAAAATTTAAAATTGAATAAAAATTAAAAAATACAAATTTCAAATTCACAACCATCGCCATCACAAACAAAACCGCAGTAAAAAACTCCACCACCGGGTACTGCCATGATATCTTCGCCCCGCAGTGTCGACATTTGCCACGGAGGATGATAAAGCTTAGTAACGGAATATTGTCATACCAAGCAATGATTTTTTTACACTTCGTGCACATTGAACGGCCGAGGATAGTTTTTTCTTCGTGCAAGCGCCAGATTAGGCAATTCAAAAAAGAGC
Source organism: Candidatus Falkowiibacteriota bacterium (assembly GCA_003514005.1). GTDB lineage: Bacteria > Patescibacteriota > Patescibacteriia > Patescibacteriales > UBA12075 > UBA12075. The sequence goes on from DOSJ01000017.1 coordinate 13,475, forward strand.
CGATTGCTAGTCCGGCGATAAAAGATATAAATAGGGCGTAGTAATACATTGGATAATTTTATTAGAGAGGTTTTTTAGGTACTTAGGTACTTAGGTACTTAGGAATTTTTTTACCTAATTACCTAAGTACCTAATATCCTAATTACCTAAGTACCTAATCTCTAATTAACCAACCCTCCCGCCTTCACCCGATGCGCCCCCTTCTTCACGCTCCCCGACCCGATCTCCAAACGGTAATTGATTATAAATCCTTTTGCGTCTTCAAAACCTGCTTCGCAATATTCACCAGCAACATCCTGGCAAGGTGTATAAACATATCTTTCATTTGTTTTTGGGTCAAGCGGATATTCGTCTAAACACAGATTGCGTTCGCATTCGTCTGCTCTTTTTACCTCGCTTCGTACTAGTACTCTGGCCGGATAAATATTTTTTTCTTTGTAAAACATTAGTAAATCAGTCTGTAAACGGCTAAGGTCGGACAAGCGGATGATGTCACGTGATTGACGACTGACAGTATAAATGCCCAGCATTGTCAAAACCAAAAACAAAACAAAAATAAACCCGCCGGCAGAATATAGGTAGATTTTGTTTTTTTGTTTTGGAGTTAGGGTTTGTTTCATTTTTTACTTCGCTAAAACGCGGATTTATGCAGATGATTATATAGTGATTATAGCATAAAAAATGGAAAAAATAAAAATAAAAAAACCGTCAAGCATTTTTACTTCTTGCCAGGCTGAGGTTTTTTCGGTTTTTTCGGGATTGACATTTTGATGAAATTTAATTACAATAAGGAGTGAGATATTTGCATCATCAGACAACTAATTTATGCGACTACAAGAAATTTTAGTCTTTTCTTCTTATAATAATTTAATGAAAATGATGTAATTAGTATTTTAAATAATAAATATCCTGATAAATTACAATAAAAAATTTTAAAAAATCAAATTTTCTTAGATGCAAGATTAGATTATAATTATATAAACAACGAGATAAAAAATTGACATCTAAACTATCTTCTTCCTTCTATGAACACGAAGCATAAAATTATTCCTAAACTAATTGCTCCCTGTGGAATGAATTGTGGAATTTGTTTGGGATATCTTAGAGAAAAAAATAAATGTCTTGGGTGTAGAGGAGTTGATAAAAATAAACCCGATGGTTGTAGAAAATGTATAATAAAAAGTTGCCAAATTCTCAAAAATAATAAAATGCTTTTTTGTTCGGACAAGTGTGAAAAATTTCCTTGCGCAAGATTAAAAAATCTTGATAAAAGATACAGAACAAAGTATAAGATGAGTATGTTAGAGAATCTTGAGAATATTAAAAAATTTGAAATTAAAAAATTTGTTAAATTCGAACAAAAAAGATGGAAGTGTCCAAAATGCGGAGAATTGCTTTGTGTTCATAGGGATTCTTGTTTGAATTGTGGCGAAAAAAGATAGTATATATCACCGCCTTGCGTCATACTGTGTCTCCTTTCAATCGGCATTTTTTCTTGCAGAAAAAACACATAACAGCGATTATCTGGTTCGGACTTGCAGTCCTCACCCAAATTTCACTTCGTGAAACTTCAGATAATCGCGATGTTAAATGAAATTTTATTCAAAAATATTTTTTCATTTTTTATTGAGCCCTTTTTGAAATTTTTTTTGGAAAAGAAAAACCCACCGTTCCTTTCGTACTAAGTGGGGTGCATTGAGAGTTATCCGCGAGATTATCACGAACTATTCATAGCAGATTGTGAATTCCCTCACACCACCACTATAGGATGGCACAGTGGAAATAGAAATTATCCGCACATTTGGGTGAGCGTTCTTCCATTCTTGCAAAGAACGAATTCCATGAACGGCTATCTCAGGTTCGCGCGACATTCGGTCGCTTCGGTTGATGCGTGCGAACTTCTGTTGTGAGTTGTCACCTGATACGAAATAGATGATGTATCCGCTCACGCCCTCACGGTATGCAAGCACACCGGAGAACGAGACAACTTTTTTGCTACGGTTTGCACGGAGCCACTGATTCAACATTGTGATATCGTCTACGTACTCCCTGCTCTGTGTGTAGACTTGAGTATTCACGAACGCAAAGTCCTGCATCTCCGTGACCGACTTAGGTTCGCTACTGTTCACACCAGAGCAACCAATAGCCATGGTTAAGAAAGTAATAAAAAGTGCTGCAAATATTCTCATCCTCATGGAAATCCTCCTTCTTTGCGGGTTTTATGTACAATTACGCCAAAATTAGCATTCAAAGTAGTATAGCAGAAAACGGCCATCCTGTCAAGCCCAACAACCGTGGGTCACTAGTGTCCGGTTAAAATATCCCCAAAAATAGAAAAAGCCCCTAATTTACGTTATAATATTTGTATCGAGCAAACATTCAACTTAAATTAAAAGGCTATTTCTATGAATTATACTAACACAATTTTCAATCAATTGCTAAATTTCTTGCCTCGCTGTAAATTCAATCAATTTGTCGGACAGCACGAAAACGATAAATACACGAAACGTTTGACTACGTGGAATCAATTAGTGGCATTGATATATGCCCAGGCTACTGGCAAAGATAGCCTGCGTGAGATTGAGACCGGTTTCAACTTGAATAAAAATATCTGGTATCATTTGGGCGTAGGTTCAGTCGCCAGATCAAGCCTAGCGGATGCCAATAGTCGGCGCAGTTATCAGATATTTGAAAAATTATTCTATTCGCTATTAAGACAATTTCAAGAAATCATTCCCGAGGAAAACAAATTTGATTTTAAAAACCCGCTTTATTCCTTTGATTCTACCACGATTGAACTATGCTTGAATATTTTTGACTGGGCCAAGTTCCGTACCGCCAAAGGCGCATTAAAAATTCATACCCTTTTAAATAATCGCACTACCGTTCCGGAATTGTTAAATATTACTAATGGCAAAGTCGCCGATGTCAGAGCGCTGAAAGAAATGGATTTGAATTTACCGCCACAAAGCGTGATTGTTTTTGATAGGGCATATATCGATTATGATTTATGGGATGAAATTAAAGAGAAAAAATGGTATTTTGTATCGCGGACAAAAATCAGCCAGAATTTGTTTGTTATCGGACAGCATGATATTGCAAAAACATTGGCTAAAAACATCCTAGCGGATGAACAAGTAATCTACGGCGATTACACGGCAATGCAGAATCACGGAGATATGGTATTGAGGAGGATTAGATATTACCACGAGAAAGATGAGAGAGAATATGAATATTTGACCAATAATTTTGATCTGTCCGCTACTCAGATCGCCGAAATCTACAAACAACGCTGGCAGATTGAATTATTTTTTAAATGGATCAAACAAAATTTGAAAATCAAAACATTTCTCGGCACTTCCGAGAACGCTGTAATGACGCAAATATGGGTGGCTATGATTTATTATTTGCTATTGGCGTATATAAAGTTTCAAACAAAGTTTAAAAAATCACTCTTGGAATTAACCAGAATGATTAGGGAGGTATTGTTAACCAGAAGAGATTTAATAGATTTATTATCCTTGAACCTTAATACCGTCCTTAAGCTTAAAAAAATAGATGATAATCCACAGATGAGTTTTTGGTAGAAAGAAGAGTGCTAAGAAATTGTTAATTGAATGAAATTTGATGCTGGAAATTTAGGTTTTGGAATTTTAACCGGACACTAGCGCCTCTGCCCCTTCCCCAAATTCAAATAATAAATCCTCTTCTCCTCATCCAACCTCTCAATCGCATAACGCAAACAAGTGCGCGACATTGCCAGTGCATATTTATCTAAAAATGAAGTTAATTCTTTTTCACCAATGGCGGATTTCTTGCCCAACTCGCGAAGCATCCAGCCGACTGCTTTGTGCATTAAATCTTCTTTGTCGCCAAGCAGTAATTCGGATAATTTAAGCGTATCCTTAAAATCAAACGCGCGGATAAAGGCATACGTGGAAATAATCGCTATGCGCCGCTCCCAAAGCATTTTTGATTTTGCCAATTTATATAATAGATCGCGCGGCTTATCAAGCAAATACGCACCAATGATATAGTGAGCGCTTAAATCAACCAAATCCCAATTATTAATCCATCTGGTGTTTTTTAAATATAGTTTATAAATTTTTTCACGCAATTTTTCATCACCGGCCTTAAATTGATTAACCAAAATAATTAAAGCCGTCAAACGATGCTCATGATACTTGGAGTGTAAAAGATCCTCTGCGTCTTTCAGCGAAAGATTTTTGAACTTGGACGCAACCATTCTTTGGGCCGGCACTTTAATCCCAAGAAATATGTCCCCTTCCCCATACTGCTCTGGACCCGTCTTAAAAAAACCATGCAGAATTTTCGCCTGATTTTTGTTAGCTAGAGAATTTAATTCTTTCGTTATTTTAGCAAACATAAGAAAAATTAAAAACAGCTAATCAGTTTAGCCATTTTCACTTAAATCTAAAAATTATTTTTTCAAAATCCAAAACTCTACCATTCTTAACCTTCACGCCTTCGCTTTCCAACAATTTAATCTTTTTAGTCTGTCCCCCGCCATATCCGCCCAAACCGCCGTCGCTTTTCACGATTCGATGACAAGGAACGCGCGGAGCATCCAGGTTTTTATGTAAAGCATTGCCAACTGCTCTAACGGCTTTTGGATTTTTTACCGCTATCGCAAGTAATTTATAAGTACTGACCTTGCCACTTGGAATTTCTAACAATTTTTTCAAAACTTTTTTTTCAAAAATTCCCAAATCCATTATTTTTTATTTAAGATATTTTTTTACACTATCCGGAATCTTGTCCATTGTGCCAGCCGGAAGATTGTCTAGAGCCGAAGAATTATTCATATTTTTTAGACTATCCAGATTAACCGTGTCGCCTAACCCAAGCAATTCCTTGTACGAATTAAATACATCTTTGAGCAGAGGCGGCAAAAAAATCGCCCCCAAAATTAATGGGATAAAAATAATCAAAATTTTCAAAACCCCAAAAATCCTTTGCCAAAAAACAAAGCCGTTTATTTTTTTACTTATCTCAAGCACCTCTTCCGAAAGCTTGATGTTTTTTTCAATCAATTCTTTTAATTCACTAATTTCAGATTGCGAATTATTATTTTGCAGATCCATATTTTAAAATAAATAATAAATTCTTGCCTTAGTTATAAACCCAGTAAAAGCTATTTACACTTTGTCATTCCCGCGAAGGCGGGAATCTTGGTGCTATTTAATAAAATGACTTTTCCGTAAAATGGTTTGAAAAACACTTTTATAAATTCCTTGTTTTTTTTATTTTATTACCGAGATTCCCGCCTTCGCGGGAATGACAAGTGGTTTTCCTCAAATCACAACCTACCTAACCCCACAATACTCCACATACTCCGCCCCAATCTTCCGCATTCTCTCCATATCCTGCGCCGTAAACCCTGCCACGTTTTTGAAACGGTCATTTAATAAATCCATATTGGATTTAAATCCCTGCAAATACCACTTCCGCGCGCCGGCGATTATTTTTCCGGTTTCTTCTATGTCTTTTTTACCAACCAATTCCGGCACGACCGTTGTCCGGAATTCATACGGCAAGTCGCTTTCCATAATCTGTTTTATACTTTTTTTAATATCACGAATATTGGGCTGGACTTCGGTTATCAGATCGTAATTGCTTAGCCCGCCTTTTATATCCATTGCGATATAATCAAGCAACTTTTTTGCGATAAGCGCTTTTAACATTCTTGGATTTGTGCCGTTCGTATCAAGCTTAACCTTGAAGCCAAGTGCCTTTATGCGCTCGATCATTTCCGGCAAATCCGCGTGGATTGTCGGTTCACCGCCGCTAATAACGACGGCATCAAGCTTTTTTTGCCTTTTTTCCAGAAAATCAAAAAGGTCATCCTCGGTAATCTCCGGATCAACCTTTTCGATCTTCTCGCCTGCTTTGGCAGACGGTTTTATATTGAACTTGCCAAGCTCTTTTCGGGGCCAGACAAGCATAGGGTTATAGCAGAAATGACAGCGAAAATTACAGCCTTGGGTAAAAATAATTGCCGATATATGGTCAGGATAGTCTAGTAAGCTGAATTTTTGCAGTCCGCCGATATTCATTTGTTAATTAGTAATTAGTTGATTAGTTAATTAGGGCATATTATCGCCGATTCCCTAATAAACTAATCAACTAATTAACTGAATAATCCAAATTATTTAATTACAACAACTGCCATTGTTAATTACAAACATCTTCCGATTATTATGCTCCGATGTCTTAGCGTCGTTCCATTGCTTAATCGGCCTTAAGTAACCGTTAACGCGACTGTAAACTTCGCACTCTTGTCTCTGTTTGATGATGGGGCTCATACATTTTGTTTGAATCAGATACCCAACTTTCCCCGTTAAATACCTAATTCTTTTATTTTTATAATATTTTAATAAATTTTTTTACTTCTAACTTCCTACAGTCCTACCAGCCTACAAGCCTACAAGCCTACAGTCCTGCAATCATCTCAATCAAATCCCTTTCCACTCCCTCCTCAATCTTATCATCATTCTTCTTATCTGGATAGGTCGTAATCAATAATGCTTCCTGTTTTTCACCGACCTCAATTGCCTCAAACTTTGCCGAGTCCGCATAGCCATTTTCAGCATCGCATTTTGGGCAATAATAGTGTTCACCGGCAATATAGCCGTGTTTGGGACAGATGGAAAAAGTCGGAGTAATCGTAAAATATGGCAAATGATAGTTGTAAGAAATGTTTTTTACCAATCTTCTGACTGACTCTGCCGATGGCAATGCCTCTCCCAAATAAGCGTGCAGTACTGTTCCGCCCGTGTATTTGGTCTGGATATCGTCTTGCAAATCCAAGGCGGCAAATAAATCATCGGTAAAATTAACTGGCAATTGTGTGGAATTGGTGTAATAAGGCGTTGCGTTTCCAGACTTGACTGCTTCTTGATTGGCTACGATAATATCAGGATATTTTTCTCGGTCAAGGTTTGATAAACGTCTGGTTGTGCCTTCGCCCGGTGTTGCTTCCAGGTTGTATAAATTATTTGTTTCATTTTGAAAATCCATTATCTTTTCACGCATAAAATCTAATATCTCCAGTGCGAATTCTTTACCTTTTTTGGTAGTAATGTCTTCGGCAATCGGTACAAAATTTAACATTGCCTCATTCATACCAATTAACCCGATTGTTGAAAAATGATTTTGCCAATATTTTCCAAAACGCAATTGAATATTAGCTAAATAATGCTTGGCATACGGGTAAAGTCCACCATTAGTTAACTCTTCAAGGACTTTACGTTTTGTTTCTAGGCTATCACGCGCAATTAACATTAAGCCATTGATTCTATCAAAAAATTCTTCTTTGGTTTTTGACAAATAACCGATACGAGGCAGATTTATAGTAACCACGCCGATTGATCCGGTCAAGGGATTGGCGCCAAATAATCCGCCGCCGCGTTTTTTCAGCTCGCGATTGTCCAGGCGGAGGCGGCAGCACATGGAACGTGCATCTTCCGGAGACATGTCGGAATTTATAAAATTTGAAAAATACGGAATACCATACTTGGCGGTCATTTCAAAAATCTTTTCAGCAACCGGCGACTCCCATTGAAAATCCTTGGTAATATTGTAAGTCGGAATCGGAAAGGTAAATACTCTGCCCTTGGCGTCCCCTTCCATCATGGCTTCGGCAAAAGCCAAATTCAGCATATCCATTTCTTTTTGAAAATCCTTATATTTTTCCGGCATCACCTGTCCGCCGATAATCACGTTCTCTTCACTGGTCTGACCGGATGGCACCAGGTCCATAGTGATATTGGTAAACGGGGTTTGAAAACCCACTCTGGTCGGTACATTGATATTGAATAAAAATTCTTGAATGCATTGCTTGACTTCGTTGTGGTTCAGCTTGTCATAACGGATAAAAGGCGCAAGGTATGTATCAAAACTGGAAAATGCTTCCGCGCCAGCTACCTCGCCTTGGAGCGTATAGAAAAAATTAATAACCTGGCCCAAGGCTGTTCGGAAATGTTTTGGTGGCTTTGATTCCACCTTGCCGGAAACGCCGGTAAAACCCTGCAACAATAAATCTTTCAAATCCCAGCCCGCGCAATAGGGCGCCAATAGCTGTAAATCATGGATATGGATATCGCCGTTTTGATGGGCATTGCGGATGTCTGCGGTATATACTTTGGAAAGCCAATAGTTTGAAGATATAATCGAAGCTAAATGATTGTTAAGTCCTTGCAAGCTATAGCTCATGTTCGAATTTTCTTTGACGCGCCAGTCTGATTGCTTGAGATAGTCTTCCATGATATCAATGGAATTAACCATATTCTTCATGTCGCGCAAACGCGCCCTTTGGTCACGATACAAAATAAATGATTTGGCCGCCTTGATCTGTTTATTGCTGATTAAAACCTCTTCCACAATATCTTGAATCTCCTCTACGGCCGGAATGCTTCTTTCATGGAATTTTTCCTTCAAAACCTCTACCACTTGATCAGTAAGCTTTTTTGCTAAATACTCATCCGGCTTACCTGTGGCCTCGGTTGCCTTGTAAATCGCTTTGATAATTTTGGCCTGATCAAAATCGACGATCTGCCCTTTTCTTTTTCTGATTTGGAGAATTTTGTTGTCTTGCATGAGGATGTTGTTATAAATTAATCAATTTATATTTGTAGTATTTGAATGTAATTTGTAGTATTCGCATTATAAGCCATACGACTGTAATGCGAATACTACAAATTACATTCAAATACTACAAATACTTCTTGTTTGAATAACTAATTTTTCTTATTTTTTAAAAGCTTATTTAGTTCTTCTTGAAAATCTTCCAAATCTTCAAAAGATTCATACACACTGGCAAAACGGATAAACGCGACTTTGTCGACTTTTTTTAGCTCTTTCATTATGATTTTTCCAATCTCTCTGGAATCAACTTCGCTTTTGCGTAAAGCTTGCAAATCCATTTCAATCGCGGAAACCAGTTTTTTGAATTCGTCGTCCGTAATCGTTCTTTTCTCTAACGACCGTTTTAATCCGCGTAGCATTTTTTCCTTGTCATAGGCCTCTTTGCGCCCGTCTTTTTTTACTATCACCAAATCAAGCAATTCGATTTCTTCATAAGTCGAAAAACGAAAACCGCACTTCAAACATTCGCGCCGACGACGAATCGAAAAACCGTCAACCGCCACGCGGGAATCAACTACTTTAGTATCTTGAAATAAACAAATTGGACACTTCATATATTAAAAAGGCAACAAAAAAACACCTAAAAACTTACCAATTTTGGTTTCGCCTGTTATAAATAGGTGTTTTACTACTCTTTACGGTAATAACTATATCTTGTGCTGTATATTTATATTATACCACTATATATAGCAAAGTCAAGCCCTTGCTAATCCGCTTATTTTACAATTTTTAATTTGTTATACCCTTAATTTACCACTTCTAAAATAATTTGCAAAGATGATATCCTGTGGATAAGTAATTAATATTAAAGTTCTAATTTCTAATTACTAATACCTAAAATATTTTTTAAACCGCGCTAATTTCTAGCCCATCTTTGCCTAACTTAACATTTGTTTCAACCAATTTTTCTCGATTAGAAATCACGGCAATGCTATAATCTTGCCAATTGTCTTTCAAATATTTTTTTGCCGCTTGTTTTAGGTCTTTTGCCGTTACCTGCAAAACCTGTTTTTTAAAATCCAGACGATTTTTATCATTTATACCATATAATTTACGATAAAACGCGCCCCTGGCTTCTTCGGCTTCGCTGGCTGGGCGGTCCAGTTCGGAACAAACCTGCAAAATCGCTTCTTCGATTTCTTTTTTGGAAAAAGCATAATTCAAAACATATTTTTTTGCCCCGGAATATACGTTTAAAGTATTCAGAATATGCGGATCCCGGTAAGAGCCAAAACTAAAAATGCCTTCGCTTTTGTCATAGCGGGAAAATCCTCCATACGCCCCGCCTTTTTCTCGCAATTCATTGTGCAGATATTGACGGCTCAAAACTTTGCTCAGTACCGATAGCTTGGCAGAATCCGGATGATTTTGTGGAACCACTTTGAAACAGGCAGACACAAAAGAAACGGCAGTAGCTAAATAACGGCCGGTTTTTTGTTTTTTCTTGTCTAGTTTAATAATATTGTTTATATCTAATTTTTCGGAGCTAAGCTCCGAAAAATTCCCAAACTCATTTTTTGTTAAACTCAGAGCTTTTTCTTCACCAATATTTAATATTTTGCCTTTTTCTTTTGCAAATAACTTTTTCCCGATTTTACTTAATTTATCAGACAAATCTTTCAGCTCTTTTTCGTCCAGTTTTTCAGTTATTTTTTTTATTATTTCATACTGACTTAAACCGCCCCACATTTCTTTTAAGGCCGAAACTGTGGAAAGATTTTTGGCAGCCAGGCTGGCAGCCAAAATATGCCCTTCTTCAACTATGCCGGTTTCCAGACCGGAGCGATATTCGCAAACAAATTTTTTCAAGTTATGGATATCGGAAAAATCAAATTCTGCCATTATTTCTTGGCAAAGACTTTGCGTCTTTTTAATATTGGTATTCAAACATTTTGCCGAAACGATTATATACGCTTTACTGCGGTTTTCCGTACGATCTGAAGCGGTTTGAAAAAAAACACTAACACCGCCGGTCAGCGCGCTGATTGCTTCCGCCAAAACTAAGTAATTCTTTTGTTTTGTCCCTAGGAGCGGTAATACATGACAAAAAAGCGGAACCAAAGCAAGCTCCTCGTTAGACAAGGAATCGATTGGAAAGATGGCTGACCAATAAAAAATACCGTTGGTTTTTGCAGTATAGCTTATTACGTACTGATTGCTGTATTTTTTGTCTGCTATGATTTTTTTTATTTTCAATGGAATATCAGCTCTGCCAAGACTTGGCAAGCAGCTCAAATCTTCCTTTGTTTCTTGCAGTTCTTTTAATTTCTGCGAATCTTTTTTTATCTGTTCAATTTCTTCCACGCTTAAACGGCTTTGTATTTTTGCCAAGCTTTCTTTTTCTTGTTTCTCTTCTTTGGCCTGCATAGTTTTATCCGGCTCCAAAATTAACAAGGCCGAATGTTTGTTTGTTAGAAAATATTTAAAAATCTTTTTTTCCAAAAAATTTTTCTGTTTAAGTTTTTTTCGCAACGCCTTGATATCTTTGGTAAAATACAAAGCCGAAAGCGGATTGCCGCCGTGGATATACGGAATAATAAAACGGAACCAAAGCTTTAGGCCATAAGGATAAGGGCTGTTCACCACCTCGTTGTGCGTAATTTCCAATTTCTGCAAAGACGAGTTTATCGCTTCTGCGCTAATGCCGGTCTTTGTCAATTTTTTCAAAACTGAAAAAATGATTTTTTTAATTTCCGCTATTTTGTGCTTAGAAACATCTTTCAGCCCAACTGAAAAAATTCCGTCTTTCAGCTCCGCATTATATCCGCTTGCCTCTGCCAAATCGCTCCCCAAACCGGATTCCATTAATACCCGGCGCAAAGGCGATGCCGGGTTATCCAGCAAAATATCTTCCAAAAGCTCCAATACCAAAACCTCTTCCGCATCCATTACCGGCGAAACCAGCCAGCTTACAAGCGCGTGATATTTGCGGCTCGTATCCGTTTCCGAATCAACCGGATATTGATAAACGGCTGTTTTTGATTTTTTCCAGCGCGGTTCCGACTTGACCTTTGAATCGATTTTCAAAGCAGAAAAATTTTTCATTACTTTGGCATGCAATACTTTCAGATGAGCGGCCAAGGGCAAATCACCATAGCTATAAAAAAACGCATTGCTGGGATGGTAATATCGCGCGTGAAATCTTTTTAGATCCGCATGAGTCAGACTGGGAATTATTTTCGGATCGCCTCCGGAATTAAAGCGGTAGTTTGAACCCGGAAACAAAGAGCTCGTAATCGCCTCTTCCATTATTCTCTCCGGGCTGGAAAGCGAGCCTTTCATTTCATTATAGACAACACCCTTGTATTTGAGTTCGCCCCCTTCAAGTTCCAAACGAATGCCCTCTTGCTTAAAATTAAGCTCGGACAGGGTCGGATAAAAAGCCGCGTCTAGGTACACAGACATCAGATTATAAAAATCTTTTTTATTTTCGGTTGCAAAGGGATAGGCGGTCCAGTCATTGCCGGTAAAAGCATTCATAAAAGTATTCAAGCTACGCCTGATCATGGAAAAAAACGGATCACGCACCGGGTAATTTCTAGAACCAGTCAAAACCGTATGCTCCAAAATATGCGCGATGCCACTGGAATCTTCGGGTATAGTTTTGAAAGCCACGCAAAAAACATTCTCGCTATCCGCGCGATCAATATGCACGTATTTCGCGCCAGTAGCAATATGCGCAAGTTCCACAAATTCCAATTTTAAATCAGACAGATATTTGACCTGCTTAATTTTCCAGCCGTGGACTGTTTGACCTTTTTTATGTTTTATCATGTTTTATAAAATTGTTTTTCATTTTTTTGTCATTCCCGCGAAGGCGGGAATCCAGGGTTTACTGCTCTAATCTGGATTCCCGCCGGAGTTTATGCCCAGAGGGGTACGGGAATGACAAAAAATATTAATCTCTTGAAGAAAAAAAATCACAATTCCCGGTTAAAGAGACTTCCTGCTCCAGCTCCGAACAATATCCGTCTTGATAACACTGGCACAGCGGACAATGCTTGTCTTCATTGTGATAATCTTCTTGATAATCTGCTTCGATTTCGTGGGACATAGATTTAAACTAAATAATTATAATAACATACTATCATACAAATAATGATAGTTCCAGAAAAAATATTATTAATTATTTTGGTTCTTTAGACAATTCTGTGGGTAAATATTAAACGTTTTTACTTTATTTGTCATTCCCGCGTAGGCGGGAATCTTGGTTGAACAATAACGAAATATTTTTACTGCATGTTTGTTATAAAACCATTTTATCATATCCTAATTTTATTATTTTAACACCGAGATTCCCGATCATTTAATATCTATTCCCTGCGGGGCAATGGAGTGTCGGGAATGACAAAATATTTTAACCATAAAATTGTCTAAAGAACCATTATTTTAAAAATTTTTTATCTCCCCTGCCCTAATCTCATCCTTAAATCCCTCATCCCCGTCCGACCAATCCGCAATCTTTTTAAGTAGCGCCGCTTTTGCGTCTTTTTGCAATAAATCCGGGATGCCGATTTTTGATTGGTATGGGATTAATTCATAAGTAATTTTTTCCAAATCATAATCCACGCCCACGCCAAAGCCTTCTTGCGTGTCCGGGCTAAAGTACTGATCAAAAATAAAATTACCCAAAGAATAAAAAATCAGTTTGTCCTGATATTTTTCTATGCCCTGAATAACATGCGGATGATGTCCGATTATCAAGTCAACACCATTATCAATTAAATAATGCGCAAACTCGACTTGGCTTTTACCGGCAACATGTCCATATTCCGTCCCCCAATGAATGTTTACAATAACAAAATCGCTCTCTGCTTCAGCATTTACCAGAATTTTTTTCAACTCCTCTTTCGGAACATTTTGAAACACGATGCTAAGTCCGATCATCGCCGTCTTGACATCAGCGACATCGATAATTTTTAGAGTACATTCGCCAACCTTGCCGTCCGGACATCCGGAATAGCCAATTCCCAGCTTATCTAAATTTTTACCCGTTTCCAAAAATCCAGCCTGTCCTTGATCCAGAATGTGATTATTCGCAATATTAAAAAAATTAAAAATATCACCGCTAAAATCCCTTACACTCTCGGGCGAAAACGAAAAATCATAAGCATTTACCGGTGGATAATGCGCGCCGCCTTCCATAACCGCGCCTTCCAAATTTGCCGCGACCAGATCATAGCCTTTAAAAAAATCCGCATCAGTTTCTTTTAGCTTATTTAAAAGCACGGCAAAATCTTTCCCATAACGCTCTTTGATATGACGATCCAGCATGACATCGCCAAAAAACAAAAAACGCGCCGGCTGGTTATCAACATTTTCCGGAAAAGGGTTTTGTTTAATATCTTTTTTATCATCGGTAATTTCGGATACTGCGGTTTTGGATGTTTCGATGGTATTATCCGGCACAGAGACGTTGCGTTGCAAGGTCAATGCGGATTTACTTGCATTTTTTATTACAAAAAATAATCCAACCAAAAAAGACGAAATAATAAATGTTGTGATCAATATTTTTTTACTTAAGCTGTTCATTTGGTTTAATTTTATCATGTGTGGGGATAATGGCAAGGACTTATACAAAATAAAAAGCCCCGAACTGGTTATATCCAATCCGAGGCTGTGTTTTTTCCTGATTCTGAACGGAATCAAATGTTTAAAAATCAAACTTCCGGGCGATGACGACACGGAGGATATCATAAGAGCGCGCGCAAAACTCGCCGCCGACACGTAATCCGTCCGAGTCGAAGCCGCCGACCGTCACACGGCGACGGTCCGAATCAATTTCCTCTCCCCAGTGACACCATCTCTCAAGCAGTCTTTCCTTATTGCAAACACGGTAGTTCGATAATACCGTCTCACTTACTACGAATTCATGGCACCTCTTGTAGACAGGACCGAGTTCTCTGATAAAACGCTCCTGGGTATAATAGTTCTTATCCGCAAATTTTCCGTTGAAGTTCAAGAGATAGTAGCCGGGTTCGATGTTGGTCTTGGTTGCCCAAAAATCCTCCTTGTTGGCGAGCCACCAGTCATTGTTGTAGAAATCCCGTGATCCGGTGCCAATCTCCTGCCTCATCTGCCTCGGATTCTGGCCGGAGTAATACCCCAATGCCCATTGTTCACCATTAGCGTTGGCTTCAATCGATTCATGTAAACTTGCTTCGGAATATCGTATTTGAACATTTTCCGGAAAAACTAATCCCCATATATCAGCAACTTGTTTATGGCTGATAATTTTGATGTTTTCGCTTGCTAATTCGCGAATAATATCATCCGCGTTTCTATTCTTTATGGTAACAACGTTGACTGTGGGAACCGAAGGGACATTGACTTTGATGTCGTCTGGATTAATCGCTTCAATCATCTTTTCAATTTCATCCAGATCTTTTGCTTCCCCCTTGAGAAGTAGTGATATTGTCGGCCAAAGATCAGAATCAAGCGGATAGCGGTAACCATCAAACAAAAAACATTCATGCGTATATTCGGATTTGCCGGATATCAGATGATAAAGCGCGACGCCGAATAAACGCAAACATTCTTCCGCTCCGATATCATTTCGATATTCAACATAAAAACTGAATTCTTTTTCATCCGCAACACTAAAAAAGTCTTTACCGCGATTAAATCTAAATTTATGCGGTAAAAAAACCGCATATAAACCCAGTGCCCATTTTGTTTTTAATTCTGTTATAAGAATTTTTAAAACAAGCGGTATTTCTTTTTTTTCAACCTTTGCGATCCTTTTTTCTGGTTCAGGCTGAACGGTTTCAACCGTTATGTTTTCTGAAACAATTTCTTCGAACCACTGATCAGCCCAAATAAACGTATTTCCGTTTACTCTATAATTTATTCCAGCGAATTCAGTGATTTCAACCTCCATACCTATGAACTTAATCATATCTTCAACAAAACATACGTCAGATACTATTTCATCCCTTTTATCAATAATTCTGACTTTATCACCTTTCTTATATTTTCTCACATTCCCTCCTTCTTATAATTTTTTAATATTTAATTATAATGTACAGCTCTTGCTTGAATACCGGTTATCTATAACAGATACTCAAGAAAGAGCCCTGCCAAAATTGTTTTTGCAATTTTGGCAGGGATTAAAATTTTAAACTGATACTTTGCGTTTTTCAAGACCAGGAAATATAGCGAGGCTTTGTTCAGAAACTTGCTCTCCATAGAGCCTGGATTTTACATCTCTGAGTACCTCCTCCCAATTGTCCGGGCGAAGTCTTTTTGACGAACCCTCTATCGCAAGCATAATCTGACGATCAACTTCCTGTGGATTGTTTTTCATTTCCCAGTCAGAAAGCGCCATTTCAAGATGTTTATCTTTCACCTTGTCAGCGCCGTCTCTGCCGGCATATTTGTCAGCCTCCAATACCATCCACTCAACGCTCGCTCCGGTGCAATAGTATTTTGCGGCCACTGTCTTGGCGAAAAGCGCGAAATCTTTGATATCGGTCTGAATCTCGTAGCGGGCAAACATGACTTTGAAAATATCTGCATATTCATCCGCATTCGGCATAAGAAAAGGAATCGTATCATCACTTCTGCCTTCACGTTTATAGGCGCTATCAATCAAATCGGGACGATTTGAAATTCGCACCCAGACTACTTTCCCTCTTCTTGCCGGGTCAGAAGTAAACTTGAACTTCATCTGTCTAAGCCGATTTGATACGCCTGAGTCGCCGCTTGGGGCGTCGCGCGAAGTTTCGCTCTGGTCCGCTTCGTCCTCGACAACGATAACCGGTGAAAGGTCGTCCAGCGCCGCAAAAATCTTTTCTTGAATTTCTTCGGACTGTCCAACCCACATACTGCGCGGATTGGTGATTTCAACAAAATTGAAACCGCACTCAAAAGCCAAGCACTCAAAAAAGAATGTCTTGCCGGTGCCGGGCGGTCCGGACGCAATCACCCCCATGGGAACTCGCCGCCACGTGCCTCTGACAATATTATCATTAATTTCTTTTCCCCAGCGCTTCAGGTATTCTTTGCCGCCGAAATAATCAAGTCCCCACTTCGGGCATTTAACTTTAAGCCGATCGCCGAATTCTGTTTCCAATATCTCTTGTTTTTTTTCTTTGATCAAACCAAGGGTAATTGCAACTCTCTGCTCCTTGGCCAAAAGATATATGCCATCAATCTGCTTTAACGACAGCCCATTCGTAATGCGCCCCAAAAGTTCAGAGCCAAGGTCTTTGTCAAATTGGACGCCGTTCAAACTTCTATTGTACTCCCAACGTTCTATTCTTTCTTCTTCGTTTGGTCTTGGAATACGGATGGCGCAAGCCTCACCGTTTTGCGATTTTACTCCTTCTGCCAAACTCGCAAGCAATGGTGTGACTAGAACGACAACATTTCCCGCTTTCCTAATTCTCTCATCTTTTGCCCAACGCTCCAAAATCTCAACTGAGATTCGATCTCCGACATTATGTGCCGTAATATTATTCGGGGCGACATTCTGGGCAAAATTCACTATCAAGGCTACACGCAAATGATTGTCTTTTGTATCTATTAAAATCTTTTCCAAAAACCGAAATACTTTTTCCGGCGTTTCCCCGACAATCTGCGATAAAGGCGCCCGTAAAGCCTAAACCTGTTTAAGCTCTATTGCTTTTTTCTCCGCCTCAGACATTCCAGTTGTATTACCCGTCGACACGGCGCCTGTTCCCAAAAAACGAGAACGAAACAGCTTCTCCATTTCTTCGCTCGCAAACTGCAATCCGGACGACAAAGAATAAAACATAACCATATCCCTTTGCGCAAATACATCTTCCAAATACCGGCGGAAAGACACATATTCACCTCTTATATTCCTTTGAAAATCATAAACATTTCCCCAAAGGATAAAAAGATGAGCAATGCCGGCCTTAAAGCAAAGTGAAAACTGCTTAAACCATTCGCTTGCACCGCATTTCGATTCGCAATATTTGATTAATGTTTTTTTCTCCGTCATTTCAATATTTTCCTCTTTATCCGGCAACTGCTTTTTCTGTTCAACCAATTCCAATAGTTCAGTTTCAGAATACCATTTTCCGCAAGGTTGGTCTGTTTTATAGTCAGGTGGACACCATTCTGCTTTAGTAAAATCAATACTTTTGTCAACCACTACCATTTTCGGATTTGAAACATAATACTTTTCGGTATTCGGATCAATCATTAAAATTTTTACTTCTCCAAATCCCAGCAAAAATAAACATTCATTTACTTTAAAACGCATTCCAGGACGCTCCAATAAAGCACAATAAAATTTAGCATAAAACCTATAGTCATAATCTGTATTGAGTGGTTTACTCCAGTAATTATCATCACCATCAAAACCAGCCATATAACAAATCAAATCAAACCAACTACTGTTTTCATTAATATTCAAATAAATGTCACCGCCTTTAAATCCGTGAAATTGTCTTTTTTCATCAACTTTAATTATGTCTTTACTTGCACAAGTTATTTCAATCATATACCCCCCCCTTTTTTATCCGCACCAACTTTCCGTCCGAACATCCGGTTTTATACCGATTGCGGAGAGAAATGCCAGCATAGGCTTATAATCATCGTTATGCGAATAGTCGGATATGACGTCGCCTTTACCGATTTGAATACTGATAAATTGCGGCTTTTTTTCTGCCATATTATTGGATGATTCTTTCAAAGCCTCCATCAGTCTCTGCTTCTCTTTTGTTGTCGCTGTATTTGACATGATTTTGCACCCCCATTCTTCCCAAAAATTGTCTAATCTTATTTTCTTCATCCGAGCATTCTTGCCCGACAAAGCCTTCAAAATCCAAAACATCCTCGCCCTTTCCAATTGTTATTTTAATTTTCTTCATAATTGAACTCCTTCAACATCAAAAAACAATTCTCCATCATCGGCAACCGTGGCTAATATTTCGACATTGTATTCATAGATTGTTAGGATGGATTTATATGCTTCTGCCCGAAATGCGCGAACAAAAAATTCTCGCAAACGGCCAATTTCTTTTTTCCATTCTACCCGGTATTCATCGGCAACAAATTCTATTGCACCCTCTCTGTTTATTTTCACTCCGAGTCCATTTGGCAACTCATTTGTCTTTAAGGAACCGATAAGCTCACCATTATAAGAATTACCATTGTAATCACTAATAGTGGTGTCTTTTCTAATCCCTTTTATTTTGCCAAGCCGGCTTAAGGCATTTTGGGCGCATTCTTTGATTAAAGAGGTTGTATCGATTTGACTTATCCATTCTGCTAAGTTTGAATTTATCTGCGAATAAAGTTCATTCATAATTTGCGGTGCGCCTAACTGGGTTCCAAGAATTACGATTTTACTCATGTTTGCCTCCTTATTTCGTCTTATTTTACATTAATCTTTATATATAAAACATCAGTTTATTTGTAATGAACATCGTTTCTTAAACGATTTTTTATACTACTATAATCCACACAAAAAGTCAATTGCAAGCTCACAGCATTTCATGTTATAATAAACCCATAGAAAAACCCATGCAAAATAATTATCAAATTGAAAAAATCAGCCATCAGATTTCCTATTATCCTAAAAAGAGAATGGGAATTTTTAATAGCCTGAATCTACAGCAAAAAAGCGAGACGATTAAACATCTTAGCAAGTATGTGCAAAAAGAGTTGGCAACCAAACTAAGCGACGCGGAACTGGTGGAAATTGTCGAACGCCTTGATCCGGATGAAGCGACTGATATTCTCCAACTTTTGCCGGAGCACAGGAGCAAATTAATTATTGCCAAATTAAACGAGCAATTGCGAAATGGCATATCCCTGTTGCTTAAATTTGATCCGGACACAGCGGCCGGATTAATGGATATCAATTACATCCATATAAATCAAAACGACAGTATCGCCTCTGTTGCTAAACAAGTAAAAATCCATGAAAAAAGAACCGGAAAAACTCCGCTGATTTTGGCAATGGATAACGGTGTTTTAGCAGGCTATCTGCCGGTACATGAGCTTGGATTTAGCGGCGCCCGGGAAAAGGCGGCAAAATATGTCAAAAAAATAAAAACCATAAAATACACAGCTGACACCGAAGAGATTATTGATATTTTCCGCAAATATCCGCACAACAAAATAGTCGTTCTCGGAGACAGAGACAATGTTCTCGGCGCGATCTACTCAGACGATGTCTTGAAAATTCTCCACGAAAAAGAAGCTTCGTCTCTTTACGACTTCGCCGGTGTCCATGACGAAGAATCAGTCTATGATTCTATCAAAAATAAAGTTCGCTATCGCTACAAATGGCTGATAATAAACCTAGGCACAGCCTTTCTGGCCGCTTTTACTGTCGGCCTATTTGATGAAACCATTTCAAAATTTGTTCTCTTGGCCGTATATATGCCGATTGTTGCCGGCATGGGCGGTAATGCCGGCACACAGACAATGGCGATCATGGTACGTGGCATAACCCTGAAACAGATTGACCTAAAAACAATGTGGCGCACTTTGCGGAGCGAACTTGGCTCCGGTTTTATCAATGGATTAATCAATGGCGTAATCATTATTAGTATCGTATATATAAAAGACAATGATTGGAAGATCGGCCTGATTTTGGCGCTTGCAATGATAAACAATCTGGTCGTTGCCGCTCTCTTCGGCACTATCGTCCCCCTGATAATGAAAAAACTCGGCAAAGACCCGGCCTCTTCCGCTACCATATTCATAACAACCGCCACCGACGTCTTGGGATTCTTGGTATTTTTGGGACTTGCAACAGTCCTGCTTGGGTAGATTGTTGATATTTAAAATAAATATCAAGTTTAAAAAAACAATTTTTGTCATTTCGCAATGAGCGATAGCGAATGGAGAAATCCCTTATCTTTGTCATTTTCACAGTTAAGGGATTTCTCCGCTTCGCTACGAAATGACAAAAACTAATTATTATCTAACTTTAAGTCAAAATGGACAACATTTTTTTTCAAATCAGCATTTTAATGGCAATGACGGTTACTATCGCATTTTTCATCCGTCTCTTGCGCCAACCGCTTATTATTGCCTATATCACGGCTGGCATTATTGCCGGACCGATGTTTTTTAATTTTTTGCATGGCGACAAACATACCTACGAAGTATTCGCGCAATTTGGAGTGGTTCTACTTTTGTTTATTATCGGCCTGAACTTGAATTTTAAACACTTGAAAAGCATCGGGCGTGCTTCTTTTGTCAGCGGCATCGGGCAAGTGTTGTTTACTTCGCTCATCGGCGTCTTGGTGCTTTTGCTCATGGATTTTTCTTTTAGTTCGGCGGTCTATCTGGCAATATCTATCACCTTTTCCAGTACGATCATTATCATGAAACTTTTGTCAGACAAGAAAGAAACGGAAACCGTTTACGGACGACATACGATCGGGCTGATGCTGGTCCAGGATATAATCGCTGTTATCATCATGATTGCAATCGGCATTATGAAAGACGGCAACGGCTTTGCCGATTCTTTTTTAACGCTTGTTTTCCGGGGACTACTGGCCCTTGTCGTAATTATTTTAATTTCAAAATATCTTTTACCGAAATTTTTAAATAAAATATCCAATTCAAGCGAACTACTTTTTATTTTTACGATCAGCTGGTGTTTCAGCTTAGCCAGCTTTTTATACTACCTCGGATTTTCCATCGAAATCGGCGCTATCATCGCCGGCATATCCCTTAGCTCCTCGCCCTATCAGCTGGAGATCGCGAGCCGCATCAAGCCCTTGCGTGATTTTTTCCTGGTTCTTTTCTTTATCGTTTTGGGCAGTGAAATGGCAATGGGCAATCTCTCCGCCATCTGGATTCCCGGCCTGGTTCTTTCACTTTTTATCTTAATCGGCAATCCACTAATCCTATATCTTCTATTCCGTTTCCTAAAGTTCACCCGGCGCAACAGCTTTATGGCCGGCTTGACCGCCGCCCAGGTCAGCGAATTCGGTTTTGTTGTTCTTTTTACCGGCAGCCAAGTAACCAAGCTGGATGAAAACATCGTACCGATCTTTACGATTGTGGCAATAACGACTATTTTCTGCTCCTCTTACCTAATTATTTACAGTGAAAAAATCTACAAATTCCTTTTACCCTTTTTCAATCTTTTCGGTCCGGACAAATACCGCCAAAAAGAGCTTATGCCCTCCGTACATGATGTTTGGGTGGTTGGACATCATCGCATCGGCGTAAAAGTCTGCCACGCCCTTGCCAAAAATAAAGCCAATTTTTGCGTGATCGATTATGATTCCAGCGTTATCCGCGACTTGAAACAAAAAAAGATAAGCTCGGTTTTCGGCGATATTTCCGATGTCGAGTTTTTGGAAAGCCTGCCGATTGCCGGCGCAAAAATGATTATCATGACCATACCGTCCCTCGAAGACCAAATCAGCCTAATCAACCATGTCCGTAAAATCAATTCCAAAATAATCATCCTAGCCAATGCCTACCACTACGACAATTCCCGCGCCCTCTACGCCGTCGGCGCCGACTATGTCATGATGCCTCATCTCTTGGGCGCCGATTGGATATCCGGCATGCTAAACAAAAAACGCCTGACGCGAAAATACTTTAGCGAATTAAAAACCGAACAGATTGAAAATATTGAGGATGTTTGATACACATATCATATTTAAAATAATAAAACGAGGTTTATAAAACCTCGTTTATTTTTTATACAAATTTCCTTTTACTATTATTTAAAAATAAACAACCAAACAACTATTATAAAGAGCAAAACAAAAAGATAGGCTACAAATTTATTTGTTACGCTGACAAAAAGTTCAAAACCATCACGAATAAAAACCGAAACCAAAAAATACATCAACAAAAACGGCAACAAGCAAAAAAGACAAAAATCCTTAAAACTTTTTATCCTTTTTACATTATCATATTTTTCTTCTTTTCGAGTCACCTTGACCTCCTTTGATTATAAAAATTTTTTATTTTGTAATAATTTCTGAATCATCTTTTTCATATCAAAAAACTTATTCTTCCATCTTCTTCAAAATCTCCTCTACCTGTTCATTAGTGATATTTCTACCAGAAAGCCTAAGCGAAGCGCCCGTACTTTCGATTAAAACCTTTTTTCGGAGCATTTCTAAATAAGCGGGGGTTAATCCGTTGTTGGTGCTTTTATTTTTTGCGATCTTTTGCTTCATATTATTATTTAGCTTCTAAAACATAAGCACTAGCTGGACCTTTGCCGACCTGCTTGATCATTTTCATCTTTTTTAATTTTTGGAGATGAAACTGGGCTGTTCTTTTGGGGCATTTCAGGATATCCTCCACATCCTTAGTCGTAATCCGTCCCATTTGGTCTAAAAAATCCAAAATCTTCAATTGATCCGAATCCAGAAAAACTTGCTCATTGATATGGTCGCCTACAGTTTTACGCGATAACGATTTAATTTTAGCTTTGACACTTTCAATCTCCTCTCTAAAACCTAAAACAAAATATTCCAGCCAGGGGGTAAAGTCAACCTTTCTATCTTCATAATTCTTGCCAATATTGATAGCCGCATAATAATCCTGCCGTTCGCGATTGTAATAATCCTCAAGAGCGAACAACCGTCTAAAGTCA
Organism: Candidatus Falkowiibacteriota bacterium; assembly: GCA_003514005.1. GTDB lineage: Bacteria > Patescibacteriota > Patescibacteriia > Patescibacteriales > UBA12075 > UBA12075. The sequence goes on from DOSJ01000017.1 coordinate 36,702, forward strand.
TAACCTCGCTGATAGAGAATCAAGGTCGCCAAGGCGCGAGCGGTTCGCCCGTTGCCATCAGAAAAAGGATGAATAGCTGCCAGCTCCTGATGGACGATACCGGCCACGATTACTGGATTTATTTCTTCTTGCTCACTTTTTAGAGTCCATTCGACCAAATCAGCACAAAGAGGCTGAACCTTTTTTACGTCTGGCCCCGTATAGATTATTTCCTCAACTCGACCGAACACTGATTTTACCACATACACCAACCCCTTACGATAAAAACCACTTTTTTCTTTGGCTAATGTTTTATCAGTAACTAATTTATGAATATGCAAAATCACTTTTTCAGAAATCGCTTGCTTTTTCTTTACAACCTCGTCAATATATTTCAAGGCTTTCAAATAATTTTCAACTTCATAAACATCTCTCTTCGGAGCGTCAATCTTCTGATTCGCATACAAGGCCTCAACTTGGGCAATATTCAAAATATTACCTTCAATGGCGGTCGAACTCTGGGTCATCCTGATTATAGCTTGTCGACGCAATTTCAACTCTTGTTGCGGTAAAATCTTAGCGTTTTCAATCACCGCTTTAGCTTCGGCAATTTCCGTAAGCCTTCTGACTACTCCATCCGTTAAATTGTATTTAGGTTTAAACATATTAATATCTTAACATATTTTAAAGAATCGCGCAAGAATCGCGCAAGAATCGCGCACAATATACACAAAACGAGGCATTTCAGCCTCGTTTTTGCTATAAAAATGCTATTTTTTAGCTAATATTACATCATCTTCTTCCGAATAAACGCCGGAATCCCCAATTCTTCATCTTCCTCGCCTTCGCTGGCTACTTCGCGTTTTTTAACCGGTTCGGCCTGGGCGGCTTTGAGCGGAGAGACTTTTGGTCTTTCTCTTTTTTTCTGTTCTTCCATCTCGACCGTATCGCGCTCTTCTTTTTCGGCAATATAGGCGCTTGGGGTATAGGCTCTTTCTTGGGAAATAAGGTCGCGTTTCTTGCCGTATTGTCCGTCAAAACCGGTGGCAACTACGGTAATCTTTATTTCGTCTTTCATTTTAGGATCAATTACAGCGCCAAATATGATTTTGGCTTCTTCGTCAGCCGATGCGGTAATTATTTTAGCGGCTTCGTTTACTTCGTTCATGCCCAGATTAACGCCGCCGGTAATGGAAAAAAGGATGCCGCGCGCGCCCTCAATATTCATTTCCAAAAGCGGAGAATTGATCGCCATCTTTGCCGCCTCAATCGCCTTGTTCTCACCGCTGGCATTACCGATACCCATCAGGGCAGAGCCGGCATTGGCCATAACCGCTTTAACATCGGCAAAGTCGACGTTAATCAGGCCCGGAACGGTTATTAATTCCGCGATGCCCTGAACGCCTTGCTGTAATATTTCGTCAACAACCATAAAAGCATCCAAAAGAGAGGTTTTCTTGTCGATAACTTGCAATAGCTTGTCATTCGGAATGGTAATGATTGTGTCTACCTTGTCGGCTAATTCCGCTAATCCCCGATCAGCGATATTGCGGCGTTGCGCACCTTCAAACTGAAATGGCTTGGTAACAACCGAAACAGTCAAAGCACCAAGATCGCGCGCGATTTCCGCGACAATCGGACTCGCACCGGTTCCAGTTCCACCGCCCAAACCGCAGGTAACAAAAACCATATCCGCATCCTTAAGCGCATCGCGAATATCATTCTGTGATTCTTCGGCCGCTTGGCGACCAAGCTCCGGATTCATGCCTGCGCCTAAACCACGAGTAATGGATTTGCCAATATGCAATTTTTTACCCGATTTATTGTAATGCAAAGCTTGGACATCGGTATTAATCGCGATAAATTCCACGCCTTTAACCCCAGCATCTATCATACGGTTAAGCGCGGATCCGCCCGAACCGCCTACTCCCACTACTTTTATTTTAGCAAAAGTCTCTAATTCTGGTTTAACTTCGGCCATATTCTTTAGTTAATTAGTGATTAGGTAATTAGTTAATTAGGCATTGAAATAGTGTTATTATTCCTTTTAAAACCCTAATTAACTAATTAACTAATCAACTAAATATATTAGTAAAATATTAAAAACGTATATTTTCGACTAAAAATTTTTACTTTTTTCTTAATAATATTTTATAATATTTATCAAAAAATAGCAAGCACTTTAAACAAAAAACCGTTTTAAAAATAAAACGGTCTGTACAAATTTTTTATACACCTTGTAAACTACATTTCTACAATCCTACCAGCCTACCAGCCTACAATCCTACCGTCCTAAACTACGGCATTAACGCCTTAAACCATTTCTTAACCTGATCAACACCCTTGCTCATATCTAATTTTGCGGCAAACTTTCCGGTTTTGCTACTGGAAACGGAAGATAGGTTATCACCCCAGATTATGAGACCTAAAGCGTTTAGGTATTCGGTATCGTTTACTTTATCTATAATTGTAGCGATTTTTTTGTTTGTTCCCAGACTTACCGGCAAACGCAGTTTTTTCTTGCCTGCTTCGATAATATTGGCAAGCTTTGTACCGCCGCCAATCAGAAATACTCCGCCCGGTAGCATACCTGAACGTTCAATTTTTTTGAACTCTTGGTCAACTTTTTCAAAAATCTCTTCTACACGCGCCTCTATTATCTCTGCCAAATATTTTTTGTTTACCGTTGTAATCTCGTCCGCAACCCCTTCTTCTTTCGCGATTTCACTGACATCAATCTCTTCATTTTTATCCAAATTACTCGGTACAGCCGAACCGTATTCTTTTTTGACCCGATCCGCAAAATTAATCGGACAACGCAAACCGATAGCCACATCAGCCGTTATATGGTCAGATCCGATCGGAATAACAGCGGTATGTAAAAGCTCGCCTTCTTCAAAAACCGCCAAAGAGGTGGTAGAAGCGCCGATGTTAACAAGCGCCGCGCCTAATTCTTTTTGCTTGGCGCCAATTACAGCCTCGGCCGCCGCTAAGGGCGACAAAACCAAGTCTTCGATATCTAAATTTGTGCGGAATATGGCTTTGGTAAGATTTTTTATCTGACTGGACAGACCCTGAATAATTAATGTCTCTACCTCCAAACGCACACCTGTCATGCCAACCGGATCCTTGATATCACCTTGGTTATCAACGGTAAATTTAACCGGAATCACATGCAAAATCTCATAATTTGGCGGAACCGACAAAGCCTGTGCCGCTTCCAAAGCGCGAGCAACATCCTCTTGACTAATCTCGCCATCGCCCTTGCTTACCGCAACCACGCCCCGGCTTTTTTCGCATTTGATATATGGGGAATTAATCGATACCCAAACCGAATCAATCGGTACGCCGACTAGTCTTTCCGCTTTTTCCAAGCATGCCGAAATAGACGATGTTACGTCTTCGATCGATTTTACCGCGCCTTTGTTAATGCCATTTGACGGCGCCTTAATCGCGCCGATAATCTGAAGCTCTTCGCCCTCTCCGGTATTTTTATGTTGTGCAACCACCAGGCGCACTTCGGTTGAGCCGATATCCAGACCGGCGATTATATTATCTTTCATATATTATTACACGAAACAAACGAAAAATTACGAAATAAACGAATATTTGTATTTAAAACAATTATTGAATTCGTTATTTTCGTTATTCTTCGTCTCTTTTTGTGTATATACTATATTATACACAAAATTGTAAAAAATAACAATACTTTTTTATTTTATAATATAGGGAAAAAATATTATCAAACCGATTATAACCGCAACAAACGAAGACAGCATTACTCCGGCAGCGGCAATGTCTTTTATTTCTTTGACATAATCATCAATCCGCGGTTTTAAAATATCGGCAATGCGTTCAACTGCGCTATTGGCAAGCTCCATAAGCATTACCAAACTAATAACAAAAATTAACAAAATCCACTCCAAGCGATTTATTTGAAAAAATAAGGCCAAAACTATAACAATCATTGCAAAAAATGCTTGAATACGCAAATTTTGCTCTTCTTTAAAAACTTTTAACAAACCTTTGAAGGCATATTTAAAACTTTTTACCAGCCTTTTTAAATTAATCATAATTTTTTTATAAATTTCTCTCCCAGCTCAATCATTCTAAGTCTGCCTTTTTCCGTTTCATCATCATAGCCAAGTAAATGCAAAAGTCCATGCACAAGAATAAATACCAATTCATCTTCCACTGTTTTGGAATATTTCAAGGCCTGTCTTTTTATCTGTGCATAGTCAATTATCAATTCCCCTAGCTCACTCCCTTCTCCTGCAAAAGATAAAATATCCGTTGCTTTGTTTTTTTTACGATATTCCCGATTCAAACGCGTCATAGTGGCATCGCCGACAAAAGCGATCGAAACGGATTTATTTTTTATTTTATAGTAATCAAGAAATTTTACTGCCACTTTCTCAACAAGCCTTTCATTTATTTTTGTTCTGATTTTATTATTTACCTCTATCATTTTTAGGTACTTAGGTGCTTAGGTACTTAGGGTTTATTTAAAAAACCTACCCCCTAATTCCCTAATTACCTAATCACTAATTAACTAAAGCAAGCGACTCAATCATCATATTAAATATCGCTGTATATATTAAAGTATTATCCATTCCCGTATTATAAGAAATCGTAAAAACCGCTTCCATATTCAGATTGGAAAGATAAACTATCTGGTTATCCAAGTTTTTTATCCCGCTCCATCCCGCTTTGTACAAACGCTGATTGCCTGCTATTTCACTTGCGCCCATAAGCGACAAATACCAATCATCCAAATTTTTTCCTGCCGTGTTTTCCTGGACAATGATTTGGACATACTGGCTATTGCCTGCTTGGAAAAGAATTGAGTTCTCACCATCAACATTAGTTTTTAACCATGTGTTTGGGTAATAGAGCGAGTACTTGTAATTATTATTTGTATATTTTTCAATATTAGGGTTAACAATCAATTTCCCGGCTCCGGCCGGATTATAGAGTTTCATCAGCTCGTCATGATCGCTATAACCATCGCCGTCGCTGTCTGAATTGCTGATGTTGCAATCCAGTAAAACCTCTTCCAAATCGCTTAAGCCATCGCCGTCGCTATCCGTTGCCGGCACTTTTATACTGCTAGACGGATTGTTATCCGCGATTTCTTCCGTATTAGTAGCAACATCGGTACTGGTCGCGATATCATTAATGTTTATTTCTTTGATATCAAGCGGCGGCACAACATCCGATTCGTCGGCGGTATTATCATCTTCCTCACCAACAGCCGTCTCTTCGTCTTCCACGGCAATACTTGGCGCAAGCACGCTATTGTTTTCCGTTTCAACGGTTTCTTCTACACTTTGAGTGATCAGCGGAGCCGATTCTGACTGAGGCTTTAGAATAAAAAAATACAAAGCCGCCAAAGCGCCAATCATAAGCAATGCCCCAATTGCCAAAATAAAAATACCCACTCCTTTATGCCCTTGCACAACAATACGCGACCCAATAAAACGCTTGGGCATGGTGTGGATTATTACTTTTTTTTCCTGAAACTTTGCAGTAGAAATTTCAATATTTTGATTATCCGGCATTAAATTAGAAATTATCAATTATTATCATTATTGAACATTGATTATTGAGTATTGGGTATTAAAACATTATTGATTAACCTCAAACAACTTCCCGCTCCCCAAAGGATTATATCCCCCCTTTACCTCATCTCCATCCGAATAACCGTCACCGTCCGAATCGGCTATCTTGGGGTTAGTCTTATATACTTTGACTTCTTCACGGTCAAAAAGCCCGTCATTGTCTGTATCAACATTATCAACCGCAGTGCCGATCTGCCATTCCTCCGCATCAGTCAAACCATCGCCATCGCTATCCAGACTATCTTCATTAGGGATAATATCAGCTATGCCCGCATTTTCTTCCGGAACAGTTTCTATATCAACCGGCATCTGATTATCTTCGTCCATGTTGTTCGTCTCGTTTGTTATATTATTTGTCGGTTCAACTGCTGTATCATTTTTTTGTACAGGCGCATTATCCTGCGAATTATCCACGACAGGGGTGCTTGCCTCCGGTTCAATATTTTTTACACTACCGTCATCAAGCCTTGTGATAATATATCGATAACCCCAAACACTGCCCACACCAATCAAAAGCAAAGCTAATACTAAAAAAACCAAAAAGAATATTTTTTGATGGCTAGGCTGATTTTTCTCTGCCGAATCCGTACTATCAAAATCAATTTCCGGCTTTTTCTGAAATACCGGCGGTTTTTCCTTTTTTTCCGTTTCCGCAAAAATATCCTCTAATGACTCCTTTGGCAATTCATTTTTCACAACCGGCCCTACTTGCGGCAACCCCAAAATCGGATTTGGGTTTACAGGACTTGCCTGTTTTTCATTTTGTAAATCGTCAAACATATTTTTTATTTATTTTCTTTAATAATATTGTTGTTTTCTAGCTCTGGCTGTTTCTTTTTAATCTTTAAAATATAAAACGCAATAGTTACTAACAGTATAGCAAAAAATAGCAAAACGGCAATAAATAATATTTTTTGATTATTTTTTAAAAAAGAGTTATCTGTTTTTATTGCTTGCGCCGCGCAATCACTTCCACAATTCTCCAAATTCTCACCAACATCACATTTTCCATTATTATTGCATGCTTGGATAATGTTTTCCACAACAGTTATATATTTTTCTTGGCTGATTTTCTGAAAATTATCAGATAGCGCTTCAAATGTTATATAGTAATCACCTGCTTCTTTAAATTTATAATAATCAGGTAAGACTACCCTGTCCATAATACCATTTTTTTCTGAACTGAAAATTGCCACAAGCGGAGGATTGAAATTGGAACGACTTTTAACATATATCGGTTGATTAACTGAAAAAACTTTTGTTTCTTCTCCGCAGGTTTCATCCGTACAGAATAAAAAGCTGACATCCAGCGCCGGTTTTGAATCAATAAAAAATTCTTTCTCGGCAATTATTCTCTGATCATCACCCGTCGCAATAATCGCCCGGCATTTTTGAGACGGAATATTCGGTGTCAACATAATACCCTTGTATTCCCCTTTGTATGTTTTTCCAGCCTCCGACGATATTTCGACTTCATTTGGAATCGGTTGGGGCAAATCTTTTTCGCACACCAAATAAGGCGTTACCGCCTTGATCAATTCTGTTTCTTCATAAATAGAATAAGTAAATACTATTTCATCTCCAGGTTTAAAGCTTTCTTCTATATCAATTGCATAAAATGATTGGGCTGATACCAGAGAGGGCGATAGAAACAAGCAGAGTAAAAATAAAATTTGTATTTTTTTCATATTATTTAGCGATTATAAGCAGTTCCTTCGCGCGCGACAAGCCGCTTACAAATTCTGCGCGCAAAACAACTTTATAAAAACCTTTATTAAAGCTATGGGTCGGATTTTGAACCGTGCTTGTCGTGCCGTCCGCAAAATTCCATTCAAATTTTGCCGGCACCTCGCCAAAACTGGCTGTAAAATTAACGGTCATTGGCGCCGCACCGGTTTGAGCTGAAGCTGAAGCCGTGACTGTCGCCGGTAAAATCGTTTTGTTAGCGCTGGTTTTAAATGTTTGATCAGCGCTTTGTGCTATGTTTCCGACCGGGTCTTTGGCGTACACCTTGTAATGATAAAGAGTATCGGGATTAAGATTGTTCAAAGTAATTCTCCTTTCAATATAATATATTTCATCATAATCCAAGGTATCGCCATAAGCCGTAGTTAAACCATAAACCACCTTGTAAGTCGCGACATCCGGCATGACAGGATTCTGGCTGAGCCTGATTATGATATCGCTTGTAGTCGCGCTGTTGCTTAGATTGGTTTCGGAAAAAACTTGGGCTATCACAGGCAAAGTCGTATCTTTGATTTTTGTTTTTATTTTGAATGGATTATACAAAGGGTCGCCAAAAGTGATGTCACGCCAGCGCAATACGGGATAACTGAGTGCGGAGCTTTCCGCTAAATTATAGCCACTCAACATATAATTTAAAAATATTTCCGGTCGCGGATGACCTGTTAAATACGGCTCTCCGGTAACTCCGGTGCCGGCAGTTAACCCGGCAACAAAAGCTTTTTTAAGAAAATTTGTACCAGAATCTGAATTCAAATCACAAGCAAATGCTCCGACTTTCCAATTAAAAACATTATTATATTTTCCAAAATTATACCAACCTTCATACCAGATAGCATTCGGCGCTTTTTCCGCGCTTGAACCGTCAGTAAAAACAGCGCCACTTTCGCCGATTTCCTGCTCCCCGACTTGCCATTTATAATTCCAAGAAAGCCTGTCAGCAATGCGCTTGCCATAAGCCATCCAGCGATCACCTGTGCCATAAGAACTTGAATCGGAAAAAGCCGGATAATTTGTATCAAGATATTCATCAGTGAATTTTGAATATCTAGTATCTACGTATCCGGTTCCACTATAGTAGCCGCTTTCATTAACAATGTATTTTTCACCATACAACGCGCGATTTAATAGTTCAAAATTATCCATGCGGACAACCGGATAAATATTTTTTCCGCCATATTTATATGAATGGTTAAAGTGGCGGTCGCTTTGTGTTTTTATAGCCACGGGATTAAAATACGGGTTATTGCCATTCCACCCTGTTGAATAATCTGTCGAAGTGGCTATACTATTAACCGTCATCAAAGCATGATCCAAAGATCGCGTTCCATAGCTATCAAGCGGCGTGATTGACGATGGCAATCCTACCAAAAGAAAATAATAAATCTTATCCTCGCCTACTTCAACCAATTTTGCCTGAATTGTTTTTACTATTTCATTATAAAAAGACGAATATTTCACATCCTTATAATAATATGAATAACAACCCCCTCCTTCGGTTGAAGGATATACCGGCAACATATTCACGGCTGGTACATCGCGTTTTAACTTGTAGTATTCCGCTATTTCAACATAATCCTTGATGCCATTCTTATTATTATCAGTCGCGCATTTGTCATTATAAATCACTAATAATTTAGCCGAGTCATCATTATTAACACTAATAGTGCAATTATTGTCATTGCCATTAGTACATCCCGAGGGACAACAGCCATCGTTATTCTGACAAGTGCTAACCACCGTATTTGAACATGTTGCTGAAATTGTGCTAGGATTTTTACAGACATCCGTAGTGCAAATATTTTTATCATCACATCCAGTATAATCAAAACATTTTACTTTGGACACATCAATCGGATTAATTTTTATCTGCCATGCCATCTGCGCGCTCTTGCCACCATTATCGGCTACTAACAGAACAATTGAATGTAATCCCTCACTCAGAGTATTTGTATTAAAAAAATAATAGCTTGTATTATCATATTCTCTTTCGGATGAATTATTTGAACTCGCAGAATTTATCACTCCGTCCTTGTCTGACGACAAAATATACGAATAAGGCAATATTCCTCCTTGGACACTGGCGGAGAAATAGACAGTATCGCCTTTGTAATATTCCCTGATTCCGCCCGCGACATCCTCTTGTCCGCCAATAATTAGATTATTAGAAACAATAACAAAAATGCTTGAACTATACTCAGCGCTGGCGCTGTCTTTGGTTACAAGCGTAATCTTGTGCATTCCAAGCGCCAATGAATTAATACTTAAATAAGAAGCACTTCCAATTATACCCGCTTTATCAGATTTCCATTCATAAGAATATGGAGCTTTGCCGTACTGCGCGTATGCCGAAAAGAATATATTGGATCCAAGAGCAAATTCCTGATTATTTTCCGGATAATCGATTGGGGAATATAAAGTATTTATCAATTCACATTTACCCGTGTTCGTGTTACAGATTTCTCCACCGGAATAATTACATGGTTTATTGATTTTTTCCAGACAAATGTCGCCGTCGCCTGCTTCGCCACAAGACCAAGACGTGTTCTGTCCCAAACAGCCAATTTCCGCAGATGAACATTCATTGGCGCAAACAACACAGGCCTGGCTCAATGCCGGTAAATTTGCCGAGGTGCCGCATTTATTTTGATCTATGCAAGTTCTAGTTTGAATATTATTTAAACAAGCTCCGAAATCCGTGCAAACCCAATTTTCGGTACATGCGCAAGCCAAATCCGCTCCACTGCAGTCTTCGTCAATACCGTTGCCACAAATCTCTGTTGCCCCAAGATTAATAGCGCCTTTTGCGTCATCACAATCATCACCTGAACGCCCTTCTATATACGGCGTCTTTGAACACATAGTATTGACGCGATAGACTTTTAGATTTTTATCGCAATAGCCATCCTTGTCATCATCACAGCCTTCGTCGGTCTGGCCGTTGCAATTGTTGTCAATCGTATCGCAAGTTTCTTGTCCGCCGGGATAGGCGAATTTTTCATTGTCATTACAATCTATGGCCTTGCCGTCGTCGCCGGATTGTCCGAGAGCGCAGTTGTCGTAACCGTCGCCGTCATTATCTTGACAAGTACTGGTGCCGGAACAGCTTTGATTCAAGAGCGGCCTTTGAGAAAGAGTGCCACAATTGTTTTGGTCTATGCAAGATCTTATCTGGGTACTATTTTGGCAAGCGTTCCATTCGCCGCAAGTCCAATTTTCGGTGCAAACTGTTGTGCAAGCTTGACTTTCCGCCGGTTTGCTTGTCGCGGTTCCGCATTTATTCTGATCCGTGCAGGTTCTGGTCTGCAGATTATTCTGGCAAGCGCTCCAATTGCCACAAGTCCAATTCTCAGTGCAGGCTGTTGGTATATATTTAAATTTTTGCAATTGCCAAAAATTCTGGGCGCAAAGGGCGTCACGACAGCCGCATTTCCAGGCTGTTCCGGTCCAAGAGCAGATGTATACGAGAAGATAGTTGTCTTTCAACATATCCTCGGCACTGAAGACAACGTCTACTTTGGCTTTAGCAACCAGCCACAGGCTGTATGAAGCGCCAGTGGGGGTAAATTCAATCTGTTCCCATTTGCTGTTTTTCCAAACATAGCCGTATTTGTAGATATACTGTGTGGCTTGTCCGTTTCCGATTTCCGCGTTGACTTGTGTTTGGGCGCAATCGGTTTTTACAAGCAGTTCTTTTTGGGTGGAAACGGTGTTGTAGGCGGCGCCAAATCCGGTTGGAACTGCTTGAGTGGAGGTGTATTGAGAGCAAGGAAAGGCGTTTGCGGAAAATGAAAAGAAGATGAGAAAGAAAAAAAACAAAAAAGGCAAGGCAAAAAAAGCCATGGCTTTTTTAGGAGGATTTGGTTGAGGATGCATAGGGTTATTTAAAATAATAAAATTTAAGGAGGTGGTGGGGGCGGGGGTGGGGGCGGAATACTCCCTCCACAATCAGTATTACAATTACTGCTATTTTCCCCTACTCCAGCATTACAACCTTCTATTCCGCAACATTGCAAAACCGTACAATCACTAGTACAATTTGCTGTGCATTCCCCGGCTTCACATGTGTCATTTCCACAAACCGCTCCAGCACTGCAATCAATAGAGCAGTTAGCCGCATTTTCACCAGAATCGCAAGTGCCATTTCCACATGACACGGGAGGAGGTGGTGGTGGCGATACATTACAATCCCCGGCGCAAGATGCAACTGTTTCACCGATACCGGCATTACATCCCTCAATACCGCAACAATCGGTCAAATCGCAATCCACATTGCAATTTGTCGTGCATTCGCCGACATCACAAGTGCCGTTTCCGCAATTACTGCTTGCCGGCACTGTCATTACTTCAAGCGACCGCGGGCTTTCATTACCGTTTTTGTCAATTGCGGAAACCGCGAAATAATATGTTTGCCCGTTTGTTAATCCGCTGATGATAACTTCGGTGTCTTTACCAATATCATTCGCTCCGCCATATATGCCGGAATTGACTCCATAATAAAGCTTGTAGCTTGTCGCCCCGGATACGGCGCTCCAACTCAATTTTACCTGCTTTTCCAAAGGAATAGCCAAAAGATTAATTGGCGCTCCCGGAGCGGATTCATCTGTAACCAAAATATCTTTTTCTCCAAAATATTCGCTTTCAGTTCCTGTATTTAAAAATGAAGTTACATTGAAATAATATTTTTTATCATTCGTCAAACCGTTAACGGCGCAAGTAAATGTCGTACCGGAAAGAGTACAAGAAATATTATCACTATCGTCCGTAGCGTCATTGTATATTTCGCCATAATCATCATATTTTCCCGCGCCCGTCCCCCAATATATTTTATAGCCATCTACGCCGGCAACTCTTTCCCAGCTTACGCTAACGGTTTGTCCATCCGCCATGTTTAACAAAGAAATGTCAGCGCTTGCCGTCGGAATGTCTTCTCGGAAAAAATATACTTCTTTTAAATAATTGCTTTGGCAAACACCGCTCGAATCCGGTCCGCAAGCAACGCCGAATACCGGGCAGACTTCACCAGTCGTACTACAGCTAAAAAACACCGAACGCCCTCGAATTATCCGATTCGGATCAGTTGACTTGTACCCGCTTTTAATCGCCGGCAAATCATCATAAGTTCCGGCAGAGCCGGCATCACGGCAATAATATAATTTGTAGTTGTAATTATCACAGCCCGCGCCGGCAATCGAACAATTGTTATCCTGATCTTGCCACGGCTGCCAGGTGCCATCCGCCGCAATCGGCGGCCAAGGGTTGTTGCAGACAAAAAGAAAAACATCGGAAGATCCGGAAGGGGCTGGCACTATTCCTGATATTGTATTGCCGGGGGCATATTCCATGACTGCTGAAACAAGAGTTTGTCCTTCCGTCTTTGTTGTGCCTGTGCGAACTAGCTGTTTGTCACCTGTTATTGGTAAAGGCAAGGCTGGTACAAAATCGGCAATTAGCGCGTTGCTTGTCGTCCAAACTAAATTCCAATCATAAATTCCCGGAATCGGCGAAAGAATCTGCTTATTGCCTCGCGCATAAGCTTTAAAAACTTTATCACTGTCTTTTATGGAATCATAAGTTTTTGTATTACCTGCGTCGTCGTCATTTTGATTATTGGTAGTAGTTTGAAATAAATAAGATTTCGGTTCAATTTCTATGCTATTAACAATACAAACGCCATTATTGGCTGATTGCTCCGACAAAGTCGTGAATGAAAAAAGATGCGAATTGGCATAAGTTATGCCATTCAGCGTTTCGCTTATCCCGCCGTTCATACCGATCCCATAAATACTTTTCACGCCTAGAGCGCGATTATCATTAAGAACCTGATCGCCTTTGATAATCGCGTAATAACGGCGATTACCGTCTAATAGGCGATTGGGTCTAAAACTCAAAACACCTTTGCCCGCGGCATCATTGATTCCGCTCGCTTGCCCGGAAACCGCGCAAAAATTATGACCGGCCTCGATTGCATAATAAGCCAAAGCCTCGTCTTGTGCCGAAAAAGGGTTAATAATTCTTTTTGCCAAGAACAGAATTTTTATATATATCTTTTCAAAAAAATTCTTTTTTGCTTGCGTCCATCCGGCGGCGGCCAAATATTGCGTCCCGGCGGGACAGGCATCAAAACCATAATCACCGACCAGGATCGCATTACCATTAAAGCTCCCGGTATCCATCTGCTGGTCGAAATAAACGGTTATCTCGGCATTCCGGCAAATCTGGTCGCTATTATCCGCCGGAATCGAAGACTCTATATTTGGCCTGGCACGACAGCAAGAATCCAGTCCACAGCCGACCCCGCTCGGCACAAGCCCGCTCGCAACGCAATCAATATCAGCCGTACAGCCACAACACAATCCCCTGTTTTCCGTCGTACACGGCGCCTTATCGGAAACGCATTTCAAATCCAAGCCGGCCTCAACACATTCATCCGCGGCCGCATTCGGATCACAACAGCAAGTTCCGCAGCCATCGGAAAAATTCGAAGTAGCCGATTCATTCAGGCACTGGAAAGGATTGGCGCATAGACCATTATTACAAGCGCCGAATTCATCGATTTTTTCCGATTGACAGCTAGTGCCTAAACCGTCAGTGGAGTTGCCTTTGCAAGAATTTGCACAATCGTTAAGTGCGTCAAAATCACCGCTTACTTTCGGAATAATATCGCAGGTATCTTTTTGCGGTAAGGTGCAATCATAATAAGCGCAATAATTCAAACCGCCACTATTGAAAGCATTCCCGCCACCAATCCCCCGGCAATTATTCGCAGATTTTCCGTCAACACAACAAGAAGTGGCGTGATCAGAACAACCGCTTGTATCTGCGGCTAATTGCGAGCAATCTTTGCAAGCCCCGACTTTTGTTCCGTTGACTTCGTATTCGGTATCACAGAATTTTCCGGCCGCGCCCGTGCAATTGCAAGCCGCATCCGAGGCCGCGATATCAACCACTCCGCCGCTTTCCACCCGACAGCCGGTACAATATCCGGATCGATCCGTATCGGTAATTCGATCACTTCCGCAATCGCCGGCGCAAGTAAGCCCCAAGCAACAATCCTGGCTGTCATAGCTCACTCCTGCCTGTGGCAAACGGCAGCAACATTCGCAAACCGCGCTGTCCTTCTCGGTGCAGACGCCGGCATCGCAAACGGTCCCGCTCGGACAAATATCCAATGAAGAAATACATTCGCCGTTGCCATCGCTATTTACATCTTGGCAATTCAAGCCCAAAGGGCAAGAAGAACAAACAGTGCTCTCATCAATACATTTATTATTGCCGATATTCATCCAATTTGCCGGACAGCTGGCTGAAGTATTTATATGCCAACGATTCACGCCGTTATAAGCCGCGCAATATGCGTTGGTATTCTTATTTAAAGAATCCAGTACCGGTTTTGAGCAAACAATGGAATTTTCAATGCACTTATCCGCTAGGCTAGAATATGAACAAGTAATAGCCGAGCAACCGGGCATCGTGCAAATGTTATTTGTGCAAGCAATGCCGCTTGTAATCGCGTTTCCGCCGGAATATGGCGAACATAGCCCCGGTGAATTCGGACAAAGCAGTGGTTCACAGGCGTTAGTCCTTTGCGCTCGTCCTTGGCAGCTGTCGGTAGAATCAGTATTAACGTCTTTTTCACATACGCAAGTGGTGGTGTTGCATTCCCAATCCGTTCCAAGTGTAGAGCAGATATCGTTATCAGCGTCGCAAACAGCGTTTGTCGTGTCGCCATCACAGGCCAATAGCCCACCCGAAGTAAACTCCCATTCATAAACCGATGCGGTAAACGCCCCATAACAATCGGATTTGTCAGTGTTCCCATCCAAATTTTTATCCGTGGCACAGCGACCGGCTTCACTGCTGTCTATCGGACAGCAAACGCCGGAAACGGCGCCATTGTCGCAGTCCTGATTTGCCTTGCACTCACCGATATAAAAATTCATTCCATTGCCTTCCAATGTGGTATTTTTCAATACTTTGACCGGACCGGTCAAGGCGGACGGATGGACTTTTGCTTTTATCTTGTTAGTTTTCCCGCTAACATCCCAAGAAATAATCGGACCGACCGCGGCCAAAGCGCCTTGCTGGTCTTGATTATTATAAAATCTTACCTTTGAAGCCCCGGAAGCGTCATAAGTACCGAAATATTCTCCCCACAGGCTGATTTCACTGTTGTTTACTCCGCGTATCGGATCTATCCGGCACAAGCTGGGCGCCAAAGGCAAGGTGCTATTATAATGAAAAGTAGGGTCCGCTACCGGCCCGGTCGAAAAAGTATCGGCCGTGTCGATCGGTTCAGTTACTCCGCTCAAACTAATAACAATATAATAATCGCTATCATCATTTGGTAAACCTTCCGGAACCTTTACCAATATCTGCTTATCGCTCCAAAGATTATTTTTACATTCCTCCGGAAAAACATAATCAGCTTCCGTGCCATATTTGGTCGGATCTCCGCCCGCATTATCGCTTAGATCAAAATCAAAATAAACTTTGCCGGTTTTTTGCGACGAACCAAAACCGCCGCCCATGATCGTAACATATTGTCCGGCTGAGCCGCTGGTCGGTGAGAACGAAGTTATATAAGGTCCGGTTTGCGGCTCTGTATTTTTAGTAAAAAACAAATAATTACTGTTAACGCCTCCAGTTTTGACAAATGCGGTTTTTTTACCAATGCTAATATTCGGAACTTGCGCTGTTCCGAGAGTCGCAACCGGAAAAACAGAATTCAAAGCCGGAACATTGGCGGCATAAGATCCAAAAAAAGCCGAAGCGCCGTTCAAACGGATGCCTTCGAAAGATACAGCGGTATTAATAACGCCGTTGTCCGGACTAAGCAAGCACAGACCGGGACGAGCTATGGTATTGTTTACAAAACCGATGATAGCGCCCCGCGAATCATTGTTTGTATCAAAAAATCCGCTGGCGGCTGTAACCCTGATTTGCGGACTGGCAGCCAATCCATTCGGCAGAACAACAATTATCTGATTGTTTTTCCAGCTATCAGCACATGACGGATTAGCAGTATTTGCCAAAGGCGCCTCTACTCCGTCAAATTCTACCTTGCTCACACCCAAAACATAAGTACCGAAATAACGTCCGCTAATAGTCACTAATGACCTGGCTGAAGCATTGGCGGTATCAATATCGCAAGTATCGCCCGCGACCAAGGCCGCGCAAACCGCATCATCGCTTCCACAATAGGCATTCGGACTAGCTTTGCAAAAACCACCGATAGGGGTTATATAGTCAATTAAAGGAGCATCCTCGCAAATACAACAATCACTAATCCCGGCTCTGTAACCCGCGGCTGTACATTCAGCTTCGGTCGTTCCGCCGCAAGCGCATAATCCGCCCGCGCATTTCGTATCGTCGCAATTCGCATTACCGGCGCCGCAAGACTCGGAAAGGCTTGTCCCGCACGAAGCGCCTTCGCAAGCGGCGCAAGGGCCTCCGCAATCGATTCCAACTTCTCCCAAGGGTTCGTCTTTGATATTGTTACAGCAATGACCGGGGCGCAAAAGATACGTCTTGTCATCACTTGCGCTGCGGCTGTCGATGTCATTGACAGTTACCTTAATATTTATCGGGGTACCCGGCATAATCGCGGAAGCATCCCACCACACAGGCGCGTTTGCGCTGCGCGAATTAAAAGTTTGTCCCCCGCCGGCAAAAACCGGATTTGATGCATCAATGATTGAAAGATTGTCAATAAAAAATTCCAGTTGGCTGATGCCGGAATTATCCGAGGCAAAAGCATACAGCTCATTATTATTTACCGCGCATATTTGATTAAAATCCAGTTTTACTGTAGGATTGTCACAATCTATCGTGTCGCCGACCGTAAATTCAATTTCACAGTCCAAACCGGTTCCCGGACAGCTTAATTCGATATCGCCAAAACTAAGTATGCCGGCGGCCCCGTCCTCTGCCGCCACTCTTACCCTTGTTCCGGATGCAAAACAGTTGCTAGCGCCGCATGGATTGGCATCGCAAGCCGCAAAAGGCGTAAAAGCTATTCGATTGCCGCTCATAACCTTGTTGCCGGGAATAGGTAAACCGGTAGCAACATCCGTTACCGCAAATTTGGCATCCGCATACGATGATGGAAGAATGCCGCGGCTAAAAACATAAGAAACTTTTACATTCTTTATTACATTCGTATCTCCATTATTCGGAATCGTCTTTTTGGTAAAAAATTCCGGCGGTGTTGTGCATTCGGAATCACAGCCCCAGGCACAGCAACGCTCTCCAATCGCGCAATCGCCTGCACAAGAACCCCAAGTGCCGCCCGCGCCGCACACTTTCGTGCCAACGCCGTTACAACCGCATGATTTGATTTCTCCGGCAGTACATCCGCCCTCGATTGCCGTACTGGTAATATTTGCGACAAAAGTCACAATTGCAAAAGCGGACAATATGATAACCAGACCGATAACTGCGGCAATCAATATGCGTTTGGCTTTTTCAACCCGATCCGCCTGTCCATTCGCCGTCATCCAAACAAACCCGCCATACATCACCATCACCACCGCGATAATCCCAAGGAATGTCAAAGCATAGCGGATTATATTTATAATCAAAACGCGAATATCCGTTCCCCCGCCATCATCCAGGCCGATATTGCCGGCATAATCGATACCGATATCAGGCGCTTGCGCCAATACAAAAAACGGCACGATTAATATTGTCACAGTTAGTAACGATAATAAGATAAATTTTATTTGTTTAAATTTCATTTACTATGTTTTTTGTCATTCCCGCGAAAGCGGGAATCTTGGTTAAAAAATAACTAAATCATGTCTAAAAAATAATCATGCCACAAAGGATTTTCTTTTTTAATTAAATTATCTTTCCATTCTCTATTCCATTTTTTCATTTGTTTTTCACGTAATATTGCATCTTGAATATACTGATATTCCTCATAATATACTAATTTTGTGGTTTTATATTTTGCCGTAAAACTTTCCGGATTAATATGTAGTTTATGTTGAAATATTCTAGAAAATAAATTATTTGTTACGCCTATATATAAAACACTATTTCTTTTACATGATAAAATATATACATAATAAGCGTGATCTTTTTTCATTTTTGTTTAGATACATATTCATTTTTATTTCCACCGAGATTCCCGCCTTCGCGGGAATGACAAGGAGATGCTTCACGGTTTTTCTTTATCCACCGAGATTCCCGCCTTCGCGGGAATGACCAGGAGA
>DOSJ01000013.1 GCA_003514005.1 Candidatus Falkowiibacteriota bacterium
AAGGGCAAACGCGTAAGTCCTATGTTATAAACATTCATTTTTATACAAAAATTTATTTTTAACAATATTTTCCCATGAATCAATATCTAATAAAAAAATATTATCGTCTTTTGGTATTGCATCTTCTGCAATACTAAAATATGGAGATATTGCCATAGCACAACCATATTCACCATTATCAATAATAATGTCTTTTATTCCAACAAATATTTCATTATAGGCCACTCTTTGGTTATAACCTATACTAAATATACTACTCACCAATTTATTTAAAATCATCTTTTTATACCCTGAAACGTCGTCTATCTCCAGAGGTATATTCCCGATGTCTTCCATTAACAAACAGGCGCTTTTACCTCTTTCAGCCGGAATTCCTATGCCTTCTGCGGCATATAAATGACATTTTCCTTTTGCGATTATGTTTTTTGTTGCACAAGGCACATGCGAACCCGGTAAAAAGGGAAATCTAGGCTTATCCAATGATCCTAACAATTTTTCAAAAGCATTGCAAAGCGGTTCAATATCATATATAATAGTGTTTTTATACTTAAATGTAAAATCAATTTTTTCTTTTTTTGCAATAGCTATATCATACCCCCATATCAGGCCTTTTGGTCCGCAAAAAGAAGATACGTTAATCATGTTTATTTGTCCGCAATTTGCATTTGCTACTTCCGCCAAATCAAAACTCATAATCTTATCTAAATTTTCTGAACCAGCGTGTGAAAATTTTTGAGGTGTTTTTGCAACTGACAACTGAATTCCTAAAAAATAATTATTGTTAGACTTCCCTCCCCAAATACCTTCACAGTATTTTTTTTGACTACTTATAGAATTTATTAAAGTTTTATATTCTCTTAACATTTTTATGAAATATTAACATAAAGGCATTTCGTCTTGAAATGCCTTTATTAAAATTATATTATTAAATATTTTTTTTTGTTTTCTTGCATTTCATTAATAATATTCATGTCTCTATTTAACGTACCGCGCAAATAATAAATAAATTTTTTCACCCCTCCGACCATAATGACCCTGTCTTGATCTGGATAATACTGGATTGGGTGCCAAAAAAAACCTAGACCGAGATTGAAAATTATATTTATTGAGCTTGTCCAACAAAAAATTGCACGATAACCATCTTCGTATGCTCTTTCAATTATTGGCAGAGATATTTTTGTCGCCATGTGATCGCCATTCAATGTGGTATAGTTGCCATAGATACCTAGCTCTTTAAATATTATTATTTTTTTATGTCCAACTAGTTTCATCCAAAATTTTATTGCTTTTATTCCATTTTCTTTTTCAATTTCAGAAATATCATACGGCATATCATCAATACATATAGTATCTTCAGTACCCAAACCAATCCAAGAAAAACCAACTACTTTTTCGCTATCAAACAACAGCGAAACACTTGATTTTCTACCGTTTTTACTATTTAAACCAGACTTTATTATATTTTCTGCCTCTTTTTTTGTCCATTTTTCTTTCCATGAATTGTTAAATATTTCTATATAACAATTTACAAAATCATCAAACTCTTTTCTGGGAATATCATCACTTACACAGTAATGATAAATTTTGTTTTTAGTATTCATTTTTCCCCTCCCTTTTTTTTAAAGAACAACATTTAAATTAATACTTTCTCCTCTAAATATAATTATAGTAAAATACCCATGAAGAAGTGATAAAATAATTATGAAGTAATGATAAAATAAAAATAAAAATTGCCGAAGCAATTTTTATTATTTGTTTAATATTGGTATTTTGTGTTTTTTTATACTATTTTTCCAGCAAATCCATTTTATATCCCCTGCCATTTATCGTGTGTATAAGTTTTTTGGACTCCGGCAAATCGATCTTTTTCCGCAAGCTCATGATATGCGATTCGATCGTATTAGAAAAGGGATCAATCGACATATCCCAAACATGTTCCATGATCATAGAGCGGGAAAGCACAAGCCCCTGATTTTTTAGCAAATAAACCAAGAGTGTAAATTCTTTTCTGGTTAAATATATTTCTTTACCGGCGCGTTTCACAACATGGCGGTTAATATCCACCATCAAATCGTCAATATTAAAAATTTCATTTTCAATATTTTTTGGTCGTCTGAGCAAGGCCTTGATTCTAGCGGAAAGCTCGTCAATCGAAAAAGGTTTTGTTAAATAGTCATCAGCGCCGGCATTTAGCAAATCGACTTTTGTGGTTGTTTCAGACTGAACCGAGAGCATTAGAATCGGAACATTATTACCCTCTTCTCTTAATTCCTGGCACATTTCACGGCCGGTTTTTTTTGGCATATTATTATCCAAAATAATCATATCATACGAATTGGTACGCGCTAAATACAATCCCTTTTCTCCGTCTTCAGCCGTATCAACGGCATAGCATTCTGATTGCAAACTTTTTTTTATAAAATCTTGGATATCTTTTTCGTCTTCGACGATTAGTATATGCATATAGCCTCCTTTGGATTAGTGCCGAATACGTCCCTTGCAAACGAATCGGCAAAAATGATTAATTTATTAATAATTTCTATTTGCATTATAGCACATCAAGAAAAAGCAAGCAAAAATCCTTGCATTTGATATTTAATCTGATATAATTAATTACAATATTATAGTTAAAAAATTTTCCCATGCTAAAAGTTAAAAAACACGGAATTATACTAAGACCGACAAAAATCGAATTTGAAAGCAAGTGCGTTTTTAATCCCGGCATATACCAAGACGGCAATAACGTCCATGTGGTCTATCGCGCTTTGGACGAAAACTTTATGTCCCGCTTCGGCTATGCCCGGCTCGACGGCCCGACCAAGGTCGTAGAGCGCTGGAAAAAACCATTTGCCGTTCCGAAATATACCTACGAAAAAAAAGGCATCGAAGACCCGCGCATTACCAAAATCGGAGACACTTTTTATGTGTCTTATGTAGCACATGACGGAAAAAATGCCGTTATCGCCTATATGTACGGCAAAAATTTGTTTGACTTGAAACGTGGCGGCATTATCAGTCCCTTGATGAGCTATCGCAAAGCCAGCAAGCTTTTCCAATTTTCAAAAATCAAAGACGATTATTATTTCTTTTCTAGTTTTTATGAAAAGTATGCGGGCAAGAATGTTTTGATTTGGGAAAAAGACGGCGTTTTTTTTCCGGAAAAGATCCGCGGCAAATTCGCGCTTCTCCATCGCGTCCTGCCCGACATCCAAATCTCTCGCGTTGATACTTTAAATTTATATAAAGATAAAAATTTTTGGCACAACCAAATCCATCACTTGGGCAAACACGTGGTTCTGGAAGGCCGACACGGCTGGGAAGCGCGCCATATCGGTGCCGGCGCGCCGCCTATCAAAACCAAAGCCGGCTGGCTTATGATTTATCACGGAGTCGAACCAAGAAACAACGGCCGCATTTACTCGGCCGGTGCCGCCCTGCTTGATCTGCGCGATCCGAAAAAAGTAATCGGCCGCCTGCCTTATCCGCTTTTTGAACCAAAAGAAAAATACGAAACTGAGGGCTTTGTAAACGATGTTGTCTTTCCGACCGGAACCGCCCGCTTCAAAGACGAGCTTTATATCTATTACGGCACTTCCGACACCTACATCGCTGTTGCCAGTGTCAATTTTGATAGCTTATTAAAAGAACTCTTAGATAATAAGGAAGAATGATCTTGTTTTATCTCTCTTCGCTTTATTACCGAAAAAATGAAAAACCCCAGCATACTCTATGTTACGAGTTTTCCGCCGCGCGAATGCGGCATCGCCACTTTCTCGCTTGACCTGACTACAGCCATGGACAAGGAATTCAATCCGGAAATAAAAAGCCGGATTATGGCCATTAACGACAATGGCACGTCTTATTACAATTACCCCCGCAAAGTCAGTTTTCAGCTGTACGAAAGCAAGATGGAAAACTACATCAATCTGGCCCACGAAATTAATCGAACCAAGGAAATCAAGTTGGTAAATATCCAGCATGAATATGGTTTGTTCGGCGGCGATTGGGGCGATTACATCTTGCCGTTCCTTGAGCTTATAAAAAAGCCGGTTGTCGTTACCCTACATACCGTTCTCGAGGAGCCGGACGAAAGGCTGAAAAAAATTACACAAGAAATCGCCAACAAGGCACGTGGCATCGTTGTCATGACCAAGACAATGGCGAATTTTTTGGAAGAAATATACGAAGTCAAAAAAAACAAGATATTCATCATACCGCACGGCATCCAGAATATCGCCTATCCGTCCAAATCCAAATCCAAAAAAAATCTAGGCTTGGAAGGAAAGCTTGTCTTGTCCTCGTTTGGAATGATCAATCGCGACAAAGGCTATGAATACGCTATCGCCGCCCTGCCGGATGTAATCAAAAAAAACCCGAACGCGCTCTACCTGATCCTGGGCGCCACCCACCCCAATATCCGCAAGCAAGAAGGCGAAATCTACCGCAACAAGCTCAAAAAATTAGTTGAAAAACTGGGCCTGCAAGAATATGTAAAATTCTATGACAAATACATGACCTTGCAGGAAAAGATTGACTACCTAAAAGCAACCGATATCTATATTTCACCGACCTTGAATCCCCTGCAAACATCCTCCGGCACGGTATCAGATGCCCTGTCCTGCGCCTGTCCGGTTGTGGCAACACCCAATTTTTACAACAAAGACGTGCTGGACGACGGCCGCGGACGCTTTGTGCGTTTCAGAAATTCAAAAGATATAACCAAAGCGCTGATCGAACTTTTGTCTGACAAAAAAATGCGGAAAGAAATGCAGAAAAACGCCTACTTTTATTCACGCCACATGACCTGGCAGAATGTCGCGATTTCCTATTTCAAAGTATTCAACCAATTCGCCAAAATCGTGCCCAAAGACCAGGGCAAGCTCCCATCAATAAGCCTAAGCCATATCCGTACCATGACCGATAGCTTCGGCATGATCCAATTCGCCCAACACACTCGTCCGGATATCCATTCCGGCTACTGTCTGGATGACAATGCCCGCATTTTACTTGCCTGCGCGATGCGCTACAAAAATACCAGGCGCAGTGATATTTTAAAGATGCTTGAAAAATACCTAAATTTTGTCACATTCTCCCAAAAAGAAAACGGCAAATTCTGGAATTTCGTTTCCTACAAACAAACCTTTATCGACGATGTCGAGAGTGAAGACACTTTTGGACGCACTATCTGGGTACTTGGCTATTTGATAAGCCAAAAGCATATTCCCAAACATTTAAAAATCGAAACCAAAAAAATATTCACAAAAGCAAAGCGCTGGATTACGGATCTTAATTCATTCCGGGCCATTTCCTTTGCCGTTATCGGACTGGCTTTAATAGAAAAAAGCGAACCGAATAAACAGGTCCGGAATATGATAACGATTTTGAGCGACAAACTGGTAGCCGGCTACAGAAAACAGCAAGCAATCGAAGACGGAAACGTTTGGCGCTGGTTCGAAGATTGCCTGACTTATTCGAATTTTAAGTTGTCCGAGGCCATGTTCCGCGCTTCCGAAGCAACCGACAATGACGAATATCTGGAAATAGCCAAAGAATCGATAAATTTCCTTTCTAAAGTGTCTTTTGAAAACAATGATTTCTTTTCGCCGATCGGCCAGGACGGCTGGTATTTCCGCGGCGGCAAGCGCGCTTATTTTGACCAACAGCCAGAGGATACTTCCTCTGCGGTCGAAGCGCTGACTGCGGCGTACATCGTTACCGGCGAAGAAAGATACAAAAAACAAGCCCGAAACGCTTTTCTCTGGTTCCTTGGCAAAAATCATCTCGGCCAGATGGTCTATGACGAAGCGACCGGCGGCTGTTTCGACGGCCTTGGCAAATTCTCGCTCAACTTCAACCAAGGCGCCGAATCAACTATCTCTTATTTATTAGCCCGACTGGCGATTGAAGATTACTTTTAAAATTATTCTAATTATCATATTGTCCGCAACCTTCTTTTGTCATTCCCGACACACCTTGCCCCGCAGGGAATAAATATTAAATGCCTGCCCCGCAAGCGGAGCTGGCCGGGGATCGGGAATCCAGAACAAAAAGTTAATGATTTTAAAACCATTTTTGCGCTTTACCATAATTAAAGATTTTTCCCCTGGATTCCCGTCGGAGTTTATGCCCGGAGGGGTACGGGAATGACAAAATAAATAATGATGTATTTTTAAATAAAAATCCCTTTAACATGAACATACTAAAACAAATCTACTACAAAATAAAATGCAAACTAATTACAAATAAATACGCCGACTACAAGCGCGAAAAATACGAAGACCGCAATGTCTTGGAAAACATTATTTTCCCCTATGTCTTGGCAAATTTTAATCTGAAAACCGTTCTCGACATCGGTCGCGAAGACTATCAGGAATTTTATAATCAATTTTTCAAAAATCAAGAACTTTGGACACTGGACTACAATCCGGAACACCAAGAATTCGGCGCGCCCAGACGCCATATCATCGATGATGCCGGAAATGTCAAAAAACATTGGCAAGACAACTATTTTGATTTGATTATTCTAAACGGCGTAATCGGCTGGGGTCTAAATGATATTGAAAAAATCGAAAAAGCGCTTTCCGGAATTATCGATATCCTGAAACCAGGTGGACTTTTAATCATTGGTTGGAATAATTTTAAGGACGTGGAGGTTGTTAATCCGGATAGTATTAAAGCGCTCGGTAGGTTAAAACCGTTTGTATTCCCGCCGTTAAAAACATGTAAGTTTGAATGCGTGAATGGGAATCATACTTATAATTTTTATAAAAAAATTTAGGGCATAGGTACTTAGGGAATAGGGTTCTGTAAACAGAACATCACATACAAATCCTATTCCCTAAGTACCTAAGTACCTAAGTACCTAATCATATGAATACAAAGGAGGCCGCCTACCAAAAGGCAATCGAAGTACTTTCAGCCTGCGCCAAGCCCGAAGGCTTTCACGCGTCCGGACTCAAAGGCGGGTACGAAGCGCTCTGGTCGCGCGACTCGATGATAACAACATTCGGCGCCAGTCTGATTGAGAACAGATTTAAGCTGACGATTGCACACAGCCTGCGTTTACTAAAAAAATGGCAAAGCAAAAACGGTCAGATCCCAAACTGCGTCGGCTCATACAATATTGATCGGCGTTCAGACAAGACTTACAACACGATCGATTCATCTCTTTGGTTTATTATCGGCTCGTACATCTTTTCTGAGGCATACGGTTCGCACGGTTTATTTAATGAGCACAAAAATGCGATTGCAAAAACACTTATCTGGCTCAGCCACCAAGACCCGAACGAAGACGGTTTGCTTTCACAACAGCCGACAATGGATTGGCAAGACGCTTTTCCGCATAAATACGGCAACGTGATTAATACGCAGGCGCTGTATTATTTTGTCCTCAAATTGACCGGCAAAGAAAAAGAAGCCGAGCATCTGAAAAAAGTCGTAAATGGCGATGTCGAGGCATACTTAAAACTTTATGATAAAAAACTCGGCTACTACCTGCCCTGGAACTGGAAAAACCATGACGGCGACCGCGAACAGGAAGAATGGTTTGATTCGCTCGGTAATATTCTCGCTATTCTCACCGGTCTTGCCAAAAAAGATATAGCCCTAAGTATTTTAAAACACATCAAAAAAGAAAAAATCAACGAACCATTTGCACTAAAAGCAATTTGGCCGCCAATCAAACCAGGCAGCAAAGAATGGCATTCTTATTTTGACAAATGCGACGCGCGCACGCCTTTTGAATACTTGAACGGCGGCATCTGGCCATTCATCGGCGGATTCTATGTCGCGGCCTTAGTCAAGATGAATAAATACGCCGAAGCCGAAATCGAGCTCGAAAAACTGGCTGAAGCCGCTATGCAAAAATTTGATCCATCAACCCGCTGGAAAGGCCGCGGCAAAGGCAAGTTTGAATTCAACGAATGGCTCCACGGCAAAACCGGCAAACCGCTCGGCGAACCATACCAAGGCTGGAGCGCCGGAACCTATATTTATGCTTATCGGTGTGTGAAAGAGAGACGGGCGATTTATTTTGAATAAAAAAACAAGGGAATCATGCTTACCGCACAATTCCCTTTTTTATTTGTCTGAATAAATATTAAACTTTTTCCAATTTGCGAAAAAAATATATTCCTAGATTACTTTCACGCGCATCATCTTTTTCGTCCATCGTAATGGAATAACCCTCTTCACTAAATCCGCCAGCACTGAAATGGCTTACTTTAATAGCGCCGGTATCGCAAGTTCTTCCCCATTTGGTTTCATCAACACGCAATTTATTTTTTTTGAAAAGTAAAAAATGCATTGCCGTGCTTTCTATCAATTTCGGTACCTCATAACCTTTTGGTTTAAGCGCAAGCTGTTCCGAAAATGATTTGTTTGAAGAGTTGGGTATTACCCCTTTGTACATCAAGAGCCACTCGTAGCGCGTAACACAGGTATCATATAATTTCCGTTTACAACCGTTGTATTTATCCAAATATTGATAAAAACGCGGATCACTGTCTTTTGGAAATATTTCCATTAATTTTTTTATGCTTACCGGCTCTTTTTTATAATTTGCCGGCAGATAAAAAAGAAAATGAGTTTCTCTGACTTTTTTGTCTCTGTTAAAAGGGCAAGTACTATTCATAATTTTTTCCAATTCCACGATTGGAATCGGCAAGGAAATATCCTCCGGCAAGTTTAATCTATAATACTTTTTCCAATCCGACAATCCAAAAAATTCTTCGGAGCGAAAACAAGAAAACAGTTCTTGATCCGCCTTATACGGCATCATTTTGTCGATTAAGAGATTTACAATTTCCACGGCTATCGCCTTGTCCGACCGCACAAACGCCAACATATTCGGCGTCATCCCTGCCTCTTCCAGTGCTTTTAGCGTTTTGAGCAATTGCTTTAATGAAAGCTCCTGCAAATCATTACTTAGCATGTTTTTCTCCTTTATTATATTTTTCTTTTTTTAGTATATTTTACAAAGAACAGCTTTTCGATTGCTCATAAATATAGCACGGGGATTTAAAAAAATCAACCGGCATTATCCTTAGTGTAAAAATCAAAAAAAATAAGGGAATCATGCTTACTGCACAATTCCCTTGTTTATTTTGAAAGTCTTTTTTAATTATTTTCAATATAACAAAGACATTCTTCGTATTTTTCGTTATCGATTTTACCTGTCGCCAAATAGTAGGCAAGCAATTCCATTATCGTAAAACACGATATCATGTCATAACCTGCTTTTCGAAGTTCAAAATACCCGCCTTGCTCACGATCTACCAGAACAAAAAGTTTTTTAACGATTGACCCCTCAGATTCAATTGCTTTAATAGCTTCAATTTTCGAATCTGCTTTTGTGACAAGGTCATCAATCACCAAAACATTTTCGCCCTTACGATAATCAAAACCGGGCAATGGCACGATTTTGCGCTTTCCATCTTTGATTTCTTTGGCAAGCTTGATAATCCTAAAACCCCAAGGCTTCGGCACGACTCTTTCAAGCGCCTCAATAATCGGGTCTGCCGCATGAGGAATTCCGGCAATCGCCTGAAAATCAATATTCCAAAGTTTAATTTTATCCCACAAAGCGATTGCGATCAAGTCGCAATCGTCGTCAGTGAGCGGTCCGGGATTTGTCGGATTGTCCTTTGTCCGCAAATTCAAATAAAACGGCGACAAAGGTGCACTCGGATTCTTTTCATGAAGCTTTAGTCTAAACGCACCAAATTTAAATGCCCCTCTGTCAAAAATCATATCAGCCACATTTGCATATTCCTTTTTCATAATCATTTCTCCTTTTCTGTTTTATGACGCCTTAAGAATTTCATTCAAAGTCCAAATAACGGCTTTTCTTGGATTTTTTGCGCCGGTAATCGGCCTTCCGATTACGATGCGATCTGCTCCGTTTTTTATCGCTTTTTCCGGAGTCATAACCCGACTTTGGTCATCGTTTTCCACCAATGACCATTCGGGACGGATGCCAGGTGTATTCAAGCTCAGATTTAATCCCGGAAAACGTTTTACGATTTCTATTTCTTTGGGCGAAAGTATCAACCCGTCCGCGCCGGCCTCGTTGGCGATATGCGCAAAACGCGATACTCCTTCTTCGCACGAACAAGAATAAATCGCTTTGCATTTTTCATCATTCAAGCTCGTCAGCACAGTAACTCCCAACACCTCGCAATCAGGTCCGACAGTGTCTTTAAAAACACGAACCCCATCGCCGGCATTGCACATGACTGTCACAAAATCCGGCAACACTTGAGCCAAAAGCTCAGCATCGATTTTCATCGTTGTCGGAATATCAACCAATTTCAAATCCGCAAAAACTTTCAATCCCATTTTGTGCAACGTTTTGATCAAATCATATCCGACAGCCCTAAGAATAGAATTAATCTTAATAATAACTCCCGTTCCCCTTAAACTCAAGGCTAATTCCATTACTTTGGCTTCAACTCCACGTATTCCACCACATTCCTTCGGCGAATAGTCAGCGGCCACAATTAAACGCTCCTCGGTCTTAATTTCTTTTTTCATTTCCTTCCTCCCTTTTTAATGTTAAAGAATTATCGGCGCTCCGTTTCTTTTGGTTATTCTGTATTTCAATTTTTTTTCTTTCATACATTGCCGTCTCTTTTTTTTCAAATCAACTCGTTTCCAAACTGCCAACAAGCTGTGTGATTGAAGTAAATCCGTGATGTCGGATAATCTTTTCCAGCTTATCATTAATTTCGGAAAAAATCTGGTGATTGCCAAATCCGCCGGTACCGACGGCAACAAGATTTGCGCCTGCGATAAAAAATTCCGCGGCCGACTCGCCGTCTTCAATCCCGCCCATACCGATAATCGGAACCTTGAGCCTTGCTTTGCGTATCTGATGTACCATCCTTACCGCAATCGGCCTGATTGCCGGTCCGGAAAGTCCGCCGAATATCGCTCCGATTTTAGAGCGAAGCGTAAATGGATTAATAGACATAGCTTGAACTGTATTAATCAAGGATATGGCGTCTGCCCCGCCCTTAACTACCTCTTTGGCAATTTCAACGATATCAGTCACATTGGGCGTCAGCTTAACAATTACTATCTTGTTTGTAACATTGCACACTTCATTCGTTATAGCCTGGGCTATATTTGGGTCAACCCCAAATGCCACTCCGCCGTGCTGCAAGTTCGGGCAAGAAATATTAATTTCAATTCCTGCCGCATCTGTTTTGTCAATCGCCTTTGCCAACGTGATATATTCATCAATCGAAAACCCGGAAATATTCACAAATACCGGCTTACCAAGACTTAGCCATCTAGGCAGTTCATCATCGACAAATCTTTCTAAACCGACATTCTCCAAACCAATCGAATTGATCATACCGGCAGGCGTTTCGCAAATTCGCGGCATTACATTACCGGCTCTTGGCAATACAGTAACACCTTTGGTTACCAATACACCAAGCTTGGAAATGTCGAATAATCCTTGCTCCAAAACCTCTATTCCCAAACACCCCGATGAATTCATGGTAGGATATTCAAGCAACAGATCTTTGAGTCTTGATTTCATTCCTTCAAGCGCCGGAACATATATTGTTTTTCGCTCATTTCCAGCTTTTGGAATAAGTTTATCCCAATCAATCCACAAATTTGAAAACGCCGGCCCATCTGTGCACACATGTTTCACGCTTCCGTCGTTTCCAAATATTGCACAGCCTTTGCATGACCCTGTTCCGCATGCCATTACTTCTTCAAAAATAACTAAACATGTATTATCAGAAAAATCACATATTTCAGAAACTCTTTTAAGCATCGATCTGGGGCCACAAGCGACAATTGTAACAGAACCAAATTCATATTTCAGATTTTCTTCAAGCAAAAGATCAGTAATATATCCTTTGTGTTCACCTTCGGTTTCAGTAATAGTTGAAAAGCAAATGCCATATTTTTCAAAAAACCCAACCCCTGAAATTTGACTCATATTTTTCGCCCCTAATATAACTTTTACATGCTTTTCTTCATCTTTCAACCTTTTAGCCAATAACACCAAGCTCGCAACACCACTGCCGGCACCGACCACAATAATGTTCTCCGCATCATAATCAATCTCAATTTCCGCGCCAAGCGGTCCAGTGAAACCAATCTTGTCACCCGGCTTCAACTCAGAATATGCCCGAGTATTTTCTCCAACCATCTTAATCAAAACTGATATGACATTGTCTTCAATTTCTACAATCGAAAACGGACGCGGCATTACCGACCGGTCGTATTTCGGTTCAAGCAAAATAAATTGCCCTGGGCCTGCGCTGAATTTTTGATCACCGATAATTTCCATTTCCAGCAAAACCACATCCGAACCAGTTCTTTCTAATTCACATTTTTTTACAATCGCCCGATGATTTTTTTCCATTTTTCTACCTCCTGATAATTAGTTTTAAAATTCTTGCCCTAAAACAAAAATCCTTTGTCAACGTACAAAAAAATTGAACAATTTTAATACATTTTTAATCATCCAAATGTAAACACACTTTACAATAATACTTACGAAAAATCAACTAAAAAAAACAATTTATCGAAATTACTTTTCAAAATATTTTTTCAAAAATAATAACCGCTAAATTTAGCGGTTATTTTGATATTTTATCCCTATAATCTCTAAGTAGCTTCTACAAATTTTACATCCAACGGAAGCGTGGCGACAACAGAATAATCTTTATCTTTTTCTGCTTTTAATTTGATTTCAAAAGAATATCTGCCTGCTTCTTTGAGTGATATTACATCTGTTTTTGAATTTGAATGTTTAATTTTTTGTCCCATAATTAAATCAACACCATCACAAACTAAGGGCTTGTTTAAAACGCGCAATAAGCGATAAAGCATTTCTGCCATTTTGTAATCACCATTTTCAATATCCGAAATAATTCTTTGAGTTGTGCCAACTTTTTTTGCAAGCGCTGACTGGCTAATGCCCATTTCTTTTCGGCTTTTTAAAATAATACCTGAGATTCTAGTTTGAAATAATGAGACTTCCAAAGATTCTTTAAATTTTTTTGTTTTAACCAGCTTTAATAATTTATTGTTATTCTGTTCTTTTTTCATAATTTTTTAAAAATTTATTATTTATATAAATCATCAAATATTTTTGGTAAATTTTTATATAACTGATTATAATATAGTTGCGCTTCATCCATTTTCTTCTTGACATATTTATCTGTCTTATCTTTACTCTTGTAGCCGTCTTTTTTATCAAAACCAAGGAGTAAAACCAATCTGGAATTATTGCAATCACGATAATAAGGAAATCTAATTAGCGTGTTACTTCTCTTGACGCGTATTTCAATAAAATCATAACCATGCATTTTTTTCGCATAATGGCCATCGGATCCGCCATTATTTTCTGCAACATATTTCCATTTCGCAAATATATTTGCAATTTCATCAATAACAAAATCTAAATCTGGTAAGTCTAAATCAGTTCCATATTTATCATAAAAATATTTTTCGATTGGAGATTCCTTTCCATCCGAACAATAAAAGCATGGTTTCATATACAAATTTTACAAGCATTTTTTATTAATAATAGGACTTACGCGTTTGCCCTT
>DOSJ01000008.1 GCA_003514005.1 Candidatus Falkowiibacteriota bacterium
GTGCAATAGGTATTGATTCTAGTTTCGTTTTTCTTGACTTTTTGTGATGTATATGCTATATTAAAATATCGTACTTTAATAGCACCTTAAACTAAAACCCGGGAGGATTAAAATGAAGAATTTAGAGATGTTGAACAATCAGCGCGGTTATACCCTGATAGAGATTATTATTGTTTTCGTTTTGATTTGCTTTTTGCTCGGCGGAATCGCAACGTGCTCAGGTGTTGCCAGTAGGGGAGGGTATGCAGCAACTGCAATCGTAAAAAAGGGAGACGTTGTGTATCGCCCGCTAGTCAAACTTCCTGATGCAGGGAAAATCGGCGGAGTTTGCGCTGGCATGGCATACAAATGGGGAATTGAACCATGGATTCCAAGAACAATATTTATCGTTGGAGCTATTGTTGTCGGTGGTGGCATTCTTGCATATATATGTTTTGCCATATTCCTGGATAGCGCGCCAACGCCCGATGATTATCTCGCAAGGGTTAACGGCGCTTCCTAATCCGATCGACACAAATAACCATTAGACGCACCTAAGTTGAAAGGTGCGTCGTTTTTTTTACTTAAAACCCCTCTGTCAATCAAGATAAAGTATTTTTTTGTATCTTTTTACCAAGTCAAATCTATTACTTTCAGCTATTGACAAATAATACCATTTGTCATATACTTATAGTATATGAAATATTTTGATTGGAATATTGAAAAAAATAAAAAATTAGAGATCGAACGAGATGTTTGTTTTGAAGATACTGTGGTAGCAATCGAAGATGGAAGATTACTTGATATCTTGGAGCATGAAAATCAAAAAAAATACCAAAATCAAAAAATTTTTGTTGTTGAAATTTGTAATTATACCTATCTAGTTCCTTTCGTTGAAGACAATGAAAAGATATTTTTAAAAACTATATTTCCTAGTCGAAAGGCAACCAAAAAATATTTATTAAGAATTAACGATTAATTATATGAAATACATAGAATTAGAAAAAGAAGAAAAAAAAATCGAAACGGATTTTGATGCAGGAAAACTTAAAAGTACTGCCACAAAAAAAGATCTTGCAAATTATCAAAAATACGCCCAGTTTACTTTGGAAAAAACCAGAAACATAAATATCCGTCTTTCCGAAAAAGATTTATTACGCATTAAAGCCAAGGCTGCTGAAAAGGGTTTACCATATCAAACCTTAGTCTCTTCTGTTCTACATCAGTATGTGAACGATAAATAATTTAGAAACTCCATAGTACACTAAAAACACTCCAGACAACTGGAATGTTTTGTTTTGATAACTATTTTAAAATGATTAAAATTTAACAATCTCTCTTTCCAAATTCCGATCAAAAGTAAATACCTGAAATTTTTTTGATAACATCAAAAGTGAAACATCAACAAAAGAAAGATTTCCGTTTTTATATTTCAAAAAGAAATCAAGCGTTTTTTTAAAAAACTCATCAGAAGACGACATTACTTCAATATCCTGATTATTTGTTACAAAATCAATAAAAGAATCTGCTGTCTTTTTATCTATTCTCATTGACAACACCGTAGCCACTTCCAAAATAATATATTCTGTTATTAATATATTCTCTTTTATCTTATCAAAAAACGATACAGCTTTATTGTGCTGGTTATCGTTTTTATTTAAATAGGCTATCCAAATATTTGAATCCAATATAATCATATTTTTAATAAGCGATATTGTCGATTTCTTTGCTAAGATTTTTTCGCCCAGATTCGAATTGTAAATTTTTTAAATCACGCAAACAATATTTTTGCGCTTTAATATTATCCTCAAATGGGACAATTCGAAAAACCGGCTTAGAATTTTTAATTACAATAAAACTTCCTCCTAGCATTGTGGCCTCGGAAACATTTTTCAAATTTTTATGCAGCTCCTTGATTCCAATCATCTTTTCGTTCATATTGTTTTGGTTGATTTATTATTATACTTTTAGTATATATTAAAACATACCTATTGTCAAACAAATCAAATATAATCTTTTCTTTTAAACAAAAAACACCCCTCCTTTCGCGAAAGGAGGGGTGTTTTATATATGTGACGCCACGGGGAATCGAACCCCGGTTGCGAGGATGAAAACCTCGTGTCCTAACCACTAGACGATGGCGCCTTTCTTATCTTTTTTACAAAAAATAAATAGTCCCCTAAGGACTAAAAATATTATATGTAAAAAAATCTAAAATGTCAACAGTTTGTTTTTGCTTTATTTATTCCATTTATTCTGTTATAATATAGTGAAATTGATAAATTTTTATGCCAAAAAATATAAAATCCGAAATTCGCAAAGCTTATTTATTAAATAAATATGTCATAATCACCCCCGGAAGGGCATTACGGCCAAAAGACATTAGAGAACAAACGATTATTTCACGTACAGCGACCTGTCCTTTTTGTCCTGATAATATTAATAAGGACAAAATCTTGGACGAAATAAAAGATAAGGACGAATGGCAGGTACTTTGTATTGAGAATATTTTTCCCGCGGTCAGTCTGAATAATGAAAAGGCCTATGGCACGCAAGAAGTAATTATCGAAAACCGCGACCATGTAAAAGAGCTGGCGGATTTGAGCGAAAAAGAGATTGAATCGGTTTTGCGTATGTACTCGCGCCGCACACTCGCACATAGCGCAAACAAAAAAATCGAATACATCCTTTGTTTCAAAAACCAGGGGTCCAAAGCCGGCGCATCCATTGTGCATGCACATTCGCAAGTTTTTGCCACGCATATTCTTCCGCCAGATATTCAAGAAGAGTTTTCCCTAGCCCAGGCCTATCGCGTCGAACACGGTAATTGCCCATACTGCGATGAAATAAAAAAAGAAATGAAATCTGACCGAAAAATTTTTGAAGATAAACACATCGCTGCTTTTGCGCCGTTTGCAAGCGAATTCCATTACGAAGCATGGATATTTACCAAACGCCACCTAGATAATATTACCAAGCTGGATGATAAAGAGTTTGAGTCCTTTGCCAAAGCATTAAAAATAATTTTAGTTAAATTGCAAAAACTTGATTTATCATTCAATTTTTTCTTGCACCAAGTAAAGTCCGACCATGATCAGCATTTTTATTTAAAAATCCAACCCCGCGACAGCATTTGGGCCGGCATCGAGCTTGGTTCTGGTTTAATCATTAATTCAGTCGCGCCAGAAACAGCAGCAGAATATTACAGAAAATAAAAAACCAACTCTAATTCAATAGCTTTTGTAAATAAATATTTTTTGCTCATACAAAATTGTAGCTATTTTTTAAAAAATTATTCCTTATTTTATTATAATTCATAATTTTTTTAAAAATGCACAAATTTTGTCAGCGCAAAAAATATTTATTTACAAAAGCGAACGTGTTATATAAAGACTACTAATAAAAATATGCCAATACCCCCTTTAAAAAATTCAAAAAATCAAAGCTGGCGGATGCAGAAGAAAAAATATTTTCTTGGGCGTAGCACCGCTACAAACAGCCTGTCACACAAAAACCCGGGGAATATGTCCCGGAAGTTTTTTAATAACAGGCAAATACTTTCCGATTCATTAAAAAAGAAGCTTCTAATCGGGTTCGGTGTCGCTGGTCTCTTAATATTCCTATCTGGTTCCTTTATGCTTTTTCAAATATCACGCAGTCTACCAGATCCGAATCGTTTGATTGAAAGAGAAATTGCGCAAAGCACAAAAATATATGATCGCACCGGCGAAAACGTGCTATATGAAATCCATGGCGATCAGCAAAGAACCTTAATCAGCTTAAGTGAAATTCCAGAACATCTAAAATGGGCGACGATTGCGATTGAAGACAAAAACTTCTATGAGCATAAAGGCATTAGCATTTGGGGAATCTTCCGCGGCGTTGTCTGGCAAACAATCCGCGGCAAAAAAGCGCAGGGCGGATCTACCTTGACCCAGCAGTTTATAAAAAACTCCATCCTGACTTCCGAAAGAACAATAACCAGAAAAATCAAAGAATGGTTATTGGCTTATCGTTTGGAAAATCGTTTTAGCAAAGACGAAATTCTGCAAATGTATTTTAATGAAATCCCCTACGGCTCAACCGCTTACGGCGTTGAGGCCGCCAGCCAGAAATATTTCGGCAAAACCGTAAAAGACATCAATCTCGCCGAGGCCGCCATTCTCGCGGCTTTACCCCAAGGGCCTTCGCGCTACTCGCCATACGGATCAAATATTGACCTTCTGCTTGGGCGTCAAAGATATATTTTGGACTTGATGGTAGATCAAGGACATGCTACAGAAGAAGAAGCAGAAGAGGCTAAAAATTATGAATTAACTTTTAGTCCGCCGACAGCCAATATCAAGGCGCCTCATTTCGTGATGTATGTCAAAGAAATCTTATCCAGTAAATACGGCGAGAAAATGGTTGAACAGGGTGGTTTAAAAATAATTACCACACTGGATTTATACAAACAGGAAATCGCCGAAGAAGTTGTCAAAGAACAAGCGGAAAAAAACCTAAAAAATTTCAACGCGACCAATGCCGCCTTAGTCGCGATTAATCCGAAAAACGGCCAAATCTTATGCATGGTCGGCTCCAAAGATTACTTTGATCAAGAAATCGACGGCCAAGTCAATATCACAACCAGTAAGCGCCAACCAGGCTCTTCCTTAAAGCCCCTGGTTTACGCCGCTGCCTTTATTAAAGGCTATACGCCGAATACCATTCTTTATGATGTTATTACAAACTTTTCCAACGACGCGACAAAGCCTTATGAACCGCGCAATTATGACAGCGCTGAACACGGTCCGGTTTCCATCCGAAAAGCGCTCGCCGGGTCGCTGAATGTTCCGGCAGTAAAAGCGATTTATCTGGCAGGCATAAAAAACGTTACAAACCTAGCCTTTGATCTTGGTTATACAACTTTAAGCGACCCGGACCGTTTTGGACTTTCTTTGGTTTTGGGCGGTGGCGAAGTCAAGTTGATTGAACATGCCAACGCTTACTCCGCCTTCGCGCGCGAAGGCGTATTACATCCGGTTTCTGCTATTTTACGAGTTGAAAAACCGGATGGCACTGTACTTGAAGAATTTCAAGAAAATGAGAAAAAAGTGCTTGACCCCAAAATCGCCCGACAAATAAATGACGTTTTGTCTGACAACGGCGCCCGCGCCTATATCTTTGGCGAACGCAACTGGTTAACGCTTGGCACGCGGCCTGTAGCCGCAAAAACCGGCACTACAAACGACTATCGCGATGCCTGGACAATGGGTTATACGCCTTCGATAGTTGCCGGCGTTTGGGTTGGCAACAACGATAACAGTGAAATGAAGCGCGGAGCAGACGGAGGTGTTGTGGCCGCACCGATCTGGCACAATTTTATGGAAAAAGTGCTGGGCGATACTCCGATTGAAAAATTTAAGCCCGCCGAAATCCCTACAACCGGCAAAGCTATGTTAGACGGACAGGTTGACACGGGAAATATTGTTAAAATCGATAAAATATCCGGACTACTAGCCACTGAATACACTCCCGCGCATCTGATAATTGAAAAATCTTTTTCCCAGCCGCATTCAATCCTTTATTACGTTGATAAAGACAATCCCCTGGGCCCGTCTCCGGAAAACCCGGAAAAAGATCCGCAGTTCCAGCTCTGGGAAAGCCGCGTTTTAGCCTGGGCGGAAAAACAAAACGCATCTTCAACGGAAACGGTTACGGATTCATCCCCTCCGACTGAAAAAGATAATATCCACCTACCCGAAAACATCCCTTCTGTTTCGTTCATTAGTCCCAGTAATAATCAGTCCATATTAGAACCTGTTCTTTTTGCCCGCATAGAAACTAGCGCGCCGCGCGGAGTCTCCCGCGTCGAGTATTCTTTGAATGGAAATTTATTCTACACAACCGAAGAATATCCATACAGCCTAGCAAAACAAATCGACTTTCTAAAAAACGGCTTTCACAATCTTAGCGTTCGCGTTTGCGATGATGTTGATAACTGCGCGGAAAAAGAAATCGAATTCAATTTAATTTTGGATAATAACAACAAAGAAAAATCAATCGAAACCTTCTTAATAAAGCCGTCCAACGGTCTTGCCGTTTCCAAT
Organism: Candidatus Falkowiibacteriota bacterium; assembly: GCA_003514005.1. GTDB lineage: Bacteria > Patescibacteriota > Patescibacteriia > Patescibacteriales > UBA12075 > UBA12075. Next base: position 6,069 of record DOSJ01000008.1, read on the forward strand.
GTTGATTTTCCGCTTCCGATTGAAATAACAATAAATGAACCAAGTTCTGTTGCCAGTATTGATTATTATTTTTCTGATTCAGAAAACAAAAAAACAAAACTTGAGACAGTAAACGCGCCGGACAATAAATCAATCAGTATAAATTGGGAAAGCGCGCCGCCGTCCGGAGTGTACTCGCTTTTTGCAGAAATAAAAACGTGGACAAAAAAATCAATCGAAACTAATAAAATCACAATCACAATCAATAACATCGAAAACAAAAAAGAAGCGCAGTAAAGCGCTTCTTTTTTTATATAAAATTTTATTTTTCAATATTATTTTAACTTAGGCCAAAAATAAATAATAAATTTTTATTAAATTACCGCTTGAAGCGGATAATATTACCTACTCGGATGTTTATATATGAATCTTACTAATATCTAATCCTCAGCTTCTGCGCTTTTTCTGAGCTGAGCTTAATTTAATAAAAATTTATTATTTATTTTTGGTCGATATGGATGTAAAATATTAATTATACGCTTAAAAAGATATAAGTTTTATTGTTTAATTGGCATTATGATATATAAATAACTGCTCTCGGTTTTGCTTTTTAAAATACATGGCGTATTGCTATTGGTCAACTCTATCACGATTTCCTCAGAATCAATATTGTTTATGCCGTCCAAGAGATAACGATAATTAACTACAATACCATTATCATCGCCATTAACCGTCGCATCCAGTTCGGTTATATTTTCTCCTGATTGCCCGGAAGCGGCAGAAATAATCACCTTGTTCTTGCCTTGCGGAAAATCAAAATTAATATCATTAATTCCGGTTTTGGAAAACAGCGCCGCCGCCTTAACCGCGCGTAAAAGTTCCGACTTATTGATAATCGCGCGTGTCTTATGATTTAATGGGATTATCTGCTTATAATCAGGGTACTGTCCCTCTATCAAGCGTGATACGAGCTCGATGTTGGCTACTGTAAATAATATTTGGTTGTCTGATAAATAAAAGGTAAGCTCATTCTCTTCTTCGTTTAGATTTTCTTGGCGCAATACCGATAAAATCCGCAAAACTTCCTGTAATGTCTTAGCTGGAATAATTACACTGCGTTCTTCTTCGGTGTTGGTTTTTATTTTTATCTCATTCTCGGCCAAGCGATAACTGTCTGTGGCCGCTAAAGTAAGTTTTTCTTTATTAAATAAAAAATAAACCCCGGAAAGCTCTATCCGTGTTTCACTATTCGCTACCGCAAATACAACTTGTGATAATATTTTTTTAAATTCCTTGATTGAAAGTTTAAAATAGATATTTTTATCTACAGTCGGTATCAAAGGAAAATCATCCGCCTCTTGCCCTTTGATTATGGTTTTATAATTTTCACATTCTATTAAAAGATTTTTCTTGTCCACCTCAAGGTCTACTTTTTTATTTGGTAATAAAGAAATGTAGTCAGAAATAATTTTTGCTTCCACCGTAAAAACGCCTTCTTTTTCTATTTTCCCCCGCGCCTTGCAAACAATACCAACCTCAAGATCTGTGGTTATAAATTTAATGTCGCCGTTTTTCGCTTCAATCATCACATTATTCAAAATTGGCAAATTAATATTTTTTCCAGCAATATGCCCAACCGCGGCTAAACTGTTTTTTAAATTTTCTTGCAAGCTCGAGATTTTCATTTTTTTAAATTATTTTTAAATTTAAATATTTTGTGATTTAGGCAGAAAATAAATAATTGATTTTTATTAAATTACCGCTTGAAGCGGATCATATTACCTACTCGAATGTTTGTGTATGCATCTAACTAATATTTAACCTCCTTCTTCTGCGCTTTTTCTGAGCTGAGCTTAATTTAATAAAAATCAATTATTTATTTTCGGCCGGTACAGGTGTGAAAAACCCACAAAATGAGTTAAAGAATTAAATTAATTATTACTGTTATAAATCAATTGTTTTACTGATTCAATATCTTGTTTTATTTTTTCGTTTTCGGTTATTTCTTTTTTTAGTTTATTGTATGCATGCATTGCGGTTGTATGATCTCTACCGCCCAGTTCATAGCCGATTGTAGGGTAAGAAGTGTTTGTTTCTTCCCGCATTAAATACATAGTGATCTGCCGTGGGTATACCAACTCTTTTTTTCGGCTTTTTCCTACTATATCTTTGATATTAATTCCAAAAAAAGATGAAACCGAATCAATAATGTTTTTACCAGTAATTGATTTTGATTTAGTACTGATTAATAAATTACTTAAAATATGGCGGGTTGAATCGATTGTCGGTTGGGTATTATTAAATTCATGAAAAGCGATAATTCGATTTAAGGCACCCTCTAATTCACGGATATTGTTTTGCACGTTTTCCGCGATAAAGTGTAAAATACTGGCTTCCAGATTATAATTTTTTTCTTTGCATTTTGTTTCCAAAATCGCAATCATAGTTTCGAGGTCAGGCCGCGTTACATCCGCAATCATTCCCCACTCAAAACGGGATAAAAGCCTTTTTTCCAAAGCCGGAATAGATTTTGGCTGGCGGTCCGATGTAAGCACAATTTGTTTATTGGCTTGATGCAACTCATTAAAAGTATGAAAAAATTCTTGCTGGGTGCCGTCTTTTCCGGCCATAAATTGAACATCATCAAGTAATAATAAATCAACATTCCGATAACGATCTTTAAACTCCTTTGCATTGCCGGATTTTACAGAATTAATATAGTCATTTGAAAATTTCTCACTTGTAACATATAAAATCTTATCGGTCTTTTTTGAAACTTCGTGTCCAATCGCTTGTAGTAGGTGGGTTTTTCCTAGACCCACCCCCCCATAAATAAATAATGGGTTGTATGCGTTGCCTGGGTTTGCGGCTACTGCTTGACTAGCGGCGTGCGCCAATTCATTACCACGTCCGACTACGAAATTTTTAAATACATAGCGATTATTAAGTCCGAAACGATTCGTTAAAATCGGTTCTTGGTTGATTTCATCTTTTTTAATTTTTATTTTTTTTAACAACTCGTCCATCGGGTTGTTTTTTTTGATTTCTATTTTATAATAAATTTCTTTGATTTTTTCATTACAAATACTTTCAAGCGCTTTTGCAATTTTGTCGTGGTATTTTTTTTCTAACCATGTTTTTGTAAATGTATTTGGAACACAGATTATCATTTTTCCATCTTCAAAAGAAGAAATAAATGTGTTTTTAAACCAGGTTGTAAAATTTGCTTTTGATAAATTAAGCTCTATTTCACCTAGTACTGCTTGCCAAATTTGATCATTGTTCATAATTTATTATTTACTGATATTTTAATAATTTTTATTATATCAGCTTAATCTAGAAATAAAAACCCCTAATTCTGTTTATAAGGTGTTTATAATAGGTGTATAGTTATTTTTTGATTTTTTTATCTGTTTTTTCTTTTTCAGTCTCTATATAAATATATATTATTAAATAATAATAGTAATAAGCAAGTGATTAAGTTTTCATTAAAATTTAATTTATACTAACTTTAAATTAAAAACTGCACTTTTTTACTGTGAACATTCTGGGATATTTATGTGTTTTTTCCTCCACTTATTAGTTGATAATTGTTATCTTGTAATATATGCACAGAGTTATTCTTTTTTTACAACAAGCAAACCACCCACTCCTCACAATTAATTAACATAATAATTAACAAAAAAAATAACCATTTAATTTATTGACTTTATTAATAGATGATGTTATGTTATAAGCTAGTTTAAGCTTAATATTTTATAAAAAAATAATCAATAAAAAAGTATGCCAAAAAGAACCTACCAACCAAATGTAAGAAAAGCCAAGAAGAAACATGGTTTTATGGAAAGAATGTCTTCTAAAAACGGACAAAATGTTTTAAAAAGACGAAAAGAAAAAGGAAGAAAAGTTTTATCAAAGTAAAAAAATTTTATGTTACCTAAAAAAAATCGTCTAACAAAAAAAAACGATTTTGACAGAGTTTTTAAAAAAGGAATTTCGGTTTTTGACTATATTTTAGGTATAAAAATTTTAAAGAACAATTTACCAGATTCTCGTTTTGGAATTATAGTAAGCAACAAAATCAGTAAAAAAGCAAATGAAAGAAATAAAATAAAGCGGCAGATCCGGGAATGTTTAAAAAAAATAAACCCAAAAATTATTTTACCGATTGATTGTGTGATTATTACCCTGGCACCGATAAAAAATAGTAAATTTATTGAAATGGAAAAAACCATTAAAGTTGTTTTTAATCGTTTGAATAATAAAATAAAAATCCAATGAGTGTGATTATAAAAAAGCAGATAATTTTTTTAATCAAACTATATCAAAAAACTCTCTCACCAGATCATGGTATTATTAAAAATAAATACCCTTTTGGATATTGCCGTTTTTATCCAACATGCTCAGAATACGCTATTCAAACCATAGAGAAAAATGGTATAATCAAAGGGTGTATAAGCGCCATCTGGCGAATTTTACGCTGTAATCCTTTTAATAAAGGAGGGATAGACTTAGTGAAATAATTTAGTGTAAGGGAATTGTAGTATTTTGTTATATTCGTATTTTTTCGTGTTTTTCGTGTTTTTGTTTACATAAGGACACGAAAAAAACGAAAAAAAACGAAATTAACGAAATAATGAGTTATTAAAATTAATTAAAAAAAATGTTTGAAGTGCTATTTTATCAACCGATATTGAATTTGTTGGTTTTTTTATATAATATAATTCCCGGCCATGATATTGGGGTGGTTATTATTGTATTAACGATAATTTTAAAACTAGTACTTTGGCCGCTCTCACAACAATCTTTAAAATCCCAAAAAGCCCTGCAAACCCTTCAGCCGAAAATTGAAGAATTGAAAAAAAAGTACGCAGATAAAAAAGATGAATTAGGCAAGGCAATGATGTTGTTATATAAAGAAAACAAGGTCAACCCCCTATCTTCTTGTTTACCCCTACTAATTCAAATGCCTTTTTTATTTGCGGTTTTTAGAGTTTTTAGTAATGGGCTTTCAAACGGTTCTTTGGATTTAGTTTATCCATTTATTACAAAGCCGGAAATGATAAACACAATATCATTTGGATTTATCAATCTTGCGGAAAGAAGTATTCCTTTTGCCATACTTGCCGGCCTTGCTCAATTTTGGCAATCAAAAATGCTAATCAGTAAGCGACCAGAAATTAAAACACCGGAAGCAAAAGACGAGGACATGGCCTCGATTATGAATAAACAGATGACATATTTTATGCCGATAATGACGGTTTTTATCGGACTCTCTTTTCCTGGTGGACTTTCCTTGTATTGGCTGGTTACTACGCTTTTAACCGGGTTACAGCAAAAATATATTTTTAGTAAAAAAGACAAAAATAAAATCACGAACAACGTGATTGAAGGCGAGGTAATAAAATAAACTAAAATTGATGATTCTTCCCAACGATAATATTTAATTTTTCTTCGGCCAGGGAAATATTAATCGGGCTTGGAATTTCCAGAGAATTATCAAGAGTTATTGGCAGTTTTTTATTAATTACGGTTAAATTTTTAAAAGAGAAAACACTTCTTTCCCCATATTCTTTTATCAGCGGCAAATATTTTTTTGCTGTTTTTGTTTTTATGGATAATTCCAAAATACCTTTTTGATTTTTTGCTCCGCTATTATTATCAAGTGCTTCATCTTTTAATAAATTTACGATTCCGATTTCTCCCGGTTCTGAAATTTCAATTGTGTAGGTTTTGTCTATTTCCAAAATCGTGCCGGTAGTCGGGATTGTGGCATGCGTTAAAAAGTGATTATTGTTTGCAATTCCCAGGTTAATATATTTAATTCTGCGTGCAGACAGGGCATCGCAGGCATTTTCTTCCAGCTCTAATCCCAAAAAATTTGCCAAAGAATTATTTTTTTTGCCAACCGGAATAAAGCCCAAAGGCACATTTTTAAAAGCGCCGTTGGCAGGCAATAATTTGGCGATTACGGTAATCGCTTGGTTTAAAATCGAATCATTGCCAACCACAGTTATTGTTTTTGCGCCTTTTTTAAGCTCATTTTTAATGGTTTCAAACAAGGAGCTCATTACACTTAAACGGATTATCTTGCCGTTTAGCCCCAAATCCGTGATTCGCGTTTCAATGCGGGCAATCGTTGATTCGTATTTTTTTTCACTTACATAAATATCGTAAATATAAATATACATTTTTGTAATAAAATGATTATTTTTCCGCTGATTTTTCAGCACCCATCACAATCCGACCGTTAATAATCGCTCCTTTGTTAATAGAAATACTTTTTACTTCAATATCCCCCTTGATATTGGCACTTGGGCCAATTTCCAAGTATTCATCAATTTTGATATTCCCTGTGATAATTCCGCCAACCTTAGCATTTTTTGCCTCAACACTAGCGGTAATTATGGATTTATTACCGATCAAAAGAAAAGCATTGGTTTTAATACTACCCTCAACTTGCCCCTCAATAATAATATTTCCCTGACCATGAAAATTACCCTTTACCTTGATAGACGGACCGATAACTGTTTCCGCCTCTTTAATATTAATATTCTCAGTTTCTTTGTTAAACATAGGTTTAAAATTAATTATTTATACTATTAATATAGGTAAATAATGGGTAGTTGTCAAAGGCGGTTATTTTTCACCAGCGTCCCGGTGGAATATTGAATATCTACGTTTATTGCAAATCATAAACCAACTGTCATGATTTACTCCGTTTTATCCAAAATTATCCTTTGTTTAAATCCACCCCGCTCATCCGCTTTTTTCTGACGAATTTGCTCCAAAAATTCTAAATTAACACCCCTAAGAGCGCAAATCGCATGTAAAACCTCTAAAATATCAGCAGCTTCTTCGACACAAGGATTGTCTAAAAATTCTCCAACCTCTTCATGTAATTTGCGCGTCAAAGCTTCGCTGTATTCTTTTTCTTCAGCAATATGCGTAGCAGGTTCCTGCCCATCTTTTTTAATAATATCAGGAATTTTATCCCGAACTAGTTTATTCAATTTCATAAGAAAAATGTGAAACTAAATTTGTTAAGCTGATTTACATTTCATGCAATGTTACGCGATATTCAAGATTGCGCCACTTAATAAACAGCATAAAACTTGATTATCAACTTAATAAAAAAATATTATTGAAGAGAGTGTTAGAAATACGTAATTTAGGTGAAGTCTGGTATAATTAGTTATCGGATGTAAATTTATTTTTGTCACCTCTTATTATTAAATAAAAAATTAGAATTGGGCGAGAATGTGGGCTTCATTCTCGCTAGTTTATCAATTTAATCAGAATATTCCTCGAGGCTTGCCTCGGGGTTTCCATCAGGAGGGAAAGTTTGAAAACCGAAGGTTTTCAAGATGAATAAAATCTTTCCTCTTGATACCTCGGGGTTCTGCCCCCGTGGTCATTCATTCTTCGTATATATTTTTCAAAATCAGCTGGTTTAAATTTATAGGAATAGGTAATGTCCTTAGTCATATGTTGTATTTTGATTTGACTGAACAATTCCTCACCCAGTTTGTGTGTTGAGTGTTCATCAAACGCGAGCATATCTTGTAAATTTTCAAAAACTACAAGTAGATCATTGTTTGATGTAAGTAATATCTGGACGCTCAACTTTTTGCTACATGCAATTATGTCTGCTTTTTCCTTCTTTGTTATTGTGTATTTTGTTTGTACAACTTCTGCAATTAGTCGACCGTTAATGAATAATTCCATTTTTAACCTCCTATTTTTAGTTTGCCCAATTCAAATTTTTTATTCAATTTTCAAAAGACAAAAACAAATTTATTTCACACAATGTTTCCTGATAAAGCGAAGTTTCAACCTTTTCTTCACTATTTTCATTAATAAAGAAAAGGATGGTTTGAAATTTGGGTCGAAAGAAAATTTTACTCCTAATTATCATTATTAAGAAAATTTTCTGGAGTCGCTTATCGAGGCGTTAGATAAAGTATTATCCTTTTCATTTCATTATTTTTCCTTATTGTTTTTATAAGGAAGAGGAGAATCTTTATAGAAAGATTCTCCGTTGAAGATTTGTTTATTCACTTGACGGTAAAGGTGTCCCGTATTTTTCATTTAACCAGGTCCAATCTCTGGTTATGTGCGCTTTTCGGACTTCATAATTATAACGTCTTGCCTCTTTTAATGTTTTAGCAGAAAAGTCACAACCCCAGTCAAGAACTATCTCAATCGGAGTAAGTGGAAAACTAAGTAACCATGCTATAAATAATTTCATAGTGCCTCCTTTTTGTAATATTGATAGCAAAAACAAACAAGTATCTTCCTTATAAAAACAATAAATTATTAAAGAAAAGAATAATATTTCACTTAACGTTTCTGTGTATCTGAAGTTTAATCCCGACTTAAGCATAATTGCGATTTTATCGATAGGCTCTGGACATAAAGAAAAAACCTTGCTAGTATAATTTAAACTAAGGGATTAAATTTGGGTGGAATGAATGAAAAATTTTAATTATTTTACCTTATTTTACTATCTTTTTTCAAAAACGTCAATTTGCACATTAACTTAATAGGAAGGAGAGATCCAATGGCGGTTATCAGAATGAAGTTCGGCGAACTAAAGAGCGGTTATTTTAAGTACGATGGGAAGTTGTATTATGCAGGACAGCATGGGAAATGGACTTTTCACTTTCCTGTAGTAGGTGGTGCTATATCTCGTCGTAGTGATAGGTCGAATATCTGGCCGAATGATATTGTCGAGGTTATACCGCGAGAAGATTGGCCGGAGCATAGTTTGCCAGTTGAATGGGCAAATAATTAACTACCCAAGCTTATAGCAACGAGACGAGGGCTTACGAGAATTATCGTAAGCCTTTTTTATTTTGATTTGAAAAAAGATTATTTTTAATAAAGAAAGAAATAATTAAAATTTTTCATTCATGTAACCAGATACACAGTGTTCGTATACTAAAAGCATACCATATTTGGTATGCTTTTATCAGTTGTGGGCTATGCATCGCAGTGTTGGAGTCCAAGCTCCGTCGCCTAACATATAGCCGCTGGATAAAAGCTTGCCTTATTTCAGTTTTACGCTCTAATAAGGCAAAAAGTGGCGGATAAATTAGTTGGGGAATTACGCCCCGCATAATAAACAAACCTGCCTTACTTTTATTTTGGC
>DOSJ01000011.1 GCA_003514005.1 Candidatus Falkowiibacteriota bacterium
CAAATATTTGTGTGTTGTTTTTTTTTAAAATCTAAAAAATTTTACCTAGCAACCGGTGCGCTGTTTTCAATAACAGCCGGCTCGGTAGCTTCGCTCGTAGGGGTTTCAGCAGGAACATCCGTTGTTGTCGGTTTTTCTTCTGGCACAGTCAGCGTATCTACTGTTCCCGCGTCTGTTTGTGTGTCATCAGCTGGAGCAATTTCTCCAGTATCAACAGGCTTGCCTTCAAACAATATCGGTTGTGGGACTTGTTCTTTTTGGTATTGATCAAAAATCTCCTTAACCAAAGGCACAATAACATTTTGCTGAATATAGCCGATATTTCTGTTTGCATCCGTTGGTATATTTTTTACCGGGAAAAGCAGAGCTGGAATGATTAATTCTTCAGACTTTCCATTATCCTGATTATAGCTGTAATATTTCAATAAAATGGTCAAAGGTGTATCCATCTCCAGTTTAACTGTTTCACTTGAAATTTCATTACGATATATAGGAGTCATTCCACCTTTTTTGGCAGAGTTCAAAATATCATCAATATTTGTAACTCCATCATAATTTGAGCTTTCATAATTTTGCGCAATGATTGAGTAGGCCGCAGATACTTTTTTATAGCGGATATTAATATTGATTCCTAAGCCGGATTTGCTTCCGCCATTTTCATATACTTCTTTTCCATTTATAATAAGCGGATACAAAACAGATACTTCTTCTGGAATATAGATATCACTTTCTGGCACACCTGTATATTGGCGCCAAAAATCCTGAACTTTGCCGGCACCATAATGACTCATATCAATACCATATTCTTTGATAAAACCGTCAGCCAAAGCGATCAATTCTTCATCAGCCGGAACATCACCCTCTTTCAAACGAAAGCTGGTATAGCAAGCTTCATCGCGACAAGATTGCTCCGGATGCGGCCATTTCTCCCAATTTGAGTAGATTGACACTCCTTCTGTAAAGCTCAATGAATAGGAATAACCGAATTCACGATCTTCATTAATGCTAATGTTTATTAATTCCGTATCGTTAAATTTACTTAAATTTACCAAATCAATATTTATGCCTTTAACAATATCGGAATAACTTTTTGCGGCTGTTTTATCTTTTAAGCGGCGTAAAACCTCTACCTCATTTTCAGTAATCGTAAACTCTTCTCCGGCATAAACATATTCATAATTAGTCATACCTGGAAAGTATCCGCCCGGTGCAATTACAGATTTTGCCGTCATATCCATCGAAATTCCCGCACTTCCCCCACCCAATCCATAAGCTCTTTCACTTGTTGCATTTCCTTTCGCAGAAATATTAGCGTCAACAGCACCCTCTCCGCTTAATTTTCCAAAAGCGCCTTTGTCGAGCTTGCTAATCTTTTGCGACAAATTTATGGCAGGAAATTTTTTAGCTAGATTATCAGTAACATTGTTTTTGTCCATCAAGAAAGGAAGCATAATCAGCGCGACAAAAACGGCGCCGCCAATTGCAAAACTGAAACGATTCAAAAATAGGTTGTCAAAAATACTCGGAACATTCGCTTTTTCTGTTTTGACAATATTCTGTTTTTTCAGTTCATCAATCTTTGCCATTATTTCGGTTTTTAACCTTTCCTTGAAGGCGTCGTCAAATTTCACATCAGGCTTGGACTGGATTAAGTTTTCGATAATTTTGATTAATTCTTTTTCGTATTTAACCAAATCGCCATCGATCTTGTATAAATCCGAAAGAAAATTTTGTATTTCTTGGTTCATATGTTTTTTATTTATATATAAATTAATACTTTTTTCTTTTGTCATTCCCGCGTAGGCGGGAATCTTGGTTATAAAGTAACCTAATCGATTATAAGTAATGAATCTATTTAAAACTGTAATTTCTAAAAATATACATAATGCATTTTCCACCGAGATTCCCGCCTACGGGGGAATGACAAGAAGTATTGTTTGCATAAAATAAATTATTGCAATAAACAAAGCGCGATAAATAACGTAAGTGGCAAATCTTTTCTCAACTGTCCGATTGCCCGCGAATATGCCACCTTGCACGCTGATTCGGATTTTCCAAGTATTTCCGCAATCTCCCGATACGGCATATCTTGCCAAACGCGCATTATGATAAGTTCTCTTTGCTCTGGAGATAATTTTTTTAAATATTTTTCAACCGCTTCCAGCCGTACTTTCAAATCAAGATCACGCTCCAGGTTATTATTATCCGGCAAATCCCAAGCGTCTTCAATGTTCGCCTCTATCTTGCTTGTTCGATAATGATCGATAATGGTATTACGCGCAATCTTGTAAATCCAGGCTTGAAAGGTGCCTTCACTGTGTTTAAAACTACCAATTTTATCCAAAGCTTTTATAAATACTTTGACAGTTATATCTTCCGCACTTTCTTTATGCTGGATTTTGAAATAGACAAAACTGTATATTTTCTTAACATATTTTTCATACAATATGCCAAATTGCTCCAATTCGCCTTTCTGGCAGTTTTTAACTATGATTTCATCGCTTTGTTCCATATTTATTTACCTGCTAATAAATATAACGATAGAGAGGGAAAAAGGTAACAAATTGTAAAATTGATAATTTTTTACTAATATAAAATTAGAAAATTTTTTGTGTCTATATTATATCAGTTTTTTGTGATTGATACAAAAAATAAGTTCTGGAATTTACCTACTATACACAGTAATATGCGCTGGAACCTTGAATAATTTTAAGTTCAGTCAAACATTATTGATATTGATGATATAATTGCAAAGACATTACCAAGACAAAGAATAAATAAAATGTTTTAATAGATTTTGTAAAAATTATACTAAACAGAAAAACACTTAATTTTTACAAATAAAAACCCTCTACAGAAACTCTTCCGTAGAGGGTTTAATTGTGAATACATCTAAGGTTTTTTATACCATTGAAGCATTAAAACCGATACTGCACCAAATATCATATATTCAGCTCTGTAAATTATAAAAGATAGATCATTTATACCCTCAAAGCTGAAACCTATGATTTGATTCACGTTAGTAATTAGAAACTTACATAATACTAATACCAAAATTAATTTCAATTCCTTCATTATAACCCCCTTAAACATTATTAAAATGTGCAATTAAAAAATAATTAACGACGATTTTATATGATAGCACATTCTACTATAATTGTCAACTAGAAATTTTTTATTAATACTAAACGAAAATTATACCATTTATAATGCTATTTCGTCGCCAAAATAGACCGTTTATACGAATCCAAATTGTCCAAAGCAATGCCTGTTCCTTTGGCAACACAAAGCAGGGCGTCGTTTGCGATATAGGCCGGGACGCCGGTGGTGCGGGATAAGAGCTGGTCGATGTTGCGCAAAAGCGAGGAACCGCCGGAAAGAACCATGCCTTTGTCCATGATGTCGGCGGAAAGTTCGGGCGGGGTTTCGTGCAATACTTTTTTTACAGAGCTGATAATCGCTTCGAGCTCGTTCTGCAAAGCCTCGGTAACGTCGCTCGATGTTATGGTAATACTGCGCGGCAATCCGGTCAAAATATCCCGTCCGCGGATTTCCATTGTCAGCTTCTCTTCCAGATACAGGGCGGAGCCGATTTCAATCTTGATCTCTTCCGCTGTCCGCTCGCCGATTGCCAGATTGTATTTGCGGCGTACAAATTCCAAAATCGCCTCATCAAATTTGTTGCCGCCAACGCGAACCGAAGTCGAGGCGACAATTCCGCCCAAAGAGATAACCGCCATTTCCGCGGTTCCGCCGCCAATATCGATAATCATGTGGCCAGACGCAGAACCGATCGGAATATCCGCGCCAATCGCGGCCGCAACCGGCTCTTTGATGATATACGCGGCCTTAGCGCCAGCGGCGATGGTCGCGTCAATTACGGCGCGCCGTTCAGTCGATGAAATACCGGCTGGAACCGCGACCATAACCTCCGGGCGAAACAGGCGCACGGAACCGACGGCTTTGTTGATAAAATACCGAAGCATCGCTTCGGTTGTACGGTAATCCGCGATTACTCCGTCTTTCAAGGGCTTCAAAGCGATAATAGTATCGGGAGTGCGCCCCAACATATCTTTTGCTTCATTGCCAACGGCTAATATTTTTTTGTCAATAACAGACACGGCCACCACACTCGGCTCATTGATAACAATCCCTCTTTTCGGCAGATGGACAAGCGTATAGGTCGTACCAAGATCTATTCCTATTCTTTTTATGAACATAGTTTTATTTTAAATTTCTAAATTATAATGTCTAATTTCTAAAATTAGACATTAGACATTATAATTTAGAAATTAATAATCAAATAAAATATTATACTCCTGATCCGCCACCAGTCCGCTTTCCCAGATGATCCGATTATCCATACGATTGGCAAAAAAACCTATCGGAGAGTATGATGCGATATTTTTAGTAAACTTTAAATCCACGCTCAAAGATTCGGTATTATTTCCCGGCTGTCTTTGGACTAATAATTCATAGGCGCTATTTTTTGCTTTTTCCGCAAGCGTGTCAGGTAATTTGTATTTGATGCGGATGTTTCCGATCTTTCCCGGCTCGATTGATATAAACCCTCCAAAGACGGTTTTGCCAAGCTCTTTGTATACTTCAATCTTGCCTTCGCCAAATCCTTCGCTGGAAATCAATTGGCTATTCTCGGGGACATAAACGCGCATATAGCTGCGATATCTGGTTGTTTTCCAGTCAAAACCTTCGCCATTATGCTTATAATTAATCCGCAAATCCGCAAACAATCCATTTACGTCTTGGTCAAGCCTGTACATAATATTTCGGCTGACAACCGCGTCTGTCTTGTAAGCGGCCATATTGGCGTCTACGACAAAAAGATAATCACCGGCACTTTCTTTGACTTCTCCGCCCCAACCCTGATTTTTGATAATCGCTGACAGCTCTTTGTCGTGCAGGCTGATCAAGATATTCTTTTTGACAAGATTATCCATAAACACATTGCTTACGCCGTATAAAGACGCCGGATCAAGGCTGAACAAACGATTTTTCATTTCATTCATAATTACTCCAATTACTTCCTTTCTCTGCCAGGATGACACCCCGAGTTCTACATAACCTTTTTCCACTCGGTATTCAAGCAAATTAACAAAGTTTTCACTGTTATAAACAACTCCTTCAATCTCAATCGGCCCGATTATTTTGAGCACATCTTGGATAAGCTCGGGTGTAATGCCGATAACACCGTCGAATTTACCGGAAAAATTATTAATCTGATTTTTTGCGGGCAGTAGTTTATTTTCTTCATAAAAAAACCATTCCGCTTTTTCTGCCGCTGTCGGCCAATGTGGAGACCAATTGGAGTCGCGCATGTACCAGTTGTCTATGCCTAAATATTTTTTTAATTCTGCCGGCGGCGGGATTTTAAGCTTGTCTTTTACTGGCATATCCATATGATAAATATCGTGCGTATCATGCCGGATGATATCGCCGTCCGCGAATTCGAATATTCCGTATGTTCCGATAAAACCACCGGTCGGACGCAGTTCTGTGCTGTTTTGTAGTAAAAATAGATAAGCGGATTTTTCCGGATAGCCAAAAATGCCTGGAGTTAACTTTACCAAGGGTATGGCTTTATCCAAAAACTGCCGAACAACGTCCATTTGCTCTTTTACGGCAACAAGCCTGCCCTTAATCGGACTTAATAATACGGAATTTTTTATATTATTAATATTGTCGTAAGCCGTATTAAAATCGTCGCGAATAGCAATCAGTTCCGGTTCGGAGTCATGCAGTGTCTTTAAAAAATTGCGCTTCTGCTCGGTGGAAAGAGCGGCAAAGTTTTCTTGTCCGCTTATAATGTTTTCAAAACTGGCTACCAAACGGCTAGCGCTAACCGCGGCCTCGCTGACTACTCTGGCGGCTGATAATAGATTTTCCAAATCATCAAGCTGTGAGCTGGCAAAAGAAAAATTTTTAACTATAAAATTGTTTTGTATCTTGCCTAATCCTTCAAGCGAGCGGTCAAAGTTTTCTCTTGCTAAAGTACTGAAATCTTTTGCTTCTACGTATTTTTTTTCTTTTAACAACGCGATTGCGTATTCAATGTTTGTCTTGCCATTTATTGCTTCCTGATAGCTCATTTTCAGATTAATAAAATTAATTCCCAAAAATAATAAAACCAAAACAAATAATCCAATCAGCGCAAAACTTGCATATTTAAGAATATTAAAAATTAAACGATTTTTTCTTCGTTTTTTTACTATCGGTATTTCGCCATAAGCATGTTCGACATACTCGTATAATTTGGCAAAATCAACATTTTTTGACCTTGATCTATGAAACATTTTTTAGCTATTATCAGCTTACAAATTAAGTTAATTTTCGACTCTCTATTATTCCAATATACTATAAATAATTGAAAAAAACAAGTGCTTCCAACAACAAAAAATCACCGCCTTTAACGATGATTTCAAGTGCGGTGGAGAACGGGGGACTCGAACCCCATACCATAAAGGTACCTATAGATTCGCAGTCCAAGGTGTCACCTTGACACTTCGTTCCCCTTGACCACCGCGAAATTTATTATAACACAATTATACAAAAAAATAAAAACATCTCTACGTTTGTAAAGATGTTTTTATTGGTACCGATTGGGTACGGAGTTCACTTAGACTGCGAATCTATTTATAGAATAGCAGAAATATTATTTTTAGTCAATATATTTGTATTTTAGCTAAAATTAAATAAAATTACTCCCTCCGCAAAGCCTCGATCGGATCCATATGTGCGGCTTTTCTCGCCGGATAAACGCCAAAAAAGACGCCAAATACCAGGGAAAATCCAACAGCAACAACATAAGCCTGCATTGGAATTGAAAATCTCCAATCAAGGCCATAAGCATTGGCGCCGAATGATATTAAAAATGACAAAAATACGCCGACTACCACGCCGACAATCCCCCCGATAATCGTAATCAAGATTGATTCAAAAATAAATTGCAGCATAATATCGCTATACTTCGCGCCGACCGCCTTGCGCAAACCGATTTCAGCTGTCCGTTCGCTCACAACCACATACATAATATTCAAAATCCCGACTCCGCCGACTATTAGAGAAATAGCCACTATTGCCAAAAGCAATAAAGTCAAGGCACCAGTAACCGTATCCATCATACTCATCATCTCGGTCATAGTTACCACGCGAAAATCATCCTTGTTATAATCATCAATATTCTCTACTTTGATATCATGCCTTTCCCGCAAAATATAACGCATATCTTCAGCTGTTTCCTCTGCCCGCGACATGTCATTGACTTGGCTGATAAAGTAAGAGATATGGTTGATTGCCATAATCCGCTTTTGCATTGTCCTAATCGGCACATAAACAAAGTCGTCAAAATCCATACCCATAACCGCTCCTCTTTCTTTTACAACACCGATTACCCGAAATTTCGTTTTACGAATTTTGATTAATCGACTAAGAGCGTCGCTATCGCCAAATAATTCTTCTTTGACATTAGATCCGATCACGGCTACTTGCGACAAAGACTTGTCTTCTTCGTCTGAAAAAAATCGCCCGGATCCTACTTCACTCTTGTCTATATCAATATAGCTCGCATTCGTTCCAAAAATAAATGTCTTTTTCTGTTCATTGCCAAAACTAACCTGCTCCTGCCCCATGATACTGGCATAGCTGTTTTTGATATTCGGTAAAGCGCGAATTTCTTCCATGTCCTCCAAAGTCAGAGAAGTAATCTGCACGCCTTGGGCAAGGTCAGTCGCGCCGGCCGAAGACGAATTGCCAACCTTCTTATTAGTTGGCATCTTGATTTCGGTATTGATAATGTCTGTTCCAAATGATTCGATCTGACCGACAACCAAACCGTTGATTCCGGCTCCGGCTGAATAAACAATAATAACGCTCGCGATACCTATTACAATCCCCAACACAGTCAAAGCCGTCCTCGTTTTATTCGAGAACATGGATTTTAGGGACATGTTTATTAAGGGAAATATTTTCATAATTTATTCATACCGCAAAGCCTCGACCGGTTGCAGTTTGCTGGCCTTGCTAGCAGGATAAACGCCGAATACCAAACCGACAATCGCTGATACGCCGACTGCCAAAACGATTGATAGGGGCGATATTACAAAAGACCAGTCATACTCCAGATAATTCGCGATTAACGCAACCAAAAAAGAAACGAAAACGCCGCCGATAATTCCAAAAACACCTCCGAGCACGGTAATAGTTATCGCTTCAAGCAAAAATTGATTTAAAATATTCGAATTTTTCGCGCCAATCGCTTTACGCAAGCCGATCTCTCTAGTCCTTTCCGAAACGGAAACCAACATGATATTCATAATGCCGATACCGCCAACTATCAAAGACATGGCGGCCATGGCGGCCAAAAAATATTTCAAAGCATTGGTAATTGTCGTAATCATATCCAAGGCTTGCGCCGCGCTGCTGACTGTAAAATCATCGCTCGCCCCGCTGGAGTCGGAAATATCATGGCGTTCGCGCAAAGTGGCTTTCATATCGTCTATTGCCTTTTTTACGTTTTCCGAAGAATTTATCTTTGCGCGCAAAAGACTGATATGATCCACGCCGGCAATCAGCTTCTGCACGGTTTTGATCGGCACTAATATCTTGTTGTCATAATTTTGAAAAGCCACGGTTCCCCGCTCTTTCATAACGCCGATAACCTCAAATGAATGAGTTTTGATCTTTATTCTCTGTCCGACCGCTTCCGAATCGCCGAACAAATCATTCTTGACATCGCTTCCCAAGACAATAACTTTTGACAAATTACGCTCTTCGTCTTTTGTAAAAAAACGCCCTTCCGCCAGCTCGCCACCCTCTACGGCCATATAGCCGGTCGTACAGCCGCTCAATGTCCCGATAAAACTGTTAGTACCCCATTCCAAGGTCGCGGCGGTTGTAGAATAAGCTACGACATCCATTATATCCGGAACATTTATTTTTTGCGCAAGCGCCAAAGCATCGTCATAGGTCAAAGTGGTTATCACGATCCCCATCACAGATGTCGGCGGACCGTCATTACCGGAATTACCGGGCAAAACTCCGACGATATTCGTACCCAAAGCCGAGACTTGATTCAGTATCAGGCTTTGCGCGCCTGCGCCAACGGCCATGATAACGATAACCGCGCCCACGCCAATAATAATCCCCAGCATAGTCAAAAAACTTCTCATCTTATTCGTGAGAAGCGCCTTAACTGCCGTTTTTATGGTTTGGGTTAGATGAGTAAACATAAAATAAAATATCTAATTCCTAGCTACTAATTTGAGACTTGAGAAAAATCCCTTTCATTTGTCATTCCCGCGTAGGCGGGAATCTTGGTCATAAAATAACAAAGTATTTTTTACTATAATATCAGTTATAATACCATTAAATTCATTTCTTATTTATTTATCTTAACACCGAGATTCCCGCCTACGCGGGAATGACAAGTGAAGAGATATTTCTTAAAAAATATAGTTTTTCTCAAATTTCAATTTAGAAATTTTTATTTCAAAACCTCAACCTCACTAGCAAACCGCCTATTCAAAACCGGCCTATCTTCCACGATATGACCATCAACAATCTTAATAATTCTTTTCGCATGCTCAGAGGTATAAAGCTCGTGCGTAACCAAGACGATCGTATTGCCGGCATCGTTTAAGTCTTGCAATATTTTCATAATCTGTACGCCGGATTTTGAGTCCAGGTTGCCGGTCGGCTCGTCGGCAAAAATGATTGACGGCTTGTTGACTAGGGCGCGGGCAATCGCTACGCGCTGTTTTTCGCCGCCGGAAATCTGGTTTGTGTAATAATCCAAGCGATGACCAAGGCCGACGCTTTCCAAAACTTCTTTGGCGCGCCGATTTATCCAATCTTTTTTGTTGTTTGCCAGCTTGGACTTTAGCTCCGGTCCAGCATAAGTCAGGGGCAATTTAACATTATCCAAAACGCTGGTACGGGTCAAAAGATTAAAAGCCTGAAATACGAATCCGATTTTTTCGTTGCGCAAAGTCGCCAGTTCATTATCATCCAAGGTGGTCACTTCGCGCCCTTCAAAACCGTAGTGGCCGCTGGTCGCTCGATCCAAAAGACCGAGAATATGCATAAGTGTTGACTTGCCGGAACCGGAAGGACCGATAATCGAGAGAAATTCACCGTGTTCTATATTAAAAGAAAGGCCGTGCAATACATTAGTCACGACCCCTTCTGATTCAAATTTCTTTTTTAGATTATTTATTTCAATTAGCATAAACCGCCTAAAAATAATGAAAACTTTTCCGGATTATTTACAAGTTTCTGCCAGCCGTCTTCGTTTATATTTTGCATGCTGTAAATTTTTCCTTGCAAATGTTCGGTAAGCATTTTTAAATTATCATCGCTTTCGCTAACCGCTTCATAAATCGCTTCGTCTTCTTCGCTTGGTGAAATAGCCATAAACAATGACCAAAGCCCTTTATCACAAGCATTTAAATCGGACTTATCAACTAATTGCTTCAATTTATCTTTAAAGTTTTTGTTTTCCATATAATATAATTCGAATACTACAAATAATTATAAATTTTTAAATATTTTGATTAAATTTATCAAACTGCTTTCGAACTAATTCTTCCGCCGGATCCAAAATCTTGTCAATCGCTGATTTAGCTTTTTCAAAAACAGCATTTTCCCCTTCTTGCTTATTAAGATTTTCAAAATTTCCAAATTTCATAAATTTTTATAATAAATTAATTAATATCGATATCAAGTATCTAACTTCAAACTTCTTACTTCTAACTTTTTACTTCTTACTTCTCGCTGACATAAGTAACCACATTCTCCCCTTCTTTCACTCCGGATAAAAGCTCCGTAACTCCGCCATCGCCACGCAAACCCAAAGTTACCAGGCGCTCTTCAACAATACCATTGACCAAAACCCGCGCAAATTTTCCGGCTCCGTTCTTGTCAATTACTGCACGACCCGGAATCATTAGGACGTTTTCCTTTTTCTCAGTGGTGATTATGATATTTGCGGTCATTCCTGATTTAATATCAAGCAAAAAATCAGCCTTATTCGCATCTGAAAATGCCACATTAACTTTATAGTAAACAACATCCTGAATTATCGTTTCCGCCGGCTCAATAAAGCTAACAAAACCAGAAAATTCGGTTTCTTCGCCAAAAGCGTCCAGCGTTATCATGGCCTCGTCGTCCTTGCTGACCTTGGCAATATCCGCTTCGGACACAAGCACCTCTATTTCAAAATTGTTTTCTCCTAGCATGGAAAAAACCGCTTTTCCGCTCGGCTGTTCTCCGATTGCATAATTAGCCTTGGTTACGGTTCCATCAATCGGAGCTTTGATATAACAATTATCAAGGTTTTTGATTATTGTGTCAAGAGCGGCTTGGGCTTGTTTTATTTTCGCTTCCGAAACCAGAATATCCTGTCGATTTACCGGCGCGATCGTTTGGTTGTAGCGGCTTTGCGCGACTTGCCAGGTTTCAAAAGCGGAATCGATCTGTGCTTGCATGGCAACAATCTGTTTTTCACCCTCAATCTCGGCGGTAGCCAGAGCGTTGCGTGCCGTCCGAAGCGCGCTTTCATATGTCACATTCGCCTGATCCAAAGAGCTTTCTGCCGTAGCAACATTCGTATTGTAATCAAGGATGGATCTGTCCAAATTTTGTTTCAAGGTTTGTACCGCAGAAATCGCCGTGCTAATCAATGTCTGCTGAGTGCTGATTCCGGATTTAAAGGAATCGAGGCTGGACTGGCTTAGGGCGGCCGAAATAACCGTATTTTCCAAAGCGGTAAACGTATATTGCAGAGCAGTGAATACCTTGCTCAAAACATACTGCGTATCTGAGATTAGTTTGGCAACATAAGCGCTGTTTGCGCCGTTTTTCGCAGTAACCAAATTTGCTTTCGCAGTTGTCAAAAGAGTTTTTGCTTCCGCGTATGATGCGTCAATCCTGTCCAAATAGCTTACATCCTTTACGCTAAGCCGATCTTTCAAAGTGTCGTCATTAATGGTTTTATTGATAATATCCAAAGCGTTATTCGCAACCGTCAACTTATCCTCTACCGTTGTAATCGCGTTTTCCCGATTATTATCAATCGCCCGCTGGTAAGTCGCCTTGGTATTTTCCAAAGCGATTTCTGCATTAATAATCACCTGTTCACTGGTTGTAATATCGGTAGCTAATTTTGATTCAAGGTCAGACAAAGTTTTTTTAGACTGGGCAATGCTTTCCGCAGTGCTTTTTTCGGTTTTGGCAAGATTTTTTTCTGCCGCTTCATAGGCATTTTTCGCCTGTTGTACGCTTGCTTTGGAAACGTTTATTTCTTCTCTTGTGGCGCCGGACAAAAGCTTGCTGTGGCTGGCGCGCGCAAGGTCCAAATTTGCCAGTGATTCTTCTTTTCTTTTAATCAAATCACTGCAATCAAGCTCTGCTAAAACAGCATCTTTGGAAACTTTGTCGCCGATGCGAAAATTAATCTTTGCGATTTTTCCGCTATTAAGGAAATTCAAATCTATTTCACTGCTTGATTTAACCGTTCCGGTTTCACTGACAGATTGAATAATCGACCCTCTTTGGATAGCTACTGTCGTATAGATGGTTTCGGGCTTGTTTTTTAAAACAAAGAAAACAGCGCCTATTATAACAACGGCAATTATCGCAAAAATAATGCTGACTTTTTTTAATTTCATAATTTGCGTCTATTTTCGATTATTTTAAGCACCTTTTCAACAAAAACATCGGTCTGGAAATCGGTCTTAACAAAAAAATAATCAGCGCCTATCTGCAAGCTCCGGGTTTTGAAATCTTTTTCACTAAAATCCGTAAATATGATAACCGGGATATTGTTAGAAAAATCATTTGCCTTGATATCATGCAAAAGCTTAAACCCGTCAACCTTAGGTAATATCAAATCCAAAATAATATAATCTGGCTGATATGCCAAGATTTCATTCAGGATGCTTTCTTTACTACTATATCCCCCGTGTCCGTTTATCTCAAAACCTTGAATCCGAAAATTAGCTAGAAGTCCGGCCATGATATTGGCATCATCTTCTATTATATAGATTTTTTCACATTTGTCCATATAAATAATATTATACAAGAATTTTGGGTAAAAAGCAAAATAAATATATATTCCACTATCAGTTAAAAACTGCTATAATTAAGTAACACGCAATACGCGATAATCTAAAATAAATTTAATTTTTTTAAAAAATATGTTAATTCGCAAAAAAGTCTTTTTTATTTTTAGTTTTATTATTTTAATTCTTTTTTTCGCAATTTCAAATATTTTTTCTTTCTTCCTAAGTGAAGATTTTTCTGACTTGGAAAATCGCGAAGTACAGCAAAACATGATAAGAGGGACAAATGCTTTTCAAAACAACATTAACGAATTGGCTTTTCGAATCAAAGACTGGGCGCAATGGGATGAAACTTATTACTATGCAAAAGGCGAAAATCCGGATTTTATAAAAAACAATATAAATTCCGACATTGTTTTAGGTTTAGGTTTAAATTTTATCGTTATCACCGATATCAACAAAAATACCGTTTACAAACAATTTTTTAATGATAGTGGAGAAGAAAAACCTTTTTTTCAAAATTTGGAAAAATATTTTACGCCAAAAAGCGAATACATTGATTTTAGAGAATCTTTATCGGATACACACAAAGGTGTTATTATTGTTCCAGAGGGTATCGTTGTACTAGCAACCACCCCAATTTTGCCAACCAGTGGAAACAACGTACCTTCAGGAACATTAACCTTTGGCTTTGTTTTTGACAATTCCTCACTTTTACCACTCTCAGAATTGACCCAGCTAGATTTATCATATTCGCTTTATACTAATGCGGAAAAAAATACAGATTACTTCGATGCCAAAAATTTTCTCTCCAAAGAAAATTCAATATTTATCAAAGACGCGGGAAAAAATTCTAAAATTTTTGCATATTCATTAATAGAAGATATCAATCAAGAACCAGCGATTATATTAAGGATTGAAATGAGCCGCGACATCTATCAAAATGCTAAAAAAATCAATACGTTTTTTTTAGTATTTTTTCTCTTAACCAGCATTATTTTTCTAACAATCATTTTAGTTTTAGTTGAATTTCTGGTTATTCGAAGGTTTTTACAAATTAATAAAGAAATTAAAAAAATCAGCGCTGGCAAAGGGAAAAATGTCCGATTGACTTTAACCGGAAAAGATGAATTTTTTCAGCTAGGCAATGTGATCAACAAAATGCTTGATGACTTAAGTGCCAGTGATATGCAGAACACAGAACTGGAAGAACACAAACAATCCTTAAGCAAGGCCGTAATCGAACACAATAAAGAATTAAGCCTTAAACTATTAGAATTAAAAAAAATCAATGAAGCCATGGTTAATCGGGAATTAAAAATGATAGAGCTAAAGAAAAAAATCAGCGAACTTAAAAATGATAAGCAAAATATTGAGTAAAAATTAAAATATATTAACAAAAACAGGAAAAAATTTTTCCTGTTTTTTTTTATTTAAAAAGATAAAGGAATTTTTTAAGCAAACTTCCGTATCAGCCCTTTCACAACGCCCTGAATCAAGGGGTCTTTGGAATAAATCGGCTTCATAGTGGAATTTGCCGGTTGAAGACGGATGCGGTTTGCTTCGCGGTAAAACTTTTTCAAAGTGGCGTAGGCATTATTTAAAAGTGCGACAACGATATCGCCGTTGCGCGGAGAGGGATTGCGCTCGATTATAACATAATCGCCGTCCAAAATACCTTCTTCAATCATGGAATCGCCTTTTACTTTGAGGACATATGAATTGGCAGGGTCTTTGACATAGTTTTCCGGTACGGAGATAGTTTCATCACCTTCGATTGCCTCGATCGGCTCCCCGGCGGCAATTAACCCGGCCAAGGGCAATTCCAAGGCGCGAGTCCAGCTCATATCAATCGGAACGATTTCGATTGAACGCGCTTCGTTATAAGCTGATTTTAAGAAGCCTTTGGTTTTTAGGTTCTCAATATGCGCATGAATAGTAGCCGGACTGCTCAACTGAAAATGTTCGCCAATTTCGCGGATACTTGGCGCGTATTTGTTATCACCGATAAAATCCGTGATAAAGTCAAGGATTTCTCTTTGACGTTTTGTTAATTGTTCGCCCATAATATATAAATTAAGAATTAAGAATTAAGAATTATGAATATTATTAAAAGATAACTTTTGCATATTTTAATTATTAATTCTTAATTATTAATTAAAAGTTGACAGCCAGCAGGCAAACCGCTTTAGGGCAACTAGAATGGTCTGCCTGCCATGATTTTTTACATTTATCTGGCTGATTTTTGTATTAGTTTTCCACAGTTTTTAATCTGCTTAATTATATTATACACGAACAAAAAACGAACGTCAAGTGTATATTAAAACCCTGTTATTTACAGGGTTTTAATTATTTGATTTATTTACAAATTTTTTTATCTTGCGCAATCATAGCGTCTTGTTCGCTCTGCATAATAATAATTATCAGACTGCGACCAATCGCGATATCCGCAATCATTATTATAATTTCTGTGATAGCTGTTTTGGGTGCTAATTCTTTTGATTTTTACACTAAAATTTTTGGTTCCAACCAATTGAAAACTGCTGCCATCAACGCTAATATATGTTTTGAGCATATAATCGCCTTCGCTTAATTGGCCCAAGTCGCTTTGTGTATAATTATATTCCCAATAATTTCTATCCGGCTTTTGCGATGATCCTAAATATTCGCGTTTGAATGTACCGTTCTGGTAGAGATCATGTTTTACTTGGAAAAATCCGATATTATTGATATTGGAAATTCTGGTCAAAGCTTTGATACTTTCATCTGAATAAAAAACATTTGAACGGTCAGACATATCATAACGATAAGTTCCGGTTTTTTTCACAGAATCGTTCAAGCGCGTCCAATCATATGTGTAAGCCGGTTTATAATCACAGCTTCGGCCGCAATCATTATTTCTACGATTCCATTTGTCTGAATTACTGCAATCTCTTGAACAATTATAATTTCTATTTTCACATGAATTACCAACATTGATTGTTTGAGTATTCAATTTTACATAAGATCCGCCGTTTATGCTGATATGGGTTCGGATTTCATAATAACCATTCGATAATTTTCCTAAGTTAGCCCAAGAATAATTATCTGCCCATTTTTGTCCGCGTGGCCAAAGAGTCGGAACTTCATTTGTTCTGATATAGCGATTGCCGTTGGCATAAATATCAAATTTGATCTGGAATGTATCGATTCCGGAAATATTTGATACCATTGCCAAGGCATAAACATCTTCGTTGCTGTTGAAATTCATAGTCTTGTTTACGATCGCATAAGAATATTGTCCGGTTTTCTGGATATTTTTTCCAACATTGGTCCAGTTATATGTATAGTTCCGGGATTGCGCGTAATAGTATTGATAATCTTCGTATGGGCGATAAGTGTTCTGGTCAACTACCGGGGTGTAATAGTTATCATTGCTTACGGAAAAATTTGTTTTTCTTTCATATTTATAATATCCCCCGTTAATACTTACATAAGTAGTCAACTCGTAATTCCCGGCTGGAATTTTTCCCAACTCATCCCAATAGTAAATTTCAGACCACCATTGTCCGTTTGGATTATAGACCGGAGAAAAAATCTCACGGCTATAAGATGCGGAACGAATTTCGTGTTTGAACTGGAATTTGTCAACATTACTAATGTTGAAAATCCTGGTCAAAAAATACGGAGATTCATTGACATTAAAATCGGATTTTGCACCGCTAATCTCATATGAGTATTGGCCGGTTTGATTAATACCCGCGCCCATAATCGTGGAGCGGAAAGTGTAGCTTGCATTTTGCGCATTCGCAATTTTTGGCAGGCTTACCAAGAGGCCAAGAGCAAAAATTACGCACAGCGCCATTAAAAAAAGTTTTTTAAACATAAGATATTTTTTAATAATTAATGTTCCATGCTTACTTTTTAAATTATGAAATGGTTAAATATTCATAATTTAAAAGTATATAGAATTTATAAAATCAAAAATACCTTATAACTTTTTTTATATTTTGTCAATACAAAAAATGCATTAAAATTAATTTTGACACAATTGTCAAATTATTTTTTAATATATTTTTCTTTTTTATTTTATGGGCAACAAACAGCACTTCCTCTTTTTGTCATCTCGAACCGCAGTGAGAGATCTTTAATACAAGAATATTAATAAATCAAGCCATATAAAAAGTTGAGCGTTTATAATCAGTTTATACAGATATGCACTGTAAAATATTCATATATCATAGATCTCTCCACTCGCTTCGCTCGGTCGAGATGACAAAAGAGATGATATAATTAGCCACATAATTGTCAGATGAGCCTTAATTATCTTAGTTTTTATCCGGATACAGAATAAGCCCTTGATAATCAAGATCAAAAATTGGCTGGCCAAAATAACTTTTTCGTAAATCTGAGAGCGAGAATATTCTTTTTTTAACCTGATTTTCCAAAACATATATTTTTCCGGTCATTTTCTCGCGAATCAGATTGCCGTTCAAATACGACCTGGTTTGATAAAGGGACAAATCCGCATCGCTGACATCGAAAATCTTTTGGCCTTGGTATTTTCGAAGCTCATCCAGATTGATAATGTGTTTTTTGACCAGTCCCTCTATTATATAAATTCTTTTATTTGACCCGCGCAACAGCGTATGGTCCGGGTAATATTTTATACCCAAGACTTTCACGTTCGCGTCAACATTATTTACTACGTTTTGTTTTGGAAAAAAAATACCTACCGCAGACTGGCTTCCGCTTGCTGGATTATCCTGTTCTTGCGTTTTTGTTTCGTTTGGCACGCTTGTCGGTGGAACGCTTGGTGGAATTGGAATGTTTTTTGGATTCGTACTGATCTTTCCAAAAATTTCCGAGGCTTGGACCAAGGAGCAATCAAACAAACCAAAAACTAACATAATAATTATTATTAATTTTTTCATACAAAGACAGTTTATTGCTCAATTTTTATTCCATAACCCGAGTTGTATTGTCCAACCAATGTACCGCTCGGTACTTTCATCTGGACAACAAGCATAACATTTCTACCGCCATTTGCGCCCTTGGCTATTCCTGATATATCCGCGCTTAGCGTAGAGTAATCATTTAGCATATCAATCGCTATCCATGTCATCCCATAATCAATGGAAAAGCGCATATTGCCGACAGCAGTAAGGCTTACCGGACCGGTCCATTCGTCAAATTTCATTCTAAGCTTTGTCTCGCTCATATCCCAAGCAGTAAAGTCAAAATTCCATTCCCAACCGTTGGCAAAATTATTATTGGCTTTGGCTGAAGTTTTTGACATAACGATTGAATTGATTGTAATTCCGCACGGCAAAGTCGTAAAAGTTGCCGTATCGCTTTGATCGAATTCAGTGGCCAAATCATTCTCGACATAAACCGCGTAATAATAAAGCGTACCGCATTCCAACGCGCTTAACGCGATAGTTGAATCGATATTTGCCGAAATATTTGTTTGCTCAGAGATACCGGCAATGGTCGTATCTTTACCATATTTTATCCATGCTTTTCCTTGGCCATTTGTTTGAAATACAATATCTACTCCGATTGGACTGATGTTTTGTGTTATCACTGAATTGGGTGTAATCGTTAGTGAAACCGCACCGTCAATTCCGTTTCCGTTGCCCACGGTATAATTGCTATTTTGCCTTCCGGCAGTGTTGCTGGTAGGGTGCGTCTGCCAATTGTTTGCACTATAATCATTGAGCAAAGGATTTGCTCTTTCCAGAGAATGATTTCCGGTGCTTATGTATGTAAATGATTCAACCGTATTTGAAGCACTTGTCGATGAACGAAGTTCAATTAATTCGCTTGTTGTTGCTAAGTTTACCCAAGTACTGTCAATTATTGTTCCATTGAATGCCGGATAATCAGCAATAAAATTTGCCGGTATACTTGCAATAATTGCATATTCACCTGCTTCAATTATTAAATCAGAGCTCGTAGGTACTGACAAGCCATGGTTTATATTTTCTTCACGAAAAACCCAACCTGTCATATCAACCGCCGAATTGCCTTTGTTGTATATCTCAATCCATTGATGATTATTTGCCTCATACGCGCCGATTTCGTTAATCACGATGTCGCTATCAGCGGCGAATGCAGTCTTTTGCGCGTGCAAGACGCCGAAAACGGCAAAAATAAAAAAAACGCCTGCCAAAAAATTAACAGACATCTGTTTTCCCCTCCTCTTATTCATGTTTTTTGCTTTTAACTATGCGCCAAGTAATAGCCTGTGCATAATTAAGATAATTAATAATAAAATTATTACAATTATACAATATTCAACATGAAGTTTTGCTAAAAAATTTATGAAATTTATTTTTTATATAACGGATTCATTTTCCGCAAACGCTCGCAGATTGGAATCAAGGCTTTGATAAATTTGTCGACCTCGGCTTTTGTATTGTTTTTTCCTAGTGTGATACGAACGGAATTATGCGCGACCTCGACTGCTATGCCCATAGCCAAGAGCACGTGCGAAGGCTTTAGACTGCCGGAAGCGCAGGCTGAACCGGTCGAAACCGCGACCCCCTCCAAATCAAGACTTAGCAAGATTGATTCACCCTCTATCCCCAAGAGTGAAAAATGCGCGTGGCTTGGGGTGGAATTTGTAATGTCCGTATTTAATATTGCGTCCGGAATATTTTTAAGCACTTTTTCCGCTAAATAATCTCTTACTTTAGAAATCTTTAAATTATTATTTTTTTGCGCTTCGCTTGCCTCACCCATCTCGCCTGTGCCAAGCAATGAAAGCGCCGCGCCCATGCCGACAATACCGGTAACATTCAATGTGCCGCTACGTAAATTATTTTCGTGATGCCCGCCCTTTTGCAATGACAAAAGCGGAACGCCTTGTTTTTTGTAAAGCAGTCCAACGCCTTTCGGACCATAGATTTTATGGCCGGACATCGAGAGCATATCTATATAATTCCATTTAACATCGCAATTCAAAAAATTCACCGCCTGCGTTGCGTCAGTATGAAAAATAATCGGCTCCGGTTTTATTCCGCGTTCGCTAACGCGCATTTTTTTCCAATCGCTCTCGCGCTTGTCATTGATTTTTTTGATGGTCTTTCCAATTTCACGAATCGGCATTATCGCGCCCACCTCGGAATTAACCCACATTATTGAAACCAGCACAGTGTTGTCTTTGATGACTTTTTGCAAATCATCCAAATCAACTACACCATTTTTTTGTACTTTAATATATGTTACGCTTACTCCTTTTTTTTCAAGCTCTTTGAACGTTTCCAAAACTGCATCATGCTCGACCAGACTCGTAATCATATGCATATCCTTGTACTGCTTGCCCTTTTTCCGTAAAGCGTTCGCGAAACCCTTAATTGCAAGATTATCCGATTCAGTCGCGCCTGATGTAAAAACAATCTCATTAACCGAACAATGCAAAAAATCCGCCGCTTGCTGGCGCGCTTTATCAACACCGCTAAGCGCCTCTTGACCGAACGTATGGATAGAAGAAGCGTTGCCAAATGTATTACTAAAATACGGCAACATAGCCTTCATGACTTTTTCATCAACTGGGGTGGTTGCACTGTGGTCGAAATATATAATCATAAATATTCAATATTCAATAATCAATATTCATTTAATATATTAATCATTAAATTTCTATTTATATAACTTTTTGCTTGTATTAATAGACTTTGAAAATATTAATAATAACTCATGGGCCTCTTTCCAAAGAATTCTTAAATCGTTTTTTATTTCCGGATTAGTGTTGGCTAACAACCTAATCCAGTGTTTTGTTTCTTTTATCTCTTTTTTGGCAATACTCATTTTATGTTGAAAATCTTTTTTACTCTCTGCTTCACAAGCTTCGCAATAATTAGCACCAATTGAACCGCTAGATCCAATTACTTGTGAAATTATTCGCATATTTAACGTCGTTATAGATATTTTTTTACACAAGCAAATCAAGTTTTCCGCGTACACAACGCATCTTTCTTCTAAATCAAAATTATTCATAATAAATCTAAATTATATATTGAATGGATATTGATTATTGAATATTGAGTATTAAACAGCAGTAACCTCTTTCACCTCCGGCACCGCATCACGAATCTCCGCCTCAATCCCCTGCTTCAAAGTAATCTGTGACATCGGGCAATGGGCGCACATGCCGACAAGTGTTACCTGAACCTTTCCGATAGTCGGCTCCCAGCTGACAAAATTAACATCGCCGCCGTCTGCCTGCAGATTCGGACGAACTTTTTCAAGAGCTTGTTTGATTTTTTCTTCAATATTGTTTGACATATTTTTGTATTTTTAATTATTAATTTTTAATTCGTAATTGATATTTCTTTATCGCACTATGCAAAGCATCCACCCCCAGCATCGAGCAATGCACTTTGGGCGCGGGCAATCCGCCCAGATCGTCTACGATATCGTCTTTTTTCAAAGCCAAAGCCTCGGTTAAGCTAAGGCCTTTGGCCATTTCTGTTAGCGCGGAGGAAACGGCGATGGCCGCGGCACAGCCAAGAGTTTCAAATTTGATATCCTTGATATACTCTTCGTCTTCGCCTTTATTATTTTTTCGTTTGTCTATATCCAGATACATCTTCATAACATCGCCGCAAACCGGATTACCTTCTTCGCCGACAGCATCGGCGTTTTCCAGACTCCCTTGATTACGAGGATTTTTGAAATGATCTAGGACTTTTTGGGAATAGGACATAATTATAAATTTTAAGTTTTAAATTTTAAGTTTTAAATAAATTTTTAATTAAATAATTTTGTAATTTGAAGTTAATTTAAAACTTAAAATTTAAAATTTAAAATTATTTAATACACAACCACCCCAGTCCCCACCGGCGTCCAATCGTAGATAAACTTCGCGGCGCCAATGCCGAGTCTGATACAGCCGTGGGATACTGACGTGCCGAGGTGATTCTCGCCTTCGCGGTAGCCATTTGGCCAGATCGGTAGTTCGTGGATTCCTACTCGGCCGCTATTCAGTCCCATCCAATACGGCATCCAGAGGCCGTATGGCGACCAGGCTTTGGGGCTTTTGTTTGTTATTGTAAAATTGCCTTTGGGCGTGGAGTTTCGGACTCCGCTGGAAACGGGGTAAGTGCCCATTCTTACGTCTCCCAAAAAATAGCTTAATTCTTGCTTGGCAATATTTACTTCAATGCGTTTTGGCAAGAATATTTTTTCTTTATCGAGCGGGTCATACCCGGCTTTAATTTCATCGCCATCGGAATGGCCATCGCCATCTGTATCTTTATTTAAAATATCTGTTTTAAATCTTAATTCATCTTTATCTATTAGACCGTCACCGTCTTGATCATTATCTTTTAATTTAATTTTTTGAGAATTATGCGGAGAAAACCCAGCATTCAATTCCCGCCAATCCGAATAGCCATCACCATCCGTATCGGCATTGCCTGGATCAGTGCGATAAACATTAATCTCATCAACATCCGGCACCCCATCCAAATCCGTATCGACTAATAAATTAGCAAAAACAAAACTAGGGATAAGAAACAATATTAAAATAAATATAAAATATTTAATCGTATTATTAATTATTAATTATTTTCAAACCAAATCCGACAGCTTCATATCCATCAAAGTCTTTGATATCGCCACATACACGCCTGCCAAAACACTGGATGCGCCGCATTTGGATTTTGCCGCGCATTTTACTTTGCCGTCATTACCAATACAGTGAAACGGGACAATATTGCCTTCCAAGGCCTTGACGATCGAAAAAATATCAATCTGTTTCGGATCTTTTGACAACAGGTACCCTCCGCTTTTGCCTTTTTCCGCCAATACGATTCCGGCTTTTTTCAAAAGCGCGAACAAACGTTCCAAATATGCGAGAGAAAGATTCTCGTCTTTGGCAATCTGTGCCAAAGAAATGCTTTCAGTACTTTCATATCGCCTTGCCAGATAAATCATCGCCCGCAAACCGTAAGTTGTCCGTGTTGAAAACTTCATAATTTAAATTTCGAATACATACTAAACTAGTAGGTATTAACAATATATCATATTAAAAGAATGTGTCAAGGATTTTTTATAATAATAAAAAACAGGCTATCGTCTTTACAACAG
This sequence comes from Candidatus Falkowiibacteriota bacterium, assembly GCA_003514005.1. Classification (GTDB taxonomy): domain Bacteria; phylum Patescibacteriota; class Patescibacteriia; order Patescibacteriales; family UBA12075; genus UBA12075. The sequence goes on from DOSJ01000011.1 coordinate 23,154, forward strand.
CCTGTAATAAAAATCCAAAAAATCTTTCAAATATTGCAGTAAAAAATAAAAATATTCCCAATAACAGAGCCATTAATTTTGATATGGAAAATATAATCAAATAATTTTGAGAATTACGCAGTTTCCAACAAAACTGTAAAATTATTTTCTGCTAGCGATTCGCGAAACGACCCATTACCGAGTGCCAAAGTTTGGATATTTTTGTTTGCTCCTTTGGAAAATATGATTTGATTGCTTTTGGCATAGATAATAATTTTGAAATCATTGGACGTAATATTTCCCGTTTACCAGGTTTTTTTTGCGGTTTTTGCGGATGAGGATCGGGCACAGGCGATTCCAGATTGCCTTCAGCTACAATCAAATCAAACATAATACCTTTTTCTTGCATGGCATTCGGTGTATTCAAAGATAGTGTGATTGAAAAATAATAATAGACAGTCGCTCCTGCATTAATATCGCCAAGATGCAGGCTAGGCAGAGCGAAAAAATCCGACAAGGTCGCGGTATAAAACGGGGCGGTCGCGGGATTATTATCGTCATCAATCTCAATAGTCATCCAATCGTCCAAATCATAATCGTTTTCCGTTTCCAGCGAACGCACTGCCGCCGCTTGCTTATTCGCGCTAAGATTTTTTACCTCCACCCAGCGCGTTACCGCATCGCCCGGCAAGAAGGAGGCTTCGTTAAACAAAGGCAAGCCATTGCCGTTTTCAAAAGTTACCTCTAGAATGTCAGGGGTTTGGGCATTGGTTGGGTTGGGAAATAAAAAAATAAGTAAAGATAGGACTAGTGATAAAATTATATTATTTTTATTTATTATCATAATAATTTATTACCTCCTTGTCATTCCCGCGAAGGCGGGAATCCAGGGAAAAAATATGTGTGTTTTTAAAGTTACTACTTATATTAACTAAGTAAAAGTTTTTCCCCCTGGATTCCCGATCCCCGGCCAGCTCCGCTCGCGGGGCAGGCATTTAATATCTATTCCCTGCGGGGCTATGGTGTGTCGGGAATGACAAAAAAAGTATTATCAAAAATAAAAAATTATTTAATTTCCACTCCCTGTTTCCTCCACAACAACCTCCGGTTCCCCGCTTGTTACTTCTTCAACTACTTCAAGAGTTACTGTCGTTTCCTCTGTCTTTGGATCCTCGACCGTTTCAGGAGTTTCAACAGTTTCCATTATTTCCGGTGTTTCGATATTTTCTTCCGCTGACAATTCGCTCTTTTCTTCTTCCAAAACATTTTCTACAGGCAAATTTTCCGTATCTGGTAAAATATCCGTCTCTGGCAAGGTTTCCGCATCTGGTAAAATTCCCGTTTCTGGCAAGATATCCGCATCTGGTAAGGTTTCCGTTTCTGGCAAGAGTTCTGTCTCAAGCAGTGGCTCCTGCATCATCCGCATAGGCACGACCTTGAGCCCTGTGCCAAACCAATTTTGGATCGTTTTTTTATCATAATATCCATCACTGCCATTGTCTTGCACAGCACGAAATTCAAAAGCAAATGAGCATTCGCCAGTCTTTCTTTTATTAATTTTTGGCAATACAACGCTTATTTCCCAGGTTCCGGTCGCAAATGTAAAATCACTGGAAAATTCTGCTAAGGACGCATTTTCTCGTTCCCAATTATCCTCGCCTGTATATTTTGCGCTGATATTCAGGTATTGGCAAAGCTCGCCCTCGCTCGCGACAGCAAAGCCGTGCAAAAACGGCACATCGCCCGCGTCTGTAACAACGATTTCCGCAACAGCGGGCTGACTATGCCGCATCTCTTCGGCCAATATGCCATTGCCCACCACATCCATAGTCAGAACCCCTGCCGCCAAAACATTATCCGCGCTTTTTTCCAGATCAGAAAAAAAGGCAATTGCCTTTCCAGCCACAACAAAACCCAGCCAGCTTAGAAATATTAGGGAGTAAGCGATGATAACTCTCTTGGCTAGTCTTTTTAGTATTTCAATTTGATTACCTTTTAATATCATTTTTAAAAATTTAATAAACTATTTTATCTCAACACACCTTGACACTCTGTCCCTATTCCCTAAGTACCTATGCCCTAATAAACTATTTTTTACTTTCAACTTTCAACTTCCTCCGTTTCCTTACCTCATCAACAATATTCATAATCTCATCAATAATAATTATCAAAGCCGGAAGGCCGACAACCAGCGCAAAGCCCCAAGGTTTTTTTGCTAGGTCGATTACGTAGCCGAAGTATGGTACGGAAAACAAGACCTTGCCAAATACCTTTTCTTTTTTCACCGGCTCAAAATCAACATTTTCATTCGCGTCGCCTTTGGTAATATAGGAAACTGCGCCATTATCGTTTTGCACTTCGCTAATCCGATGCGTTGTCGGCGTTTTGGTCCGCGATATCTCGCCAAAGGTGATAACATCACCCGGATAATATTCCCCCGCTTTCAGCACCGCCACTACCGACCCGGTATGAATAGCCGGCTCCATTGACCCTGACTGCACGATCAGCACGCGAAACTTGTCCGTAAGCGTAAAACGCGACAATAACAAGAGCGCGACGACAAGGATGACACCGGCGAAGAAGAGTTTTGATAGGATGTTGAAGGTGATATTTAGAAAAGATTTCATAAAAATGTTCAATGCCCAATACACAATATTCATTAGACCTGTTGCTTTTTAACAA
>DOSJ01000007.1 GCA_003514005.1 Candidatus Falkowiibacteriota bacterium
ATGTGAAGGGCTATTTCATTTAACTTGAGCTGTATCTGAAGTCACTGCCCCGACTCATTTTTATTCTAATTTAAAAAGAGGGGTAGTGATTTGGGTGGAGTGAACATAAATTTTTTAAATAACGTTTTTATTTTGAAAAAACCCTTTACAACTGTAAGCGTATATGATATTAATTTAATTAATAAGCCCATCAATGAACTATAAAAAGGAGGAAATAATGGAAACAACCAGAACGGTTAAGCAAGCAGCGGTGTGTATATGCAATAATTGGTGTAGTGAAGGACAGCCGACTCCATACCCGCTCACATCAATAGATACACCAAGCAAAAATGTTATGGGTGAATATTGTGAAAAATGTCATTTTTTAGATTGGGAAAATCGAACAAAACCTTAAAAGAGCACATTTAAAAAATTTATGTTCACGTAACCAGATACAGCATGTTGTGTGTTGTAGCCCCTGCAACCTTCATTGAGTTCGCAGGGGTTTTAATTTCCCTTTGAACGGTAAGTGCGTGAGGGCTATTGCATACAACGTATCCAAATATCTGAAGTTTGCTGGAGTGTAACGAAAGCGAATTTGGGAGAGAAAATTTTTCTTACCTTTAAAATATATAAGTGAAAAATTTTGGAACCAGATATTTGGTGTTCAACGATGTAGCCCAAGCGGTGATTAAGAAATGACCCAGAAACCGCCCCGCTTTTCCTCGCCATGCTTCTTTATCGCTTCTATTAGGTTTGGCAGTTCCGTTCTTCTTTTTTTAGGCACGCTTCTTTCTGGGTCAATTAGCATAACAACATTTCTATCAATACCTTGGATTACGCACACATGTCCCCAATCGCCGGAGCCAAAAAGCAATTCGTTGTTAAAGCAGACAATTAAATCATTTGACTTGCTAATATTATCAGCAATAAATTCCGCATAATCTCTAATTTTCTCAGGAGGATAATACTCCTCCCTTAACTTAATTTTATATTTTTGAAAAAAGTGATTGATAGAATATTGCTTTTTGGCGACCTGCGTGCCGTACCCAGCTATTGGTTTTTTGCCAGTTCTAATTTTTTTAAACTCGTGTGCTATTTCATTAGGAACTACCAAGCCTAATTCGTAGCCAATCTCATCTTGTGTGCCATGTTTAACTTTTCGTCGGTCCAAAACCATCGTTAAACATGCAGGAACACAATGATATGGCAATTGCGTGATTGATTTGTAGGGCGGTTTCTGATTCATAGCACTAAATTATGATTTTGCACAAAGTCTTCTTGGAAACACTAAATGAGCTTGGGCTATTTCGTTGAACATTTAGTTGTATCAGAAGTTTTGTTTTATTTTGATTGTATAATTGCGCAGATGCGCACAATCAAAATAAAACAAAATTTGGGTGAAAGAAATCCGTGCACATTATTATTTTTTCTCTGGAGCGAATGCGTAAGAGAAAGTTTAAATCAATGCGGATTTCTGTAACCTGATACAACTTGTTATATGATGTTGGTGTGCGATCGTGAATAATGAAATTATTTTTTATCTAGATAATCTATTAATTTATTAAGCATGGTATTGCATTTATCTATTTCTTCCTGGGTAGTAAATTTACCTTCACTAAAGCCAAATTTAAAATTTAAAAACTCTTTAATTTCATTTTTTAATTCATGGTTGTCAAAGATTTTGTCCAGTAAAGCACTTTGGAGGTCAGATTTTAAACCGGAGATGTAATTACCTTGGCATTTGAACATATTATATCTAGGGTCATCGTAAGGTATATTCATATCTCTTACATCTATTTCGGGCAAATCATCATAATGTTTATCTCTTAACCAATAAAATCTTTCTTTGTACCATTTTTCATCTTGAAGAGGTTCAAATTCAACATTATTTAAATTTGGCTTTTCGTTTTGCATAGTAAATTTATTTTATAGTATAAGCACACTAATTTCATATAACAAGTTATATACGAACTTATTGTTTTTTATTTAAAAATTAGTTAAAATATAGTAATAAATGTGTTAGCAGAAGGGGGTATGGTAACATCAATAAATAATCGAACAACTGTTATTTCTCGGGATCCAATGCATAATTTGGCTCAAGAGATGAGATTACAGAAATTTAGTCCAAAAACGATTAATGCCTATCTTTATTATAACAAAGAACTGCTAAGATTTGCAAGCAAATTTAGTGATGATATAAATCGCCAAGATATCAAAGACTATCTGGATTGTTTGATTAGTTTGAACAAATCTAGCTCAACAATTAATCTGGCAATCAACGCTTTGAAATATTATTATGCTAATATATTGAAAAGGAAATTTTTTGCAGATGGGTTTGAAGTAAAACGTCCAAAAAAAGAAAAGAAACTGCCGACTGTTTTATCAAAACAGGAGATTGCAAAGATGATATGTGCCGGTGAAAACATTAAACATAAATTAGTGATCCAAGTTTTGTACAGCACTGGATTGCGTGTTTCGGAACTTCGAAGTTTAAAAATTGATGACATAAATTTTAATCGTAGATCAGTGCTAGTAAGACAGGGAAAAGGGGCGAAAGACCGGATTACTGTTATATCGCAAATTGTTTTGGATAATATTGATAAATATTTACTCGAGTATAAACCGACAAAATATTTATTTGAAAGCCGTGAGGCAGGGCAAAAAATGAGTGTGCGTAGTTTGCAGAAGATTGTCGCAAATTTAGCTGTGCAGGCAGGTATCCAGAAAACAATCAGCCCGCATTGTTTGCGGCATAGTTTTGCTACGCATCAGCTTGAAAATAATGTTAATCTGCGGTATATTCAGTCTATGTTAGGGCATGCACGACTGGAAACTACGCAGATTTATACGCGGGTAGCAGTTAATCAGTTTGAGGGGATTAAGGATCTATTGTAAATTATTTTGTCTTAATAATATGTATTAGTTGTATATTTTGTTTATAAATGTAAATTATATATGATGTATATATGCATATGAAAAATACAATAAATTGTTCTATAATAAGGTTATGATGAAAAAAGAAATTAAAAAACTTCAAAAATTAAAACAATATTTAAATATTTATGTTTTTAAGGTAAATAAAGAAACTGATTGTAAAAAAACCAAAAATAAAAATTCTTGGAAAAATTTTTTAATATCTACAAAAAATGCAAAAGAAAATGTGAGCGAAAATATTCATTCTATTTTGTATGATAAAAAGATTTTTTAGATAAACTAAATCATGGAAAACCTATTAAAAAACTTAGAAGAATTGCGTGAGCGGGTTGTAAAGACTATGCAGATTCTTGATATTGATCGAAAAAAATCAGAGGCACATGCGCTGAAAGCGCAAATGAGCTTGCCGGGTTTTTGGGATGAGCGGGAAAAGGCAGTGGCAACGAGTCAAAGAGCGGATGAGCTTGAAAAAGAAGTTTTGGAATGGGAAAATTTACTTTTGGAAATTCACTCATTGGAAGAGTTAGTAGCGGAGTCGGCTGAACTGGAAGACGATTCGCTTGCTGGTGAGGCGCAGGAGCAATATGAGAAGCTAAAAGAAAATTTTGATCGTTTGGATTTTTATTTGATGTTTAGGGGTAAGCACGACGAGAGCAATGCGATTATTTCACTTCATGCCGGCACGGGTGGAGTGGATGCGCAGGACTGGGCGCAGATTTTGGAACGGATGTTTTTGCGTTTTGCGGAAAAGAGAAACTGGAAGGTTGAGGTTGTTGATCGGACTGTTGCCAACGAGGCCGGTATCAAGAGCGCGACATATCGCATTGCCGGGCGATGGGCTTATGGATATTTAAAAAGCGAATCAGGCGTGCATCGACTTGTGCGTATTTCACCTTTTGATGCCGAGGCAATGCGCCATACTTCTTTTGCGCTGGTCGAGGTAATTCCTGAGCTACCGGATTCGGCCGAGATTGAGATTGCTGATAGCGAACTTGCGATAGACGTTTTCCGTTCATCTGGGCCAGGCGGACAAAGTGTGAATACTACCGATTCGGCCATACGCATCCGGCATATCCCAACCGGCATTATCGTATCTTGCCAGAACGAAAGAAGCCAGCATCAAAATCGGGAGACGGCCATGAAGATTTTGAAATCAAAACTTTTCAAATTGCGCGAAGAAGAGCGCGAGTCCGAAGAGCTGAAACTACGCGGTGAAGCACAGAAAGCGGAGTGGGGGAAACAGATTCGTTCATATGTCATGCAACCGTACAAGATGGTCAAAGATCATCGGACAGAGCATGAGACGCAGGAGATTGACAAGGTTTTGGACGGCGATTTGACGGGCTTTATGGAGGCTTATTTGAGGTGGGTGAAATAGTTTCTCCTTGCTTTTTCTTGGTTTTTCTGCTATTATTAAAACATGAAAAAAATAATAAAAAATAAAGCGATTGTTTGGGATTACGATTTTGAAAAAATTGATCTAAAAAAAGCAAGAGATAAAGCTTGGTTTTTGACACGGAAGTTGCGCTTTGGCGATCTTTCAGGAATTAACAAAAAAGATCTAAAAGATAATCTTGCTAATTTGGATATCAGCGATTCTTTAAAAGAATTGCTTACGAATTTTTTATATGCAAAAAGTTAAATTATCAGATTTGCAAAAAGACATATTGTCATATTTCGGCCGAACTGAATTCGGTCGTAATTTTTATTGGACAGGCGGTACTTTATTGGCGTATCATTATTTATATAATCGTCAATCGGTTGATATTGATTTTTTTTCAGAAAATCTTTTCGCTGATAATGATTATCTGATTTTTATAAATCAAATGAAAGCGGATTTGAAAATTTCCAAAATTGATTTTGTTATCGAAATGAATCGAAGAATGTTTTTGATTCACAGAAAAAAAGAAATTGTAAAAATGGAAATAGTTTATTTTCCTTTTCCAGCCGTATCCAAACTGATTGCCTTGAAAGAATTTAATGTCAGAGCCAGTTCGCTTGTTGATTTGATGAGTAATAAAATATTGTCAGCTTATCAAAGGAATGAGCCGAAAGATGCTTTTGATTTGTATTCATATCTAAGTAATAAGCCCAAATATCGAATTGAAAAATTAATTGATTTTGCTATAAAAAAATTTGGAGTTGAAATCGAGCCTTTGAATCTTTTTGTAAAGTTAAACGATCTATCCGAAAAAATCGATACGCTCAAGCCTTTACTTCTTGTAAGTGATAAATCGTTAAAAATAAAAATGAAGGCATTTTTTCAGATAGAGTTTAATCGTTTTATGGGGAAGGTGATTGGAAAATAGAGCTTTATATTCCTTTAATTCATTATATGTGCTATAATATTGACATAATCTGACGAAAGTAATAGAGTGTGAGTACTTATTTAATGATTTATGGTGCTATTAAAACAAACAAAAGACTATTTGATCAAATTTCTTTGGAATGGTAAATCTGTTCCGATTGGCTTGTTTGAGCTTGCTCAATATTTTAGGACAAATGGTGCTATACATTTTGAATTCAAACAAGAAGGAAAAGAATTAATTGCGATTAGTAAGAATTTTCAATATGGGACAATAGTAACTTCGGCAGAGAGTCAGACAGAACTGGATGAAAAAATTAAAGATGCTATTTTAACTGCCTTTGATGTTCCATCTTCATATGCGAAAGAAGCCGGTGTTCATAAGGTTGAACAACGAGTCGAACAAAAGGTATGCGCATATGCCTTCGCTTAGCGAGTTACCTGACAAAATCAATCAAGACAGATTAGCCAAGGCTTTGTGCGGCCTTGGTTTTATTATTTCCAAAAAAGGCGGTTATAAAGGCAGTCATGTCAAGTTAACATGCGTAAAAACACAAAAGATGATAATTTTGCCGGCAAATAATTTAAGTAAGAATACTTTGTATTATATTGTAAAAGAGATTGAAAAGAATAGTGATGTGTTGTGGGAGGATATTTTGAAAAGATTGTAATTTTTTTGCTAAATATTTTAATATAAAAGCAAAAGTGGTCGGTTCGATTACGGAAAAGCAGGATTTTACCGTTTCTATTGCTTCAAAATTTGGTGATGGTGAAACGATTTATTATAAATAATCCATATATCCCGACAAGGGAATTGCAGATGATGCGGTTCCCTTATTTTTTTATTGAGTAAGTAAAAAAAATTTTCCTTGACATTATACCTTTTTAGGTATAATATATAAACAATAAGAAAAAGTAACTTATTTAGGACTTACGCGTTTGCCAAAT
>DOSJ01000022.1 GCA_003514005.1 Candidatus Falkowiibacteriota bacterium
TTAAAAAGCAACAGGTCTAATATATTGAATAAATATTGGTAATTGTATAATTGGGTATTAAATGAATATTGATTATTGAATATTGAGTATTATTATATCGCCACTCCTTTCTCAATCTCAATCCCCGCCCGATCATTAATAATAACCGTATCCCGCCGCTTCAGCTCGCCGGATAAAAGCTTGTTCGCGATTTCGTCTTCGATTTTTTCTTGCAGTAAACGACGAAGCGGACGGGCGCCATATTTCGGATCAAAGCCGGCTTTGGCTAGAATCCTAATGCCACCTTCTTCAATGTGAAGACCAATACCCTTTGCTTTAAGTAAACCCTCAATCTTATGCAATAATATTCTGGTAATATCTACGACATTTTCAAGGCTTAAGGGCTCAAAAACGATAACGCCGTCAAAACGATTGATAAGCTCGGGACGCATGAATGCTTTGAGGTGGTCGTTAATCAAGGCATGCTTAATAATCGCTACATCGGTACCTTTGAATATTTCTTCTTGGATAAATACCGCGCCGATGTTGGATGTGGCGATTATGATTGTATTGGTAAAATCAATCGTTTGTCCTTGGCCATCGGTCAGACGGCCGTCGTCCATCACTTGCAAAAATATATTCAAAATATCTGGATGCGCTTTTTCGATTTCATCCAAAAGCACCAAGGAAAAAGGCGATTTTCGGACCTTTTCCGTCAGATAACCGCGCGCGCCATTTGAATCGCCAATCATCTTGGCAATACTGTCTGGATGCTGGTATTCACTCATATCAACGCGAATCATATAATCTTCTTTGCCAAAATAAACTTCAGAAATAGTTTTTGCCAGCTCAGTCTTACCCACGCCGGTCGGACCAAGAAAAAGGAAATTGGCGATCGGTCGATTGCCTTCGCGGAGCTCGGTGCGAGCGCGCCGCAGACTGGCGGACACAAGCCTCACTGCCTCTGCCTGCGCGATCATACGCTTGTGCATTTCCGCTTCCAGATTTAATAATTTCTTGCCTTCGTCTTCGCTGATTTTCGTAATCGGAATATTCGTAATCGAGCTTATAATTTCCGCAACATCCTCTTTGCTTACCAAGGCATGTTCGCCACGCGTACTGCCGACACGAACCGCCACCTGTTCCAAGATAGTAATAGCCTTTTCCGGCAAATATTTGTCATGAATATATTTCTCTGACATAAGTACCGCCTCTTCGATCGAATTGTAGGAAAAATATACCTTGTAACGCCCTTCAAAAGCGCCGATTTTGCTTTCAATCATCTGTATCGCCTGATTGCCTTCCGGCTTTTTTATATCGATTTTTGGCAATACATTCCCAAGAGCGCTATTTTCAAGATATTTAACATAACTTACATCAGTTGTCGTAGAAATGCAATAGAAATTTCCTCTTTCCATGGCACCGGCCAAAACTTGGGAAAGATCAAGGCTTTCTTCGGAACCGCTGGTTATACCCATTATATTTTCAATATTATTGATATACAAAACAATATTGCCCGCCCTGGCCACTTCGTCGATAACAGCGAGTAGACGCCCCTGCGCTTGCGCAGGAGTTGCACCGCTAATCAAACGGGAGATATCCAGCTCCACCAATCGTTTGTCTTGCAAAAAAGCCGGCACATCCTCGGATACCATCAACTGGGCGATTCCGCCCACGATCGTTCTTTTGCCAACACCTGTTGGACCGGCCAAGATAACGCCGCTAGCCCCACTCTCAAATTGCTGCCAAATATCGCCGATTTCTTTGTCCCTGGCAACGCAGTATTCTAGTCTCCCCCACTTTGCGGCCAAAGTCAGATCATATCCGATCTGTTTCAAGATCGGCGTCGCGACCGATGTGTATGCTCTATCCATATTGGTGCTGGGTTTGAAGCGCGCCATGCTTTTGTATCTGCGATAATTATCAATCTGTTTTTCATTGATTATAAACCACAAAATAACATTATATATTTTATCCTTGTCAACTTCATATTCCAAAAGAATTTCTTTGATAATATTGTTATACTTCAAGCAAGGAAGAATTAGATTTTTCGCGCTCACTTTTTTTTGTCCAAGCGAATACGCATCCAGATATGCTTCGATAAATATTTCTTGCGCGGTTTTTGAAATCACCGTCTTGTTGTTATTCTGTTCAATCTTTGAGATCTGTTCTTTGATTTTTTCAAAAAACGGCTGCCCGGGAACATTCAAACGGGAAAATATCGCCGCTACTTCGTTATCTGCCAAAGCGGAAAAAAACAGATGAAGCGGTGTAACAAATTCATGATTCAATTTTGCTGCCAAAAGATAAGCTTGCTCGATTATGTCATAAGCGACTGGCGTAAAACCGCCGGAAACGTCGATCTTGTATTTACCCTGTGCCCGTTTCAGCTCCTCCCAATTATTCGGCAGTTCAAAATTCTTTCCACGTTCTTCATATGTTGCCGGCTTGATCTTGTGCTGTTTGCGCGCATCCTCGCTAATCCGATAAACAACAAACATGCCCGCGATTAGGCTAAGCCAAAAAACAAAAAGCAAAGGATGTTTTAATTTCCAAAAAAAGAAAACAGACAGATCATTTGCTTCACGCCCGACAATAAAGACCCACAAACCAAGAGCCAAAATTCCGATAAAACCGATTGCAAAAGCGATTAGATTAATCGTATTATTTATTTTCTTGCGAAAATGGTCAAGCTCGATCATCGCCCGACCCAGTTTTGGTCCCCAATAAAAAAACCGCCCATGATAAAATGAACCGACTCCAACCCCGGAACAGTTTGGACATGCCAAACCAAACTTGGTCTTGCCTTTTCCTGCGCAGACGGGGCAGATTATGAATGGTTGATTATTTTTATTATCCATAAAATAAAAGACTAAAATCTAAAAACATTTTTTCTCGTTATTCACAAGATCTTTTCTCTTGTCATTCCCGCGAAGGCGGGAATCTTGGTGTTAAAATAACAAAATTACTCTACTCTAAATTTTGATTTAAAACACTTTTTATTTTCTCTGTTTATCTTTTTTATTACCAAGATTCCCGCCTTCGCGGGAATGACAAGTGATTTTTCTCATATCTCAAATTATAAAAGCTGAAAAAACATCTCATACAAAACAAAAACCGGTAAAACAACCCAAGCGAGAACGACAACAACCGCAATTATCATCCAAAAAAACAAAAAAATACTCCGAAAAACAATCTGAACCAGACGCATAAAAATGCTGATAAGCATTCCCTGCCAATCATACTGTCCATACATTGGCTTAAAAATATTTTTTATCCAAACTAGTAGCGCCAAAGATTTTTGACGATCTTTGATAAAATTGATCTGCGCGTTTACAACATTAAAAAGCCCGCGTGTATACCACCACAAAGGAAAAAACAAAATATCACGCCCAATCTCAGCAAATATTCTCATGCCATACAAAGCAAAATTATTAGTTAGCATAGGTTATTTTTTTAGGTTTATTGTTTATTTGCTCTATATTAATCATTTTTCATTTTCTAACAATCCGAATTTTTGTTAAAACCAGAACGGTTTCGATAGCGACAATGATTATATCGTAATCAAAATTATTTAAATATCTTCAACAATAGTCGAATTTATTTCAATCTTTTTTTACTTTCTGATTTATTCAAATAATTATTGCTCGTAGAGACTTTTTTACCACTTTTCTTTTCTAAATCTTTGCGAGCTTTTCCTGCAACGCTTCCGCCTTCCACTGCAGCTATTTTATTTTCATTGAAACCAATCGCATTTTTATTTTTTGCAATTTCCGTTGTCGATGCTTCACCAAGCATTGAAAATATTAATTCCAAATCCCCCATATGGTCTCTCAAATTTTCTCTTTTTAGACCTTTGAAATTTTGGTATTCGCTAGGTGTCATTCCAAAAGTAGCCTTAGAAATTTCAGCTGTTAAAATTGCATATTCCAAACCTTCCTTGACACCCCTGTTTTTCCATTCATTCGTGAGAGTTTCTCTGACTTCAATACCTCTCATTCTTTTTTCAATCCAAGCGTCAGAATATCCCTTGGCCTTATAAATAGCACGGGTTCTTCTTGCAGCTAGCTCAGGATCTTCAATCTCTTGTATTCTTTCATAACCAACCCTAGCCAACCAACGCTTAAATGGTTCGGCTTTTGGAGAAGGTATTGATTGAATAATACGAAAAATTCCCTCAGTATTTGCACTTGTTATTTTTCTTTTTTTGCCATCCTTGGCAAACATTTCAAGCAGGGGACAATTTGTCCCCCAGTAGGAGTCAAGATCCTTATCTCTTTTTCTCATCTTTTTTATATAATCCCGGATATCTACAGTATCAGTAAGTGCTTCGATTACATCCGCAACGGAAAACCACCATTCTTTATTATAAATAACTTTGCGAATTTCTTTTTTTCCAAAAATAACAATTTTTGTTATAATTTCTTGAGACATAATATTAATAATATATTTGGTAAATCTGAAATTGATTGATTAAATTATAACACATTTCACTACTATATTACAAATCATCTATATTACAAATCAAAATTTATAACAAAAAAGACTCCATAAAATAAATTAAGGAGCCTAAAGAATATTATCAATAACTAAATCTTCAAATCAGAATATTCCCTAAGGGTTTTTAAGGTCGCCTGAACTGAACTATTTTCAGTATTTATTAATTTTACATTTTTAAATCGCTCGGCGATTTTTGTTACTACTTCGTCAGCCCATCCAGGAGTCAACACCCTAACTCCTAAAAAATCAATTTCAACTTCCTCATCAACAGAAACGTTCTTCAAAATACTAGAAGACATAGCAAAATACGCTTCTCTACCATCTGAACGAGAAATTAATATTTCTCCAAATTTTTTAATCAAAATTTTCATATACGACTATAATGTATCAACTATTGTCTTTGATGTCAAAAAAAATGACCCTGGAAAGAATTAACTAACCAGGGTCAAAACAAAATATCACGCCCAATCTCGGCAAATATTCTCATGCCGTACAAAGCGAAATTATTAGTTAGCATAGGTTATTTTTTTAGGTTTATTGTTTTTAATTATAACATATTTCGCATATTAAACACAAATAAAACAGCCTTGGATTAAAAAAACAATCCAAGGCTTAAAATTCATTTGCTCAATAATGTCATCACAAAAGCTAGTCCATATTCACCAGCAACTAACTTCCAATCATCGCACGATACCATTTGTGGCTGAACGTTTGAAATGATCAATAAAAATGTCCCTATAATCGAAGCTGCAAAACCGACAAACACTCCAATTATACCAAGCCATTCCTTCGCACTCTTTTTTTCACTCTCTGCCTTCATCTCTTTCTTCATTATACCTCCCCATTTTTTTAAATATACATTACCGTGAATTATAGAAATAAAATAGCACATTTCAATAAATCTGTCAATATTGACACAATCCAAACCCTTTGTTATATTAACAACAGTAAAATCCTGATATTTATTAGGGAATTTTTTTATTTAATCATCAGCGTAAAATCCGCGTATATATCCGCGTTAATCAGCGGAAAAATCTTTATAAGCACAAAGCATTTATTATTCGCAAAATTTTACTATATAACTTATCTAAAATACCCATATGGCACATAAGCTATCCGGCGGTTCCGCCACAAACTTAAGAGACTCAAAAAGTAAAAGACTTGGTGTTAAATTGTCAGATGGACAATACGCCAAAGCAGGCGGTATTATTATTCGCCAAAGAGGCACAAAATACCACCCTGGTAAAAACGTTATGATCGGCAATGACGATACCCTATTCTCAACCATCGCTGGTATTGTAAAGTTTAGCACCAAAAAATTGATGAAATACAATAACAAATTGAAAGAAACAAAGATTGTGAATGTTATCGAACCGAGCAATACATAACCTGCAACATATAACACGCAACACAAAACACGCCCGAGTAAAAAATCTGGGCGTGTTTTATATTGAACAAAATGATTTTTTCAATTAGTAACAGCGTTATTAGTAATCAGTCCTCCCCCTCCAGGCTTGGAGGGGGCCGGGGGGAGGGATATTATCGCTTCAAACAAACCTTCACAAACTCCACAAACAAAGGATGCGGATCCAACGGTCGAGAAATATACTCAGGATGAAACTGCGTGCCAATAAAAAATGGATGATCCTTAATTTCAATCGCTTCGACAATCTTGTCATCAGGTGAAGTGCCGACCACCATAAGTCCCTTTTTTTCGAATTGTTCACGGTAAGCGTTGTTAAATTCATAACGATGACGATGACGTTCGGATATGATTTTTTCTGTACCGAATTTTTTGGCATACGCTTTAGCAAAATGTGTTCCGGATTTAATTTTGCATGGCCAACCGCCGAGACGGATTGTTCCGCCATATTGTTTTTTTGCCAAAAGTTCTTTTTGACCAGGCATTATATGGATAACCGGATGAGGCGTTTTTGCATCAACTTCCTCACTATTGGCTCCTGTTAGTTTGCAAACATTGCGCGCAAATTCGATAACCGCCATCTGCATGCCATAGCACAATCCAAAGTATGGTTTTTTCTTTTCACGGCAATATTGGATTGTTTTAATTTTACCTTCACTTCCGCGCGACCCCCAACCTTGTGGAACGATTATGCCATCATATTTCGCCAGCTGTGCCGTGCCGTTTTTTTCGATATCATCGGTATTTATCCAGTGCAGAACCGGTTTGCATTTATTGGCAACGCCGGCATGCTTAATCGCTTCGATTACAGAAATGTATGAATCTGACAAACAAAAATCTCCGGTTGTAAAATATTTGCCAACAATGCCGATGTTTACTTCGGTTTTGCTATTTTTTACCGTATCAACCATTTTTTTCCAATCAGCCATATCGTTCTTGTTGCTCTTAAGTCCAAACTTTGACAATATCCGATTACCAAGCTTATCTTTTTCAAAATTCAAAGGCACAT
Organism: Candidatus Falkowiibacteriota bacterium; assembly: GCA_003514005.1. Lineage (GTDB taxonomy): Bacteria > Patescibacteriota > Patescibacteriia > Patescibacteriales > UBA12075 > UBA12075. The sequence continues at coordinate 6,912 of DOSJ01000022.1, forward strand.
CATAAATCGAATCAATATCGGGAGCTGAGATAACATCATCAGGACTGATGTTGCAGTTAATCGCAATTTTTTTACGGCGCGCGGCATCCATCGCCACTCTGGATCGACCAACAATAAAATCCGGCTGAATACCGGCGCTGTTAAGCGTGCGAATCGCGTATTGGGTCGGCTTGGTTTTCATCTCGCCAACCTTTTCCGGAATCGGCAAATACGAAACCATCACAAACAAAACATTCTTTGGTTCATATAGCTTCATCATACGTGCCGCTTCCAGAAAAAGCATATTCTGATATTCACCGACTGTACCGCCGATTTCGATTATCATTATCTCGGCCTGGGATTTTTTCACAGCTTTGTGAATCCGATCGCGGATTTCCATTGGGATATGGGGCACAACTTCTACGCACTTGCCTTCGTATTCAAGATTTCTTTCTCGCTCAATCACGGATTTGTATACCCGGCCGGTTGTCATGTAATTTTCCCGATAAATATTTTTGTTCAAAAATCTTTCATAATTACCAACATCCTGATCAGTTTCATCACCATCTTCAGTAACAAATACTTCGCCATGCTCAATCGGATTCATAGTGCCGGCATCAACATTGATGTAGGGATCAACCTTGATCGCGCTCACATTATAGCCTTTGGATTGCAAAATCCGGCCGATTGAAGCCGTTGTAATCCCCTTGCCGACGCCAGACATAACACCGCCCACGACAAAAATATACTTTGTGTTTTTCTTTTTGTTTTTCACTTTTTTCACTTCTTTCTTTGTTGCCATATATATAATTTAATTTCAAATCACCAACGTTATTTGTCATTCCCGACACTCCTTGCCCTCGGCAGAGAATAGATATTAAATGATCGGGAATCCAGGGGTGTAAGATTCGAATATCTTAATCAATTATCTTTGTTTAGAACATTAAGTGCTTTTTCTCCTGGATTCCCGCCGGAGTTTATGCCCGGAGGGGTACGGGAATGACAAACAGAAAAATTCTTTTTTTATAAAAAATAGAATTTACTTTTAAATCTCATTTTTCAACTTCTTACTTCTAACTTCATACTTCTTACTTCTTACTTCCTATTTCATCTCCAAATTAATAACTTCCCTAGCCAACCGCTCATACGCCTTACCACCCTTAGACTTTGGATCATAATGCAAAATCGAACGGCCATAGCTCGGCGCCTCGGCCAAACGAACACTTCGCGGAATTACCGAGCGGAATACGCGATTGGGAAAATATTTATAAAGCTCGTTCATAACCGAACCGGATAATTTATTGCGCTTGTCAAACATGGTGATAATAGCACCCATTACACCAAGCTCAGGCTTTAGATTTCCCTGAACCAAGGCGATTGTTTCCAAAAGCTGACTCAAACCTTCGAGCGCGTAGTATTCACTTTGAATCGGAATCAAAACTTCATCGGCCGCGACTAAGCTATTTACTGTTAATAGTCCAAGTGAGGGCGGACCATCAATAATAACATAATCATATTCATCTTTTATCTCATCAATAATCTTGTTCAAGCGAAATTCCCGATCATCCATATTGACCAGCTCAATCCCGGCACCAGCCAAAGACAGAGTGGAGGGAGCTATTTTAAACTTGTCTTGCACAGTATGTTTAATAACACTAAACAAAGGTTTTTGACCGATAATCGCTTCGTACACACCAAAAGGTAAATTTCTGTGCTCAATCCCAAGACCAGAGGTCGCATTCGCCTGCGGATCAATATCCACAAGCAAAACCTCCCTGCCAAGATGCGCCAAATATGCACCGAGGTTAACTGCTGTAGTAGTCTTCCCTACTCCGCCTTTTTGATTTACGATTGAGATTACTTTGCCCATTTTGTTAGTTAATTAGTGATTAGTTAATTAGGGATTAGGGATTAATTTAAGATAAACAAAATAAAAAAAGAATAATTAATATCTCCTAATTAACTAATTAACTAATCACTATTACCCTTTCATTATATCCTATAATTCCCCCTTTGACAATTTTTTTTATATACTTTATAATTTTAATAATACCACAAATAGTGGTTATTTTGTATTAAAAAATATTGAAAATTGGTTATTGAAAATTGATCATTTTCAGTCGCCTTGGTGGCGGAATTGGTAGACGCGCACGACTCAAAATCGTGTGGGGGTAACCCCATGAGAGTTCGATTCTCTCCCGAGGCACAAATGCAAAAACCTCTGANNTCAGAGGTTTTTGCATTTGTGCCTTGGGGGATAAAGAGGGCTCTGAACTGATTATACGATTTAAAATATCCAAAATTATAATTACTAAAAAATAAACTATCTTTCAACCCTTCATGAATAAATGAGGGTGTGGGGCCTGCCCCTTCGATTCTCTCCCGAGGCACACTTCTCCATATAAAAAAATCCCGAAAGGGATTTTTTTGTTATATAGTCACATTATAATTCACCAATTTCACCCTCATGCGAACCAACTTTATTTTCAAAAAAATCATGAATAACTACACTGATTGCGGTTGCTACTGGAATAGAAAGAATTGCTCCCAAAACACCGGCAACTTTAAAACCGATTAATAAAACCGCGATACTGACAATTGGGTTCAAGCCTACTACTTTTTGCATTAGTTTTGGAACTATTATATTATTTTCAACTAACTGGATTATGTAATATAAAATTGCTACAAATAACGCCAAGATAGGCTCCTGTGTAAAAGCCAAAAATATAGCGGGAATAGAGGCCAAAATCGGCCCAAGATAAGGAACAAACTCGGTTAAACCAGCTATTAAAGCTAATACAAGGGCGTATTTTACACCCAAAACCAATAAACTAACGTAAGTTAAAATAAAAATTATAAACGATAAAATAAGCTGTCCACGCAACCACAAACCTACCTTTTTCTGCATCCGATTGACGACTTTCATGATGTAGATTTGATGCTTTTCAGGCGCTATTGACCAAACGATTTTTTTAAGCGCGTTTTCCTCAACAACCATATAAAATGTCATAACCATTACCAAAAAGAAAGACAGGATTCCGCCAAATATACCGGAAACAGTTGAAAATACGCCACCGGCGGCTTGCTGTAAATTGGAGCTGATTGAACCGAAATTTTCTTTGATATTATCCAAAAAATTATGTTCAACCGAAAATTTTCGCAAATACTCAAAACCATTCAATACTTTTTCAAAAATTGCCGGAAAATTTGCGGTTAAATCGCTTACCTGGGTAATTATCGGTGGAATAATTAAAATTACTACCGTTGAAACCACGGAAAGCATCACAAAATAAATAAACATTATGCTAATCCCGCGCGGAATTTTCTTTTTTTGCAAAAAATCAACCCAAGGATCAACAGCACTGGCAAAAATCAAAGAAACAAAAAGAATCGCCAATATTTCTCTAACCAAAAATAAAAAATAAAAAACAATAAAAATTAAAATAATCTTCACAACACCGATTGCGGTAATATTTATATATATCGGATTTTTACTGTTTTCCATGGGTTAGTGATTAGTTAATTAGGGATTAGGTTGTTGTTATTTATACAGAAATTATATAATAAATATTAAAAATATGCAACAAAAAAGTCCAAAGAATATTCTCTGGACTTTTTTAAAAATTCGTCAATCGTCAATCGTAAATCGAAAATCCCCTACATTCCCATCATTCCCGGATTCATACCGCCCATTCCGCCGGGCATACCACCATGGTTATGGTCTTTTTCTTCTGGTTTTTCGGTTATAACCGCTTCGGTGGTAAGGAACATGATTGCCGCGCTAGCCGCGTTCTCAAGAGCACTGCGCACAACTTTGGTTGGATCAATTATTCCCGCTTCAATCATGTCTTCGAACTTGTTTGTGGCCGCGTTGTAACCGATGTTTGAATTGCCGTTTTTATTTTCACGAATAATATTATAGAGAATCAATGAGCCGTCTTTTCCAGCATTGATCGCGATCTGCTTGATTGGCTCAAGAATAGCCATATCAACGATTCTGGCTCCAGCTAGTTCTTCTTTTTTGCCGGTTAATTCTTCAAAGGCTTTTCCGGCTTGCGCAAGAGCGAGGCCACCGCCAGGCACGACACCTTCTTCTACGGCGGCTCTAGTTGCATTTAAAGCATCTTCAATCCGATCTTTCTTTTCTTTCATTTCCGCTTCAGTTGCGGCGCCAACTTTGATTACAGCAACACCACCGGAAAGTTTTGCTAAACGTTCCTGTAATTTTTCTTTATCAAAATCACTGTCGCTATTTTTGATCTCTTTGCGAATCGCTTCGACACGTTCTTTGATTTTCTTTTCATCGCCACGTCCATCAACGATTGTTGTATTGTCTTTGGATGAAACAACTTTTCGCGCTTTGCCTAAATCGTCAAGCTCCGCATTCTCAAGCTTCAAGCCGACCTCTTCAGAAATCAGTCTGGCTCCGGTCAAAGCGGCAATGTCTTCCAACATTGCTTTTCTTCTGTCACCAAATCCAGGAGCTTTAATTCCAAGCACATTGAATGTACCACGCAATTTATTGATAACAAAAGTTGTCAAAGCTTCACCCTCAATTTCCTCGGCAATAATAACAATATCTTTTTTGCCTGATTGCGCAACTTTTTCAAGCAATGGTAAAATTTCTTGGATTGAAGCGATTTTCTTATCTGTAATCAAAATATATGGGTCATTAAATTCTGCTTTCATTGATTCAGAATTTGTGATCATATAAGGAGAAACATAGCCTTTGTCAAATTGCATACCTTCGACCACTTCTTTTTCTACTCCAAATGATTGGCCTTCTTCGATAGTGATTACACCGTCTTTTCCAACAGATTCCATTGCCTCGGCAATAATATTTCCGATCTCTTTGTCATTTGCCGAGATAGAAGCTACCTTTGCCCAGTCTTCTTTAGTTGAAACCGGCTTGCTCATTTTTTTCAGTCTTTCAATTATTTCCTGCACTTTATTTTCGATACCGATACGGATTGAGATCGGATCAACACCAGATGAAACAAGCTTAACACCTTCAGCAATCATAGCCTGAGCTAAAATTGTTGCCGTGGTTGTGCCATCACCAGCGGCATCATTGGTTTTACTTGCAACTTCTTTAACCATCTCAGCGCCAATATTTTCAAACTTGTCTTCAAGATCGATTTCCTTGGCCACAGATACACCATCTTTGGTAATTGTCGGAGCACCATAGCCTTTGTCAATTACAACATTGCGTCCCTTCGGACCAAGCGTAACCTTTACGGCATTTGCCAATTTATCAACACCATCTTTCAAACGCTTCCGCGCTTCTTCGTTAAAAATTATTTGTTTTGACATATTGTTTAATATTCAATACACAATATACAATATTCAATAAAAATTTAGATATTTATTCATTGGATATTGAATGGATATTGAATATTGATTATTGATCATTAATTAATTATCGCCATAATATCACTCTCTGATATCACCAAATATTCTACGTCATCCACCTTAATCTCATCTGGAGAATATTTTTTAAACATTACGATGTCGCCAACTTTAACACCCATTGGCGCTCGTTGTCCGTTTTCAAGAATCTTGCCTTCACCCACTGCAACTACCTCGCCTTTTTCCGGACGTTCTTTGTCGATAGTATCGGGCAAAACAATCCCTGATTTTGTAACTTCATCTGCAACAACTGGTTTTAAAACCACTTTGTCGTGAATTGGTTTAATATTCATAGATTTTATACACCGCAACAAAAATCAATTTGATTATTTGCTGTGGAAAATTAATTATTGAATTTTTTTATCTAAATTTACAAGAAAATTTTTAGCACTTACACACATAGAGTGCTAATTACTTTTTTATTTTAGCATTTTATCAAAAGCTGTCAAGGATTTTTATATAAAAAAAATAGGCAGTCTGAAAAAATATTCAAATTCAGATTGATACCTATATTTGGGTAAAAATTTTTGATTATTTTCTAAGGCATTTAATCAATCATTTCTAAATTTCTTGTATGCCAATTTAAAACAGCTGTTTTCTTATTTAACAAAGACATCATTTCCGGGTAATCTTTTTTTATCACATCTGTCACATACTGGCTAAGAAAACGTGATTTAAGCTCTGCTCTTGCTCTGTCTGCTCCGATTTCAGAATATGGGGCGGAGGCAAGAAGAAAAAATCCGTCATCAGGAATCATGCCCTTGGACATATTGGATTTTATTATGCCAACAGCCTTGGAAATCGGACCACCAAGATCAGGGCTATACGGACCGATTATTAGGGCAATATTAGGAACATGCAAAAAATCAAAACCGCGTCCAACGCATATTATCCATTCGCGATGAACAGAATCAAGCGCTAAATTTCTATGCGATTTTCTTACTTCTTGAATATGCTCAATATTTCCTTTCGCCAAAGGCATTAAATCTTTAAGAATCCGATCAGGCATATCCGGATACATTGATTTTAATTTATAGAACAAAAATTCATTGGATGAATCCTCACATTCGGCTAAATTTAAAACTTTTTTTTCATCTTCATGAAGAATAATAGCGTCCTCATCGGTTTCAAATCCACAAATCAAGGGATAAACAGTCTGATGATTTGATCCAAAAATATGCTCTACCTGCTTTTTGATCTCAAAAACATGTTTTTTCGCAGATTCGCAATCATAATTAAAACCAGCACAACCGCGATGATTATCACCTTTTGAATAATGATATGTTATTAAAATTAATACTCTTTGTGAAGATTCTATCGCATTATTTACGGTATTTGACAACACTTCTCCTAAATATGGCCAACCTAGATTAAACATTCCGCCAATATTCCTAAAAGGCTTAACGATACCCATAGGCGTTTTGGTTGCATAAGGAATATGTATACGACCGTCCATGCATTTTAAAGCGATTATCATTGTCGGATGCTTGGCGGAATATCTTTTTCTTGATAAATAAGCATCCGGAGCACAATATGTTTCTGAGTGTTTTTTTCCCAAATTTAAAAGCCAATCTATTCTTTCATTGATAGGCATATTGTATATATCTGCTTCTCTGGCATCAATATAGCGATTAATATCTTTCATATATTTTTTAATTAAATAATCTATTTCATCATTTCCCTGACAGCCGGCAAAAGGCAAGCAGTCTGAGCGGCACAATCGTTTGGACGACTGATGGTCGTACGCGCGGTACATAATCGCTCTTCTGTTGTCCATGTTCCGCAGATTTCGAGACAGCTAGCATAAGCATCGTCCAAATCAGCCAGCGTTACATCATCGCCGTAGCTCGCACAAGTGGCATAGTTGCGGCAAGCCTCGTCGCAACTGCCTGCCGTTTTTTTATCTACTGCCGCGGGCTCACCCTCCTCTGCCGTTTCCATGCAATAAGGGGCACTACTGAAAAACTGAGCGCATTCATCGGCATCGGTAACACAACCAATAGTCTTCTCATCCCACTCAGCTTCGCACATAAGCTGACAGCTCAGGGGATCCATAATCGATTCGTCCAAACTTTGTCCGGAAACGGTATAATCCTCTATTTCCGTTTTACACAACTCGGGTATTATCCGCTCGCACATAGTACCACATATCTGCGCCTGTGTCGACTCAAAAGCCGGAGCAGACGGCGCGGGTGTCGATATGCCAGGATTCTTTGCGGCACAGCCAGAAAGAGCGGCCGCGCACAAAAACAAAAAGATAATTGATTTTTTCATATTGATTTTAAATTAATTCAACTTTTATTATTTTGAATTAGTGCAAATCCTAAAATTCAACAATACTATTAACTGCCAAAACCACACCTGCTCCCAAAAGGCATCCGGCCATTTTGCCTACTGCTGATTTTAGCATGGTTCTTTCTTCGGGTATAAATCTTTCTCTTAGTTTTTCGGCCATATGCCCTTCAAATATCCCGGCAATCCCGTCCGTAATCGCATTGCCCACAACTCCGCCGATAATCGCACCCGCGACCCCGCCAAAATGTCCGCCAAATATCGCCAAAATCGCCAGGATACCATTATCGATCAATCCGAAAAAAATATCCGGCAATACTGTTTTTAATTTTACCTTGAATGGAATAAGTGAAGCAAGGCAAAGTCCGGCTAATGCGATCAAAACCAAACCGATCCAATTCGCGTTACTTACAAAAAAAATACTGACAGCGGCAATCACAATGCACAATGTCAATACGTTTAACATAGCGATTAAAAATTTTTTGTTCATAGGTTGTTTTTATACTTCAATTAAATTTAATTGTGTAATATATTTTTTTTATCACGCAAAACTGAAAATTATTTAAATAAGCGCCGCAAATTCAGTTTACGATCGTATTCCAATATGCCATAACGAAAAGCCTGCGTAGCAATAAAAAGCGAGGCAATACTGCTGACAGCGAGAATGGCCATACCGATCGCAATCTCCCAGGGCAATAAATTGCCAGCGGCATTGCGGAGCATAAGCGTAATTGGCGCGCTGAGCGGAAAAAAGCTGAGTACTTTTACGATTAGCTGTGAAGGATCCGTAAAAATCGCTGATGCCGCATAGAGCGGAATGAACATAAAAAACATGGCAATGCCAAAAAAACTGCTAGCCTCCTTTGCGGTCGGCACTACCGCGCCGATGGTTACAAGCATGCCCGTAAAAAGCAAAAAAGAAAATATAAACAAACCGGCACCATCCAAAAGGCGGACAGGATCAATTACCAATTCCGCCAAATTGATTTGTGGAAAATTCAATTTGTCCCGAAAGAATATAAATCCAATCACCACCGGCAAAGACATTACGGAAATTTGCACAACTCCGACCATAACCATCGCCAAAATTTTCCCGATAATCAAACTACCGGCATCAACCGATGTCAGGATAATTTCTATCACTCGATTTTCCTTTTCTTCTGTCGTACTGGTAAGCATGTGATTGCCGAGCAGTATTATAACAAGATAAAAAAGCACCAAAAAAGCGCCAGGTACGAAAACCTGTTCAATCCCCTGCGCCTGCGCTCCATCTTTGTAGGCCACGAGTTTGGCCACCGGTTCGGTCTGCAAGATAGCCGCAACTTCCGGGGAATTCAATCCGCCGATGATGCTGGATTTTAGAAGCTGACGGGCAAAGCCGGTGTACTTGCTATTCTTGACCAAGCCAACATCTCGGCCAAATACTTCGATTGTTTCTGAAGAAGGGTTGCTTGGAAAAAATATGAATGAATCAAGCTCCCCGTCTTTGACCATCCGTATGCCTTCTTCTTTGTCTTTTAACTGCTGAATCTTGCCGGAATCAAAAATGCTTTTTTCAATAAAACCGGATTCATCCAATACGGCCACGCTAAACTCTTCGGCTTTTGTTTTTTCCTGATTTTCTGAAGCGGATTTACTGGAAAAATAAATAATCGTAAAGACCAGCGCCACTACGACCGGAACGGCCAAAACGCTTAGCCAAAATGTTTTTTTCTTGACGGTTCTGACAAATTCAAAAACCATCACAGTTCTCAGATTATGCATAAACATCCTCCTTTCCTTCTTTGCGGTAAATCTGTACAAAAATATCATCCAGCTTTGCCTGCTCGACATGAAATCCGCTTACCTTGAGCCCGTCCTGTGCTCCCAGATAAGAAAAAATTTCATCAACGGCTACTCCATCCTTTGGCGCCAATTCCGCGCTTTGAGACGTATTATTTATAATCGTAAACAAAATATCATTGGGTTTTAACGAACCGGCATACTCCACGATAATACTGTTCTTCCCATACTGGCGTTTGATTTCCGGCACGGATCCATACAAGCGGCGTTTGCCATCTTTGAGCAATAGCAGTCGGGTGCAAAGCTTTTCCACTTCCTCCATCTGATGCGTAACCAAAATTACAGTCGAACCCTTGGCAACTAATTCCTGAATAATATCCATCATCAACCTACGGTTCACAGGGTCAAAGCCTTTGGTTGGCTCATCCAAAATAAGCAGTTTGGGATCGTTCATAATAGTTACCCCAAGCTGGACTTTTTGCTGTTGTCCGCCCGATAGCTTACCCAAAACCTGCCCCGCGCTATCAATTAGCTCTACTCTTTCCAGATATTTTTCCGCCCATTCCTTGGCCTCTTTACGACGCAAACCTTTGAGCTGTCCGAAATATACCATTGTATCCAAAACAGTTTCTTTTTTGTAAAGCCCGCGCTCCTCCGGCAGATACCCCAAAGAACCGGACATTTCCGGCAAAAAGCGTTTGCCGTCAATCAATAGCTCGCCAGCCGTCGGCTGATAAATATCCAAAAGCGCCCGGATGGTAGTCGTCTTGCCCGACCCATTGGACCCCAAAAGCCCAAAAACCTCGCCTTTTTCCACCTCAAAAGACAAATCCTCAATAATGGTTTTTTCCCCAAAGCGCATTTGGAAATTTTTGACTGATACGATTTTTGTATTTTCCATAATTATATTTTAGCAAAATTTTCTATAATAATCCAGTAAAATACGAAAGTAAAAATACTAACTTTTCACTAAACGCAATTTTAGCACTAAAAAAATTACAGCAAATTCGTGCTGTAATTCTTAAATTTACTATTCTTCTTTCACATCGCTCCACATCGATTTCAAGGCGTTTACTAAGGTTTTTTTCGATTCACTATTAATCTCTTTTCTTCTGGCATATTCCTCTACTATTTTAGTAACCAATTCATCAAAATCTTCTTTTGTTACGTCATGAAGTTTGTTAAGGTTTTCTTTTAAGCGCCTCGCCATCGGCTCAAGATCTTTTTTTAATTTTTTTGCAAGATTTCGCCCTTCTTTGCTAACGCCAAATCCCGCTACAAAAGCGGCAGTTATCAATCCGCCAAGAATAAGGCCTTTTGTAAATTTGTTATCCATATATATATAATTTAGTTAATAAATAAGCGCGTTTATTTCAATTAAAATTATTAATTTCTATACTATTATCTTACACCTAAATTATTAAGATATTATTAAGAATAATTAAAAAAATATATTAATTCGGATTTTTTTGGTTGGAGTTTTTTAAAGAGTGAAAATCACATTGCCTTTTTTAATTTTGTCTAATCTAAAATCAAATCACCTAATTTTATATCTCAAATATACGCAGTTTTAGCTCAACTTTTATCAAATATTTATCATCTTTGAAAATTAACCTTTCTATTTCCCCTAACCGAAACACTTCTGGTTGGTTGTATTTTGTACAGATTATTGCTTTTATTTTATTATAGTGCCTCTGAAAATGTAAAAACCTGAATTGTTAGTTTTCCTTAGACTACCAGTTCAGTATATCTAGGGCTAATCATTCTACCTTTTTCATTTAGACATAGTAATAAAATATTTTTCCGCCCTCTTATTCCACTGTTTATCATTAAACACATTTTTATGTGGGTCTCTTATGGTAATAGGCGAATAACCTTTCACACCCAAACTGTTTTTGTCCACGAGGTAAATATAGTATTCATCCCGCTTGATTCTAGCGACATCTATCTCGTTTCTTGACCAATAAAAACTCGGCTCTCCCGTATAACATTTTACTTCAATAAATCTATTGGGGATACCGGATTCTGGTGATTCAAATGAGACGATATCATATCCAGCTGATACGTCATAATCAGATATTTTTTCAATTTCCATATTCTTAGATCCACCCAATCTATCCTTTTCAAATTCTAATACATAATTTTCTGCTAACTCGCCATTTAGTCTCTTTTCTTCAAGTTGATTATGTAAATTATCAAGGCCGATTTTTCTCCCTTTAATTTCGGGTAATACCAATAAGTCAAAAAATCTTCTGTATTTTGCATTTACAATCAATTTATTTATCTTCAAATCAGGGTGTGGAAACAATAATCGAAAATCTATCAAAAGCTGTTTAAAATTTGAATATTTCAATCGAAAAGCAGAATTTTTTATTTGTATATACCTATATACTATATCATATGAAATATTCTCAGATATAAAAATTTCATCAAAAGTTGGGTCATATTTTAGCTCTAAAAATAATCGTTCCAGTATTTTACAACAAATATATTCCTCACTTCTTAAGTACTTGGAAAAAGTTTCATCAAAACACAATCCGCCTCCTTGCTCCAATTCAATTATTTTTATATATAGAAGGAATGGCAAACATCCATCAAAAACAACCCTGCCGTTAATTAAGCGGTTTTTAAAATATCCCTCAACTCCCTCGACATTCCATTTTCCTTTTCGCGATTTAAATTGGTCGAACAATTCCCAAAAGTAGTTAGGAGTACCAAGGTTATCATATTTACTGAGTTCTTTTAGCATAATCGTCCAATAAGGCCTTGATTAAATCCGTTTCATCAGAATCATCTATACGGGAAAAAAGCGGTATCTCCTCATCAATAATCCTTTCCATTCTTTCTACTTTAATGTTAAGTTGCTGGTTTATCACATCATCGACCGAATCCTTCGATAATATGTAATAATAATTCGTTACCTGGCCTTCGGATAATCCTACCCTATGTATCCTATCTTTCGACTGCAAAAAATTAGAACAGTTGTAATCTCTTTCCATATACACCGCATTATGGCAACCTTTATGCAAAGAAATCGATTCAGCGACTGCGAAAGGATTTGCAATGACTACTTTAAAATCATTATTAGCCTGATCGTTAAATTTTTTTATGACCGCTTCGCGTTCAATTTGATCGACTTCCCCAATCAATAATCTGGATTCAATTCCCTTACTCGACAAGAAATCTTTAAACTCTTTTGCGTTTTGAACGAATATCGTCCAAATCAAAACCTTTTCATTCCGTTTAATTTTCTCTTTCAATAATTCTAAAATACCGATGAATTTGCTCGGAACCTCTGATTTTATGTAGCTTTTTATTTTAGATAATATTTGTGAATCATCCTGAAATTCTTCTGGCATTAATTTTCCCGAGACGGTTCTTCCGCTATAATCATCAATTTCAAGAGTATCCTCAATCGGTCTCACAAGTAATGAGGGGTTTGTTGAGGCTTGGCGGAGTCTTATTAATTTTGCTTTATTCAAAATATCTTTCACGGTAGCGGAACCATTTTTTTGAAAAGATTTTATATATTTCGTTTCGATGAAATCATATATCTCCCTTTGCTGTTTTCCCATCTCGAAGTATATCGTTTTCTCATTTACCGGTGGCAATTTTAAATCAGATTTTTTTATCCTGATAAAATATGGGGATATATTTTCAGTAAATCTTTTGACTCTTTCGTTATCAGGAGAACTATTTTTTGTCATATCGACGAGATTTCCATAATGAAATTTCAAGATGTCCTTAAATTTAAAAGGATATATGAATTGAAACAGGTTGAATAAATCTTCATATCCATTAGGAACGGGTGTGCCCGTTAATATTACCCTTGACTTTGCTTCTTTTGCTATATTGATAACACTTTTACCCCAAACGCCTTCAGGATTTTTAATCCGATGGGCTTCATCTACAACCACCATGGTTTTATTTTTTCTTAGAAAATCAACAATCTCGTTTTGCAATCCATCGACCCCTCCATGGTAGATCAATGTAATCTCGGATGGGAAATACAAATGTTGCTCTTTTTGGCTCCTGGATACACTGCTATCCCCCGAAAGTCTTTGTGCTTCCGCCTTTTTACCAAAACATTCCTGATATTCATTTTCCCAAGGGGCGAATGAAGACAATGGGCCAATGACCATAAGTTTGTCTACATGCCTCGGATGATTAATGGGTAAATTTTTTAAATATGCGTAAGCTCCATATACTATCGATGTTTTGCCCGCGCCTGGCACCGCGAAGTTGCATGCGTTCTGCGCGAAGGCCAAATGGTAAGATGATAATAATTGTAATGGATATAATCTCCTGACTAATTTATTCTTTACAACGGATTGAAAGTCATCAAAATCCGAAACGAATTCAGGATTATTTTCAAACTCGTTATTCCTTATTTTTTTTGCTTTTTGCGAAAATTCCTCGAAGTGTTCTTGCTCCCGATGATAACTATCCATGGCTTTTTGTGTATCGACAGACAAGCTCTCCTTTAAACCGAACTTTACAAACAATTCATTTATTTCTTGCAAAACTTCAATCTCTCTGCCTTCTTCGTAGGGCACATGCAAAAGTCCATCTTCCGATTTATAATTCAGACGTTTAAACGAAAACAGGAGCCTTCTATTGGTTAAAATACCATCGATTCCGCCCCTGATAATATAGCGCAAATTTTCTGCGTCTAAATGTACTTCGATTCTTTTATCATTCATAATTTTCTACCCTCCAAGACCCTTTTTTATATCAAACAAAATTTTGTTTATATCTCTTATTTTTTCAAGAATTGCATCGGATTGCTTTGATTCTTTTTTGATATTGAGTCTTTCTAACAAATAAATTACATGGTCTAACGTGTTCTCCGGAGATTTGTCTCCGAGCATATTAGTGGTCATATTATTTAAATCCAATACCACTTTCATGACTTCCGGTTCTGCAAACGCTTTATGCCTTTGATTGATTGACTCAAGTGCATTTTTGGCCGAATTCACCAGTTTTGCCGGCTCATCGGCCGCTTGTCTATTTCTAAGTTGTTGTTGGTGGACTTCGATATTATCATTTAGTAATCCAATGGCTTCTTTCGCATACTTTTCGTCCCTACCATTCAAATGGGCTTCTAACTTCTCTGAATCATAATCAATTTTTTCTTCTTTCTCTTTTATGGGTTCAACATTTTCAAAATGAAAATCCTTAAAATTTTTCCATATTTTTTCATCTCCAAAAAAATGATTTTTTTTCCGACCATAAGCGATGTTCCTGAATTTTTTACCTTCGTACTTTGCCCGAATGTAATCGAAAGAAATCATTATCAAATCATCAACATCACTCGGTTTATACCCGTCAAAGGCGTCCGCGCTATCTTTCGATCCGTTAGTAAATTTTTTCAGTAAATTCGTAAGATCAACAAACTGCCCCTCTCTGTCGTCCAATTGCGTATATATACCGTTATACTCCAAATAATCTAAATAATCATCCATGATTTCCATTATATCAAGCCAACTCTTTACCGTCGGTTCGGTTTCCCCCATCCAGTCGGCAATCTTATCGATAGAAACCCCGCGCTGACGCAACCCTTTGACTTTAAGATATTTTTCGGTAGCGTTATAAGATAGCTTCTCATCTTCTCCCATCTGAAAAGATGTTTCGAGCTTTTCAATTTCAATCGGGTTTTCCTCAAGCGTAACAGGCAACACTACCGCCTTAAAATAATCACACTTTGCCACTCGCAACAACATCGCCCTTCTATTTCCATCGATTATTATCCCGTCCCTGGTGACAATTCCTATTTTTTGTTGTCCTATTTTTTTCAAACTTTCCAAGGTTTTCTTATTCCTCCCTTCGTTTGACTCTAAAAGCAACTTTTCTATCAATTTGGTTCCCTCTTCAGTTTCTACATTAATCTCATATTTTTTTCTTTCCAACGATTTCGTCCTACTTAATATACGTCCGTTATATTTATTATAGACCAAGCAATCCAAAGGTATCTTAAACACATCCATTGATTCCAGTTTGTCTTGCCATGGAATCTCTTGATTTCCGAAAGGTTCTTGCTTTATCACCTCCCCAATTTTTTTTATTCGTGTTTCCTTGTCCATAATTTTTAAATTAATAAACCAATTTTAACAAACCGTACATCGCCATTATCTGAGCGAGTGGAACAGTTTCTTTTGGAAAAAATCCATTGGTTTCAATCTCTTTAAAATATTTATCATGGATTTTTATTTTCTCAGCTAAAACTTTTACTATTTCTATCGGATTTCCCTTGTCTTTAAAATACAGATCTTCTTCATAGCTTTTTTGAAGATTCTGGCGCTTACTGATTTCATCTACAAATTTTTTATAAATACTGAACCTGGGAAAATTTTGTGACAAGATTTTTTCTACGATAGGCAATTCTTTCTTTTTTAAAATTTTTACTTTATGATTATCACCTGTCCCAAAAAATACACCCACATACCATGTTTTGGCGACATCTTGGTCTTTATTCTCCGGATGATAATTCATCAAGTCAACAGTCATATTTCCCAACTTCAATGGGTGTCTTCTAAAACGAGCATTTATATTTCGTTTTCGCGGATTATCAAACTTATTTTCTTTAAATGTGTTGAGATTATTTACCTTTTTGTAATTATTTGATAATTTTGAAAAATCTATCCTGTCATGTTTGATCTCCGATATCTGCATTTTTCTCCTGATTGCCTTTGCAAGAGCACTGCCCATATGCGGACAAACTGCGTTTCCAATCTGTTTCCATTTAACCCCTTCCGATCCTACAAACTGATATACATAAGGAAACCCCATTAAACAAGCGATTTCTCTTATAGTTGGTGATCTATATTCACCATCACCTTTTCTGTCGTATTCAGATCGATAAATTAATGCTTCTCTTGAGCTGGCGGACTTAGTCGCTAGAATGGTCCTGCTTGGCCTGTCTTCATTTTCAGGAAAAGACATTCGACCCATAAATGGATGGTTTGTTTTTAAATAATCGGCTTTTTCCCACTCGATTTTATATATACCTGAATCATAAAAGTGATCGGATATTTTTTCAGTCTCCAGGGCTATGCTAGGATAATTAGGGTCTTTCCAAACCTTTTTTTTATTAGTTTCATTCGGTTTAGGCATTTTACTTTTAATTTCTCGCAATTTAACATATTCCACTTGGGTGATTAACGGTTCTAAAAATTCATTTGTAGCTACCCATTCACCCGCAACAAACCTTTTCCTTCCCTGTGGCGCACCGAAGTCTCTTGCATTATGTATCGCACCGTTTGTAGTTACGGCTATGTCATCCGGTCTCATTTCATTTTCCAGTGCCCATTCCTTAAGGTTTAGATCCATGAAGCTGTATTGAATTTTTACGTGCGGCCTTGATTGTGGCACATTTTCCATGTACCATGCTTTCAGTACAGATTTTTTTTCATGCTTTTTTACCGCAACAACCCTTAGATAAGTTTCAATCAACCTTATACCGTTTGTCTTGTCCGCTTTTCCTGCCTTGTTTGACATAGAGAATGAAACACAAGACGGACTTCCGACTAAAACTTCTGCCTTCGGCATCTTATTGATTTCAGAAACATCACCCGACGATTTCCCCCAAAAATCTAAAACGTTTTTCGTTGTGTCGTTTAATCCATGATTTAAATTGTGTGTGTCAATCGCCGGTTGCCAATAATCAAGCCCCATTATCACGTCAAATCCTTGTTGCCTAAATCCTTCAGAAAAACCACCTGCTCCGCAAAAAAAATCAATAACTCTCAGTTTGGTTATTTTATTTTTCATATATGTTAAACCACAATTTTTTATTATTTTTTTTTCTCAATTAATTCAAAATTTAACATTTGCCACCTATTTTCTAAATAATCTTATCTAGTAAAGGGTCGTCCGTGAATACTTGTATTTAAATTAACAAAATTTATAAGATTATAATTATATTATAACAATATTCTGGTAATAAATCAATAAAATTATTGTTTTTCTTCCTAAAAATATTAAATATTTTCTTCTTTGTTGTGTGATTATCCCTACATAAAAACTGCCCCAATCAAAGGCGTGATTACATGCAGGCAAATGTCTGCTGAGAAATGACTGATCATGGCTGACTCAAGTCCCCTTTTCCAATACAGATAGCCAAAGATAATGCCGCCGATGCCGTTTAGGACTACCGCGCGGATAACCACGACCGGGGTGATGGCGGTGATGCCGCTGGTGATTGGCAGATGGCCGAGGCCGAAGATGATTGAGGAGATGATGATTGCTAGCCAAATACCGATGACTGTCGGTTTGTTGTCAGCGGTTTTTTTGATCTTGAATGTTATCCAGACAAACAAGGTCATTAGAAATAAGCGGAGCAAAAGCTCTTCTGCTATGCCACCGTAAAAAGAGGCTAGGAAAGATTTCCAGATCTGTACAGTCATTTCTGTTTTTAGAAAATCGAGCGACATCGAACCAAAAGGCAGACTACATAAAACAATCAGTACGCCGGCCAGCACACCCCAACCGATCGACGGGGCTAAAATGGATTTGAATCTTGCGCTCGGCCTCTCGCCCTTGAGCAGACCCTCCAAAATCGGCAAACCGAAACCGATCCGTTTGGCCAAAAACAAACCGAAAAAAATCACGATCGAAAACATTACAAGGCTTTGGATAGTGGTCGCCAGCAAAATTAACGGAGTTATGGCCGGCGTCGGTTTTGGCAAAAGCATTAGCGCGTAGGGCAAGACCATCCAGGTCGTAATAACGCTGGATAAAAGCAGAATAAAAAATAGTTTCCAATTGATTGCGTGTTTCATAAGATTAGTACATCTAATTTAAAATAAATTTATAAAATACTTAACCAAATACTGCGTATAGTACAATCCGGTAAGAATAAAAACGCTCGCAATTCCGTACCGCATCACCTTTTCTATTTTCTGCATGATATTAAATAGCTTGCCGACTTTTCCCAGACTGAATGCCAAGAGAAAAGAAAAGATTATTACCGGCAATCCGGTGCCGAGCGCGAACAAGGGCGGAAGCAATAAACCCTCGCCGGAACCTATGACCAAAGGCATAAACATTCCAAAAAACAAAACTCCACTATACGGACAAAAGGCCAATGCAAATAATACGCCAAGCAACATTGACCCGATATAGCCTTTGCGCGACAGCCAATCTTTTACTTTTTCAAAACTCTGATTTTTAAAATTCAAGTTTAACTTGATAACATCAAACATAATCAATCCGATAACAATCAAAACCGGTCCCAAAACCTTGTCGCCCCAACCTTGAAAAATACGGGAGATTGAAAACGACGAGATGCCAAAATATATTAAAGTCGCCAACAAAGTGTAGCTAATGCCACGCCCCAAAGTATAAAACAGTCCATTCAGTAAAGTATTTTTTACTGTTTTTATTTCCCGAGAAATATAAGCAATCGCCGTGATATTCGTAGCGAGCGGACAAGGACTGATCGAAGTCAAAAACCCAAGCAGAAACGCGGTTAGCACCGGGATATTATAATTATCGATTAAAGCATTAATTAACTCCATAATTAAATTCCTAAATAAGAATTAATTTTGTCTTCCAAGTGTTTCTTGAACTTTGCTTCATCACCAAGCAAGCGCCAAACCAGAGTATCCGGTTCGATCGTTTCCTGCCCGTCTTTTATCCGATTGATATACAAAGATGAACCAGTGGCCTTGAACTTTTTGGCGATTTCTTTATTCTCCGGCAAATCCACATTTATTTCACGATAATCAATCTTGCCATTTTTCAGCTGATCATCATATTTATTTAACATTGTTTCATTAACAAATTGCCCGACAGTCTTGCAGGAATAACAGCGCGCAGTCGAATGAAAATAATAAACCTCCAGCTTATCCGCCGTGATTTCAGTGCTCGGTTTTGATGAATCATCCCTATTGCCATTTTGGTTGACGCTAGCCGTTTCAGTGGATTGAGATTTTAAAGCTGATTGATTGCCGGTTTCTCTTGCCCCCTTGCCGCACCCGGTAATAACGAGTAGCAATAGAATAAATATTGGTAAGATAAAAAAATTTTTCATAAATATTTTTTTTAATTCTTCAACATATTTTGCAACTTAGGCCGAAAATAAATAATTGATTTTTGGCCGATACGAACGGGGGTATTCACAAAATAAGTTAAAGAAATATTTTTTAAAAAGTAAAAATATTAAAAAAGTAACCGATAATCATAATCCCAATCATTGTTACGATAATAAATGCGGATAGCAATTTCCAATCCATGGCTTTTTTCAAAATCAAAAGCCCGGGAATAGACAAGGTAACGGTTGCCGTCATAAAAGCCAAGGCTGTACCAAGCTCCACGCCTTTGTTGGTCATGGCCTCCACAATCGGAATGACACTTACCGAATTCGCATAAAGCGGCGCTCCTAAAATTGTTGCCAAAGGCACGGTCCACCAACTGCCGTTTGCCAAATACGCCTCAACAAAACTCCTAGGCACAAAACCATGTATCAACGCACCCAGTCCAACACCCAAAAGCACATAAGGAAAAATGCTTTTTGAAATACGGATGCCGTCTTTCCACCAAATCACTAAGCGTTTTTTTAAAGGAACTGTTTGCCCGCCGTTTTCAGCTACCGCCTCTTTTTGCGTTTTGAATTTCAAGAACGCCGGGTTAACACTCTTTTCAAATTTAAGCCGTCCGATTATCATCCCGGCTAAAGCACTGATTGCTATTCCCAAAATATTGTAAACAATAGTCATCTTGATTCCAAAGATTGATGGAAATATAAACAGCGACGCTTCATTAACCAAAGGCGAAGCAATCAAGAACGCAAAAGTTACGCCCAAGGGAATACCTGCGCCCACGAATCCGACAAATAGTGGAATAGATGAACAAGAACAAAACGGCGTAATCACGCCAAGCATGCCGGCCAAAATATAATCAAAGCCATACCATTTGCGGCCAGAAAGGATATCGCGCACTTTTTCCACCGGAAAATAATAGCGGGTAATCGCCATAACATAATTTATGAGTAGCAAAAGCAGACCGATTTTGATCGTGTCATAAACAAAAAAGTTTATCGCATCACCCCAGTATTTATCACTTATACCAAGCCAATTATAAGTAACTAGGTCAGCGAATATTTGTATCGGTTTAAAAATGTCCATGCTTGTAAATATACAATAATCAATGAACAATAATCAATTTGAAATATAAAAAATTGTTTTACTTGTCATTCCCGCGTAGGCGGGAATCCAGGGTTTATCTCTCGAATCTGGATTCCCGCCTACGCGGGAATGACAGAAAATGAGTTTTTCTCAAGTCTCAATTTCAAAATTTCTCAACTTCAAACAAGCTGTTTACTCTAAATTTAATACTTTGACAATACATCTCTAACATCATCCTCACCATGTCCCCCGCCAGTCAAAACCGGCTTACCATTTATAGCGAGTACCGGGCTAGTCATAACTCCCATTTCAATCATTTTTGTAACATCGGTAATGTATTCGACCTCTGTATCAATTTTTAATTCTGCGGCAATTTTTTTGGTTGTTTCGTATAGCTGTTTACAGGTTGGGCAACCTGAACCAAGCACTTGGATGCTTTTTATTTTATTCATAATTTTTTAAAAATTTATTAATAACGAGTTGTATTTTCCGCAAAACGGTTATTCAATAAACTTTGCGGCGTACATAAGCAAGACGCCAAGAAGAAAGATTAAGAATGATTTAACTGATCGCTTGAAATCAGGCTCTTTTTTTATTTCAGGCATCAGGTCGGAGGCGGCGATATAGATAAACCCGCCCGCGGCAAATGGCAAGAGACCGGGAATAATGCTTTCAACTGATGACGAAACAAAAAAACCGACAACTCCTCCCAGAACGACAGCCAAAGCAACGAGGTAATTTATCACAAGCGCCTTGACTCGATCAAAGCCCGCGTGTATCAAAACGCCAAAATCACCGATCTCTTGCGGTATCTCGTGCAGAGCAATGGCAAAGGTGGTAACAAAACCAAGCCTGATATCAATCATAAACGCGCTGGCAATAACCAAGCCGTCAATAAAATTGTGTACGGAATCCCCTAATAAATTTATATAACCGAATGTATGGATCGAACAATTTTCCTTGTGGCAATGCCGCCAGTGCAAAAGCTTTTCCATAAAGAAAAAGAAAATAAATGAACAAAGAACAATCATGTACAATCTTTCACCCTCGATCTTTTCCGCCGCTTCCGGCAACAGATGTAAAAAAGCCCCGCCCAAAAAAGAACCGGCAGACAATGAAACTAAAAATATAGATATTCTTTGAAGCGTATCTTTTTTCAGGGCAAGCAAAAAAACCGCCACCCAGACGCAGAGGGTAATAAGGAATGTGCTGAGAATAATATAGAGAAAAATACTCATATATTTTAAAGTAATATTAATATGATATTATAAATATACAAGGTTTGCAATAGAAAGTATAATAATTAATTAAAAATCTTTTTCATATCCTCCGACTATCATAAGCCCAATGGAGCAATGCCTGCCTTTGTTTCTTTCGACAATCAAAATCACCACGCACGCAGTTGTTCCTGACGGCTGACCAATGCCGCCGAAACGCGCGCCATCTTTTTATCTGCCTTTCATCATCCTCGTGCCTTCTGCCCAAAAAATATCGACAATACCATTGAAACCAACCGCGCGGATCATCCGGATGAATCCAACCATTCGCCTGCCAAACTGACAGCGGTTGGCTGGCATTAACGCCAAAAAAATTCAGCTTGGGGTCATGAAATTCCAAACACAGCTTTGCCTTTTTAAACCACGCCGCAGGAAACTCTTGCCGGCAATCCGTCATATATTTCCCGCCAAAAACTCCGAGGCCAAGCATCTCCTCCGGAGTCAGCTCGGGCTTAAACCCGGAATGAAAATTCTTACCGCTTGCTTCACTTAAATAATAACGGTAATTACTCTGCATCTTGTCGTTGACAGTGATTTGTTTTTTCATCTGAGTGGAGATTTTGAATTAAAAAGTTTTTATATCATCTTTTTTATCATTCAAAAAATTATGACTTCTTTCTTTTTATAAATACTAAAAGTACCACAAACACAATCACACAAACAAATATTACCAAAATAATTTTAACACTTTGTCCGGACTTCCCTGTGGGTTCAGCCGAAGACTCTACAGATTTCGGCGATTCCAAGCTTCGCGCTTCTTCGCCCTGCTTTATCCATTGCGCTTTTTCTTCTAAATATTTGGTCTCAGCCGCTACTGCGTCAAATGTACTCGTAGCTAGCACAATACCGGCGCTAGACTTATACTCTTCACCAGCTTTTACGATCGTTATCTTGCTCTCGTCTTTTCGCGACTTCATTTCTGCGACGCCTTCTATCACGCGAACAGTTGTGTCATCACCGCTTACCTCTGCCTCAATAGTCGTGCCTTTTATACCCATCACATCATTCGGATAAGTGGTGTCCGAATAAATATCTTGGCCGTCCAAAGCCTTTTGGAAATTGGCTTTTATTTTTCCGCCGATAATCTCGACAGCCGATTTGTCCTTTCTGGATGATGAACGAATCAATAGCTGTGTCCCTTCTTCGAGACGGTAATCTTTTATCGGCCAAACGATGTAAGCGCTGCTTTCCTCCCCTGTTCGCACAACATCGCCCACGCAAAGAACCATATCATATTTGGCAAATTTCCAATCACCGCTTTCAACCTTTTTTATCTCCACTGTTCCGCTTATCGCGCTGAAACGAGCATAGGAATCGACGCAATCTTCTTTTATGGATTCCCAGTCGCCAAAAGCATTATCATCCAAAGCCACGGCCTCGAATAGGCCGGCGTTATGATAAAATTGTTTTTTACCGGTCGCCGTATTTGGCGGAATATTCAAAGTAACGGTTTCACCGCCGTCAACATGTCCCCATAACTTATGTCCTTCCTTACTTTTATACGGCTCTTTCTCGAGAAATTCCCCATCCGGACCACCGCTGAATATCATATCAAAAACAACCGAATCAAAATCCGGCTCATGCGTAGCCGGCTCCAGCGTAAAGGTCTGCTGTCCCATAAATCCTTTTCCCTCTGACATAATAGTCCCATTGCCGCCTACTACGTAAGTGGCTGTCAATTTTGCATCAGCATGATTTTTTTTCCAAAGCCAAAATCCGCTCTCACCACCGGACTCTCCGACATTCCAAAAACGCAATGTAAAATTTATGCCCTTTATCGGTATTCTTGTCCAATCACCATTTTTGGTTCTACCATCCCCTCTTTCGATAGATAAAAACCCAGGCGTGCCATCAGACAATTTATCCACCTCAACCGGCTCATCAAACAGAAAATATTTCTCAACAACTATTTCCTTGGGCGAAATACCCATAGGAATTTCTACTGCTCTAGAAACAAAAGGAAGACTTAGAAACAAGAATAATGAGATTGAAAAAATTTTGTGCATAGGTTTTTTATTTTCCATATTATTTTTTTATTTTGATTGTTCATATTTACGAAATTCAATACATCACATTTTCTAATCTTCTTCTTCATAATAATAAGAGTAGTCTATTCCTTTCATAAACATTTCACGATTGTTAATTTTATTAGTCAGAGCTTTTTTAAATAAATTTTTTATTTTTATACTATTTCCGGAGCTATGTTTCATTGCATTTATATAATCTTTTTTACCTATTTTACTCCAATCCACACATTTTTTAAGACGTTTTTTTAGTATTAAATCAAGCCAAATACGAGTACTTCTTCCATTGCCCTCCATAAAAGGATGAGCGACATTCATTTCTACATATTTATCGACAATTTGTACGAAATTATTTTCCGGCATCTGTTCAATTTGTTTGAGCGTGTTTTCCAAATACTGTGCCATCGCAAATTGAAAACCATTTTTTGAAATATTTTTCTGTCGGATTTTTCCCGCAAAATTATACAAACCGCCAAATAAATAAGCATGAATTTGTTGCAGGCCTTTGCTTGTGCCAACTTCAATGCTATCAATAAGAGAACTTTCAAACAAAGCGTAAGCTTTGGTTTTGCTTTTTCCATCGATGCTCTCATCGCTGTATGTAAACCAGTCAATAAATCGATTAGCTTTAGTCCCTGGGAATGTTTTGCCTAGGGCAATAATCCCGTCATGGTCCAACATATCAGTCAGATATCGTTTCCCATCACTTGCCAAAAGTTTCAGTTGGGTAGTAGCACTAACCACCTGATTGTTCTCTTTCTTGAGCTTGGCTTTGAGATATTTCCAATAGTTGCGGGTTTTAGCGTAATCATTCTGGTTTGTGAGAACGGCGATGATGTCTAATACGCTAAACCACCATTTATTATTTTTTTCATCCCAAACGGCACGAACTTCTCGATCGTTAAAAAAACGAATTGAAATTTTATGATTCATATTTTTTAATAGTTTAAAAGTAGTATATCTGAATTTCCGACATACCCAATATACCATTTTACAAGGCGAAAAGCAATATCTGTTTGCCTGAAATTAGCTTAAAAAAAGAAATAAATATACTGTATTGATAAAAATAAAAAAATAGAATACAATAACAGTACAAAAAATAAAGGAGAAGAAATATGAAAATCGAACATTATATTACACCGAATTTTGTAAAATACAAAAAAATAGAAGAAATTGAAAAATTAAAAAAAGACAGAGAACACAAAGAGGTCATGCCAGATGAAGACAAAAAGAAAAAAGAAAAAAAAGCTGAGCCTGACGGCAAGCAAGACCCAAAAAAATTAGAAACGCAAGAGCACATTATCGATATCACCATATAACAAACGGATTCACTGGCATGAATCCGTTTTTCATTTTTTCAAAAAAATATTATACAAAATAACTTAAAGATTTCAGTTATTTTTAATTTACATGAAATACCGACTTTCAGCACATAACTAATCAAGATAAAATGAATAATTCTTCAATCGTAGTATTAAATTCTTTTGCAATACTCAAGGCAAGCTTTAAAGAAGGGCTGTATTTACCTTGTTCCAAAAATACGATAGTTTCTCTTCTGACTCCGACTTTTACTGCTAGTTCATCCTGAGTAAGCCCTGCATCTTTTCTAAATTGTTTTATATTATTTTTCATTTATTTGCATTCTTTGTTCGGAGCCGGATATGACGGATGCCCATGTTCTATCCATTTGCCATTCTCGCACATCCAGGAATCTTCGCCCGAAAATACTCTGAGCATAAAAATTGATAAAAACAGAAAAATTATTATTACGCCAATCAAATACAGGCTCCTGCTATTGGTTAATTGCATCTTATTATAGTAATAAAAAATCGCGCTATACACCAGCATTAATATACAAGTCGAAAAAGCCAGAGTTAAAGCGACCGCTTCATAATTTGGGTTATAACCCTGAAGTGAATACAATAAAAGCATACTGATGACTGCAATCCAAGAGTAGATTTGGATTGCCATCAAGGCAGACTTTCCGCCATTCAAAATGTCTCTTTCATCGCTGATAACCTGCTCGACTTTTTTTCTTAAAAAAAGAAGGACTAAAAAACTTGCTACCAGAGTTATAGCGGGGATAAAAAAATTCTGATGAATGATGGAAGTTGATACGACGATTGAAATTAGCATCGTCAAAAATAATTTTATTCTTTGATAAGTTTTTGTTGTCATATTTTTGTTAGATTTAGTTAACATATTTTTATGTTATATCAATCTAACATTTTTGTCAAGAAGTTTTATCCACAAACAAAATTTTGAGTACAAAATAATTATTTCAATATTTTTATCATCTGACGAGCAAATTTTACAAAAAAACGGTAGAACTAGTCTACCAAAGAATACCGACATTATTTTATTACCAGACCTTAATGAAGTTGCTATTAAATTCTATAATTATAATTCAAACGTTATTCTGTATCTCGGAATCTGCAACGCATCAAATCCGACAACCACTGCCTTACCATTTTCCTGCAAAAACGTATTTAGCTTTTCGATACCTGCTGGTTTTTCATAGACTGGAGCTTCTTCGAAATCGACTGCCTCTAGCTCTTGTCTAACTTCTTCCTTGGACGTCCAATTCCCCATTGTCAGCGGGGTCGCATCAATCCACTTTTTCATCTTGGCAGTCAATTCTATAATATCCAAAATTGACGATTTATCCGGATAAATAATTGCATAAACACCTAACATAAGATTATTATAATCCGCTTCTGTTTTATAGACACGCAAGGAATTAATCTCCTTTTTCCCCGAGATCAATTCAAAGTCTTTCTCAATAAGCACAGATGTCTTTTGGGTTCCCAGATCAGTTATTAATTTTTCCGACGCGCCCCAAAGTTTTCCTTGCTTTTCACTGGACAATGCCCCAATATCCTTGAAAATTGAAAAAAATCCGCTGCCATCCAAGGAGGCATGCTCTCCGTTTGGATAATAACTAAAGGCTCCTTCCTCTGGAATATAGCAATTAGCAAAATTAGTCCTAACCAAATTTTCGATTAACTCTTTTGCTCTAGCCTTATCCTCCTCTAATGCGTACTGCCACACATATCTTGTCAACATATATGTGCCTTTTCCCATTTTCAGCTCCCACTCATGCCATTCGTCTAAGTCATCGACATCCGGTGCGGGTTCAGACATGACCTCAAGCGCGGTTTTGAACATTTGGCTCCCATATCGCAAAGAAAAGGACGGATTGAGATTATTTCCATCTTTATCAACAAACGCTTTAATAATTGAAGCCGTGTTGGTTAAATCTTTTTCCAACAATTTATGACCGTCTCTTGATCTTGGCCCCCAAAATCCTGTTTCCGAATCTTGATTTTCATAAAACCACTGGAGCAAAGCCTGTTTCCATTCGTCAGAAAATTTATAAAAGCCTTTCTCCTCTATTACTCCTTCGCCATTGGAATAGCTCAGTATACTTCTGGCAAACACATAGGAGGTTTGTGGAAATTTCGTAGAAATCCAACCGACATAAGCAACATCATCTAGAAACACTTTTAATTTTTCTGGCGTATTGATTTCATCAAGATATTTCAAAAGGTATTTCAATTTAAGCGTCTGCCCGCTTTCTTTTGTCAGTGTATCCAAGTGATTTATAATATTTTCCGTAACCTCATTGTAGGTTGCATACGGATAAATATCATCAATAAAAGCTCCTGTTTTTGGATTTTGCAAATTTAGATAAAATTCAATTTCTTCATCCTTATTAGCAAACTTAGGCATCTTTATTAACCCTTTTTTGGTTTCAAATTGAGTATGTAATTTATTGAGATGCGCCAAAGCACGATAAAATTCTCCTTTGTCTAACCAGTATAAAATTCCCATCATTTTAAATTCAAAATCACCCATATAGTATCCGGCTTCCTGTAATTCTTTATTCATACGAAAAAGATCCTTGACCTGAGATTTGGTATTGAGTACTAAAAAAAATCCCGAGATTGCAAACGCTACCAAAACCAAAATAATTATAATGATTGTTTTTTTATATTTCATACGAATAATCATATTTTAGCAAAGATATGCTGGCAATACGATATTTATTTATATTTAATTTTAAATTGGATTAAATCAATCACCATCAAAATTCAACACTAAGACAATTTTTCAACAGCCTTTTTTTGAATATGTACTAGATTTTCAAAAAAAGAAGTAAGAACGGCTAATTGTTCTTCATTGTATTGTTCAAGAATTAAATTAAAATTCTTACCAAAATCTTCAACAACAGAACGCAATTCCTGTGGCATTTCTCTACCTGTAAACGGGTTAACACGAGATAATTCTTCCGACAATTTTGGAGGTCTACTTTTGAGTTTTAATATTATTTTTCTTCGGTCATTCTTGTCCGCAACCCGCACGATAAATCCACCCTTTTCCAGACGATCAATTAAGGCGGTAATGGCACCAGTGGTCAAATCGGTTAATTTCGCCAAATCACCAGCACTTACCTTGTCATTATCCAATAAATATTCAAGGCAAATGTTTTCATTAGCATTAAACCCGGAAACTCTGGCGATTTTATGCTTAATCCGATTTTCTAGAATATTTTCCTGTTGTAACAAAAAGAATAAATTATTTATCTTGAAAATTTTTTTAATATTATTAGCTTCTTTATTAGGTATTTGCATAACTTTAGATTTTACTTTATAATTAAGATACTTACTAAGTAAGATAATTATATAATAAATTAATTTTTTTACAAGCCTAGTACGTCTAGGTCTAAATAATATGGCAACTAAGAAAAAATATTTAATAATAATTATCGTGGGCTTGTTTGCAATATTATTTTTTATTATAACAACAAAAGGGAGACCAAATCAATACGAAACCGTGAAACCACAAAAAGGAGAGATTACTGCCACTGTTTTAGTTAGTGGTGAAACCGAACTTGCCTCCAGTATTGATCTTAATTTTAAAAACAGTGGTAAGTTAATCGCGCTTAATACCGAAGTCGGACAAATAGTTGGCACCGGTGAAATATTGGCTGAACAAGACGACAGGCAACTTAAAGCTGAGATCGATTCTATGCAGGCTGATATAAATCTGCAAGTAACGAGACTTAATCAAGCCCTAGCTGGTGCATCCAAAGAAAGTATTAAGGTTTCCGAGGTAAACGTGTCCAAGACTAAAACCGCTTATGAATCGGCAATTAATAAACTAGAAAATACAAAAAAAATTTCCGAGGAAAATATTGCGGAAGCAGAAAAGAGCTACCAGGACATAATTTCTAATACTGACGCGGATATTACTACCTATGAACAGTCAGTGATAACAAACGAAACATCTCTCGAAAATACAAAAAAAACTGTGACTCAGACAATAAGCAATAAGCTGTCATCATCTCTAATTCTAATTAAGGAAAAACTGGATTTAGCCGAAGCTGCAAATGATGCCACCCAGAAGATATTAGATGATGATGTCATTAAGTATAGCTTGAGTGTTAAAAATTTAAGCTACCTTAATTCAACCGAATTAAACCTAAGAATCGCCGGTGAAAAATTAGATGATGCCATGAGCAAGTTTACTGCAACCAGCGATTCTTCTCAAAGTGTTGACAACATAATTTCCGCCTATGGCGTAACGATTGCCTCGCTCAACGCCAGCTATGTAGCTGCATCTGATTGTCTCCATGCCCTGATATATTCCGTAACCAGCTCTAGTTTTACCCAAAGCGACTTGGATGTCTACAAAGCATCTATGAATACCCAGAAAGCAAATTTGACCGCCGGCATTACTGCCCTGCAAAACAGCCAACAAACGCTACAAGATGCCCAATTAAGCCAGTTAACCAGTATTTCTAACGCCGAAAAAACACTGGATCAGTCTAGAGCTAGTCTAAAAAATGCTAAACAGACTTTACTTGATGCCTTTAATCAATCTAAGCTTAAGGCCAAGCAAGACATTGGTAATGCGCAAGCGGAGGTTGATTCTAATCTGAGTTCACATGAATCTGCCCTTGCTCAATTAGAACAAGCAAAAGCGCCTTCCAGAAAAGTGGACATCGATGTTTATCGTAGCCAGATCGCCCAGGCAGAAGCATCCAAAAGACAAAAAGAAACGAACCTGGAAGACATGCTGATCCGAGCTACTGCCACCGGCACGATTTCCCAAATAACAGGCGAGGTTGGGGAAATAATATCTCCCGAAACCAAAATTATTACTTTATTACCAGTCAGTAAAATGCAAGTAAAGGTTGATATTTCGGAAAATAATATAGCTGACATAAAAACAGGACAAACAGTTCGGATGTGGCTTGACGCTTTCGGGGAAGAAAAAATATTTTCCGGTAAAATAACGCGTACCGACCCTTCTGATTCTGTTGTCAGTGGCGCCGTGTATTACAAAACCGTTGTGGTGTTCGAGGACAATGGTGATGAATTAATAAAGCCAGGAATGTCGGTTAATGTTTATATCGATACTGCTTCAAAAGCCGATGTCTTAACATTGCCGATTAGTGCGATTAAGAATAAAAATGGAAAAAATATTATTCAGACACTGGAAAACAATCAATCTGTTGAAAAAGAGGTTACTACGGGATTAAAAGATAAAAACGGCCGCATTGAAATCGTTTCAGGTATTACTGAGTCTGATGACGTAATCATCGGCAATAAAGCAAAATAATTATGATTACTGACATAAAAACCGCTTTTTTTATCGCGTACAAATCCATCCTCAAAGGCAACCGGTCGACGATGTTTTTGCTTATTTTTATTTTATCTCTTTCATTTCTAAACTTGATGTTCATTGCCGGTATAATGAAGGGACTGACTTCCGGTATGACCAAAAGCATCATTGACACGTCTCTTGGGCATATTACTATCTCACCGCAAGTTGAACCAACCAAACGCGATTACATAGACAACCAAGACCAGTTAGTAGCTGACATCAAGACGATACCGGGAATCGTCGGGGTTACCAGACACTACAAAACAAGCGGCCAGATCAGTTTTGACAAGGAAAAGAACGGCAAATTCGAAACCGTATCCGCTTCAATTGTCGGCATAGATCCAAATGACGAAAGAAAAGTCCTAACAACTTATCAAAACATTACTTCCGGTAAATTTTTGGATGGCACAGAAACGGATGAAATTGTTATTTCTTCCAGCATAGCCGGTGGAGGAGAAATTAGCTCACCAGAAGATAATTTAGGTGGTGCTAAAGTTGGCGATCGAGTGATGATAACATTTGCCGGAGGCTATGTACGGCATTACAAGATAAAAGGCATATTCGAAGTTTCCATGGGTGGCGCCTCCCAATCTGTATTTGTCAGCTCCAAAGAAGCTGAATCAATTCTAGGAGTATATAATAATGCCTCGGAAATTGTCGTCAGAGTGGATGAATCTCGGGATACTATTGAAAACTACTATCAAAGGATAAAGGCGATGGCTCCGAACCTAAAAATACAGCCGTATAGCGACTTGCTTTCCACGATTGGTACCATGCTTTCAGCATTTGATCTAATCGCTACTATTGTCGGAATTATTAGTATTATCGTTGCGGCAGTTACGATTTTTGTTTTAATTTATGTTAACGCAGTCAACAAAAGAAGACAGATTGGTATCTTGAAAGCAATCGGTATTAAAGAATCCATTATTGAAATATCATATATTTTTCAATCGGTCTTTTATGCCATATGTAGCGTCGGTATGGGTAGCATTTTAGTGTTCGGAGTGCTTTCGCCTTTACTCAAAGCACATCCTATCGCCTTGCCTTTTGGCGATGCCGCACTGGTCTTTACTAATTCTAAAATAATCACATCAGTCGCCAGTATGCTCATCTCTGGATTAGTAGCAGGATATTTGCCTGCCAGAATAGTGGCTAAACAAAGTATTCTGGATGCTATTTGGGGATAATTATATGATAAAAGTAAACAAAGTAAAAAAAACATACGAAGGGAAAGTCCCAACTTATGCTCTAAAAGAAGTATCATTTGAAATAGCTGAAGGGAAATTTGTGGCCCTAATGGGCAGAAGTGGTTCCGGCAAATCAACTCTTCTCCATCAACTGGGTCTCATTGATACACCGACTTCTGGAAAAATTTATATCAACAACACAGAAGTTACCGCACTTTCGGATATAAAAAAGACCTTTTTCCGCTTGAAGCATCTCGGTTACGTTTTTCAGGAATATGCGCTTATAGCCGAATTTACAGCCCTTGAGAATGTCCATCTGCCCGCACGCGCCATAGGAAACAAGATAAACGAAGGTAGAGCTAAGGAATTACTAGAGTTGGTCGGACTAGGTAACAGATTAAGCCATTATCCTAGTGAAATGTCGGGCGGAGAACAACAACGTGTCGCCATTGCCCGTTCTCTTATCAATAGCCCCAAAGTACTTTTTGCCGATGAACCGACGGCTAATCTGGATACTGTTTCTTCTGAAACCGTCTTAAAACTTTTCCAAAAATTAAACCGTGAACTCAAACAAACAATCATTATGGTCACGCATGAACCCGACGACGTTAAATATGTCGACCAGATAATCTGGTTAAAAGACGGTGGTCTGGAAAAAATTGAGAATAATAACAAAGTTGAATTATTAAAATAGCACTCACTATTTAATCATTTAAATCAAATTTTCTTTTTTTGTTATTGTTCAGGTACACTTGTATTACAATTTATTACTTTTATTATATTTATTAGCGAAGGCGAGAATCTCATTCATCAAGCCATCGGATGTCTTATAATTTTTTATATCCAAGGGATCTATCCAAATATAATCCGTATTTTCATCGCTTAAAACAATCTCGCCGCCAGCATAGTCACAAATAAATGTAATTCCGACTTTAAATTCATTTTTCTCATTTTCAAATGAATAAACATTAAATGGTTCACGCACCTTGACCGACAAATTAGTTTCTTCTTGTATTTCTCGATGTAAAGCCGATTGCGGATTTTCTTTTTCTTTCATGCCGCCACCGACCGTCTCCCAATAACCAGGCCAAAAACTATCCTGCTCGCTTCTTTTTACGAGTAAAATTTTACCGTCATTGTTTGTTATTATGCCCTTGACTGTTATTTTGCAATACATATAATTATCACTGTTATAATAATCAAATTTTAGCAAATTAAATTCGAACTCGCAAACTTTTGTATCAAAAAAATCACAACTTGCTTTTGTTGTGATTTTTTTCATGCACAGGATGCACGAATCAAGCCCATGCAGGAGTTTTTAAAAACCCCCGTACTACCCTTATGCTAATCCCGACCACCTTCCGACACAGCCAGAGCTTCTTGCCTACCAGCAGACAGGTTATTATACAAATTAAAACGGTAACAAATCTTTCGAAATGCCACCGTTTGAAATGCAAGTTATTGTTATGTCATGCCAAAGATAATTTTTTCATGACCTGGCCAAAGATAATCATCGTTGACATACGTTGTTCTCAACAACACCATATGACCCCAGTTTTCTAATCTAAATAAATCCGGACATTGAAAAAGATCTTTGTCTTTTTTCACCAGTATAGATACTTGATCGTGTACCGGCTGATCCTGATATTGCAGTCTAAGTTGCGGACCAGCTTCAACTTCAACTGGTAAACCACCAATTTTTCCTATACTTTCGAGGAGCTCGATATGAGTTCCTCTTTGACCGATAATTTGCTCTACAGTCATCATGCAAAGATTTTTTAAAACTACCTTATTGTCCTGATTAAATTGTTTAAGTTTTAAAAAATGCTCCATATAGACTGAATAACTCCATGTTTTTTGTATTGTTTTATTGGCTTCATCGATGTTAGGACAAAGTAGCGTTAAAAAATCACTCAAAGGGCCTCTACAATCGCATTCGATTTTTGCTAGGGCGCCCAAGAGATCCCTGCTGTTCGAATTGATTAATTCAATTGTTTTCCATATTTTTAAATTTTTAATCACGTTTCTTCTCCTTTTTCAAAATATATATTTAAGAGCAAAAAACAAATATTTTATATATACTATATAGCATATAAGCTATATTTTGTCAAGTCTATTGACAAGGTTCGATTTCCTTCCTCCCACACCAAAAATCACAGCTAATATTAGCCGTGATTATTCTCGCACGGGATGTAGGAATCGAACCCACGCTAGAGGTTTTGGAAACCCCTGTACTACCATTATACTAATCCCGCCCCGCCCTTCGCGAAGGGCGGGGCTGGCCCCGGTCCGACGCAATAAAGGTTTACCCCGCCCCTCACGAGGAGCTGGGTTATTTTATTTTTAATCTTTTTAATAATCCTACGTATGCTGAACCGAATTGTTTTAGTTTTTTTTCTCTCTCAAGGGCTAAATTATTAGTCTGATAAGATTCGTAATATATTAATTCTAGTGGTCTTCTATGTTTTGTTGATTCAACTAGTCCTTGTTGATGCTGAGCAAATCGCCTAGACAAGTCAGAACTATATCCAATATAAAACTTTTTATCTCTTCCACTGTGTAATAAATAAACATAATACATAGGAATACCATCTAATTTCAAATATCCCATTCCTATTCCCTAAGTACCTATGCCCTAATTACCTACTCGCCTATCTTCTCCAAAATATCCGGTGTCTTTTTCAAAATATATTCAAAACGCTCAATTGATTTTCCACTCACTTCATCAAAGAGCGGTGTACCGTCGGTATAAAAAGTATCCATCGCATCACCATAGCGATTTAGATTGTTATCAGTCAACCATTTCTCGATTTTTTCTTTTTGCTCAGTTGTCAAATCCTCAGCTCCAGGTGGTGCAACATTAAAACTATTATTTTTGGATTTTGTTGTTGATTCGGTTTCCTGTGAATTTGTTTCCGTATTCGTGCCATCAAAAAAAATCTCACCAACCCTTTGATCAAGCCACTTTAATTTTGTGCAACCGGAAACAGAAATCATTAAAATCAAAGCAAATATAAAACGACCAATTTTCATAGCTTAATATAATAAATAATATTAAATCGAAAATCCGAAATCGAAAATTACTTAGTTTCCTTATGAAGAGCGTGCTTGTTGCAAAACTTGCAGAACTTGTTCATCTGAAGTCTTTCTTTCAATGTTTTCTTATTCTTCCGTGAAAAATAATTAACACGCTTGCATTCTGTGCACTCTAATTTTATCATGTTATCTTGTGACATACAAACAGAATATTATAAAACAGACGGATAGTCTGCTTTATATATAATTAATATTTACTCCCATATAATAATATATTCGAGCAAATAAGTCAAATTATTATGATTAGCTAATATTAAACAAAAAAATCTTTATTTTTTCCATAGCCCATGCAGATTGCAATATGCGCGCGCTTCAAAATTTTCCGCTGTAACACAGAATTTTGCCATTGCTTCTACACCTGGTTTTAGATATTCGCGGTAAACTTTACCGTCGGCAATGATTTCGATCCATTCAATAAAATGCTCCTCTGTCATCGGATGCGCGACTTCGCCGATTCTAACAGTGTAGCCGCATTCGTTTTTCTCAATTACCGGCACATGTTTTTCATGCGAAGCATCTTCGGTATTTTCGGATCGCAAAATCATTGGCTGGCCGCAACAGACAAGTTCACCAGCACCTTCGTGCACCATCTCAACGATGTTGCCGCAGATGTTGCATTTGTAGATTTGATTTAGAATAGTCATATTTTTATAAGCCACGTTCTTTTTGTCATTTCGAAGCGAAGCGAGAAATCTATAATACGAGACTAGCAGGTAGACAAAGTATTATAGATCTCTCCACTCCGCTTCGCTCCGGTCGAGATGACAAAAAAGAGTGTGTGCTAAATCTTAATTAATAATTTTCCACAAACAACTCAAAATGATCCACTGGATGCTGACATGTCGGACACATTGCCGGAGCTTCTTCGCCTTCATGAATATGACCGCAGTTGTTGCATTTCCATCTCTTAATTTCATCACGTTTAAATACTTTGCCTGTCTCAATATTTTCTAATAGCTTTTTGTAACGAGCTTCATGCGCTTTTTCCACGCCTGCTACCATAAGAAATGAACGAGCTAAATCATCGTGCCCTTCTTCTTTAGCCTCATTTGCCATTCGCACATACATATCTGTATATTCAAAATGTTCGCCTTCGGCCGCATGCTTAAGATTTTCCTTGGTATCTCCGATTAACCCAAGCGCTTTTGCCCATAGCTTGGCATGTTCTTTTTCATTCAATGCAGTTTCCATGAATAGATTTTGAATCTGAATGTATCCGTCTTTCTTGGCTTGTGAAGCAAACCAGTCATATTTATTTCGCGCCATAGATTCACCGGCAAGTGCTTCTTCGAGATTTTTTTTGGTTTTGGGACCGAGCATATTTTTAGGATGGTAGGACTGTAGGCTTGTAGGCTAGTAGCCTAAGCAAAAAAAATCGTACCAAAAAATTAATTAAAAAATAAAAAAAATAAAACACATCCAACAAACTACCAGCCCACAATCCTACCCGCCTACAAGCCTACTAGCCTACAAGCCTACCTGCCTACCAGCCTAACTCTGACACCCCCCACAATAACTAGTCCCTCTCTGTGTCACTTTTATCTTCTGAATAATCGCCCCACACCTCCGACACTCCTCTCCTTTCCGTCCATAAACATTCAACATCTTCACAAACTCACCTTTGTTGCCACTCGCATCCACATAATTATTAAAAGTCGTACCGCGATTTTGAATCGCTTTTTGTAATACTTGTTTAATGCTCTTGGCAAGCTTTTTTATTTCTATATCGCTTAAGCTAAAAGCCGGACGGACGGGACGAATGCCAGCGAGGAACAACGCTTCATCTGCGTAAATATTGCCGATTCCGGCGATTAAGTTTTGGTTTAAAAGCAAAGTCTTAATACTGGCAGTTTTTGTGCGGATGAAACTTTTTAAGTATTTAAAATCAATCTCCATAGCTTCCAGTCCGAAGTTACCAGTAATTTTTTCAAGCTCATCAATCTCTACAATCTGCAAATAACCAAATGTACGCAAATCATTAAACAACAACTTGCTTTTATCAGCAAAACTTATCACAACACGCGTATGCGGATTGGGCTTACAAGCAACTTGATTTTTATCACTATGTCCGCCGGCAATAATATTATCTTTTTTGCAATACACCAACTGCCCGGTCATACGCAGATGAATTAAAAGAAAATGTTTTTTATCTGCCAACCAAAAAATAATCAGCTTACCCCGCCGTTCAATCTGGATAATTTTATTATACTGCAAAACAGTTAAAAAGTCATTAAACTTACCTTTAACAATTCTTTTCAACAAAACCTCAACCTGAACTATTTTTTTACCAATAATCCTATCACGCAAATCGCGCACTATGGTTTCAACTTCAGGAAGCTCTGGCATATATTAAAAATTCGACACTCGGCATTCGACACTCGGCATTCCCTACGCTCCATACTTCTTCAACAAATCCATCAACCCTTCTTTCGACTGTAACCCAACCATAGTTTCCTTTACTTCTCCATCTTTAAAAATCATAAGCGTAGGAATGCTCATAATTCCAAAATTCATAGCAGTTTGCTGTGCTTCTTCAGTATTTACTTTTCCAACAATTGCTTTGTCGCCGATCTCATCTGCCAATGTATCAACAATCGGACCCTGGACTTTACATGGACCGCACCATGGCGCGAAAAAATCGACTAATACTGGTTTTTGTTTTGAGGCTTCAAGAACCTCTGTGTTAAAATTTGCGTCTGTAAATTGTTTTGACATATGGGTGGATATTTGACAGATTTTTGTTCTGTCAATTTTTAATTAATATTTATAATTTTATTTATCTATCACCAAGGTACTTAGTTGATTAGTTAATTAGGAATTAAATAAATTAGAAATGGCGATTTTAACAGGCTCCTCTCCCTATTCCCCAATTAACTAATTACCCAATTAACTAAATCAATTATTTTTCGTAAGTTCCAAAACTAATTTCTTTATCATCTCGCTTTTTTTGCGTGATCCGCAGGAATCAAGGCAACTGACAAAATTTTCTTCGATATATTTGTTTGTCAGCGAATTAAGCGCCGACTTGACTGCTTTCATCTGAACAATAACCGAAAAACAATCTTTTTTTTCTTCGATCATTCGATTGATGCCATTCAACTGGCCGATAATATTATTGATTAACTGTTCTTGTGTCTTCATATTTAAATTAATTAAATCTCAAATCCTAAATCATATATCATAAATTATTTTCTCTCGCATCACATTCCTTTTTCGCTTTTCGTTTTAACATACATGCATAATACCACCAATGCCATGCAAGATGAAAAAATGAAATAATTGCCATTGCAATTCCAGTTTCAACGTGCAACATTAAGAGATCGAATGGCCAATTGACCATGATTCCATAATTTATTCGTATGACTAATAATATTCCAGAAATTCCTGACGCAAGAAAAAATAAAGTTAAGGCAAGGTTCCAAATACGTTGTTGAGTTAAAAATGAAATCGTTTTCTTTAATGCCAAGATATATGTTATCAAATAAGCAATTAACAAGACAAATAAAACAGGAAAAAAATTATATTTTGGTGTGATTACTTTTTTTGC
The DNA here is from genome assembly GCA_003514005.1 of Candidatus Falkowiibacteriota bacterium. Lineage (GTDB taxonomy): Bacteria > Patescibacteriota > Patescibacteriia > Patescibacteriales > UBA12075 > UBA12075. The sequence goes on from DOSJ01000022.1 coordinate 45,303, forward strand.
TTCATCTGCTGATAAAATCGGTTCAGTCGCGGGTGGGCTGTCTGCTTTTATATTTGCGGCAATACCGGCTGCCACCGTAGCGCAAAGGGCGTTTTCATCATGCAAAACCGCCATTGAGTCACTTGTTTTTACAATTATTTTTAAAAATAACCCGAGCTCGCGCGCGTATTCTTCGGCGCTAATATTATATATTTTTGCAATCTCTGATACTGTTCTTTTTTTAAATTCCTCTTCGCTTAATTTTGTTGTTTTCTCTGCTGTTGGCACTTCTATCTCGGATAAATCACAAAGATTATTCTTATCTTTATCAACATAAGAACCACAGTTGCCAGGGGCGGCATCATTTACCATCCCGATTGGACAATCGGTTTGTGCCAAGGCCGGATTGATAAAAAACAAAAGTAAAAACAAAGATGTTAAAATTTTCATAATTATTTTTTTTATTAACTAAGACAAAGTATATCACACACCCCTAGGGGGTGTCAAGGAATTTTTTATTTATAAAACAAAAGGTCCTAAAAATTCGATTTTTTTGCTTTAACAAAGCGCATGTCATTTTTTATACTTAATAATACAAATACTCCAATAAAGGAAATAACACTTGCCAAACCGAATAGATAATTAAAACCAAGCCGATATGCGATAATTCCGCCCAAGGCTGCACCGATTGCTGAGCTTAAATCAGTTACTGTAAAATATGTCCCCCATTCAATACCTTCGTGTTCGTGATCAATATGGCGAGTAAACACCGCTGTCCAAGATGGAAAAAGGACTGCGGCTGAAACACCTAGCAAAAACTGTACAACATAAAGCTGAAAAATAGAATCAATAAAAATATAAAGCAAAGGTGTTAAAGAAAACCAGAATGTTCCGAGGAATATTGCAATAAAATCATCTTGTTCACCCTTTATCTTATCTATCATAACTGAGACCGGAATCTGCAATAAACTTTTTGAAAGCATATAGATCGTAGTCGCGATACCAACGACTTCCAAATTGCCGCCTGGTATTTTATCTGTAATATAGAGCGCAAAAATCGGCGCAATAAAACCGAGACGTGTCATAACAACCAAAATATCAGAAAAAATTAGGATTCTTATGACTGGGTTAATTTTTTGGAATATAGATATATTCCAAACTGAATTTACGCTTGGATGTTTCATATTTTTATTATTAACTTATGCTTATTTTACTATTTTTATAGAATTTAATCAAACAAAAAAAATCACAACGGGTGAACGACTTATCCACTTGACAATAAAAAAAATCAGAATATAGTAATACCTACACCCTAGGTATAGGTTAATAAATTATTTATAATCTTATGGATGACAACAAAACAAAAGCATTAATCAATTTTAAAAAAGCCTCTACTCTTCTTAGTCGTATCATAAAAATGACCGAAGACAAAGAATATTGCATCGACATAATGCAACAAAATCTAGCCGTGATCGGACTCTTAAAATCAGCACATCAGATGCTAATGGAAAACCATTTGAATACATGTTTCAAAAACGCAATGGCGAGCAAGAATGAAAAGACGAAGCAGGATATGATTGAGGAGATTTTGAAAGTTACAAAGTTGGCTAATAAATAATTTAGGTACTTAGGGCATAGGGCTTAGGAGATGTGTATCGAGCTTCATCTTCAATACTCTAGGTACCTAAGTATCCGAGTACCTAAAATATGTTAAAAAAGACCACTCTAACCATTACCGGCATGCATTGTGTCGGTTGTAAAAATCTTATCGAAAGTGAAGTCAGCTCACTCCCCGGCGTCAAGAGTATTGTCTTTGACCATAAAAATGATAGCGCTGTAATTGAATATGATGAAGAAAAAACAGATCTTGCAAAAATCATTCCCGAGATTGAAAAACTAAACTATAAAGTGAAACACGAAACAAACGAACATAAACACGAAATAAACGAAACTAACAACGCAAAAGAAACGAAAAATAGTTTAAGATATTTAATTTTATTTGTTGCGTTTGTCCTGATTGGTTATTTTATAATCAATCATTTCGGCGGCTTTGAACTGCTGGGCAAATTAAACGAAGGACATGTCGCCTATTCTCTATTATTCATAATCGGTGTTCTTGCCGGCTTCCACTGTGTCGGTATGTGCGGCGGACTTGTACTGGCCTACTCTACCGCAAATGCAAATAACGAAAAGAAAAAAAGTCTAATCCCACATCTCGAGTATAACACGGGCCGGATAATTTCCTACACGATTATCGGTGGAATCTTGGGCGGAATCGGTTCATTCTTTGGCATCAATCCAATTTTTACCGGAGTTATCTTAATACTCGCTAGCATATTTATGGTATTGATGGGTTTGTCATTTTTAACCGATTACAAAATCTTAAAAAAAATAAAACTAAACACGCCAGCGTTTATTGCCAAATATCTTTATCAAAACAAACAAAACAAAAAACCAAAAGGTCCTTTTATAATAGGCCTCTTAACCGGTTTTATGCCCTGCGGACCTTTGCAGGCAATGCAACTTTATGCATTGGCACAAGGCGATATGTTACGCGGAGTATTGTCGATGGCGGTTTACGCGCTAGGCACGACAATTGTTATGTTTGCTTTTGGCGCAGTGATAAACACGATCAAAACGCAAAATATTTCCAAACTGCTAAAATTCTCAGGTGCTTTCATAATCATTCTTGGAATAATGATGGCAAATCGCGGTCTGGCAAATTTTGGAATAAATTTTATGTCTTCTGCAAAAACAGAATCACAAACGATTACGAATGTTGACAATAAAGATTTTCAAGAAATCAAAATGGACTTGACCTATTCCGGTTATGTACCGAATACGCTTTATATCAAAAAAGATATTCCCGTACGCTGGATTATAAATGTCAAACAGATGACAGGTTGTACCGATGCTATCATGATCGAGTCATTGGGCATAAAAAAAGACCTGCAATATGGCGAAAATATAATCGAATTCACTCCGCCGGCGAATGTTAAGGAAATAAAATTCTCCTGCTGGATGCGGATGGTTTGGGGGAAGTTTGTTGTTGGTGACGAAGGGTCTTCTAAACAGCCGGACGAATATAATGAAGCACGAGTTTCTGGGGATACCGGAACGTATAATGCGGTTTGCAGTGCTTCGGGGTGTGGGTGTACAAAATAATTCACTAATATATTTTGTCATTCCGTAGCGAAGCGAAGGAATCCCTTATACTCTTATAACATATCTAAATAATTCAAAAAAGATAATATTATTTAAAACCTTTAAGGGATCTCTCCGCTTCGCTGCGAGATGACAAAAAATTATATGATATCAACAAAACTAAACATCGCCGGCATGCACTGCGCATCCTGTGCGAGTAATATAAAAATCGCTTTGGAAAAAGAAAAAGCGGTTAAATCGGCAACTGTAAATTTTGCTTTGAAAAATGCCGAAGTGGTTTATGATGAAAAAAATCTGACACTAGACCAGATAAAAGATATAATTCAAAAAACCGGTTACACAGTAATTGAAAATAATGAAATCGAAAAATCGGAAATTCTAGCCGCAAAAGCTGATGCTGCACTAAAATTAAAAACAATCCTCGCTCTAATACTTTCCGCTCCGCTCATAGTCAGTATGTTCTGGATGTACAAAATTCCAGGTTCGTTTCTTGGAGTAATGTCAACTCATTGGCTGCATCACAACTTGGCATTCATTGTCGTATTTATCCTTGGCTGGCAATTTCACGCTAACGCCTGGCGCGCCTTGATGAATAAACAAAGCGATATGGATACGCTTATTTCAGTTGGCACGCTGTCGGCATATTTTTTCAGCGTGTACGCAATGTTCACAGGCGGTGATATTTATTTTGAAGGCGCGGCCACAATTACTGCTTTAATTCTACTTGGCCGATACATGGAGCTAAAGACAAAAAATCGCAGTATGTCTGCTTTAAAAAAACTAATGGAACTTGGCGTAAAGTCTGCAACTATCATAAATGAAAATGGCAAAGAAGAAAAAAGAGATCTAAAAGAAATAAATATCGGCGATACGCTTCTGATTCGCCCTGGCGACAAAATTCCTTTGGATGGTATCATAACGAGCGGCTCAACTACCATCGACGAATCTATGCTGACCGGCGAAGCGATCCCTGTCACAAAAGAAAACGGACAAGAGGTTTTTGCCGCCACTATCAATCTGGATGGCATAATTAAAATCAAAGTAAACAAGAATGGCGAAGATACTGTTTATTCGCAAATAATTAAATCGGTCGAAGATGCGCAAAAATACAAGGCACCGATCCAAAAACTAGCCGACAAGATTGCCGCAATTTTCGTACCAGTCGTTATCGTTATTGCCGCACTTACTTTTATCTTTACTTGGCTAGTCGTTGGCGATGTCGGCGTTGCAGTTTTGCGCGCGATTAGCGTCCTTATAATATCTTGTCCTTGCGCGCTTGGCATAGCCACACCGATCGCTATTCTTGTGGGTTCAAGCGTAGGCGCAAAGAACGGAATACTCATTAAAAATGGCGAAAGTTTTGAAAAAGCGCAAAATATTACGACCGCGGTTTTTGACAAGACTGGCACACTGACCCTAGGTAAACCAGAAATCAAGGAAATTATTTCTACAAACGACAGTATATACTCCAATGACAAAATATTAAAACTGGCAAAAAGTCTGGCAAAAAATTCCAGCCATCCCCTTTCACAGGCAATAAATAATTATGAAGCTAAAATAGAGCTGGCAGAGATTGATAATTTCCTAGAAATCAGCGGACATGGACTGACTGGTACTTGCAAAACGCATGGCACGCAAATCCTGCTCGGAAACTACAAATTGCTCAAAGAAAAAAGCGTTAGCCGTGAATGGGCCAAAACGCTGGTTGAAAAATACAAAGAATCGGAATACACAATCCTCTTTGTCGGACACGGCATAGAAATTGCCGGCGCCATACTCTTGGCTGACAAGATCAAAGAGAATAGCCGCGCCGCGCTCGATGCCATAAAAAATCTTGGAATAAGATCGGTTATTATTTCCGGCGACAACAAAAATTCAGTAGCAACAGTCGCAAACAATCTCGGCGTTACAGATTATCTGGCTGAAGTATTACCAAACAAAAAGCAAGCAGAAGTAAAAAAAATCCAATCCCAAAACGAAAAAGTCCTTTTCGCCGGCGATGGCATTAACGACGCTCCGGCACTTGTCCAAGCCGACCTTGGCATCGCTATGGCAAGCGGCACCGATATTGCCAAAGAGGCAGGCGATATCGTTATTCTAAAAAACGACCCCGAGAAAATCGTCTTTGCCATCCGCCTCTCCCGTCTAACTTTTTCGATCATAAAACAAAACCTCTTCTGGGCATTCTTTTACAATACAATCGCAATCCCCTTCGCCGTCTTTGGCCTTGTCAGTCCAATGGTCGCGGCGCTCGCTATGGGATTGTCAGATGTGACAGTGATCGGGAATGCACTCCGGATCTATCGGATTAGAAAATAAACAAAAAAACACCCGCAACATTGACGTTTTTCCGTCGTTGTTGCGGGTATACAGCATTTATATTCTCAACCATCCAATCATTATTCCGTCAATAGTATAAATATAATAACCCCTTGTAAAAATAGTTTTCCCAAAATTACGCTTTTCCTTGGGTTCCAAACGAGAAATACTTAAAGTCTCTTCTCCAACATCAAGGCCTGAGAATTTAACAACTCTAATCCGAATAGGAAAGCTATTGGTGTTTTCTATCCAGGAGTCCTCTTTCATTAAAATATCCGGAACAGTAATCTTCACACCTTCAGACTCCACTATATACGGTTTTAATATATCGCTTTTGATTTCAACTTTTGTTTTTTCTTCGATATCGGCTGATATTTTTATTTTTTTCATATCATTCATTAGAAAAAATAAAAATGTTGATATTACAAAAAGAATAAATATAAATAAAACAAGTACAATATTTATAATCACAGAACCTTTTTGATTGTTAATATAATTTTTCATCTTCATCTCCTTCTGTTAAAAGATTTAATCATTTTCCAATTCTTGATAATCACCTATTTCTCGCGCCAAAATAGCAATCCGACTTTCCAGTGCCTTTATCTCGTCCGTTGCTTTTGGCGATTCTTTTTTTAATTTTGCCAACACAGTTTCAAGTATATATTTTTGATTATCCGCCAATACCATTATCAAATTGTTTAGCTTTTCTATCTGTTCATCAGAGCTTAAAAATTGAGATATTGCTTGTTCGCTGTCTTCAACTGCGACCTGAGTGTTGATCTCGGTTTTTACTTTATTGTCTTCTCTTGTAAAATGAATATTCGTAGCGACTACTGCCAACACTATTGAAAAAATTGCCATAATCATCATAACTTGAATAACTGTAATCCCCTTCTGACATCCAATAAAACTTTTCATCTTTTTTCTCCTTGTTTAGTTAAAATTTTTGTCAAAGACCGATTTAAAAATATTTATAAGAAATTAGCACATTTTTTGTTTGGTGTCAAGGGGGTTTTACTTACATTAAACAAAAAAAGCCCCATCACAAGAATAATCTCGCAACAGGGCGTTTTATAAATTTAATACAAGTTATTTCTCACTCTCCAACCAAGCCTTCAAGAGAAATATTGTTTCTGTTTGCAATTTTGCTCGCGCCCAATCTTTTTGCGACTCGGAAAGTACCTCACCAAGTCCATCAAGAATGTGGCGATTTTCCATTTTTTCCAAAAGTTTTATACATTTTAACAAAACGTCTTTGAATGGCATCTTGGCGCGACCCTCAACCAATTCTCTATTTATCGGCCAATTATTTTTTGCAAAAAAATATACATCATAAACATCACGGCTTGTTTTACCTATTCTTTCATACATAGCCATCAGTTTGTTGGCAAACATATCCTCCTGGATCATTACCCGCATTGAAATGCCCAGCAAAGTTTTTATTTCATATCTAGAACCAAAATCGCGGCGATTAACTTCTATTTTTATATTCTGAGATTTTATATCGTATGAAATTACTGTTACAAGATTGAAACGCTTGATTCTTGAATCAACAACTTCGCCATAGCCCATGGCTATTTTTTGAATTTTTTCAAACACTTCTTGTTCTTTGGTTTCATCCAAAAGATCTAGGTCAATATCGACAGAATTTCTAGTCAAATCATAAAACATCATGGCGGCTGTTCCACCCTTAAAACCCAGATAAGGCGAAAGCGAAGAATCGGAAAATATATCTTTCAAAATTTGCAATAATATATTCTTGTGTTTCGGATAATCTAAAGTCATATATTTTTATTTTCTAATTTGTTATCTTGATAATGTTTATAATACATTCGAACTTTTTTATCCATTCTCTTATTACGATATATCGGCAAAATTTCAAAAACCTTATCCCAATCCAAAACGTCCATGTGATCAAAATGATATTCCTTGCTAATATATATCCGATCCAAAAATGCCCGCTCTTTTGTAGCGATTGAAATATCATTAACGTGCTCTATACCGATAGTATTGCTTAATACATAATCTTTTAATCTTACGAAGGATATTTTTTGACCATCAACTTCAATTTCTCTAGTAACATAAGAAGCAACAAAAATATTTCCATAGTATTGAAAATTTATTCCAGCCCGAGTCAATACGGTTTCAAAACTGACATACGCAGGCGTATATATGCGCGTAGCCAATTCAAAACGATCATAATTTTTGTCTTTTGCATAAATACCACGATGCACTCTGATTAATTTCCCGGTTTTTACATAATTATTTAACCGAACTCTAACATTGTTTTCTGCTTGTTCACCCCATAACAAAACAATGTCTTTTGTGGAAAATACAGTCTTTGATGATTTTAATAAAATGTCGAAATATTGACCTTTTTTAGAAATATTTTTCATATATTTACTGGGGGTTAGCTTAAAACTAACTTCCAGTACAATTATATGCTATTTTGTTAAAAATTGCAAGGGGATAAAATTAATCAAGCAAAAAAAGCCCCATCGCAAGAATAATCTGGCGACAGGGCGTTTGCATTTTATTGAAGGAACAAATACATGATAATGATATGAAGGGCATTATCAACCTCTTTGTAAACAATGCAGGAAAAAATTAAGTCGATTTGGTGATATTTGTCGGCAGAATTAAAGGCTTTAACTATATTTCTTCCCTTAATCATGTCTAACCATTTTTGCCCAAGCGACCAATAATCAATCGGAAAATGACTTAGAAAAATTACACCAACAGTATACAAATCAAAGCGCTGTAAAAATAGACACACACTCACGGTATAGATAGCGCAATGAAGAAAACATATAGTTACACCTCTAAATGATTTTTCTGATTTAGTAAGCGCCATTAAACGACTTTGTGTTAAATAATCACCTAACCAACTGCCCATCATTATGTTCGCGAATAGACAATCCATTGTGTACCTCCTTTTATTGAAAAATACTATTCTAACTCATCGGCGAATCGCTTCGCCACCTCCCTAGTTTTTTCCAAATCACCGCTCGTTACAATTTTTCGAATCATCAAGTTCTCTGCTTTGGCGATTTTCTTACTCTCGCTCCAACCAGGAATACGACGGATGAACGGCAACATATGTTCAGTGTTTCTACCGTTTACCCGTTTAGCATTTTCGTTGACACTGTCACAGCCCAGATAAAGCACCTTGCCTCCGACAAAATTGTACATCGGCTTATCCGGTTGCAGGCCGTAGGCAATTTCAACAAATACATGCGAATTTGCCGGAACGTTGAGAAGTGACTGCTTCAAAAGATTAATCCAAGGAATCCCGATGACTTGCTTCAGTTCCTCTTCGCGTTCCAACGCTACTTTGATTAAATCTTCTTCACCAAAATGTGCTTTGAGTAATGGCTTTAATTCTTTATTAAAGCCATCGGTATTAATATGGACAATGTCATCTCTACCCTCTTTGAGCATATTAAGAAAAGTGCTTTTGCCAGAACCAGGACGACCGACTACGAGAAAAATGTTTTTTAGATTTAGCCGTTTTTCGATCAAGGCAGAAATCACTCCGGGCGAAACAAATTCTTTCAAACCTTCCAGCTCCAGATTTTGCATCATCGTTCTGACTTTGGTCGCAGATATTCCTTCAAATCCGCAAGTGCTAAAAAAATAGATGAATTTATCCACGCCGTATTGTTCTTTATTTAGCTTCATTACTATTTTTTCTTCTTGAAAATCTTCATAACTCCGAAGACCGCGAACCATCACGATTTTTTTTCGATTAATGCCAAGCTTGCCCATTTCTTCAAAAGTCGTCAGCGTCACATTTTTCGGCAGATCATAGCTTCGCCACAATTCTTTGCTTTCCTCTGTTGAAAAGATGTCTTGTTTAAGCGGATTAGTTGAACAAACCACATACACATGCGGCAGACTTTTTGCCGCGCTTTTTACGAGTTCAAAATGTCCTTTTGTCGGCGGTGAAAAACGTCCCGGATACACATAATAAACTTTCATGGCTTCCTCCTTGTTATTTGGTTGTCAATGATCATATTTGTATTATGGAGGAAAAAAGATTTTTTGAATTAAAAAAACATGCCACATATTGACATAATTATTATTTTTTGCTATCTTTAAATAAAATAAAAAAATAAATTGTCGAAAAAAATCGACAACAATATAAAAAATATGAATAACGAAATCAAAAACAGTTTAAAAAACCTTGGCTTTCGCAATAACGAAATCAAGGTTTATATGGCACTAACCAGTCTGGGCGAGGCCAATGCGGCAGAGATTGCCAAAAAAGCTGATTTGCCACGGACGACTGCTATTAGTATTTTGGAAAAATTAAAAGAAGATAATTATTTAACCACGCATAAATATCGCGGCACTACCAGCTATTGGATTGAATCACCACAAACGCTAGTAAACATTTTTGAACACAAAATCGATATCGCAAATTCTCTTGGCGAACTCTTGAACAAAGAATATCGCCAAGAAGCGCACTTCCCTTTTGCGGAAACTTATGATACAAAAACAGGCATCCGGCAGTATATTGAAAAATTTTTATGTAAGCTAAATAAAAATTCCACTATCTACACAATCGATTCTCCCAAAAGCGGAAATTATGCAAAGATTTTTTCTGATAAGATTAGCGAGGTGATTTTAATCAGCAAGAAAAAAAGAAATATCTCAACAAAATCTTTGATTCCCTTTGGAACTTATGATGATGATATGATCAAAAAAACTCAAGCGCAAAATATTGAAATCCGCGAACTGCCAAAAGAAATCACATTCAGTGCTTCACTCTGGCTAACAAACGACACACTTACCCATTTCTCTGGTAACCCCCCGTTCTTGGCTGTAGTCCAGCACAAACTGATCGTTGCTAGCATGAAAAGTATTTACGATTTTTTCTGGAGCATTTCTAATAGCCCAAAAAAATAAAAAACCCGTTACCTGCTTTCTCGCAAGTAACGGGTATCTCATTAAAAATTTTGTTGTAAAAAAGAATTAAGCTCTTTTTTTTCAACTAGGAACAATGAATTGTATGATGATTTATTGCGCTCAACAATTGGCTTTATAATTTCGTGGATAATTTCTCCAGACAAAATTGCAGCTTCTTTTTTGCTGTTTTTTTCAAATTCAAAAATATATACATAGTCATTTGTCGCCGCAATCCTAAATAATAGACACCATTTCATTCATATTTTCTCCTTCATCTTATTTTATCATTAATTAAAGTAATTTTCGGTTGTGCAGGACTCAACAAGCTGGCTTTTTTCAAGGCAATCTCATGTCTCCTAAGAATATCTTCCAATAGGTTTTGTGGAGAATCAAATTTTGGATTTTGAAATTTGAGATTGTATTCCTTGATTTGTTCTTTAGCAAAACTCAAAAGACTATTAGATTCAATAATTTCTTCATAAGAAAAATCCTGCTTTAATGCCTCTTGCACCATCTCAATGATTTCATATCTATAGCCCAGATCACCAAAATCTGTTTGACCTAATTCAAGCCCAGCGGTCGGTTCGCGATATGCCAAATCACCAAGACCGACATATGACGCCATTATTTTAACCAGTCTTTTTGACAAACCGGCAATCGGGCTAATATGAACAGCCCCATCACCGAATAACGTATAGTAACCGATACCAAAATCTTCATCACTATTTCCTGTGCCGATGACAAGTTTATTTTCAGTCGCGGCTTTGCCGTGCAATACAACAGCACGAATTTCAGAGGTTAAGTTGCCTTTATGGAATTGATTTTCCATCGCTTCCTTATTCGTTGACTTAAACGCATCAACTAATTCGCTAATGTCATGTATTCCGTAACGGATTTTAAGTTTTAAAACAACCCGAATTGCATCATGCATATCTTGCTCGTTATTAGTGCTTGATGGCAACATATAAGCTACCAATTCCAGCTTTTGTTTCGGTAAAGTGGCATTATACTTATCAAACGCATGTTTTGTTATCGCGGCCGTAAGTGTTGAGTCAACACCTCCAGACAACCCGATAACACCACCAGTCTTTCCCAATGAAAGAACTTGACTAACAATAAAATCTCCAATTTCATTTAGTACTTCTTGCGGATTAATTTTTGGTAAATAAATTCTTTTATCATTTATCATGACTTTTCTCCTTTGTTATTTTCGCGTTATGCGATTTGTTTTTTTAATTTCTTCAAAAAGTCTTTTAACTCAGCATCTGAATAATTTTCTAGATGCGAAATTTCGAGTACAATCGGCGTCCGGTGACGGCGAAAATATTGCGGATACTTTTTGTAACCGCTGACATTTCCGGGCCGAGGCAACAGATGTTCGTCGTCGCTCCAGTCATTCGGATTAAAAACTCCGCCATTTCCATTAAAATGAAAATTGAAAATTGGAATGCCCAGTGCCAGATAATTAGCAAAATCAGCTTTGGTGGCCAAGCGTAAATGCCCGGTATCAATCGTCAAGCCAAAAGTCCGCGTATCACACAGCATTTTTTTAAAATGATTCGGTTGATACCCAAGATTGCCGGCCTTGACTTTTGGATGCGTCATGTTTTCTATGGCAATTTTGGTCCTGTACCCATACTTGATGCGAATACCATCCAGTTTCATAAAAAAACGCTTTGCTTTTTTCAGCGCATACTTTTCTGAAAATATCTCATTGTTGTTTTCAGAAAAAACTGGCGGATGCCAAGTTAGTACTGAGCCTAGCCTGTATTTCCGATAAATCCTTTCAAACATAACTAGCCAATCCAAGATTATGTCTTGATGTTCTTTCACACAAACATTTAGCCCTTTTTCAATGTTAATTGAAACGGTCGTTTCTGTCGGCAGATGAATTTGCACGACTACGCCTTTTAACAAGTTTTTTAAATACGTTAAGTTAATACCGTTTGGCACAAAAGAACGGTTTTCATAACTGTACAATGGGAAACCAGATTGTGCCATGCAATGAGGATTTATTTCCATCATATTTACGCCAAATTTCATTACTCGATTTATCTCATCAAGATTTTTTACGGAAAATCCAATTAACTGATTATCTTTCCACGCCATAACACTACCTCCGTTTTTAATTGTTTTCTATTATTAATTTTTCAAAGATCATTTCTCCTTGCTGAAATAAACTATACTTATAATTTATTTTAGTAAAGATGGCAGGGAAGGAATTTTTTTCACTTCCCTGCCGTGTTTTGAATATTATCCCCTAAAACCCTTTTTTGTCTGTAGAGCGAGAAAAAAATTACTGTTTTCCAGTACAACAATCTTTAATTTTACTGGGTGTTTTTTAACAATAATCATGCCACCGTCGCGAACAACGTCTAGTTTTTGACCATCACCAAATAATAAGGCACTACCGGGCGGACGGCAAGGTGCTACTTCAATTTTTATGATTGAATTATCAGACACAATCAATGGTCGAGTATTACAAACGGTCGGGCAAATCGTTGTTATTATAAATATTGACTGCACATCGGGTTCGCAAATAGGACCTCCAGCGCCTTGATTATAGCCAGTTGAGCCAGTTGGAGTGCTAACAATTACACCATTTGCCTTTAAACTATCATGCACTAGAATATCATTTTTCCAAATAGTATAATATGGAACACCTTCGGAACCTTCAAAATATACGTCATTGACTAGCGGCCCAAATTCTTTACCGCCATATTTAAGCATGAGGCCAAGGCGTTCTTCGATTCTAAAATTCCCTTGCAAAAATTCCGATATTGGCTTTTCCCAATCCGTAATATGACCATAGGTTAAAAAACCAACATTTCCCGCATTAATCGATAAAACTGGGATACCAAGTTTTGAACACGCCGATGCAGTCCTCATTAAATTAGAATCTCCGCCAAAAGTAATTTCATATTCCGGCTTGTCTTCCCTTTTAACAATATCATCTCCGTGTTTTTTCAACCAAATCTTAATATCATTAAAAATTTGCAAATTATTTCCTTCTTGTGCCTTATACGGATCAATGCTCATTGAAATTCTCATATTCTCTCCTTTATTAATTGTTATTCAATTGTTAAAAATTCCCTCCCTTAATAAAAATATCTTACTCTAAAAATATTTTTAGTAAAGGCCGGTAAAGAAAGCTGGGTTTAGCTTTCTTTACCGGGGTATTGATAGATTACCTCACCTGTTTCAAGGCTTCTTCTCTGATTTTACTTCTCTTTTGACGCAAGGCCTTTGTCATGGCAATACCGGTTTTGTTTTCACCAATATCTCTAGTAAAATCAGGTCCAAGCGTTTTTCGCTGTAAACTTGATCTTTCCACGCCATTTTGAATTGCTAATGACCGCGCTAATGATTCATGTGTATACTCGGGATTGAAAAATGGTTTTCCAGGATTTGTTAATCCGTCGTACAATAACACTTTTTGACTTGAATAGTTTGGCGGTGCGCTTTCTCCTTTTTCTCCCAGAATGTAAACGCCGGTATCATTATTTATAAACCATTCAACACGGCCAGGGACAGATTGTTTCATTGTGTCATCGAGACATATTTTCATTGTCTCAACTGTGTCAATTGGTTCTTTTGGAGTACCGTCATGGAATAAACAAGCTTTATTGGCCACTTCAAGCGCTCTCCTTGGTCCAATGAATGCACCACCGGCTCCATGAATTGCACGCTCTTTGGAAAGGCCATACTGCTTACGTTTTTTCTCTGCCTCCAGCACGTCCAAGGGTTTGTGTCCATCTTCAAAAACAACATTAATCATTTTTCCCTCGTCTTGCAGAACTGTTAAATCATGCATTCCGAGTTTTAATGTATCTCCGCTGTCCGGACGTTCCGCAAACGGTGCCGGATAACCTTCTCCTAACAGTTGCTGTAAATCTTTAAACCCATAATCATGCTTGATAATATCAAGTAGCACAGTGCAGTATGGTCCGAGTTCAGAGCCTAATAAAGCCCGCAATGAATCAATGAATTTTTTCCATTGCTGATAAAAGCAATGTCCCGTGGTGCCCGCACTCTTGAATGGAGCGCCATTGATAAACGCACCAAGATCATTTGACGTGGAAATAATACCACCACCAATCAACATCGCCAAAAGCATATCGTCACTAAACTCACAATTCTGCAAAGCACGGAAAGCGACTTCAATAAATCGCCAAGGATCGCCTAGTACTTCGGCAAATTGCGCGGCAATGGTTGCCACATGGGTTAATTGCCCAATCTGAATATACATTGGTTCATTTACCCATACCGCCGGTTTTTCACCATATATTTCCGCAATCGGAAATGGTACGCCGGTAAATACAGCCCCTTCTCCAACACATTCAATCCGTATCGGCAAGTAGCCATCAAAATCATCAACAACATGGTGCCAGTATTCAGCATTAAACTGCCGAGGATGACCATTGTGTTTACCGGATTGAAAATCAGCGACCAAGTCAACTTCATTATGCGTAATCTGATGACTCAAAAATTCCAACCATTTCCAGAATCCAGCCGCAACCGTAAACCCACCAAGCTGTTTTCGAACTAACACGTGATGCGCCGCATATTTTTTTCCCGGCAAGCAAGCCATAAAATGCTCATAGTTATCACTTAACACCAATGGAATGTTTTTGGCAATCATCTTTCTCAGCCATTGCGGAATTTTCATAAAATCTTCGTATCTACTCGGTAACTTACCGTACCCAAAATGCTTTAGAAGTAAATTGTTTGCCTCTGACATGTCCTTTCCATAATTTATGTATGAACTCATTTTTATGTTCTCCTTTTCAACTTGGTTTAACCGCAGAAAATACCAATAAATCATAAAATTGTTTTGCCAACTTGTAGCGTCCGCGCAAAATGCCGTCACAGTTAAAATCGGACAGGCTTTTGCATACTTCAACCATATACTCATCACACTCTGGTACATTTATATAGACTGTGTTTAACTTTAATTCAGCAAATGCTATTTTTAACAAAACATTTATTGCCGATTTTTCAAAAACCATATTTTGAAAAGCCGGAAATATCATAATTCCCAATCTGGCATTTTCCATAATAGTATCAATCTCATGAAGTCCGATTGTTCCAATCGCATCACCAGATGTATACTGGCGTATTATAAACAGTTTATCGGTTTCACTTTGACACATTTTTTTCAAATATGCTTGTTCAGATTGTAGACCAAATGGCTCTGAGAAAAAAGCAATATTTGCTCCTACTCCACCATTTATGCCATCCAGTATTTCTTCTGCATGACAGGCTTCTGCCCTTGATAAAAAAATCCTCCTTTCATCAGACATTTCAAATCCCCCTTCTATTAAATTGTTATGTAAAGATCATCCGGCTTATTTAGTTTTTTAAATAAGCCGAGAAAGCTTTATCCAAATATCTTTTGGGTAAAATTTTCTATTGGGCAGTAGTGAGTTTTTTCACTACTGCCCAGTTTTTTGTTTATTGCTCTACGAGAAAAAATTAAAGGCTTTTTTATAAATTTCCTTATGGTGATCGATACCAAACTTAGGAACACCTTTCTCAGTATCCCAGACAAAAATATCATCAGCATCACTACCGGCTTGGAACATCTTCTTTAAAAGCTCTTCTGACAATACCCCTTCGTAAGGAATAACGGCAGTAATCGCAGTTGTTTCATTAACCCTTTTTTTATTCAGGTGTTTGATTTTTTCATCTTCACCCGTTACAAATTCGCCAAGGGAGAAAAGTTCAGTATTGATGATCCTACCCCCAAGCTGAATCACAACTCTTTTGTTCATTAAGTTCGGATTGTCCATATCTTCAGTTGTAACTGGCAATATTTTTATCGCCGCTTCATCCAGTGATTCATGGAGCAAAGCTTCAAACGGTGTCTGAAATTTATAACCAACAACATCACGATGACCGCCGATAAATGCTGGTTTCCCTTTCCCAGGATCATCTTTGCGGATAATACCGACAAAAAAAGTTTTCAAATTAATATCCTCAAAAAACGGAACAAAATCAACAGTCAGCACCGGCAATGGATACTCGATGTTTCCCATTAATGCTATGTAATAATAATCATAATTATCACCTTCTCGGCTTTTAACAACCGATATTACATCTCCATAAGGTCCGAATAGCCCCCAATAATTATAATGCGGAGTTATTAATTTTTCCACATACGCTAATTCCGCCTCAGGCGTTCTGTCATCCGATTTTTTGCAATCAATATAATTCATAAAAAAATCCTCTGGTCTCACACTTATTCTGTCTTTTGCAAGACTCTTTATCTCTTCATTATTATGAACGTGCGTTACAGAGATAATTTTCCCCATTTTTCCAAACACCAAATAATGAAACATGCTTCCTCCTTATCGTTTTTTAGTTAATCTTGATTTTCTCAAAACATCATTAACAATTCGATTATTATTTTTCCAAACCTTTTTTCGTATCCGCTTCGTCTGCTTTTTACTCTTGCCAAATATACCAAGCTCATTTTCATCCACTATTTTCGGTAATTCATCAATCCTAAATGTCTTCATGATTGGAAAGATGTCATCCGCAATGCAATTGAATAAATCCAAATCATTCTCTACGTCTCCAAAAACGATACTGCCTGGTCTGAGAACTGGATTAGCACCTGCCCCTATTACCAAAATTCCAGAACAATGTCCGATTGAGCTTGTCATCAACTTTTCTTCTTCGCATTTACTTTTGACGAATTCAACAATCCCGCGTATATCGTCTTCGGTTAATAAAAAATACTGATCCAAAGCGCAATGTTTGTATCGCTCTAAAATTTCATCAACAATCCGATCGTTCATATTCGCTCCTTTGTCATTTAGATAATTTATTTTAATTTAAAGATCGTCCGGCTTATTTAGTTTTTTAAATAAGCCGAGAAAGCTTTATCCAAATTAGCTTTGGGTAAAATTTTCTTTGGGCAGTAGTGAGTTTTTTTTCACTACTGCCCGACTATTACTACATGCAGAGTATTACACATTCTTGGTCCGGTATTCCGGAGCTTAAGACTCTATCAAACTGCAAATCAAATGTAGAAGAAAAGTTTTCTGAATCAGTTAAAACAAATCTTTTATCTGAATCAACAATCTTCGGTACTATTTCCTCGACAATCTCAATCTTTATGCCACCATTTTTTTTGTGCATAATCGCTCCTTTGGATCAGTTAAATTTAATGATTCTATTTCTTTTTTCATTTCCTTATACACATGTTTTTTTAATTCAAGAAAAAATTCCAGTGTGTTGAAATGCGGAATATTACTTCCGATATTCCTGTGGCAACGCAAAGGCAGTACATCATCATCTGCTGTAAACCCTAGTCTTTCGTCAATTAACCGTGCAGACAAATACACTCTGCGTGCCGCCTGAAAAAGCTCCTCTTCGTTTATTTCGCCATATACTTGCTCATACAAACCGGCAATGGCGCCGAGGCTGGGCTTGGCAAATTTGCAAAGGCCAATCAGATCATACAAGATAATATTGCTACCGCGTTTGCAATTTTCCGCCCATTCTTCCAGACTGTTTTCCGCGTCCGGATACCACGCACGATTGTAGGTGTCCATGCTCATGTGTAGGCCGGCAACCGCAAAGGCATAACCGGGATTCACATTCCCTAAATAGCCAGGGAGTTCCAGGCCTTTTACATGCAGGGCATACGAATGGTCATAACCGCTAACCCGCATAACACCTTCACTCAAAGTGTCCTTTCCCTCTCCGATTTTTTTTGCCAATGAATAAGCATACGCAAAATCGCCGAAACGATTATCTCTTTCCATGGCAAACGCAATCGCGCCGCCAAGTGAAATCGTGTCCATGCCCATCTCATCGCCAATTGTTATCAACTGCATAATTTGCCGCAGATCAAATATTCCGATATTCGGCCCGAGCAGAGCGCCCGGCTCATAATCAATCTTGCCCAGGATATTTTCCTTTTCACAAACCTCTTTCCAGCACTTAATCGTACAACCGGTGCAACCCTTGGTTTTTACTGTTAGGCCGTCTTCTGCCACTTTCTCGGAATAAAGCTTTTCCACTCTTTCCCTATACAAAGGTGTATTGGATTTTGTGAAGTTATCAAACAACCCAAGACCCAATAATGGCAGCCCCTCTATATTCGAAGCAAAAGTTCCTTTTTCAGTATATTTTTTTGATTTTGGCGAAGCAACAATCTCTTTGTTAATCGCCTTGGCATCAAGCTTGTGCTTCCCTCCTCCACGCTTGACTACAATTCCCAGTAAATTTTTACTGCCCAAAACAGCACCAAATCCACCTCGGCCAAGAAAGCGCATATGACCGCTTTTACCTTTGATATCGTCGCTTGTACTAATAGCGACATTGGCAAAACGCACTTTGTTTTCTCCGGCTGTTCCGATAACAGCAAACGCCGCGTTTTGATAAATTTCAGACAGAACCCGAATTTTATCTTTTGTTGTTTTGCCGATTAATCCTTTTGCCGGTAAAATCCTGACACCATCTTCACCTATCTCCAGAAACATCGGCTCGTTCGCCTTGCCTGTGATAAGCAAGGAATCAATGCCCGTACTTTTTAAATACGGACCAAAATCACCACTGGCTGCGGAATAATAGATTCCGTTACTGCCACTGCGACTGGTTTTTAAGGGACTGAGTCCGCTTAAAAAAACGCGACGAGCAGATATCACCGAACTTCCGGTAATAAATCCCAGATCAAACGACAGCATACTTCTTGTGTCATAAGCATCGTCCAAATCAGAATGATTAAAAAGTTGCTGACCCACAGCATTTATCCCCCTGGAAACACCACCAAGCCTTTCTTCAACTGACGTGTTTTTCAAATCAACATCTGTTCTTTTAATATTTCCGGAACACAAGTTGATTGCTATGCGCTGATAACCATCCATCACATTCTCCTTTATAATTTTGTTTTTCTTATATTATTTAAAGATCCAGACCTCAAACAAAACCGCTTAAGGCCAAAAATTTTTCTCTAAAGTTATTTAGGGAAAAGTTTTTTAAGAAAATACGAGAAAGGTTTAATAGTTTTTTTATTAAACCTTTCTCGTTAATATTTTTTTCGATTTTCAATTACTAATACTTAAAACTAAAAACATCTTCTGAGGTTGTAAATTTTGCTCCGGCTTTTGCCATTCGTGCCAATGCCTTTATGCCAAACCCCATATCCACGTTACCTTCAAAATCAATATTTACCTCCTCAATTGCATCCGTAACAACATATACATCAAAATCAAGATTATATTTTTTCTTGATTGCCAGCATCGCAAGTACAGCCGCAAGAACGCAATAGTCGGTCGCAAAACCGTAAACAATCATTATTCTAAGACCCTGTTCAACAAACATCTTGAAAGCCATTTCAAAATTCGGATTTGTCGCAACATCATATGTTTGTTTTTCAAAAATCAATTGCATTCCAGAGTTAATAAACATCTGTATTTCTGCCATCGTATAAATCCGTGTGCCAAGCAAGGGACCTTCTTTTGACTTGATATAAATATCTTTTTGAGGTTCAAGAAAATCAAGCCTCAATTGCCCTTTGGTTCCATTCATTGCATGATCAATAAACGAGCCGCCTTTATTTCTGATCAATTCAGCATCTTCGTAAAAATGCCGATCAACAGAACCAAATATTGACCAACCATTTGCCTGAGCAAACTCATGTATACTACAAATTATCGGAAGAACGGCTTCAGCGCCGTAATATCCCGGCTTTTTTACTTTTTGTCCATAAACAAAAAGTTCACCATTTCTAAATGAAAAACATCCTTGCACATCTGTTTCGTATGCCCCAATATGAAAAATTGCCATTTTTTTTCCTTTCATTTTTGTCAAAACACGTTAACTTTTCCACTCATACCCTTTCCACCCATACAATTTATCCCAAACAATAACGCGAGCCACATCCTCGCATACCATATCACAGAAGCTTTCATCACCGGCTTTTATCCGTCTCCGAATTTCCGTACTAGAGCCGAATATTCCTTCTAGTGGCAGGTAGACACTACCAAAAGGTAAATCATCAGGTTCATATTCTTTGCACGGACGTCCGCCGACTAAAAAATGCAATTGATTGTAGTCGGTTTCTTTTCTCGCCCAATGCTTGTGAATATACGAACTTCCTTTTGCGCCGCCGGCAATAATTTCTGCTCCGACAAAATGAAGAACTTTGCCCTGTTTAGAATATATATCACCCAAAACATGCGTTGGTCGGAAACAATTTTTTTCCAAATCATACACATCAATCTCTATAAGGCCGTCTTCTTCCAGCTGTCCGAACGCGCTGTAAACCATTTCAATGCGTTGGTCTAAAGTGGTTCCTTGACTGGGCTTATCCTTTCTCGGTCCGCAAGGAACTACAATGATCCGCGCGTTGTTAAAACGATTGCAAATCCGCTCAAGTACTTGAACGTGGTGATTCCCCGGCGGATCGAATGAACCGCCAACTAAAATTATTCCTTGTAACATATCAAACCTCCCTATTCAATTTAATTTCACAGTCCAAGACTGTCGCAAAAATCCGAAGCCGTTTTCTCAACTTCTTCCCTGTTCCATAATCCATCCAAAAGATATTTGGGAATTATCTTGGTGCCATTGTATGCGCCGAGCAAAGACCCGACCATCGCGCCGTTCGTATCCGTATCGCCACCGGCATTTATCGTCTCAAAAAGCGTTTCAATACTGTATGAATTCCGCAAAAACATAGCATAGGTAAAAGGCAACGAATTATATACATAGCAAGTTGCGCCGTCGGTTGCAGACAATAACTCATCAACGGTCATTTTCATATAAGCATCATCCTGAAAAAGATTTTTAAAGCGCTCACTAAGCTTATCGATCATGCCATCGTTTATTAAATAAGCCTCTCCTTTTTCTGCGGCATTTATAACCATTGCAGTAAAATAATTATTCACAGAGCCAAGGTCTAAATATGTATCAAAACAAGTAAGAACAGCTCCGACTTGCGCAAAACCGGAGGCAATACCCATGCGCGTACAATGAGTCATTTGAGCGATTTCTGCAATGCAATCTAAATATATATCTTCGCGTTTAGAAACAAATTCTTTATACTCACAATATTCCAGACTTTTAGCCGCATTTTCTATTTCTTCTGCGAATACAGCTCCCACCGGTGCGATTTTCATGGAGATGCCGTTACCCGCGCCTGTCGGATTACCCATCTCAGAAATATTACAATTCGGATAAACACCTTTAATCCTTTTTAATGATTCAATCGTGCTTCCACCCCAACCGGCAGTGCTTCGTTCCATTTCTTTGACATGTTCAAGAAAAACATGTTCGATAGTAAATGATTTTTCGATAATATACGCCCGTGCGATTGCTAAAGTTAATTGCGTGTCATCCGTCCATTGTCCTTTCACAAAACCTTTGCACCATTTATGGTCCGGACGCGCAGGCAGATAGTCCCGGATATAACCGAAAGGTTCTTGAATTTCTTTTTTGGTTAATACTTCAACCGGCATACCTAGGGCATCGCCGATTGCTCCCAGCAAAAACATCGCCATAATCTTGTCGCGCATAATTTCTTTATGCTCCATTGCCTCCTCCTTTTTAGCTTATTGTTTTTATCAAAGATCAATGCCCGAAAAAACTTTTTCAGACAATAATTAATGATAAAAATCCTTTTAAATTAGCATAATTCTATTATTTTGTCAAGATTGCAATATTTACTTAGTGTATATATAACACTATATTATACTTATTTTATTTTCTTGTCAAGAAAAAAGAAACTCATTATTATTTTTACTAATATTAAATATTTTTTGTAAATAAAAACTCTATAACCTTTTTTAGGAGGTTATAGAGTTAATGGGGTTAATTGGTTTTTAATTATCCACCGGTTTACATTCATAAAAAATAATTTCATCATCACCACAAATTTCAATATATTGGTAGATGAAAAAATATTTTTTATTATTTAAAAGAACAACTGTGTCCCTGGAGTAATGGTCCAAGACATCTGCCTGATTCCCGGTTTGTCGAAGCTGTATTATTAAACACTCGACTGGGTTTAAATAACGAAAGATTCGCGTTCTAGCTAATTCTCTTTTATTCTCCACAAGACAAACTCTGACAACTCCTTTAACAAATTCAACAACCGGCTTAGCGTAAGCGTTTTGCAATTCAGAAAATGACAGTATTTTAAGAACACCGGACGCGGCATACTTCAAAAAAATTTGGTAATCTGAATGTTTTACGGAACTGCGTAAAATCTCGCCCCAGCTTAAATCTTCGTAACCCTCCCCCTCTTTTCCAAATACGGTTTTTTGATTAAAAACATCTGACTCAGGAAAAATTTTTCTAATACCCGGATTACTGGAAGCGATTCCTATGACATCGGACATTCCCGGCATCATTGCAAAATGCATCTTCATTTCATCTGCTGTACGATAAAAAGGTGTAAGAAAAATACTAAAATGATTCAATGTAAATCCCTTATCAAAGAGCGACTGTGCTACCATTTTTGCTACCAACCATTTTGGAATCGGATCCCTGTCGGTCAAGGTATAGCTTCGTTGGATTGATATTGCTACATGATAACCGATATTGATTAATCGAGAAATATACTCGATATGACCACGATGCGGAATGCCCATTCTTGCGGGAAATAGCAATGAATTAATTTTTTTCTCGCAAACTATTTTTCTTGTTGATGGTTTTGATTTTGTTAATGAGCTATCCGTTTTTAATGTCTGGATAATTTCATAAATTGTCGGGCGCTCTTTTGGGTTTTTTGCCAACATTCTCGCTATCAACATAATTCGCTTATCACTATTTGCATTTAATTTTTTTTCCTCAAAAGAAAGAGAAACGATCGGCCAAAAATATTTTAGTATTTCACTTTCCCGATTATCAGTTTCCTGAATATTCGGATTTACCATAAACGGGTGTTCACCGGTCAACAGTTCATAGAAAATCATACCTAATTGAAAGACGTCAGAAGCATAGCTTGCTCTCAGACATCTGCCTTCTTCCGGTGAACCATAACGCGGACTAGCTAAATATACATCAGCTTTATTCCCATCAGTTATGCGCGATACGCCAAAATCAATCAATTCAATTTCGTCTTCACCACAAATACAATGCTCGGGCTTTAAATCGTGATACAAAATGCAGGCTTCGTGCATTTCTTTTATTTTCTCTGCAATTTTCAAAATTTGCGCGCTGGCTTCATCAAACGAAACGCAATCGCCTTTGGTTATTTTCTCAGAAAGTGGTTGTCCAAACTTGTAGGCTGTTTTTAAAAAAATTATCCCCTGGCCAATATCCACCTTGCCATAATACCCATGCGCGTATCCGCGGTCAGATAACTCTTCATAAATTTCATCTTCATTGTTAAAGAATTTTCCAAGACGACTCTGCTTATAATCAATCATCTCCTTAAATATTTTTACAATTCCATCTGAATCAAACACCAGATAAACAAAACTGGAACGACGAATTTCGTTTACACCACTTTGAATTTTTCTTAAAATCTTAATGCCGTTTTTTTTGCAGTATTCACGAAACAAATTATCAATATTCGGCTGTAACAATTTTATTTTTCTCTTTGCCAATATGCTTACTTCCCACATATCATATTCAGAAAAAATCAAATCAGAAACATCTTCTTTTTCTCCAATTTTCATCAACATTTTAACTGCAGGAATGTTTTTATAAAGCTTAACTAGTCGAAATAATTCAATTAAAGCATTGTAATTTTTTGCTTTTTGAAAATATTGAATGGCATATATAGCATTTTCAGCATCAAGATTAAAACATGCCATGTGCGCTTCGGCCAACAGATTAAATGCGATATTTTTTTCTTCTTTGGCAAATTTAATTCTACGAAATGCGTTACGCAAATTAACAAGCGATAATGCGTTTTCAGAGCTTAAAGCTTTGACAATAATTTTTTCCATTGCCACCTTCTTATTAATCATTTACTCACCTCCTCTCATTTAAAAAAAATGGCTCCAACTTAACGTAGGAGCCATTACTAATTTTCAAGAACATACTGTCATACGAAGATTTTATCCATCATCCGATCTTTTTCTTCTTCAGAAATATCCAAATATTTTGCAAATCGTTTTATAGCTGCACGGGCGTTTATATCTGTATTCTCACCAAAAACCGGGTCGCTAAGCCATTTTTCATACAGCGAGCTTAAAAATAACTCTACTGCTTGCAGGCCGCGATGTCTGGCAACCAGAAATAAAATAGCATTGGCAACAATTCCAAGCCGATGTCTATGTTCTCTGATTCCTGAAAGATCAATAAAATCAAATGCAACCTTATCAGGAGAAAGAAACTGCTTTTGTAATTCACCGACTTTTGGTAAATCACCGCAACCAACAACTTCAAAGGTTGTAAATGTTTCCATTACCTTTTTCACTGAATCACGCCAATTGCGTTGATTTGGACAACCGTTATCCGAATCCATTCCCATACCGTGCGCAACAACATCGCTGACAAGGTAAAGATGCTTTTCGGTAACATCTCCAAAATCAATATTACAGACATCCCACAATACACATTCAATGGCTTCAGCGGCATCACCACCATCGGCTGGAAAAATATTTTTTACAGTTGAAAAAAGTATTTTATCGCCGGTTTTATCCGGAGAAATAAAATCTACAACTTGTGAAATTCTAATTCCATCGCAATGGTCCGAAAAATAATTAAAAGCAAACTGGGATTCGGGATCAATTACATTTAATACCGCTGACAAATAACCGGATCCCTCTCTTAAATTCGCGGCAATTGCTTTATTCGAGCCGGAGTTATCAATCAAGATAATATGCACACGCCTTATTCCTTTTGCCGGATGAGTAAAGCCAAGCTTAACCAGATTTTCATCATAAAGTTCCTCGGTTTTTCTTTCTTCTCTGGCTTTTTTTTCTCCTGTTGTTGCGCGAGCATTCCGAATTCTTTCGGCATAATCATCATCGGCCTTCTTCCTTGTTCCTTCATCTGAGGAATGCCTTTTTGATGAACTTCTAAAACTACTGCTATAACTTTCATATGTATTTCCCGACATCTTCTTGTCTCCTTTTTCTGAAAAAAAATTGAGGGGCAAATTGGTTTTGCCCCTCGAGGTTAAGGTTGATATTAGAACTTTTCGAATTTGTCTTTGGATCTTACTTTCCCGCTAATGAGCGTATCCCAGGGAATGGATATGCCGAGCTGAAGCATTGCACCAAGGTACGCATATTCGGATTGACCGGAAGAAATATTCTGATATTCCATCACGGAAAGAATATATTTTGTCACATTTCTTTCCAGTCTAACATAGTCAGCAGACACGTTTGTTTTCAGCATCTTCAGCATCTGCTCACGATTGGCTGCGCCGAGCATACTCGGCAACCTGTCATCGGCAAGAATCTTTTTGATTTCCTGGGCATCATACGCCAGCGCACGGGCAACCGGAATTCCGGTACCAGCAAAAACGCGATTAATATTGTTAATCACTCCTTCGGCTGCGTCTCTCAAACCGGACGTATCCGGGGGTTGAAGCATACCCGGGGGCATACCAGAATTTCGACCGGACATCGCCATGGTAAACATCGTTGCCATCATTCCGGGGTTGGATGCACCGGACATCCATTGCTCCTGCCATCCTTTGACCAGGGTATTGAATGAAGAGATCGATTCCCAAAAACCGGATTCAAGTTTGTTCAGTAATTCGTCTTTCCGCTTTGCACTCATCCTGATCGTTCCTTCAATATCAAGAGCTTTTAAAATATCAGCATAGGCACGTTTGGAAATAATTTTCTGAATTTCATAATACGCGGGCGGACATGGTTCATCAAGGCCTTCGGCATATTTTTCCATGGCTTCAATTATTTTATCGGGTAGATCATACAGACCGACACGATTTGCCAAGGCCGCACGTGTTGCGGACATCACTTCGGTTTTTCCGATCTTAAGTTCTCCACCCGTTTTTAACAGAACCAAAAAGCTGTCATCATCCGGAATCTGCGGAAGAACATCTGTCGCCACTCCGGTTCCAAAAGTTTCAGTTGGTGCAACAAGTGCCGAATCATTAATGGCCGGCTTCGGACCACGTAAAAGACTGACATTTTTCTTGAATACTGCACTCGGAATCTTGAGGAGGATGTCCATCTCCGCTTTAATTTCTTCATCTGTGGCGGAGGCCGGGTCAGACAAAAGAGCAAGCGCGTCTTCGCTCGGTATGCCAACAACATTTGCAAGCGCGTTTACAATCACTTCTGTTGTCGCAGCTGTTTTTACAGAAAACTCTGCCATTCTTTTTTCCCATTCAATCTGCCATTCGGGCTTTTCTATTGGTGTTGCTGTTACATCTGCCATGTTTTTTCTCCTTTTGTAGGGGTTTTATTTTTCAATGTCCAATTCTCAAAAAAAATCAAGAATCAGATTACACTAACTTAATTTTACGATTTTGTCAAGCTACATCCAGACCTTGTCTTCATGGGTTGGCCCAAAAGATGCAATGCTGACGGGTATACTTGTTTTTTCTTCAATATAGGCTAAAAAACTTTTTACTTCCTTTTGTACTTTGCTTATTTTATTTATTTTACCATTTACAGTCCAGCCCTTAAATATTTTCCAGCTTGCTGGTCGGCACTGCTTAAGCAAATTTGCCAATACTTCGCCCCCCTCCTTTCCGATATGCTTGATTCTTGAAATAAGCACTTTTCCGTTTGTCTTTCTTTCAAAATCAAAATACTTTTCCAGATCATTTCTTTTTTCACCGCAATATTCATAGGCAGTAACAATTTTCACCTGATTTAACCCTGATAATCGATCAACGCATGTAATAGCTAATGAATCAATTTTTCCAGATACTTCAAGCGCATATTTTGTAGTAACAAGATCAAACCAACCGATTCTAAATTTTCCTTGCCATTCATTACTGCTATTGTGCAAATCAGGAATTAAAGACGACAATCTTTTGTTCTCTGTAACAAACGGGCCATTGCCATGTCTAGTGGCATACGCTCGCAGAATACCTATTATTTTTGCTTGCGACAAACCGATTATTTCTTTTGCGTTTTGCGGAGTTGTACATGAATAAGTGTTGTATGGTGCAAAACCATATTTTTCATCAAGCAACACTCCCTGCGCTCCTTCAAAAATTACGGGACCTAGCGTATCGCGCATAACATCTGCTGTTTTGCGAATATTCAAGCGATGATCAACAAACATTTTTTCATAAGCCGTTGCCAATAACTCAACATAATTTCTGGTGCTTAACTTATTAAAAATATTTGTAATTTTTTCATCTGCACCGTCAGCGATTAGCGGTTCAGCTTGGTCTATTTTATAGCGCCAAAGATAATCCAGTTTTTTTCTTAATTCATCGGGATAAAAAATATCCTGCAAAATAATTCCAACACCATTCCGTCCATCACGCACTGCTTCGCCAACACCCAATCCGCAACTGCCATGCCGATTTTTTCCACGAGCAATTTCCCGCATCTGATTCATGTGTATTTGAAATGGAGTAATTAGCCGACAATTCGAATCAATGCTCAGCATGGAATATGGATCTTGAATGCTATTAGTTTCCAATACTTCTGCTTCCACCTCTAGATGCAATAGATTGATCAACATATGCGCGGAAAGGTGTGTATTCGCTCCGGCAAAAATTCCTGAACCGAATTGAGAACATTTATGATGCCGTCCTCCCGGCTCTACAATATTATGTACTGCTTGATTTGCTCCAGTATAGCGGATAACTGTTTCAGCTTTATATTCACGGGCAAGAAAATCAACAATTGATCCCTTGCCCTGATCGCCAAGTCCTAGATCAACTGTAATGATATTCTCTGTCATTATTCCTCCATTTTATTGACTGTTAAACGTCTATTCTGTTAGATAGGCTTGGAAAAAATCCATTGCCATTCCAAATGCTTCTTTGTTAGCGCATATTCCATCACTTAGCATAAAATTCTTATACCCAAACAATTCCATCAAATACACATCTTCAAGATCTGCCAGGGAAATGGAATCGGAATGCGTTAGTGATTCAAGCAATCTTGAAGCAACAATTGCATTCGTGTCAATTTTGATAATTGTTTTTAACGCATCAATAATGTTTTTACTCTTTTGCATTTCAAGAACCAAATCATCTCGAGCCGCTACAATTGATACATCAAATCCATATTCAGCAAAATCAGGACTGCCAATAAAATTAATCCCAGGTAAAGATTCAATTTTAATATGCGCCTTGGCTTTTGGGTCTATATCATATACATCATCGATATCCTGACCGCACTCAACATAAGACAACATGTAATCATGGATTCCTAGTTTACGCGAAGCCTGGATGTACTCTTCATCAAGCCGGGTTAAATATTTCCCCTTTATTTTCAGATTATTCCCAATAACATTTGCCGCTTGTCCGGCACCTGTCGCATATTGCGGATTTGTTTGAGTAAAAACTTTACTTCCCTTGATTTCTGCAATGACCAAGGGGTTATTTTCTCCTCGCAACCAAAGCTGTGCCGGTAAATCTACTTCGATTTTACGATTCAGAACAATCGCACCGTGGAGTGGATTCGACCATCGATTAACGCGCAATTGCCGTCCTTTCAAATCTATATACAGCCTTTTACCATCCATAAGTCTTTGCAGTTGCTCTAGATTTTCAAAAGGACTGCAGGATGTTTTTCCATGCGACCCGGTATTGAAACGCGCTTCAGCAACCAAAGGATGCTTGGCAACATTATAACAATTTTCATTTACCGGAGGCGGGATCGTTGCAATAATTTTCATGCCAATCTCCTTTTTTTGAAAAAAGGGAGAGGAAATTCTTACCTCCTCTCCCTTCTGAATTTTACCTTTTACTTCTTTTTCTTTTTGGGCAATTTTGCCGCATCCAATTTTACTGCTTTTGACCCGACCAAAGAAAGTCTTTCCAAGGCACCCCTCACTCCTGTGCGTCGAGCATCAGACTGTTCACGGCTTTCAAGGTCTTTGTCATATTCATCAATTGTTCGTCGTTCTTCGGTAATTGCAATCGCGCCGAGCATTAGATCGCCAATCGCTTTAGGTTCTTTTGTAACCAGAATATTTTCTTCGGGCAAAACCGTCCGCCACTGGTCAAGTATCTTGTCGTCATTATAGGCCGCATAAGGATCGGATGGAATTTCCACCTGTTTTTTTACCCGCGGATCATAATCAAAGTCAAAGCAAATCACATCACTTTCACGTCCGGTTGTATTTTTCGCTATTGTGCCTTCAAATTGTTGGTATTCACCATCAATTTCCAGCTCAACTTTAAAAGGAATTTCTCCTCTCTTGGTTTCCGGATCATGGTAGGCAAAATTACGAACAAATACCTGATATCGGCCTTTCTGCGCTTTGCCTTTTGGCCAACGAGTATTTTCCACAGCTTTCCTGGTTTGGCAACCACCAGCATTGGTATCAACATCCAATTCTCCGCCACATCTTGAGCGTTTGCTGCTAAAATATATTTCTTCACCCGCTGGAGTAAACACATGAAGATCTAGGTCGTCACAAGTATCCCACATCAACGATGCCCGCACGCTAACACCGACAAACATTCCACCTCTTTCTTGCAGACGTTTTCTTATCTCGGCATCAATCCCTTCTTTTCTTTTTTTCGCATCTTTCAGGATGTAGATAAAGAAAACATGGTACTTTTCCTGAACCTCGGCAAAAATCTTTTCCGAAGGAATATCTTCTTTAACATCAACCCCATAAATCTGCTTGATTTCAGATTTTGTCACAACAGGATAAAAACCTTCGTCACCAAGAATGAATAAATATCCCTTTTTTCCTCGTGCATTGCAATCAAGATGTGAATAACGCGCATAACCAAACAATGCCGTTGCGTATGACTCTACTCCGTTGCCACCACCGCCTTCTTCAATGTTTAATTCCGTCTTTAAATTTCGATCAATTTTGAGGTCTGATTCAAAATCTCCAATTTGTACAGGAAACCGATCATATTGATAATCACCAACACCGCATATGCTTACTTGTGGATCATCTGCATAATTCCTCATTACTATTTGACCAAACAGTAATGGTATTTTATCATATGCGTCCAAAACGTCTTCTCCACGTGTTAATGTCAGATCAGACATAATTACAATTGGCGTGATACGATCAGATACTCCTGGCACTTCTCGACATTCCCAACCATTGCGCATAGCTTTTTTAGGATCAAGATGTTTACTTATTCGTTTTTCTTTCAAAATCTCTGGCTTAATATCTTTTGAAAAATTAAAATCACTCCGCGTTGATCTTGAATTTGGAACAACATCCCTATCAAAACCTCTTCCACTTGGTCCGCCCATAATTATTCTCCTTCCTCTTTTTTAATTTCCTGGTTTAATTCTTTTGTCACTTCTTCCGTTAATATTTCAATTAATGTTTCAATTACATCTCTTGAATACTCATCTGGTGGTTGGCCCATAACACACTCCTTTGTTTATATAATTTCTTTATATCAGCGTTATTTATTATACATAGAAAACTTTAAAAACTTTCTTTTCCCCCAAAGATCTTCGACAAGCTCAATTAATTCACCATGAGTTTTCCAGGCATCACTGACTCTTTGCCACTTACTTTCCATAACAAATGCCTTGAGAAAGTTTTGTATTCTTGGGTCAACACTATCCGGCATTTCATTTGTTTCCGGATTACCACCCAAAATGTAAATCATTAACTTGCCGATTGCAAACAAATCTGATGACGGCAATATTTTATCACCGGTTTTTAGTTCCGATGGATAAAAATATTCGTCTTTATCGCCAACAAACTCTAACCCCGAATTAACATGCGCATTCAATATCGCTTGATCCCAATTTGTAAAAACCAGATTATGATCACGCGGTCGAATTATAACATTTTGCGGATTCAGATTCCGGTGGATAGTATTTCGTGAATGGGCGTAACCAATCCCGCTTAAGGCTCGATTAAGCATCCAAACCATATGCTTTTCCGGAATGCCGTTTTTCCACTTCTCTGAATCTTTCACTTCTTCAAGACTATAAAAATCCGCATGGTATTCCATAACCAAGCCCAGCCTTCCGTCCGACATCTTAAATGTCTTATTTTCAGGCGGGTAATGCTTTACTTGGCTTTTCTGTTCCTCGGACAATATTCGCAATACTCTGATTTCATTTTCAAGATAACGATTGTTTTCTTTTTTGCTGGCAATTTTCGCAATAACTTTTTTACCATATTTACCATTTATCAGAATGCTTCCCGCGTAAACCTCAGCTGTTTCTGTATCCAGTAAATATTTTCTCAGTTCGATTTCATCGCCACCAATATTAATACGAAAATCCGAACTTAAATCAGATCCATAATCTCCGGTTTCGATTCTTTCAATTCCTTCATTAAATAATCGATAAAGCATTTGTATTGCCTCTTCGCTGTATACATCGGAATATTTACCGGAAAAAATACTTGGATCACATTTTCTCTTCCATTCTTTTAATACTCGCGACAAAGCCTCCTTTTCTTCGGCGCTTGTTTCGGCAACTCGTTCACCATCATCATCGTCATTGATAAATAATTTTTTGCCAAAGACATCTTCTGGAAAAACCGCACTTGCAATAAGTCTATGTATTTCCAGCAGCTTAGGCTCAACATCAATCATTTCCATTTTCTTCTCCTTTATATTATTCAATTGTAAAGATCAATTAAATTTTTACAATCTGTATTTATTTATATAAACACAAAATAATAAAAATTTTCCTATTTTAATTTCAAAAATTAGCAGAATTTAATACAAATGTCAAGTTTCGACATAATTTCTTTATTTGTGTAAAAACAACACTATCAAAACCCAAAAATTTTTACAATATCTCCACATTCACAACCCCTTCATGCTTCGCCGTACAAACGTTTGCCGGACGATGCGCCTGCCCTGTTGTCTTTTTGTCCAATTTTTTTACCAAATCCAGCGCCAAAATCTTTTTTTGAAAATTTCTTTTATCAAGCTTTTCACCGCGAATTATTTCATAGGCTGTTTGCAGTTCATTCATGGTAAACTCTTTGCTCAGCAATTGGAAAACAATATTCGTATATTCAAGTTTGGCTGACAGGCGGCTAACCGCGGTTTTTACGATTTTCTCATGGTCATAGGCCAAAACCGGCAAATCTTTTACATCAAACCAACCGATTTCTTTATGGTCTTTTGTAGTTTTGATTTCCATATCAATATTTGGCGTCAGAGCCATATAAGCAATTGAAACAACTCGGCCAAAAGGATCTCGGTTCACATTGCCAAATGTATATAACTGTTCCATAAAAACATTAGCAACTCCGGTTTTTTCTTTTAGCGTTCTTTTTGCCGAAACCTCAACCGACTCGTCTCCACGAACCAATCCGCCCGGAACCGCCCACATATCAACAAACGGCTTTTTATTCATTTTTATTAACAATATTTTTAACTTTCCATCATCCAACGCAAACAAAACCGTATCAGTCGCCATTACCGCATATTCATATTTTTTTATAATATTACTCATATTTTTTTACCCGCTCCGAGATTGCGAAAGCAATTTTTCGGAGCTTAGTGTATTAATAACACTATTATATAGCTAAGAAAATATTTTGTCAAGAGACTAAAAATAATTTCTAAGTCCTAAATTATAATTTCTAATTTTTGACACTAATCCTTAGAAATTAGAATTTAGAATTTAGAAATTTTTAATAACCCTCTCCACCCTATCCACCATCCCCTTCGTCTTATTCAAAAATTTATTAAATTCTTCAAAATCATCTAGACTCAAGTTTTTTATTTGCAGCTTTTCCGGCAGATTATTTTTAATCGCGTCAAAATAGCTTTTAATTCTAGCATCGACAATAAAAACAAAACCGCTGTCGTCTTTTGTCCGGATGAGCCGGCCAAAGG
This sequence comes from Candidatus Falkowiibacteriota bacterium, assembly GCA_003514005.1. GTDB lineage: Bacteria > Patescibacteriota > Patescibacteriia > Patescibacteriales > UBA12075 > UBA12075. The sequence goes on from DOSJ01000022.1 coordinate 78,550, forward strand.
CTTGTTTAATATTAAATATACAATGTGGGAGTGAATAGCCGTTAAAACCGCCATAGATCATTTGTCGATTTCGATTAATAGGATCAGACGGCACGGCAAAAGGCAGTTTGACGATTACAACCATTTCCAATGAAGGACCAGGCACGTTGATTCCCTCGCGCAAACCGGCTGTACCGATTAGGCAGGATTCAATACTTTCTTTAAACTCTTCGACAATACTGGATTTATTGCCGGACATAATACGCAAATCACGACTACGTTCTGTTGAATATAGTGGAATATTATTTTCTTCCAGACCGCCGACCATGAGCTCGCCAAAAATTCCGGCGTCTTTTTTATTGGTAAAAATAAGCAAGGCCGAGCCGCTATTGGCGAGCATTAGATTATGCAAAAACGCGGCAGTCTCGGGATAAAATACTCTTTGGTTGCTCTCGGTATTATCCCGATCACGATTTGGTAATTCACTGACAAGGATTAACGCGCACTGCTTTTCATAGTCAAACAAATACGGCAGTCTCATGTATTCCAATCTTTCCTTGGAAATAAAATTTAGCCCCCAAATCTTGTTGATAAAATCAAAGTTGTTGTTATATGAGAGTGTTGCTGATGTAAATATGATTGATTTAAGATCTTTGCCGTACAAATTCTTGTCCAAATATTTCCCGATATGCTTATGGCAATAGTTGAGAGATAAATCATCTAGCCCGGCATTGATTACGCGATAAAATATAAAATCATTTTTATTCAGTTCGCCGAGTACAGCAAGAAAATTTGCATACGCGGCAAAATTCAGATAAAAAGTTTTTACTTCTTGGCAAAAACCGCTTTGGTTGCGGTCGCAATACAGCTTGTGCACGGTATCCAAAAAAGCCATGAGCGATCCCAAGAGAACGGCGATGTTTTCCAAGGGCGCCTTAACCGCGGACAAAAAATCAGGGAAAATTTCTTCACGGTCATCGTATTCCAGTTTTCTCCCCCTGGCTTCGTTTTGCAAAATATTAAAAAGCGTTTGGCTATTTGCAAGCAATTGATCTGACGTATTTTCAATATTCTTAACGCGATTAAAAAGTGTTTGGTCGCCGACTGTTTTCAAATGATTTTCGATACGACGCAAAAAACCTTTTTTTGGATGCGTGTTATCAAAAAAATCCTTGACCAAATACGCAAACTCGTTCCGACTATAAGTTTCGGTCGAGGCATTCGTGGCCGCATCTTCTATGTTTATCGCTTCGTCGATTACTAATACTTTAAAATTATTCGGCAATACCGAAAAAAGCGACGGGTTATCCCATGGGTCGGAAAACACGAGCGAATGGTTGGTGACGATTACGTTTGATTCACGGGTTGCCAGTTTTAACCTGTTTACAAAACATTTATTATAATGCTCGCAAAAACGATGCTGACAGCTATCGCGCGTGCTGTTGATTTTGGATTTGTTAAAATCGGCGCTTTTGTTTTTTAACCAAAACGGAAAGCGGTCCAGGTCGCAGTTATTCGCCTTGTTCTTGATAATCCAATTTGCCAAAAATGCCGAAAACAATTTTGGCGAAAATCTTTCCGCTCCGGCAAAGGACAGATGTTCTTCTTCTTGGAAAATGTCTTCAATATATTTTTTGAATTTTCGAATACAGACATAATGATCACGCCCTTTGGCAACCGTAATTTTTACATCAACATCATAAATCTGATCAACCAATTTAAAATCGCTTTCATAAAGCTGGTCTTGTAGAGCATTCGTATATGTTGAAACAACAACTGGCAGATTATTATTTTTTAGAGACCAACAAACAGCCGGAATCAAATACCCGAGCGACTTGCCACATCCGGTCGGTGCTTCGACAACTAAATTTTTATTATTATTGATACCATTAGCCACAGCCAACGCCATATCCTCCTGCTGTTTCCGATATTCATATTGCTTGCCAAGCACAGCTTTCAAGCTTCCTGCTTTTCCATTTACATCAAACACCTTTTTAATCTCATCAGAATTAATTTTCACATATTCCTTCTTTTTAGTCTCCTTTGTTTTTTGTTCACCGCCATTTTCCGTCTGTTGTTCCTCTTTATTTATCTTTTTTAACCTACTCCAATCAAGCGTTTCCAAATAATTCTCTATCGGCAAATACGATTCGATTTTCTTTCCCAAATCCAAAGTTTCTTCACGTTCCAAAATAAAATCTGCCCAAGTCCAACCTTCTTCTTTTACAATTTCACCAACGTGAGTTATCCAATTTCCCTCCCATTTTTTATCACGAACATTTTTTAGCTCTTTGAGTACAGCCAGTGTCATTTCACAATCATCTTTGGCGCGATGTGTCTGTTTAACATTTCCTGATACTAAATATTTATATAAATATTCCAACTTGTGCTTACGCAATTCCGGCAACAAAAATATTGATAATTCCAATGTATCAAAAGCGGAATTTGAAATCTTTGGCGCAAATCCATAGCGCTTGCAATTGAATTCGATAAACGGCTTGTCAAATGAAATCAGGTTATGGCCAACCAAAGGCTTATCACCGATAAATTCCAAAAACGCGCCAAGACAATTTTGTATCATTGGCTGGTCTTTTACATCCGCGTTCCGAATTCCAGTCAAATTAGTCGTAACCCGCGGAACCTTCATCTCGGGATTCACCAACTGAACATATTCATCAACAATCTCCCAATCCTTAACCCGAAGTGCCGCAATCTCAATAATCTTCCCAACTTCCTTATCCAAGCCGATTGTTTCCAGATCAAGAATTATGAATTCGTTTAGGTTGTTTTTATTTTTATCCATAAGTACAACTTATCACAAAACCTATTTATTGTCATGTGTCTACTAAATACAAAAAAACCGTCTTATAAAACGGTCTTTTTTACTAAAAAGTTTTTTTAGATACTTAGGTGCTTAGGGCATAGGATTTTTATATCAACACCTTTGCAATCTAAGCCCCTAAGTACCTAATTTCCTAAAAATCATTTCTTCTTTTTCTTCACATCTTTTTTCTTCTCTACTTTTTTCTTGCTCACACCTTTTTTCTCTTCTTTCTTATTAACCACAGTTTTTTTCTCTACTGGCGTTTCATCCTTATCAATAGTAATTACTTTTCCAACAACATTTTTTACAGACATCGCCGCTGATTCGTCTTGGGCTGTCATTATTTTAAATTTTGACAGAGTAGCATCTGTTTTTTTAAATTCAGATTTTGGTGCAAGGATTTTCATTATCGCATCCAGCTTGTTATTCAAAATTTCAAATTGCTTTTTGTATTGATCTGGACTTGCTGAATTATTACCACCTCCTCTTTCATTTTTACCAAAACAATCACTACATAAAACGGGCCGATCGCCTGTTGGACGAAAGGGAACCTCACATTTCTTGTGGCACTTGTCGCACACGGCTTGATACATTTGCTTTTCCGGAAAACGCGGACGATCCTGTGATCGGCTTTCGTATCTGTCGGATTGTCTGCCCTCATACCGTCCAGCACTAGAGCTCTCTTTATTGCCGAAACAATTACTGCAATAAACCGGCTTATCGCCTGTCGGTCGGAAAGGTACTTCGCAATCGCGACCACAATCTGAGCAGACGGCATGATGCATAGCTGGTCGATCGCTACGATCTCCCCTTCCTCCGCCGCGGTCATTGTCAAATCTTTTTTTCCCTCCAAAACGATCGTCTTTATTGAATTTTCCCATACTTTTATAGTTATTTTAATTATATAGTAATTGTAAGCCAAGACCCCTTAATTGTAAAGCAATTTTTTAAAAATAAAAACAGGAGATTATGAAAATCTCCTGTTTTTTATTTGTATTAGTCATTTTTCAGAATCCACAATCGTTAATTTTTTTTGTTCCGGTTTTAAAACATTTTTAAATGATTGCAAAGAGCTATTCATTTCCAAAAATTTAGTGGTAGCAAGCCCAAGAACATAAGAAGCAAAATGTTCTGGAGTACCTTTGAATCTGCGGCGTTCAACATCAAGCTGCCACTGCATACCCCTCAATCTATTTTGCTTTTCGGGGGGGGGCGGAACTGATTACTTCGTCAATAAGCTCCTGACGTTTTTTTTCAAATGCGTCCGGATCATCTTTTGCCAATCTGAATAATTCATCCAAATCTAATTTTTCGCTCATTTTTTATCTCCTTTTATAAATGATTCAAAATAAACAATGATTGGAATTTTTTATTCGTATTCTGCGGTGACGATGTCCGGAACTTTGAACCGGCATTCGCCGTAAAGACCTTATCTTATGACCGTATTGATAAAATTATACGTCGTTTGCGACTAATCTACAAGGAAAATTCTAGTTATTTTGAAATTCCGACTTTCGCTCAAAAAGTCTACTAATAACGAATCTTATTATATGTTGATAAAAAGACTTGACATATGTCCGAGACGGACATATACTTAAAATATGAATAATTATATTACCAAATTCCCACCATTGACCCCCGTCGTTTTTCATGTGCTTTTAGCATTGGCAACGAGTGAAAGACACGGCTATGATATTATAAAACAAATAGCTCTTGATTCCAATCAAAAAATGATTGTTGGTAATGGGACATTATATGGATCAATCAAAAGAATGCTGGATGATAATCTTATTGAACCAGCGGGCGAAAAGATGGCAGAGAATGGTCTTATTAGAAAATACTATAAACTAACATCTCATGGTAAAAAAATTCTTAACGCAGAAACAGAGCGTTATCTTCAACTGGCATTCATAATTAAAGAAAGGCAAAATAGATTTAACCATGCCTCCCCTCAAATTGCATGAAAAAACATCTATTTTTTTACAAAAGACTTCTAAGGTTGTACCCAAAAAAATTTCAAGACACTTTTCAAAAAGAAATGTTAGATACTTTTGAAGATTATTATCAGAATACTTTAAAAGAAAAAGGAAAGGTCGATGTTATATTTTGGAAGCAAGTTTTACTAGATGAAGTCTGGGGTGCCATACAAGAAAATATTAATAATTTTAATAAAATAACTATCGCAAACATTATGAAAAAAGAAAACAAAATTATACTTATTGGTCTGTTATTATTTTTACCTATAGCGTTTACCTTATTTATCACGATATTAGAACATTTTGAGACCTTTGCTTTTTTAAGAATTCCAACTCCTATATATGATTATGCGTGGTTCAGGATATCAATTCTGTATATATTACCAATAATTGGTATTATTTTTTGCACATTAGGTGTGCGAAAAAAATATTCTTTTAAAAAACTTATTTAGCACACTGCTCAAATATCTCAATTTTTACAATTGATTTTTTAGAACCAAAACAAAATGGGTTAAACTAAGAATGTAAAAAGTCGACCCTTATACAAGAAGTCGACTTTTTACATTAAAATTTTGATAGCGTTTTTCCAAGTTCAAGTATGGTAATCTGGCGGAGAGGGAGGGATTCGAACCCTCGAGCCGCTTGCGCGACTAACACCTTAGCAGGGTGCCCCTATCGGCCTCTCAGGCACCTCTCCAAAATAAAAAATGTAACTTGGAATACAAATTACTTTATATAAACATTTACGTAAAATCCAAATAATGCTATAATCAATATATATAAATTAGCTAATAATGTCAAATAAATATGCAGGAAGAAGGCGTAAAAATGCCAAATTATGGCAAAGAAATCTATAAATGGCAGGTTCCAGAATTTGATAAGCATTTTCGACCGCAATCATGGTATATTTTGGCAAGCGGAATTGCGGTTGTGCTATTGCTTTTATCCTTAAAAACTGCTAATTTTCTCTTTGCAGTCATTATTATTATTGCTACTTTAATAATAATTCTGCACGACGGTAAAGAGCCTGATTTGGTGGATTTTTCCATGTATAGCGAGGGCATTATGATCGGAAAACGTTTCTATGATTATGATGAGCTAAAAAACTTCTCAGTTATCTTCAAACCTTCGCAAAATGTCAAGAATCTTTACTTTGAATTTAATGGTTTTATCAAGCCCCGCCTATCAATTCCATTAATGGATATGAACCCCTTGCAAATTCGTGAAACTCTGCTAAAATACATCAAGGAAGATTTGGAAAGAACCGACCAACCAGTTTCCGAGGGTTTGGCCAATCTTCTTAAGTTATAAAGTTAAAAGTTATAAAGTTTAAAGTTATAATGAATTGTAACTTTGTACTTTATAACTTTTTACTTTCAACTAACATGCTCTCGTAGTTCAATGGATAGAACGCAGGATTGCGGATCCTGTAATCTAGGTTCGATTCTTAGCGGGAGCACACAATTATAATATGTTGTTAATATGTAACAGCATATTTTGGAGAGATGGCTGAGCGGTTGAAGGCGACAGTCTTGAAAACTGTTGTAGATGTAAGTCTACCGTGGGTTCGAATCCCACTCTCTCCGCATGCACAATTAAATTTCAAACATATCTTAAAAATCTAATAATATAGATCATTAATGTCAAATATTTTAGATTTAGTTTAAAATATATGCTTTTACCACAATCAATTGAAAGAATAATCTCTTTGGGTGGTGGTGTTTCTATCGATGCCTCTAAATATCTTCCTCAATCATTAGAACGCTTTGCAGCTTTTGCTGCACAATCTGGAGCAACTCTAATATTACATAATTGTCAAAATCTATTGCCACAAACAATGGAAAGAATAGCAGCTTTTGGAAAAGGTAAGGTAGTATTTAATCTTGACTAACGATATGGCATTAAAAAAAATAAAGAAAAATTTTTGGGAAAAAATTTTTAACTACCCTTCCTTCAACAGAAGATTTTGGTTTGCCCTTATTCTTGTTCTTTTAATCTTTTGTATAATTCTATCTATTCTTCTTTTTATAAATAAAATCAATGAAACTTCAAATCAAATTGCGATTATTAATTTAATTATACAATCCGCAACACTGGTACTCGGAATTTGTGCCACTTACTACGCATTACGTCAACTCGTTGAAACCAGATTCACTGGACTTGATGAAGCGGGTATGCGTGAGATAAAGCGCGGCCATTACTCTAGAGCTTTTGAAAAATGGCGAGAAGCATTTTATATTAGGCCTGAGGCAGGAGTATTTACAAACCTGTGTGAATCTCTTTTATTAATTGGGGATTATGATAATTTCGACCAATATATACAAATATCTCAAGATGATAGATTTAAAAAGAAGATATTTCAAGAATCATCTGATCAAATAACACTTCTTTATTTAAGGGCCGTCAGACACTTATTGGTAAAAAATCAAGGTGAAGCAGAGGTTCAAATAACTGAAATAATTAAAATAACTAAAGATAATAGTCTACTAGGTTTTGGTTGGGATTTTATGGACCTTCGAAGCTCAATTGCCTACCAAAATGTTAATGGAGAGTGTAAAAATATTGCCGAAAATTTAATTTCCTATCTTTCAAAAACTATCCTGCCAAATCGCAAAAAGGACTTTGAACAGGGTAATTTTTCAAGTCAAGCAAATGAACAAATCTTAGAAAACACAAACCAAAATAACTAGAATCCACTCATAAAAATATTACAAGCCACATAAATGTCACAAACCAGAATCGTGTCGTACCAGGTTTTAGTCAATACATCAAAAAATGTCTCACTAGGGGCATTTTTTGGTATGTTTACCTCCCCCCCAAATATGCTATAATCATACAAGAAGCATAAAAATATGAAATTAAAGCATATTATCAGTACTAGGCAATTTCTTGATCGAAAAATATTGAAAGAAATTTTTGATCTGGCTGATAATTTTTGTAAACAAGATAAATCTGGGAAACAGATAAAAATTTTAAATGGAAAAATTTTAGGTACTGTTTTTTATGAACCAAGTACTCGGACCCGGTTTTCGTTTGAGTCTGCCATGTTCAAACTTGGCGGTCAGGTTATTTCAACTGAAAGTGCTGGGCACTTTTCCTCGGCTATCAAGGGCGAAACGCTTGAGGATAGTATCAAAATTATTGGAGGATACACCGATGTTATTGTTCTTCGTCATCCAGAATCCGGATCTGTGGCCAAGGCGGCAGATGTTTCCGCTGTGCCAATAATCAACGCCGGTGATGGATCCGGTGAACATCCGACACAGGCTCTGCTTGATCTTTATACTATTAGAAAAGAGCTAAACAAAATAGATAATCTAAATGTTGCTTTGGTCGGCGATCTACTTTACGGACGAACAGTACACTCGCTTATCCATCTTTTTTCTGTATGCAAAAATATCAAGATCTTTCTTGTCTCTCCAAAAGAATTAAAATTGCCAAACGAATATATTTCTTTCTTGAAACAAAACAATATTATTTTTCAAGAATGCGAAAAGCTAGATGAAATTCTTCCTTGTATTGACGTCTTGTATGTTACTCGAGTACAAAAAGAACGTTTCAAATCGCAAACACTTTATAATAAAATTAAAAAATCATTTACCATAGATAAAAACACTTTATTATCTCTAAATAAAAATGCAGTAATAATGCATCCCCTTCCACGCGTTACAGAAATATCACCAGAAGTAGACAAGGACAAAAGAGCGGCCTATTTTCGGCAAGCGCAAAATGGGTTATATATCAGGATGGCGATGTTAAAAATTGTTACATTAAAAAAGTAATAAAAATTTTTATAAACACATAATCATAATCAAAAAATTATGGAATTTTTTAGCATTTACAGTATCCCGCCGCTCATTAGCGCGGTGATGTTTCTTTTTATCGGTATTATTGTTTATAAAAATAATACAAAATCTCATTTGAATAATACTTTTTTCGCCTTATGCGTAACCACGTTTATATGGCAGTTTGCCATGTTTTTATTATTCAATACAAAAGACCCGGCCATTGCCGCTATTTTGGTAAAGGTTGCTCACATTGGTATAATCTTTTTACCGGTTTTCATCTATCATTTTGTCATAAATCTTACTGGTCTTGGCAAGAAAACTGATATTTGGTTTTTGCGGATAAATTATGCGCTAGCTTTTTTGTTTGAATTTTTACTTTTTACTGATTTTTTTATTAATGGATTTTATACCTATTTCTGGTCTTTTTATCCAAAAGCAGGAATGTTTCACCCGCTCTATCTGCTTTTTTTATCATTAACATTCCTTAGAATCCAGTTTCTTTTTCTTTCTATTTTTTATGGCAAAAACAAATTGCGCGGTATTGGCGTCCATCAAATGAAATATGTTTTTTGGGCGATTATCTTTTATACTTTTGCGGCAAGCGATTTTCTATTGAATTATGGAATAGAGTTTTATCCGATCGGCTTCTTGTTTATTTTAACTTTTATGTCCATTACCGCCTATGCCATCATCAAACATCGCTTTATGGATATAAAAATAGTACTCAGGCAATCGTCTGTTCATATCTTGTCATTTTCAGTTTTATCAGCCTTAGCAGTATTTTTAAGTTATTTTAATAATCCGACAGGCAAGTATTTTCACCTATTAAATGCCTGTGCGATTGTCCTCTTGGTCATACTATATCCGTTTGTAAAAAAATATTTTATGAGATTGGCAAATAAGTATTTTTTTACATCGCTTTATGACAATAAAAAAGTGATTAGTGAACTAAGCCACAGACTGAGAACAACGCTTGAGCTTGACTATGTTTATGAATATATTTTTGACACTATTGACTCCGCTTTCCATACGGAAGCTTTTGGATTTTTAACTTTTAATCCGGAAAATAATTCCTATGAATTTAAATATAAAAAAGGATTTTTCAATAATTTACCCGGTAGTTTTAAGGGCGATTTAAAACTACATCAGCATTATACGAAAAAAAATAAAGTAATAGTATCAAATGAGCTTAAAAATACGGATGATCATACTTTTATCGAGATGTCCAAAAAATTCAACCAACTAGGTATTGAGATATTAATACCGGTAAGCGTTAAATGGAAAAATATTGGTCTCTTGGTTCTTGGAGATAAAGAAACAAAAGATATGTACACTGTCGGCGATATTGATTTGCTCGAAACTATCGCCAGTATCGGCGCTACGGCAATTGAAAACGGTTTTTTGTACAAAAACATAAGCGAGAAAAATAAAAAGCTGGAATATCTTTTGGAAGTAAAAAATGATTTTCTAAGAATCGCAAACCATCAATTAAATACGCCATTATCAATAATGAGGCTGGCCTTCAGCTCGGTCGAAGAAAAATCCATTCCAATTAAAGAAGGTTTTCTGATGGCCAAGGAAGGCTTGAATCGGATTACTAATGTTATTTTTCAACTATGGTCAGTCTTCGATTTGGAGGGTGGCGAATTGAATTTAAAGAAAGATGAAATCGATTTATTCAAGATGTTCCAAGAAGTTATAAAAGAAAAAAACACGACGAAACAGGTTATAGAAAAAAAATTAAAAATAAATTTAAACCAACCGAATGAGATAAAAAACTTTACTGTTATCGCTGATCAACAAAAAATCAAAAATGTAATATCCGCCCTGATTGATAATGCGATTTTCTACACAAAAAAAGGATCAATAACGATTGATTTTGATAAACAAAGTTCAAAAAATGGAGATTTTTTAAAAACCATTATAACTGACACGGGAGTGGGTATTTCCAAAGAAGATCAAAAAAATATCTTTGAAAAGTTTTTTAGAGGAAAAAGCGCGGTCCTTTTGCACCCCGACGGATCAGGGCTCGGTCTTTATGTTGCAAAAAATTTAATCGAGGCAAGCGGCGGCAAATTTCTGCTCGAAAAAACCTCAAACGAAACCGGGAGCGTGTTTAGCTTTACTTTACCAACTACTATTATTGAAAAATAATTTAGAAAACTATTAAATTAAAAAAGAATATGAAATTTAACGCCAAAAAATTTATTGAAAACGTAAAACAAAAAAACCCAAACGAGCCGGAATTTATTCAGGCCGCCCTGGAGATCGTCTTGTCTTTGGAGGACTTTTTAAATGCTGATCCGATTTATCTGGAACACAAAATCTTGGAACGCATAATCGAACCGGAAAGAACTATTATTTTTCGCGTACCATGGGTGGATGACAAGGGCGAGACTCAAGTTAATCGCGGTTTTCGCGTCCAATACAATAGTGCGATCGGTCCCTACAAAGGCGGTTTGCGTTTTCATCCAACTGTAAATTTAAGTATTTTAAAATTCTTGGGCTTTGAACAGATTTTTAAAAATAGTTTGACAGGATTACCTTTGGGCGGAGGCAAAGGCGGAAGCGACTTTGATCCACATGGCAAAAGCGATGCTGAGGTAATGCGCTTTGCGCAAAGCTTTATGTCCGAATTGTACAAGTATATAGGGCCAAATATTGATGTGCCAGCCGGTGATATCGGCGTTGGCGCGAGAGAAATCGGATTTCTTTATGGACAATACAAAAAACTAACAAATGATTTTTCCGGCGTATTAACCGGCAAGGGATTAGCCTGGGGTGGAAGTAACATCCGCTCCGAAGCAACCGGCTATGGCGCAGTCTATTTTGCCGAGGAAATGTTAAAGAATACCAATGATGAATTGACGGGAAAATCAATTCTTATTTCCGGATCTGGCAATGTAGCACAGTTTGCCGCAGAAAAAGCTATTCATCTGGGCGCAAAAGTTTTGTCTATGTCAGATTCAAGCGGAACAATCTACGACAAAGATGGTTTGACTCCAGAAAAATTGGACTTTATTAAGACTTTAAAAAACATTAAGCGCGGCCGGATCAAAGAAGCGGCAGATGAATACGGGCTTGAATTCCTTGCCGGTAAAAAACCGTGGGCACTCAAAGCTGACGCCGCATTCCCCTGTGCTACGCAAAATGAAATCTCCGGCGAAGATGCTAAACTACTTATACAAAACGGTGTCAAACTTGTAGTCGAGGGAGCAAACATGCCTTCTTCACTTGAAGCAATAGAAATATTTCAAAATAACAAAATCTTATTCGCGCCAGGCAAAGCCGCCAATGCCGGCGGTGTTGCAGTTTCCGGTCTTGAGATGAGCCAAAATAGTCTGCGATTATCTTGGACGCGAGAAGAGGTTGACGAAAAGCTTAAAATCCTGATGAAGGAAATTCATAATAAAATTGTCGAGCATGGAAAAAAAGACAATCATATCGACTATATCCGCGGCGCAAATATCGCCGGCTTTAAACGTGTGGCCGATAGTATGATCGCGCAGGGATTTGTTTAAAAAATGTTCACTCCCGAAACTAAAATCACAGAACTAAGCGGCGTTGGTGAAACAATTGCCAAGCGCTTAAAACTAATCGGACTCTCTACAGTGCGTGATTTGTTGTATTATTATCCGTTTCGTTATGATGATTTCAGTAAGACGGCTGTAATAAAAGATTTGAAACCAAATACATCGGTCAATATCACAGGGCAAGTAGAGTTGATCCAAAATACGCGTAGCCCCAGAAAACGCATGCATATTACCGAGGCTTTGATCAGTGATGATAGCGGTCAACTAAAAGTGATTTGGTTTAATCAGCCCTTTATCGCAAAAAACATCCACGAAGGCGACAAGATTTCTTTGGCTGGACGAGTGGAAAACGATTACAGTGGGATAATAATGAAATCCCCTGTTTATGAAAAACTTTCCGCGGGCACAGCAGTGCATACTCAAGGAATAATCCCTAATTATCATTTAACAGCGAATATTACGCAAAAACAATTGCGTTTTTTAATATCGCAAGTTATCAAGCAAAGTGCAATCTCCGAATGGTTACCGAAACAAATTTTGGAATCGCAAAAACTTTTGCCACTTGCGGAAGCGCTTAAAAAAATCCATTTTCCGCAAAATTTAAATGATATTGAAATCGCAAAAAAACGTCTAGCTTTTGACGAGCTTTTTATAATCCAACTGCAATCACAGTTAATTAAAAACGAATTGCGCCAAAGCCAAGCGACACCCCTACCCTTTCCCGAAGAAGCTATCCGCGATTTTGTTTCTAGTCTTCCCTTCAAACTGACTGACGCGCAAAAAAAAGCCAGCTGGGAAATCCTCTTGGACATGGCGAAACAAGAACCGATGACACGTCTATTGGAAGGCGATGTTGGCAGTGGTAAAACCATAGTCGCGCTAATCGCCATGCTGGCCGCAAGTTTGAATAACGCCCAAGCGGTTTTGATGGTGCCGACGGAAATTTTGGCAAAACAGCATTTTGCTTCTATCCAAAAATTATTGCAAGCGCAAAATATCAATATTTGCCTTATCACCCATAGTGAACAAAAAACCAATCTGCCTGATTTTACTGAAAAAAGCAAAGCCAAAACCAAGCAAGCACTTTTTGACAAAATTAAATCCGGCGAAATAAAAATTATTATCGGGACGCACGCTTTGATTCAGGAAAAGCTGGAATTTGCCAATCTCGACCTGGCAATAATCGATGAACAGCATCGTTTTGGCGTGGAACAGCGAAAAATATTGATAGATAAATCGCGGAATACAAAAGACAAAAAACAAAACAATTTTACGCCGCATCTTTTGTCAATGACAGCTACACCTATCCCCCGCTCGCTCGCTCTGACTATTTACGGTGATCTGGATATTTCCATAATCAACGAAATGCCGCCCGGACGCCGGCCGATTATCACGCGCGTGGTTTCCGAAGATAATCGCGAAAAGGCTTATGCTTTTATCAGAAATTTAATTGCGCAAAATCAACAGGTATTTGTAATCTGCCCGCTTATCGATATATCCGACAAAATGGGAATAAAATCAGTCAATGAAGAGTTTAAAAAATTGGACAAAGAAATATTTCCTGACCTGAAAATCGGCATGTTACATGGACGCATGAAGGCAAAAGACAAAGACGCCATTATACAAGATTTTATTAATAACAAGATAAAAATCTTGGTTTCCACATCGGTTATTGAAGTAGGCGTGGATATTCCCAATGCCAGCGTGATGATGATTGAAGCCGCTGACCATTTTGGCCTAGCCCAATTGCATCAATTCCGCGGACGCGTCGGACGTGGCGAGCATCAGTCGTACTGCCTGTTATTTACCGAAAGCGACAACCCAAATACTCTCGTGCGTTTGGACGCAATGACAAAATACGCAGACGGTTTCTCTTTGGCAAAAATCGACCTAAAACACCGCGGTCCAGGCGAAGTCTACGGCGCATTGCAAAAAGGCTTTCCCGAGCTCAAGATCGCCTCGCTTTTTGATTACACGCTTATCAAAGCCGCGCGCGAGGAAGCAGAAAAAATTATCAAAGAAAACGCGACTTTAAATAATTTTTCCAGCCTGAAAGAAAAGATTAAGCTATTGGAAAAATCAGATTATTTGAGGGGGTAAGTTAATAAAATTCTTCAAATAATTCTTTATACGTATATTTTTTCTTCATTTTGTCATTCCCGCGTAGGCGGGAATCCAGGGGAAAATGTTACATACGTTATTAAACCCTTAGACGTTTAAAAATATTTAAATCTTTTCCTCCTGGATTCCTGATCATTTAGTAATACATTCCCTGCGGGGCTATTGTGTGTCAGGAATGACAAGGGATTTACCATAAAATTTATTGAATAGTTTTAAAAAAACAACACACAAATATTTG
>DOSJ01000018.1 GCA_003514005.1 Candidatus Falkowiibacteriota bacterium
CCCTAATTGCTGCAATTGTAACAAGCAAATGCGCCGCCTTTTCTTCCAACCCGGGATAAACATCCTGCCCGCCAAAGCCTTGCATGACATTGCCGACAATACCAGCTAAACTGTCTTGTTGCCGTTCCATGGCAAAAAGATCCGTTGCTTCTTGTTTTTTTATCAACAGAGCTTTAAAATCAGCAATCGCTTGCGCCAACTCATCAGCAGTTAATTTAACTTTGCGCTTTGTAATTGTTTTTATTTTCAATTCATCTTTGTCATAGGCATCCAAAGACAACCAGGTATCGGCAAACGTTTTTACTAATTCCAAAATACTTTTATTGTCCAGATTTATATCAGCTGGTAAAAGACTTTTGACATCTTCTACTGATTGTAAAAATTTAGCATAATTACTTCCAATTATTCTCTTGCTTACAACAAAACTTTTTGTTATATACTCCTTTAATGTCTTAGTTGCCCATTGACGAAACTCAACCGCGCGAACAGAATTTGTTCTATAACCTACTGCTAAAATAACATCTAAATTATACATTTTAACATCATAAGTTTTTCCATCAGAAGCAGTATGTGCAAAAATTGCACATACTGAATTTTCTGCCAATTCTCCATCATTTATGATATTTCTAATATGTTTTGTCACAACAGACCTTTCAATCTCAAAAATAGCTGCAATTTGCGCCTGTGTCGCCCAAACTGTTTCTTTATCAGAATCTGTCCGCACCTCAATCGCGCCGTTCTTTGCCTGAAAAACCGCTAATTTATTGTTTAATTTTTTTTGTTTTTTCATATTTTTAAAAGTTATACACATTATACCATATATTATATCATACGAACATAAAACGAACAATAGATTGACAAAAAAAGATTGACAAAAAAATAATTATATGCTAATATATAAAATTAATTTTTGTACTTTTTAAACTTAACCACAAAACAAAGGAGAAGAAAAATGTTTTTATTAATTGTTATTATCTTTGGCTTTGGTTTAATCGGATCCGTATGTTGGTTTATTGCTGAAGAAAATCAAAGAAAATATTCATCAATATGCGCCGTCTTATGCCTAATTTTTGTAATCGGTTCTTTTTTTACTGCATCTGGAGAAATTTACAAAACTCGTTTGTTTTCCGGCACAGTTAAGGGAAGCTGGCTAATTATCGATCAAAACGGCGGCAAAGTAATGCGTCATTGGGTAATAGAAAAAACCTACCCTAAAGATGCAGATAACAGTGACGGAACGCAATTTATGGGCAAAGATGGTCTGGTTTCAGTAGGAACAGGCGCGACCATCATTCAGATCACTGAACCATTTAATAATTTTCTAAAAACATACAAACTAAAGTATGGAATTCCAGAGGAACAAATCGCTCTGGAATGAAAAACACAAAAGCGTTGACCAACTGATCGGTCAACGCTTCTTTTTTTAAATAAATAAATTTGACAATAAAATACTTGACAAAATTATTTATTTAACATATACTTGACTTATCAACAATTAATTAAATAAATAATAATTATGAAAAAAATCAACACATCAATTAATTTCTGCATAAGCATCGCCAAATTTCAGACCGAACTAAGCCGACGGCTGGATGCGCGCTTAAATGGCATCGGTTTTAATGAGCTTATCATTCTTTATCACCTTAGCCTTGCCGACGGCGCAAAAATGCGTAGAATCGATCTGGCTGAAAAACTCGGACTAACCGCATCGGGCATCACCCGCCTGCTCTTGCCTATGGAAAAAATTGGATTGATCAAAAAAGAAGCAAACGAACATGATGCGCGCGTTAGTTACGTCGTACTTGCGCCAGGAGGCAAAACAAAATTAAGCGAAGGCATGGAGCGCATGGAAATTTATTGCGAAGAAATTATTCCGGAAAACAAAATAAAAAAATTAGAGGAGTTTTCGGGTCTGCTTAGGGAGATTAAAATATAAAATTCAAATCATTTTTTTACTTCTGATAAAATTTTACTATAATCAATCTTCTCCCCCAAAAGTTCACAATCATGTCCTGTTTCTTTTTGGTATTCCTGACTAGCTTCCCTGGTTATCATATACACCCTACTATCCTCGCCTTTCTGAACGACAATCCCCTTTGTGCCACTAGGCAATTTGAACTTGGTCTTTTTTTCATAGCCATCTTCGATTGGAATATCAACAACCTCGGGATGCAGATAATCCCATTTGCCCTCTTTTAATGATTCTTCCCTGGCCCAGCCTGTCTTTGGTAGTCTTATATCCTTGTCTTTGTTTCCCCAAATCATGAGTCGTGTGCCATTTTTTTCTGCCACAGGCAACACAGCATTTTTTTGCCAAAAAAAGGATTCGATTTTTCCCGCGTCTTTAAATCGTTTTATTAATTCCGGAGAGTAGTATTTTTTCAATTCACTCTCCGGAATATTTTTTATTTTAAAACCCGCTCCGCCGCACATATGAAAATTGATTAATAAAAATTTATTTAAAACTTAAAATTTTAAATTTACAATTATCTCTATCATTATACCATTTTATCCAATTTTCCTAAACCCAATCCTATCTCTAGCCATATCGCCCGTATTGAACATTTGTCCGCGGACAACAGTGTATTCTCGGTATTTATCATTAATCTTATCAATCGCCAGACTTAATTCTTTTTTACTTATATAGTCTTCAAATAACGATAATTGGCTGGTGACAGGTAGTAAGGTGCCAACAGATACGGCTAGCATGCGGACTGGCATGATTAGCTGTGTTTTTTCTAAAACCTGGTTGGCATGCCGAAATATTTCTTCGGTCGTAAATAGCTTTTCTTTGGTTTTAAAACTGCGGAAATAACCGCCATCGCGGATATATGACCAGCCGATATGCATACTCGATGCCTCGAGACCATTGCCGCGCAAACGCCGGCCGGTCTTTTCGCATAGTTTGTAGAGTACTTGGCTGAGATATTTTTTGTCAGTTGTTTTCTTTGGCAAGCAATAGGAATGGCCGATTGATTTTGGCGCGGGCGAACCGTCGCTCACTTGGCTGATTTCAATGCCGTTTACATTGGACCAAAGATATTGGCCGTAGCGCCCCAGGCTGTGTCGGATCTTGTCTTCGCGGAAATTTCTAAGGTCCAGCAAATCTTTTATCCCAAGTATATTCAAGCGCGCTTCTGTGCGAACGTTGATACCCCAGGCATCGCACAGCGGCCGGTCGCGCAATACTTCTACTAATTTTTCATTGCTATCTATCGTCAAAACGCCTTTTTTGGGCGCGATATCACCGGCGAATTTTGCCAAAAACTTTGTCCACGAAATACCGATCGAGCAATTCAGCCATTCGCCTACTTCGTCTTTTATCCTGGACTGGATCTCGCGCGCCAAACACGCGGCCTTGGCATAGTCGCTAACCCAGCCGGTCAAATCAATAAACGCTTCGTCAATGCTGTATGGCTCGATTGTGCCACTATAAGATTTTAAAATAGCGAATATTTTTTCAGTGGTCGAACGGTATTTGGCCGGCTCGTTTTCGAGTAAAACAACGTCGGGGTCAAGTATGCGAGCCTTGTCTGCCCGACAGCCGGTTTTGATACCACGCGCCTTGGCCTCGGCAGACGAAGCGATGATGCAACCGCCCGGCGAAAGATAAGAACAAACGCCAACTGACCGGCCACGCAAAAAAGGATTCGCCTGCTGTTCTACTGAGGCAAAATAGGAATTCATGTCGATGTGCATTATTATGCGGGGCATATGGATTAAATTGAGATTTAAAAAACTTTATATTTTGTCATTTCGCAATGAGCGAAGCGAATGGAGAAATCTCTTAACTTTGCCATTTTCACAGTTAAGGGATTTCTCCGCTTCGCTACGAAATGACAAAATAAATAATTTTTAATTTTACATTATCATTTTGCATTTTGAGATTTACATTTTGCATTAAACCTTAGTATCATCCCTCAAAAAACAACTCCTCTATCCGCCAACTAAGGTCGCACGTAAAGAATGCCAGACGATAATAGTTCGCATCATCAGAAACACTGAAATAATAAACCTTGTCATTGCCTTCACGCTCTTTGTGTACTAGATTTAATTTTTTTATAAAATAATCCTTATCGCGCCAGCGGAATTGAATAGGCATAACTTTTTGACTATTAAAATTAACTATAACTTCGATTGGCTCGTTTATTTTTTCTAGCATATGTTATTAATTTTAAGTTTTTTAACCTAACTATATTATAAGCGAACAAAAAACGAAAGTCAAGGCTGTTTTAAAATAACTAATTTTAGTAATATAAAAAATGTGGTACAATAAAAATAGTTAATAAATAAAAATTATGAAACAAGAAAAAATTATTCTAAATTCATTGGACAAAAAAATAGAAATAGTAGAATACGACGAGTTAATTCAAAAATTAAATGATTTACTACGAAATTATAAATATTGTAGTGAAGATACTAAAAATAAAATAAATCTTTTTCAAGATGACATTGATCAAATAAAAAACAATGAAGTTAATCCCTTGTTCTCAAAAGAAGAATATTTAGATTTAATTGTTAAAATAGAACAAGAAATAGAAAAAAGAAAAAATTTAATTAAAAATTTTTTTAAATTAAAAGACAGCTTAGGCACAGATATTATAAAAAATTATTTTCAAATCTGTCTTGATAAAACAAATGAATATTTTTCAAAAAACTATGACATATATATTAATATTGAAAAAGGAAGTTATGATTTTATAAACGAATTAAATATTGAAGAATTAGAAATATTTATCAAAGAAATAGAAAAATTAAATATAGACAAAAACGAAGTGATAAATGAAATGGAGAAAAAAAATAAAAACAAAGCCATCACGGATAATATTAATGAAAAGAATGAAAAAAAATATATTATAAATTTTTTAGCGCAAGAATTATATTATAAAAATACTTTATTTAAAGAGTTGTTAATAAAAAATGGAATCAAAAAAAATGTAAGCCAAAAAAATCTTGAGGCGCTAAATCTGGATGAACTTCGAAAAATTAATATTTTTTATAAAAATCTAAAGAAAAAAACCATAGAAGCCGGCGGAGACGACCAAGATGAAGATGATTTACTGTTGTCTCTCGATTAATTCAATTTTACTTAAAATAATAATCACGACACATCCAACACCTCCGCAAACTGGCTATTATACAAAGACTCATAAAAACCTTTTTTCAAAAGCAACTCTTCATGATTCCCCTGTTCAACGATATTACCATCTTTCATAACCAAAATTAAATCAGCATTACGAATGGTTGAAAGACGATGGGCAATGACAAAGCTAGTCTTACCCTTCATTAAATTTTCCATGGCTTCTTGGATCAAAAATTCCGTACGCGTATCGACCGAGCTGGTGGCTTCGTCCAGTATCAGCATTGGCGTTTTTATCAGCATTGCCCTGGCAATCGTTAATAGCTGTTTTTCGCCTTGGGAAATATTGTCTGCCTCTTCGTTTAATACCAAATCATAGCCTTGGGGCAGGGCATGGATAAAATGATCCGCGTGCGCAGCTCGCGCGGCGGCGACTATTTCATCCTCTGTTGCATCCGGTTTTCCGTACGCGATATTCTCGCGAATTGTGCCGTTAAAGAGCCAAGTATCTTGCAAAACCATGCCAAACATTTTGCGTATTTCTCCCCGCTTCATTTCGCGGATATCAATGCCATCAATTTTGATAGCGCCTTCATTCACCTCGTAAAAACGCATTAACAAATTCACAATCGTTGTCTTGCCTGCTCCTGTCGGACCGACAATTGCGATCTTTTGCCCGGGGCGTATCTCGGCATTGAGGCCTTTTATAATCGGCTTGTCCTGACTATAGCCGAAAACAACATTTTCAAAAGACACTCCGCCCTGGATAATCTTTGGCGCAGACAACTTGTCTTTTTCGGTTGGCTCTTCTTTTTCTTCCAAAAATTCAAACACGCGTTCCGCCGATGCCGCGGTCGATTGCAAGACATTGGCGATATTCGCGGTCTGCATAATCGGTTGATTGAATTGATTTACGTATTGGATAAAGGCTTGGATATCGCCGATTCGCAATACGCCTTTGATGGCCAAAAATCCGCCCAAAACCGATACGCCGACAAAACCGAGATTACTGACAAACATCATAATCGGCATCATCAGTCCGGATAAAAATTGCGATTTCCAAGCGCTGTCATAGAGTCTGGCATTTATATTTTTGAATTTCAAAACCGATCGTTCTTCGCCGTTAAATACGCGCATAACATTATGTCCGGCATACATTTCTTCGATATGTCCATTCAGCTCGCCGAGCGTATTTTGCTGTTCCTTAAAATAATGCTGAGATTTTTTTACGATTACGGTTATCAAAACAAAGCTCAAAGGCACAAGCACGAGCGACACGATAGTCATCTGCCAAGAAATTGTAAACATCATAATCAAGATGCCGATAATCATGGTTACTGACGTGATAATCTGCGTCAAGCTTTGATTCAAGGTTTGGCTTACGGTATCAACATCATTCGTAACGCGCGACAAAACATCGCCAAAAGTTCTTTTATCAAAATACGCAAGCGGCAAGCGATTGATTTTTTCGGAAATATCGCGGCGAAGCTTATACGTTGCCTTTTGCGAAACATCGGTCATTATCCAGCCCTGAATATAGCTGAAAAATGCGCTTAACAAATATAATGCCAAAAGCTCAATTGCAAAAACCCAAAGCGCGCCAAAGTCAATTTCCGGCCTAGTGGGCATTGCAACGCCACTGTCAAAAGCTTTTATCCGCATATAATCGCTGACAACCTGATTGGTCATATTACCAAGAATCTTTGGACTGACTATAGCAAATAGCGCGCTGGCAACCGCAAAAACAATTACAAAAATTATCGCAATCCAAAACGGTTTTAAATATGCGATTAATTTTTTCATTGTAGCCGAAAAATCTTTCGGTTTTACAACCAAGCTCATACCGGCCTGCCCCGCCCGACCCGGACCGATCGGCATCGCTATTCGAGCTGTATTTGCGCTGGGTTGTGTTTTACTGTTGTTGCTCATATTAAATTTAATTTGACTCTTCGGTAAATTTTATTTGTTAAAAAAGACTTTTTCTTCTTAACTTGTCATTCCCGCGAAGGCGGGAATCCAGGGAGAGAAGCACTTAACATTCAAAACCAGGATAACGAATTAAAATATTCAAACCTTTTGCCCCTGGATTCCCGATCCCCGGCCAGCTCCGCTTGCGGAGCAGGCATTTAATATCTATTCCCTGCCGGGGGCAAGGAGTGTCGGGAATGACAAAAACATTTTACCTATAAAATTGTCAGAAAAACTATTTTTAAACACTCTTCCGCTCAACTCCAACCTGATAATGTTCCAATTCCGCCTCGGAAAGCTGTGAATAGGCAATCTCGCGATATACATCGCAATTTTTCAACAATTCGCTATGCGTTCCTTCACCGACAATTCGGCCTTCGTTTAATACGATAATTTTTTCGGCAGACATTATCGTTGATATTCTCTGCGCGACTACCAAAACTGTTTTCTTTTCAGTCTCTAGTTTCAAGGCATTCCGGAGCATCGAATCCGTCTTGAAATCAAGCGCGGAAAAACTGTCGTCAAATATATATATTTCCGGATTTTTTACTATCGCCCGCGCGATCGAAAGCTTTTGTTTCTGTCCGCCGGAAATATTCGCTCCGCCCTGCGCGATTGGTGCATTAAATTTTCCTTCCAGCTTTTCAATAAATTCCTCTGCTTGTGAAACTTGGGAAGACTTTTTGATTTCAACATCGCTTGCGTCCGGTGCGCCAAATTTCAGATTTGATTCTACCGTTCCAGAAAAAAGAACGGCCTTTTGCGGGACATAACCGATTTTGGCATACAAATCTTCCAGCCTGTAATCGCGTACATCAACTCCGTTGAGTAAAATCTGTCCGGAATTGATATCATAAAAACGCGATATCAGATTGATCAAAGTGGACTTTCCTGATCCGGTCGAACCAATAATCGCGGTTGTCTCACCTGGACAAGTCTTGAAAGAAATATTCCGTATCACGGGCGTATCCGCTCCATCATAGCAGAACGTAACGTCTTTAAATTCAACCACACCGCCGCGCAAATCGTTTGCGACAACCGGCTCTACCGGGTCCTTGATTAGCGGCTCGGTTTCGATAACATCGTTAACTCGTACCGCGGATACGGCTGCCCGCGGCAACATAATAAAAACCATGGAAATCATCAAAAACGACATTATCACTTGCATGGCATATTGCATAAACGCAATCATATTGCCGATATCCAGGCCCCCGGTATTAATATAACGCGCACCTACCCAAACTATCAAAACCGAAGTTAGATTCAAGATCAGCATCATGGCCGGTTGCATCACAACCATTAGTCGATTTACAAAAAGATTCGCCGCAGTCAAATCAACATTGGCTTTTTCAAATTTTGCTTGCTCGGTTTTCTCGCCATTGAATGCCCGGATAACGCGCAAGCCAGTCAAATTTTCCCTGGCGACAAGATTGAGCCTGTCAACCAGCTTTTGCAATATTTTGAATTTTGGCACAGCCACCATAAACATTACAAAAATAACGCCAAGCAAAACAGCGACCGCCAATGCAATTGTCCACGACAGCGAAGATGCCAAATGATAGGCTTTGTATATCGCCCAAATCCCGGCAACCGGTGCCTGCAATACCATGCGCAGAAGCAAGGCCATTACCATTTGGATTTGCTGAATATCGTTTGTCGAACGTGTTATCAGCGAGGCGGTTGAAAACTTATTGAATTCTACCAAAGAGAAACTTTCCACCCGAGAAAAGACTTTATTCCTCACATCCCTGCTAAAAGCGGTCGCGATCCGAGCGGCAACAAAACCGACGCCAATAGTGCTAATAGCGCCGCCAAAAGCAATCAAAAACATCAAAAATCCGTTCTTAGCAATTAAACCGGTATCGGAATTTATAATTCCATCGTTAATTATTTTAGCCATATATTCCGGCAACTGCATTGTTGCCGCGACCGTTCCAAATACCAAAAACACCAGCGCGATCAGTTGGAGATAATATGGTTTTAAAAATTTTAAGAGTTTAAACATGTATTTATTATCGCATCTTTTTCAAACACAAACAAGCTTTTTGTCTTTTCAACATTTTCTAAAAAATTAATAATCTATTATTAGTAATTTAAAACCTCTTTATGATAAATTCTGTTTCAGGTAACAAAATATACTCATTTTTATTATCAGGATTTTTCTTCTTAAAATCCTCTAAACTTTCCTTGTGTAGCTCGTCCGTATAATGTACTATTGAATTTATCGGCAATATTCCAAACCATTTATCCCAACCTCTATCTACACTCCTCGAATAATCTGAAAGAAACATAACTCCAGCTGACGAACCTGCAAATATCTTACCTTTGATTAATGCCAAAAAATCATCTTTAATTGTTTTCATCGTGTCTATTATTTTTTCAGGTTTACCACCTCTAAAATAAATAACATCAGCCAGTCTGATTTGTGCTTTAAATTTTTCCATATCACTATCAGCAACAATAAAATTTGCTTTTCTATTATTGGTATATTTTGCAAATCTTTCTCTGTCAGACTTCTCAAGCTCTCCCCAGATTTCATCTGGCCTTGAAAAAAATACCAGCAAAATCGTTGGAATCTTATCATTATCAAAATCTTTTACCCATTCTTGATAAAATGCCTCATTATGTTTATTTGGAACACCGGTTTCACCACCGTGTAAAATAAATTTCGTCATATTAATATATGTTGGGACTCTAGGCTAGATACCCGGACTAGAGCCTTAATTATTTTCATCTGATACAAATATCTGTTTTATATCCTATTTATTCAAATAAGTAATAGTCAATTGAAGCACAGTCGCGAATGATACCCAGAGCAGGTACGGGATTTGGATATAGGTAATCCATTTCATGTGTGGATAGATGGCGGCCATCGCCCAGATGAGCGTGCCGAGGACAAGCAGGATGTCGATAGCGGCTAACAAATTATTTTTGAGGCCGAACTGCAGCGGCGTAAAAGCGAAATTAAAAATCAAATTTAAAACAAAAGGCAAAACGACCAGCAGGCTGATTTCTTTTTTCCAGCCCATAAAAAATACTTTACCAAAAGAGATCGCGATAAGCGCGTAAAGAAAGGTCCACACCGGGCCAAAGAGCCAAGATGGCGGCGACCAGGTGGGTTTGATGAGTTGTGAGTACTAATTGTAAGTGTTCATAAATTTAATATTATATTTATATTAGTTACAAACGATACGCCCCAAGAAAAGTTGCAATCGGCATCGATAACGCGACACCGATGCTTCCGACTAGTGTCCTGATTATTTCCGTTGCAATCACCTCGTTATTTATTACCTGGCTGAATGTTAAAAACTCGCCTTGATTTACGGTGAATAATAAAAGCAAAGGCAAAGAAGCGCCGGCATAGGTCAAGAATAAAGTATTCACCATTGTACCGAGATGGGTTGTGCCGACTTTGAAAGCGGATTTAAAAACTTCGCTGTTCCTCATTTGCGGATTGATTGTTTTGATTTGATTAACAACTTCAATCTGGCTGACAATAACATCATCCAAAACGCCGATTGCGCCGATAAGCATTCCTGCCAATAAAAGACCCTGAAAATTAATTACTGATTTGCTCAGACCGATCAAAAATACGGCATCCTCGGACATTCCCGATAATCTTGTCAGCGATGTAAATAGCCAAGAAAAAATTAGTGTCAAAAAAAGGGCGGCAAAAACGCTTAGTACCGACAAATACGATTTTCTACTCCAACCTTCTGTCAGATAAATCATGATTGTCAAAATAAAAAAAGCGCCGATTAGACCGCTTATCAAAGGATTGCCACCGTTTAATATGCTTGGCAAAATATATTTGATGATAATGACAAAACTGATAATCAAACTAATCAAAGACTTTATGCCTTTTTTTCGACCGATCAAAATAATTATCAAACAAAAAATCGCTCCAAGCAAATACAAATAGCCCCGTCTGACAAAATCGGTTACATAAAATTCTTCCATGCCGTCTGAATTTATTGATCGCGAAACCAAAACCTTATCTCCGATCTTGTACGCTCCGGCATTAGCGACCTCGATATCTGAGATGCCGTTGTAAACCACTTCTTTCCCCTGCCATTTTCCGGACAATCCGGACAATAACAGATTCTGCTGAATTACAATCGAAGCGTCCTCTCTTGTTAATTCTTTTTGGTCCAATATTTTAATCACTTTCGCCTCAAAGCTTTCAATCGCCGGAACGGCAGGCAAGCCACCGTTTTCATTCTCCGTTTCGGCGATTTCATCTTCAGACGATCCGTTGTCAAAATCTTGCGCCAATAAACAGCCGGCAGGATAGAGTCCGATTAAAAATACGGCAATTAAAAAAATAATCGCGGAAATGATTTTGGTATGATTAAATTTTTGCATATTTTTTTTATAAATTAGTTTAATTAAATTATATCTCCATAATCCATAAAAATCAACAAAAAAATGATTCTATAAAAAGAATCATTTTTTATAACTATAGCATTCCTAAACTAAGGTTTTCTAATTTTTTTCCATTTGATAACTGCCTTTGTACGCGCCAATTCTTTAGCAATCGCACCACTAATGCTGGCATATTCTTCTGCATCGAATTGTCTGATATTTTTAAGATTATCTGTTGCACGAATTCTAGCTTCCTCTGCTCGTTTTTCATCAATATCCATAGCTCTCTCCGCCGTGTCGGCAAGCAGAACAACTTTGTTGCGCAATACCTCGATAAATCCACCGGAAACGCTGGCGATTTCAACCTCACCGTTTTCCTTCTTTATCTCGATAACACCAGGCACCAAAATAGCAACCAAAGGCATGTGCTTGGGCATGATAGTTATTTCACCTTCTTTGGTCGGAACCGTAACTTGATAAATCATTTCTTTCATAACCACTCTTTCCTGCGTAACTATCTCAAATTTTATTATTTTATGATTTTCGAACATAAGCTTTACAGCTAATATTTTTTTAATAAACGCGAGTTTTGCGTACTTACTGACAATGATTATTTCCCTACATCCTCGATTCCGCCTTTCATATAAAAATCATCTTCATTTTTATCATCATGCTTGCCTTGCAATATCTCATCAAAACCTTTGATCGTGTCTTCCAGTTTCACATATTTGCCGGCGTGCCCGGTAAACACTTCAGCAACCGTAAAAGGCTGGGAAAGGAATTTTTGAATTTTCCGAGCCCTGGTTACAGCTAATTTATCCTCGTCTGACAATTCTTCCATACCAAGAATAGCAATAATATCTTGCAAATCTTTGTATCTTTGCAAAACCTGCTGAACACCACGCGCAACGCGATAATGGTTTTCACCAACCACTTTCGGATCAAGCAATATCGAAGAAGAATCCAAAGGATCAACAGCGGGATAAATACCCAATTCCGACAATGAACGGGCCAAAACGATCGTAGAATCAAGATGTCCAAAGGTCGTTGCCGGTGCCGGATCAGTCAAATCGTCGGCTGGAACATACACGGCCTGAAAAGATGTGATCGAGCCTTTGTTGGTTGAGGTGATCCTTTCTTGCAATTCGCCCATTTCTGTTGCCAATGTCGGCTGATAGCCCACCGCGGAAGGCATTCGACCTAAAAGCGTGGACACCTCTGAGCCGGCTTGGGTGAAACGAAAAATATTGTCAACAAAAAATAATACGTCTTGATTCTGTTCATCGCGAAAATATTCCGCTACTGACAAACCGGACAAAGCAACGCGAGCGCGCGCACCCGGCGATTCATTCATCTGTCCATAAACCATGGATACTTTGTCAATAACACCGCCTTCTTGCATTTCCTGATACAAATCGTTGCCTTCGCGCGTTCTCTCGCCTACTCCGGCAAAAACAGAATAGCCGCCATGCGCTTTGGCGATATTATTGATAAGCTCCATAATAACAACTGTCTTGCCGACGCCGGCACCGCCGAACATTCCGACTTTGCCGCCCTTGGCAACCGGACAAATCAGATCAATAACCTTGATGCCTGTTTCCAGGATTTCGGTCTTGGTTGATTGTTCAATAAACTTTGGCGCCGGACGATGAATCTCGTATCTTTTTTCCGTTTTTGGCTGTTCCTTGCCATCAACCGCTTCTCCCAAAACATTAAAAATCCGCCCCAAAGTGGCATTACCCACCGGAACGCTGATGCCCTTGCCGGTATTTACGGCCTTGTCGCCTCTTTTCAGACCATCGGTCGAATTCATGGCAATCGTGCGCACGACATTAAAACCGACATGTTGCTGGACCTCCAAGGTAACTTTGCCGTTAAACGCCTCAACCTCCAAGGCATCATATATCTTGGGCAGGTTTTCCTCAAAATACACGTCAACCACTGCCCCGATCACTTGTTTTATAATCCCGATTTTGCTGTCGGCATTATTCTTATCATTTGTCATATTTTTTATATTTTAATTATTTTGTTTCTTCTGACAATTTTATGGGTAAAATCCTCTTGTCATTCCCGACACTTCTTGCCCCCGGCAGGGAATAGATATTAAATGATCGGGAATCTAGAGGTAAAGGGTTAGAATATTTTAATCAATTTTCCTTATTTAGAACATTAAACACTTTTCCCCTGGATTCCCGCCGGAGTTTATGCCCGGAGGGGTACGGGAATGACAAAGGGATAACATTGTTTATTATTTACCCACATAGATATCATAAGAACCATTAATTTTATAAAACCCAAAAACCTATTTTAAAGCATTCGCACCGGCGCTGATTTCTGCTATCTCATTCGTTATCGCGGCTTGCCTAGCTTTGTTATAATACAATTGCAGTCTGTCCGCCAAATCCTTTGCCGATTCAGATGCCTGATGCATGGCTGTCATGCGCGCGCTATGCTCGGAAGCGTTTGATTCCAAGAGCGCCTGAAAAAGTTGGATCTCTATCAAGCGTGGCACCATATCGTCCAAAACTTCTTTCGGGCTAGGCTCAAAAGTAAATGTATATGAATCTTTTTTTTCTTTCAGATATTTTTCCTCTTTTTTCTTGACATATTCCTGGTCCAAACCGACTCGAGTATCGCGACCGACTACACCCAGATAATGATCTTTTTCCGCAACAACGTCAACCGGCAATAACTGCTTGATTCTCGGCGCCTGGCTCGAAGCGCTGACAAAGTCTGTAAAAGCTACCATCACTTTATCAAATCTTCCTTCAAGATAGCCGCTGACTGCCATGCTGGCAATCGGCCGTATTTCAAGTGCTTCGGATGCAATATCAACTTTTGGAAACTCGGCAATCACTTTATAGCCATAGCGCGAATAAGCACCCATGCCTTTTTTGCCGACAACGATAATTTCGGTTTCAATCTTTTCGCCGTCTTTATTTTTTTCGTGTTTCACAACCGAATCGTGCGTTTTTTTCAAAATCGCCGAATTAAAACCACCGCATAATCCCCTGTTTGAAGTCAAAAGAATAATAGCAACCTTTCGAACCTTTTCTTTTTTTGTCAGCAAAGGATGCAAAGAACCAGCCGCGCCGACCGCTTTGGAAAGATTGATAACCGTGGTCCAGCTCAAATTAGCATAAGTCCTAGTTCTGAGTACAGCCTCAACCGACCGGCGCATCTTGGCGGCGGCAACCATTTCCATGGCCTTGGTTATTTTTTTGGTATTATTAACCGATTTTATTCTGGTTTTTATGACTTTCGCGCTTGGCATTTATTTATTTTCATTAATAAAAATATTATTTATTCTAAGCTTACTAAATAATCAACCGTATCTTTAAAATCCATGATTGCTTTTTTAATCTTTTCTTCTTCCGCTTCTTCCAGTTTTCCGGTCTTGTCAATTGATTCGGCCACATCACTTATCTGATCATGGAGATAGGCAAGCATATCCTTTTCAAATAGGCTGATTTTTTCCACAGGCACATCATCCAACAATCCTTTGATCGCGGAAAAGAAAACAAAAACTTGGTCAGAAACCGACATGGCGCTATATTGAGTCTGTTTGAAAAGTTCTACCAATCTTGCACCGCGATTCAATTTTGCCTTGGTGTCCTTATCAAGATCCGAACTGAATTGAGCGAATGCCGCCAGTTCGCGATATTGCGCGATTTCCAGCTTGATTTTGCTGGCAACTTTTTTCATAGCCTTGGTCTGCGCTGAACTACCGACGCGAGACACGGAAATTCCGGCATCAACTGCCGGCCGATTGCCTTTGTTAAACATATCGGGATCCAAATAAATCTGTCCATCGGTAATGGAGATAACATTGGTCGGAATATACGCCGAAACGTCGCCGGCCTGAGTTTCAATAATTGGCAAAGCGGTAATAGACCCGCCGCCGTAGTCTTGATTCAAACGGCAAGCTCTTTCGAGTAAGCGGGAATGCAGATAAAAAACATCGCCCGGATAAGCCTCGCGTCCCGGAGGGCGGCGGAGCAACAAAGACATTTCGCGATAAGCAACGGCATGTTTTGATAAATCATCATAAACAATCAAAACATCCTCGCCTTTATCCAAAAAATATTCCGCCATAGCGCATCCGGCATAAGGCGCGATATACAAAAGCGATGCCGTATCGGAAGCGCCTGCCAAAACAACCGCCGTGTAGTCCATAGCGCCGGCCTCTTCCAACTTCGCAACGATATTGGCGACCTTTGATTCTTTCTGTCCAATTGCAACATAGATGCATTTTACGTTTTTGCCTTTCTGGTTGATAATCGTGTCAATCGCAATTGCGGTTTTCCCGATCTGCCTATCGCCGATAATCAGTTCGCGCTGACCACGACCGATCGGTACCATAGAATCGATCGCTTTGATTCCGGTTTGCAAAGGCTGATTTACGGATTGGCGTGTAATAACGCCCGGGGCCACTTTTTCGATTGGATAAAATTTATCAGTCCGGATATCCTCTTTGCCATCCTTGGCTTTTCCCAAGGGGTCAACTACGCGGCCGATAATATTCTCTCCGACCGGAACCTGCAAGATTCTTTTCTGAGAAATAACCTCGTCGCCTTCTTTGATGGCATTGTACTCACCCAAGATAACCACGCCCACGCTGTCTTCTTCCAGATTCAAAGCAACGCCGTAAACCGAACCTTCATCGGTTTTAAACTCAAGCATCTCGGACATCATCACCTCGGATAATCCAGAGACTCTGGCAATTCCGTCGCCGATTTCGATTACGCGGCCAAAATTTTTCTCTTCGGCTTCGGACTTATAATTCGCAATCTGCGTTTTTAATTGTTCAACGATAAAATCTTTTGTATTGCTCATAGTATATTTAATAAATTTTAAATAATAAATTTTAAATAATAAATTTTAAATTTCACACAACACTTTGTCATTCCCGACATTCCATTGTCCTGCAGGGAATAAATATTAAAAGATCGGGAATCTTGGTGTTAGCAGGAAATAATAAGGATTATATCAAATGGTTGTTAAGAATACGAGATGTAATAATATATTGCTATTTTTCAACCAAGATTCCCGCCTTCGAGGGAATGACAAGAAGAAGAAAACGCTTAATAATTTACCCTTAGAATGTATTAAAGAACCAATTATTTTAACATCTCCGCTTTTACACCGCGTAATCTGGCGCGTACACTGTTATCCAGAATCTTATCGCCATATTTCAAAACCATTCCGCCCAAAATTTCTTTGTCTTGCCTTTCAATCAAATTAACTTTTTGTGCCTGTGATTTAGTCTGGATATACCCGCTTATCTCTTTCAAGGAATGCTTGTCCAAAGCTTCAACGCTCGAAACTTCCGCGTCGATTTCGCTTTTTTCCTTGTTCCAATAAATATTAAAAAAATCAAGAATCTTGTCTATCTGAGATATCTGATTATTCTGGATCAGCGCTTTTATAAATTTATCCAAACATCCGGAAATCTCTTTTTCTTTCTTGTCTTTTAATAATTCCAGCAATGCCAGTGCGTATTGTTTTGCTTTAATTTTCATAATTTTTTTTTCGCGTATTTTTTTTAAAAAACTATTGCAAATCTTTTACTATTTTTTTTATCAATTCCTTGTCATTCTTATCCCCCAGCCGCGCCTCCAAAACCTTTTCCATGGCAACAATAATCAATTCGGCGGCTTCGCGCTTGATTTCTTTTAAAGTCTCGGCTTTTTCAATCTGCATTTTCGCCTTTTCGATGTCAATCACTTTTCCAATCTCTTCTTTGGCTTTTTTCAAAATATCATTCCGCTTTTCTCCGGCATCATTCTTGGCCTTTTCAATCATAACCAAAGCCTCTTTTCGAGCTTCTTTGATAATATTTTTCTCGTCCTCAGTCATCTGGATTAATTTTTCTTGGGCCTTTTCCGCGTCTGTTATTCCTTTTTCAATTTTTTCTTTCCGTTCATCCAAAAATTTCAACATCGGACGATAACCAAAGCGATACAAAACAAAAAACAAAACAGCAAAATTTATCAGCTGAGCCAATAAGGTTTTTACATTTAATCCTAAAGCATTGAATAATTCCATAAAATTTATATTTTTAAAAACAAAAGGATTCTGGTTCTTTAGCAAAATATTTGCATAATAAAGAACCAAAATATTTTTTGTTTTTAAACAACAAAAAGGATTAGTAGCGCTACTACCAATGCGTAAATTGCCGTTGATTCGGCAACTGCCATTGTAGCAAACATAAAAGGCATAATCTTGTTGCTTGCCTCTGGATTTCTGCCGATTGCAGACAAAGCCATTCCGGCAATTACGCCCTCGCCGATAGCTGGTCCGATAGCTCCAAGGCCGACAGCAATGCCGGCTGCGATTACTTTTGCTGATTCTACATCCATAATTTTGAAAAAAGTGAAAGTAAAAAGTTTAATCCTTATTACTATTACTATTATTTTTTATTTTAATTAATTATTTTTTTATTCTACCGCCTGCGTTTCCGAAGCCATTGTGATAAATATCAAAGTCAAAACCGAAAATACAAAAGCTTGTACAACAGCCGTTAAAATACCCAAAAACATGAATGGCAAAGGCACAAAAAACGGAGCCAAAAACATCATAACGGCAGTCAACACTTCACCGGCAAACATATTGCCAAACAAACGAAAAGAAAGAGATACAATTTTCGCAATTTCACCAACTACATCCATTAATCCTAAGAATAAATCAAGAAAACCTTGAGCAAGTAATCCAGGCTTGAATTCACCTTTAACTGCCAGCTTAAAGAAACTGGCGATACCTTTTACATTAAAATATTTACCAACGTATCCAAATGGACCAT
The DNA here is from genome assembly GCA_003514005.1 of Candidatus Falkowiibacteriota bacterium. Classification (GTDB taxonomy): domain Bacteria; phylum Patescibacteriota; class Patescibacteriia; order Patescibacteriales; family UBA12075; genus UBA12075. The sequence goes on from DOSJ01000018.1 coordinate 18,216, forward strand.
TGATTGCGATTGCTACTATTTGAGTAGATATCACAACAATAATCGTAAGCAAAAAAACCAAGCCGTAGTCAGACATAATCGCTCGAAAAACCGGAACAACACCATCTTCTGTTTGCAAAGTTAGAGCAGATTGTCCGGGAATAAAAGTTGCCATGTTTGCGGCCAAAATAAAAATAAACAATGTAAAAACCAAAGGAAAAATTTTCTTCGTTTTTCTATCATCTCCAACCACGCTGCGCGTAAAATCATATGCGCCTTCAAAAAAAATCTCTACTGCCGCCTGTATTCTTCCGGGAACCGGTTTTAGATTTCTTCTTATAAAAAAGGTGAAAATAAGTATAACAAGACTTAAAACAAAAGACCATAACATGGCATTGCTAACCCCGAACTTCCCGATATAAAATAATATTTCCGGTGCTAATGAGATATTCATATACACAAACTAAGGATGAATCAAATTTCATTAAATTCTTTATAACTGATTGACTGATTTTACGTCAGCGGTTGCGCTTTTCTTTTTTTCATCCAATTCATTGAATTTTCTAATCAGCAATCGTACTTTTTTGAATAAAAGAAAATTAGTAAGCACAAAAGCCGCGGCAACGCTAAGCAACAAAAAAATCGGACTTGTATTAAATCGCTTGTCTAAAAATATTCCCAAAAAGATAAATAATACCAATGGGCCGAATACAGAGGCGCTGCTATAAGCCGCCATCCCCAATGCCAACTGTCTAACGCTATGAGGTTTTCTCAAAAGACTGTCGTCATTCATATTTTTTAAACAAAAAATAAATAAGGATATTCATCCTTATGACTTTTTTGCGTCTGCATACTTATCCACTTATATTATAGTTATATCCTGCAAAAAGTCAATGCCACGAAAAAATCGTTATTTTATCATGCTTTTAATCAGCTCTTTATTATCCTTGGAATCCAGGTTTTTTTCAATAACCTTCTCTGTTACCGAAATCACCAAATCCGTTACGCTGGCTTTTATTTCTTTTAAAACCTGCGCCTTTTCTAACCGCATTTTTTCTTTTTCCTCATTAATAATCTCTCCGATTTCTTCCTTTGTCCGTAGCAACATTTTCTCGCGCTTTTTTTCCGCTTCCGCTCCGGCTTGCGACATTATCAAAGCGGCGGCTTTCTTTGCCTCATTAAATTCATGCTGGCAAAGCGCTTCTGTCTTTTTCATATTTTCCTCGATAGCAACAGCGTCTTGCAAGCTTTTTTCGATTTTTTCCGTACGCTCGCGCATAACTGCCAAGATCGGCTTGAGCGCGAAAAAATACAAAATCGCAATGACAATCGCAAAATTAAGCATCTGTGCGATAAGCAGTTTGACGTCAACATGAAACATTTCGATAAGTGATTCCATATAAATATATTAATATTTTAACGCCGAGAGGCTTTTAGCCTCTCAATAGTCAAAATACTAACTGATGCTGAATGCGATAACCAAGGCGTAAATCGCGATCGCCTCCGCGAATGCGGATGCCAAAAGCATAGGCACTAAAATTTTGCCCGCCGCCTCCGGGTTGCGTCCAATCGCCTCCATCGCTTTCATGCCGATCAATCCAATGCCGATTGCCGGAGCGATCGAACCGATACCGATTGCCAAAGCCTTGGCCAACATAATGTTTTCCATAAATTTATTAAGCTGTAGCTTTTTAGACGCGCAAGTGTATAGTTTAAAAACTACTATCCTACAAGCCTACAAGCCTACAAACCTTTGAATTATAATCTAAATAATATTTATCGTTTTAATGTTCCTCCGCGCTCGTATTCATCGTTAAATATGCCAGAATCAAAACTGAAAAAATCAAAGCTTGAATCATGCCGACTATCACTTCAAGGAATATAAAAGGCAGTGGTACGCCAAATGCCAGAATCGCGGACATAGAGGCAAGCAAAACCTCGCCCGCAAAAACATTGCCGAATAAGCGGAAAGAAAGGCTGGCTACTTTGGCAATTTCACCGATAATCTCAATTAATCCGACAAAAGCTTTGATCGGATTGACAAAAATAATCATCGGATCTTTTCGAATTTTTTTAGGTATCTCCAAAAAAGCCCTGATGTTGATAAACTTATTAAAATAGCGCCAAGCGCCCAAAGCGATAATGCCGAATATATGACTGGCGACTACGCCGATAATTGCCAAGGCCAAAGTCGTATTCAGATCCGCGGTTCCGCCGCGAAAATAAGGGACAAAAACTTTTTCGCCATGCGCGTAAGCAATCTGTCCAATAGATCCAACGCCCGGCAATATCCCCATCCAATTTGAAAATAATATAAATATAAAAAAAGAAAAAACCAAAGGAAAAAATTTTAAACTCCGGGAACGTGACTGAGTAACCAGATCAAATATGCCCAAAAATTTTTCAATCACCATCTCAAAAACATTCTGTATCCCCTTTGGCACAATGCGGACTTTTCGTCTAATAAAAAGACTAAGCACTAAAATCAAAAAAACCACAATCCACGAATTCAAAATCGAATTTGTAACTGTAAAAGCGCCAACATGAAAAATCGGCTCAGCATAAAGCGTATGTTCATGGGATACGCTTCCTTGGTTGGAATTTTCGGCATGTTCTGACATTTTTTTGCTTTTAAAAAATAATATTCTTTTACGAACATGACATTCTAAAATAATTAAATTTATTTTAGAATGTCATGTGGCGCGAGTTGTTTATCCGTGCAGACATCTTCTTTCCGAGAATCATTTTTTTTGTTAAATTTCCCATATTCTTTACTTGCCTCATAAACTAGCCCAATCATTGAAAAAACAAATGCAACGCCAACGACTCCAAGCAAACCAAAAGGCGCGGAATCATATTTTTTGTCAAGCCATTGCCCAATAAAAGTCGCTATTATTACCGGAAATGCTACCCAAGCCGAAAGACGAACAAACAATGACAAAGCCGGCTGCCACCAAATGCTAGTTTGCTTTTCATTTTCAGATTTCATGCAAAATATGTAAAAAAAATTAAGTTATTTTATTATTTTATCTACAAAAATTGTCTAAAGTTATCGCTTATTTTTTATTGTAGACTAAAAAGCTTATGTGTCAAGAGTCAAGAGACTTGACACAGAAGAAAAAAATCATATCCTGAAAAATTGCCGAGCGTTCTCTGTGGTCAGATCAACCACTCTTTCTTCGCTCATATTCTTTATTTCCGCAATTCGCTTGGCAACCAGACGAACATACATAGGCTCGTTGCGCGTACCGCGGTAAGGTTCCGGTGTCATAAACGGGCAATCAGTCTCAACCATAAACTTGTCCTTTGGCAAACGGCGGATCAGATCATCCCACTGCCGGCTAAAAGTAATAAGTCCGGTAAAACTGATTATCAAACCCAGTCCAAAATATTCCCAGGCCAGATCTTCGTTGCCGGAAAAACAATGCATGACCGCCCAAGGTTTTTCTTTGGGAATCAAATCGGCATGTTCCTTGCGAAAATCCTTGAGAATTTCCAACATGTCGTCATGCGCTTGGCGGCAATGGATGATAGCGGGCAGATCCAATCGGCGCGCGAGCAAAAGCTGTTCATAAAAAGCGTATTTTTGAGCGTCTTTTACTTTGTTAATATCATCGACTTGATCCAGGTGATAATAATCCAAACCGATTTCCCCGATAGCGACTGCTTTTTCAAACTTGGCAAGCTTTTCATATATGTCATAATTAAAAATTTCCGCACGCGTATCAAAGCTATAATCCTTGCTCTCGGCCTTGAATTCAAACAAATGCATCGGATGCAAACCCACGGCGGCATAAACGCCTTTTTCATAACGATTGGCAATATCCAATGCCCGTCGCGAAGTCTTGTATTCCGCCCCGACATTAATCATCCAGGTTTTTTCGTTTAAAGTTTTTTGAATCACGCTGTCCGCATCCTCTTTGAAATAATTAAAATTCAGATGCGCGTGCGTATCTATAATTAGGTTATCCATCGAAATATGATGTTAATATAAACTTTGTAATTTTTTTAAGATTTCGGGTAAAAGCGGCAGAAGAGCGTTGGCAAACTTTAAAAAAAACGGCGCGAATTCGGATTGCGAAAGCCATTGCCCGAACCAGTGTTCGATTACGGAATAGCGGGAAACAAAATAAAGAAATAAACCGATAGACAAAGAGCCGGTTAAAAAACCCAAGACAACACCGCCCAAACGATTGAATGTTTTTAAAAACGGTATTATCGAGATCAAATTAAAACCACTGTGAAGCAAATAAAACAAAAAACTGACCAAGCGATTTATCAAGGAAAAAAGCAAAACAAAAACTAAAACTTTTCCCAAATTGGCATAGCCAAAGAAAAAACTGTTTACCCAAACAGATACGGGTAAATACAAACGGCTTGCCAAAAAAGCCGCGACCAAAAGGCCGACAAAAGCCCCTAGCGTTCGAATCAATCCGAAAAAAAGCCCGTAAAATACGAAGCCGGCGAGGATTACTACAAGGATTACGTCGATAATGGGCATGTTTTTAACTTTTGTCATTCCCGCGTAGGCGGGAATCTTGGTGTAAAGATAATTATTATATTTTCTTAAATTAAGTTGTATATAAAATAACTAATTTCCAATTCTTGTTAAATTCTTTTATAACCAAGATTCCCGCCTACGCGGGAATGACAATGAAGAACTACAGTCTCGGAAACAACGAATCGCCTTTTTTGATTCGTTTCGCGCTGAATTGCTGAATGATTTTCTCCGCGGTTTCCGGCAGAAACGGTTGTAATAAGTCCGCAACGTTCAAAATATTTTGCGCAACGATTTTTAGAACTTCGGAAATTTCAGCTTTGTCCGTCATCTTCCATGGCGCTTTGATCGATATGTATTCGTCCATTTCTCTTAGCTTGCTCCAAAGAATATTCAATGCCTCATCAAAATGATAAGCTTGAATTTCATTTCTGAATTTTATTATCAAATCTTGATCAGAATTACGCATCAAATCAAATTCCAATTCATTTTTTTCGATCAAGTTGGATGTGCGCGCGACCAAATTGCCAAGTCCGTTGGCAAGATCAGCTTGAAATTTTGCGCGAAATTTTTCTTCGGTATAATCTGAATCCTCAAAAGGCTTTAAGTCCGCCAAAAGATAATAACGAACCGCGTCAACTCCATATTTTTTGACAAGGTCATGCGGATTCACGACATTGCCGATTGATTTGCTCATTTTCTGTCCATCAGACGTTATAAATCCAAAAATCAATATTTGCTTGGATGTCGGAAATCCGGCAGACATAAGCATGGCTTGCCACATCGCTGTTTGCTGGCGCAGATTATCCTTGCCGGCAACTTGGATTGCATTTGGTGATTCTTTTGTCCCCCAAATTGATGTAAAATTTTCAAAATCCTTATCCCAGTCCAAACAATTGATATAATTTGTCAGCGCATCAAACCAGACATACATGACATGTTCACTGTCTCCCGGCACAGACACGCCCCAGGGCATTTTTGATTTTAAGCGAGAAATACTAAAATCTTGCAAACCCCTGCCGATAAAAGCCTTGATTTCATTCATGCGATGTGCCGGCACGATAAAATCTGGATTTTTTTCATAAAAATCCAAAAGTTTATCGGCATATGCCGACCATTTAAAAAAATAATTTTCTTCTTCAATCAATTCCAGCTCTTGTCCGGGATGATGCGGACACTTGCCGTCAACCAATTCGGATTCGGTAAGCTCAAGTTCACAGCCAACACAATATTTTATCTTATAAGCCTTTTTGTATATATCGCCGTTTGCGGCGCACTTTTTCCAAAAATCTCCTGCCAACCTTTTGTGCCGTTCATCGGTTGTCCGGATAAAGCTATTATAGCTCAAATTTAAAGCCTTTTTTAAATCATCAAACCTGGCCGCGTATTCATCCGTATATTCTTGCGTCCTGACCCCTCGTTCTTCCGCTTTGCGAAAAATCTTTAGACCATACTCATCCGTCCCAGTATTAAAAAAAACATCTTTCCCTTCTTGTCGCGCCCAACGAGCCAACACGTCAGCGCGCACAATCTCAGCCGCAAAACCGATATGCGGATCTGCGTTAACATAAGGTAGTGTAGTTGTTATATAAAATTTTTCTTTATCCATATTTTTATATACTTTTTTTCTAACTTCTTACTTTTAACTTCTTACTTCCAAATTCTCACTTCTTACTTCATTTATCTCCCAATAATAACCACAAACTCCCCCTTCTGGTCATTCTGACTGTCTTTTATCTTATTGATAATATCTTCGACTTCGCCGCGATAAACCGTTTCGTGCATTTTTGATAGTTCGCGGCAAACGACTACTGATGTGATAAGTGATTTTTTGCTTTCAATGTCCTTGTTCATCGCGATTCCTTTGCTCCGTTTTTCGTCAACCATTAGATTATGCTTGATAATATCTTGATTAACTTTTTTTAATTCATCCAAAAATTTTAAAATCCGATGTTTGGATTCGTAAACAACAACCGGATATTCACTGTCAACGATTTTGGTTAAAAAGGTCTGGCGGCCTTTCTTGTGTGGGGGAAAACCCAAAAACATAAAACGATCGGTCGCGATTCCGGAAATTGACAAAGCCGCGGTAACCGCGGACGGACCGGGTACAGATTCGATTTTTATGTCTTCGCCGAATTTCTCGATCGCCGCCGCTACCAATTTTCCGCCCGGATCAGATATTCCCGGCGTACCGGCATCCGAAACCAACGCCAAATCCTTGCCGGCACTAAGCAAATCAATAATATAGTTTTCTTTCTTTGCATCAGTATGCTGATGATAAGAAATCGTCGGTGTAGTAATTTTATAATAATCCAATATCCGCTTGGTAACACGCGTATCCTCACACAATACAAAATCCACCTCGCCGAGAATTCGCAAGGCGCGGAGAGAGATGTCTTCGAGATTACCGATTGGGGTGGCTACGATGTATAACATATTTTGATTTCCGATTTCCGATTTCCGATTTCCGAATTTTTTATTCGTAAATCGAAAATCGGAAATCGAAAATTACACGATATCCTCCTTCCTCTCCCTAACATACCGCGTCCACTCCTCTGCAATCTCCACAAATATCTTGAACGGCGCTTCGATAATAAAGTCCAAGATAAAAACGAAAACATTGATTTGGGAAAATTTTTCACTCAGCCATTTTCCTACGGCAACGATTGGTACATAGAAAAAATCGCTGACAAAGCTAAGGATATTCTCCCGTGGCGGAATTATCATCATGTCCTTGGTATTGCGGCGGATACGGATACTGAAAAAGCTGACAAATGTCAGAAAGAATATAAAGATGATTATGCTAACCCAGGTAAAATTCAACTTACCCAAAAACCAAACAACTCCGCCGAACGATAAAAGGAAAGTAATGAAATATAATACACCGAAGACAACACCGGAGCTTTGGCTGCGTTTGACCGGTTTCGTTAATTTAAAATGATCCTTACGTTCCTTTTCTTCAAAAACTATTTCCTCCACGCCTTCTACAATTTTTTTCGAATTGGCATCCGAAGGTATTTTGGTGAACAGTACTATAAAAAATAGTAAAACCGCCGGAAAAGCGATATTGATAAAAAATGTCAGATTGTTGATTTCTTCTCCAAACAATTTGGTTGCCGGAATTTCCAATAACAAAACAAAGATAGATTTAGTAATAAAAATATAAATTATACTGCGTACAGCCGCGCGCCATAATTTTTTACGAGCCTCGGCATAACGCTTCTCGCAAGCGTTCTTAATCTCGCGCGGAAAGGCTTTTGGATCTTTTTTGATACTTTCGTAAACTACGACAGGATTTTCTTTTATCACGTCCGTCAAAATGGAAAAAAATACGGTATAGCGACTAATGACGCGATTAAGTTGTTTGAGCAAAGGATGATTAAGTTGTGACTCGATCGCTTGTCGTAAAACAATGATATTTCCGGCTACTTTTTCAATCTTTTCCAATCTTGGTTTTTGCCACTCGGCATTATAATATTTAAACAAGATAAAGCTCAACATATCCTTGTCAAATTTGAGCAAACAACGATGTATTCCTAAAAATATTTGAATTTCCTTATCCTTGTCAAAATCGCCGTTTTCAGGAAACACGATGTTCTTCAAAAGGACATCGTTCATATAGCTAACTACCGTTTGATTGATTTTATTTCGTCCCAGCTGTTCTTCGATATCGCTTGCGGCCAAAGCGATTATCCATCTATTCAAATCCATTTTTTCGTCAATGCTTCTCCCCTTGGTTTTGGTTATCGCTCTTCTCAAGTCCAAATATTTTTGGATAACCGCCGCTACCTCATCGATTTTGTCTTCTGGAATGGCATTATTCGGCAAATATCCCGCCCGAATCAGTTCGGTCAACAAACTGCGCGCCACTTCGATACTATCAATGCCCTTGATCGAAATCGTACCCTCGATAACAATCAATCTTTTTATGATTCTTTCAATCGCATTCTTGCGCAAAAGATGCTCTTCTTTATAATCAACGGTATTACGGATTTTCTCATAATAAAACGACATCTTGGAAATCAATTCTGATACGTTGATTCGAGAGACATCGTCGCCCCTTTCATCTTTCTTGTTCTGTTCGCGGTAAACAACCTGAAACAAACGCTTGGCATTTGCGGTAAGCGTAATTTTTTGATCGCTTTTTTTTGATAGATTGGGATTAACCATATTAAAACTTAAAATGATTTTCTATATCTCGCTTGATTGCCCAAACTTTGTACGCACCATAAAGGAAGGCATAAGCCAGAACCAGTACGAACATGCCAAAAACCAGACGCAAGATAAAATCAGTCCACACAATCAACACAGCCAGCATCAAAAGCACAATTCCCGTGCTTACCAGCGACCAGATTATGCTATTAATTTTTTTATTAATTTGCTTGATTAAATTTTGCATAAATTTTTATAACTCTTAGTATATTATTTGTAGTATTTGAATATCATTTGTAGTATTCGAATTATTAACGAATTCATAATGCTAATGCTACAAATGATATTCAAATACTACGAATGATAGAAATATATTTACATTTAATTATTTCGAAAAATGTATCTGTGTAATACGGCTTATTTATTAATACAAAACCCCGACAAGCATTCCAAGTTCTCCTTTTGGTCACAAGCATCCGCGTTCTTTTCTGTCGAACAGCAAGGTTGATTCAGACCACCACAGCGATAACAAGAATCATTGTTGTGCAGATTTCCCGGTATACAAAAAGGCTCGCTCAAACAAGCCGCTCCACTGCTATAACCGCAATCGCGACAGACACCATTACTGCATTCGCTTCGCCTATCGGTATTTTCCGGTCTTTGGCATGCTTCCGCTCCCGGACAGCAAGGATTTCCAACCTGTCCGCAGGTTACACATTTTTCGTTAAAGCAAAAAAGATTATCCGCACATTCGTTTTGCCCCTGACAGCAAAGCTGATTTTCATTACCACACGTAAGACAACGATCACTGTGGCAAACCAGACCGAAATCACAACTTGGATCAGATGACCGGCAAAAAGATTTTTCCTTACCCAATTCACAACTCTCGGAACAATAATTATCTTTATCATTACCCGGATTGACACAGCAATTTTGTCCGTACTTGCAGGGTTGATCTTTATCCTCACAACATTTAAGACCATCATAACCGCATTCATCTGCCAAAAGCACCTCGTTTTGCCAATTTGAGTTACTTGTACTCTTTTTTTGGCTAATACTACATCCAGAAAATATCAATAACAATAATAAAAGCAGTATTTTTGAGAATTTTCTGTCTAAAATAATTTCTGTAAAATTAGGCATAAGCAATAATCATATTATACCTAATATAAATATAAATTTCAATAAGAAAAAAAATGAAAGCAACGAAAAACGTTTTTCCTAAGATTTTTTAAACTGCACTTTAAAAATCGGCTCATATTTATTTTCGTATTCGTCCACTATTTCAACATGCTTACCTTTGATATATTCCGACAAAGCCGCGTCGCTTAAAAGCATTGTATCATTTTCAATATCAGCCTTTAAAACTTCTAATTTATCAAATTCAGTCCGAAAATCGTCGCGCAGACTTTCTTCAATTTTCTTTTTTTTCTCTTTTAAAATATTAAGCTCCTCGACCGCTTTTTGATAACCGCTGGAATTTGACAAGGCATCGCGATACATTGATTTAATCTCTTTTTGTTCTTTTTTGGATTTTTGGATGTTGTTGAAAATTTCTTGGATATTTGGCATAAAAAAATAATTACTCCGTTTTTATCAAACGGAGTTTTATTAAATAATAATAATTCTATGATATCACAAAAGCATTTTTAATTCCACAAGCTAAAAATCTTTTATCTAAATTTTTCCATAGACCGTTCCGGTATAGTATCGCGATACATATCCGGCATCGGATTTACCTTCGGACATCCAAGGGGGCTTTCCCAGCAATGCAAGCCGTCTATTCTCGGTCTTGGTCCAAAATGCTCAGCCGGAAGAATAATTTTTGCCTGAAAAACCGGATTGTCAGAAACATCATCTGTTAAACCGCCAATAATACGAAGCATCACATCCGGCTCAATGCTAATCATCGGAGCGACCGAAGCGTCTTTGGCAATAACCAACCAAGTCTGTCCTTGAAAATCCACCAAGCTGAACTCCTCCTTTGTTTTTATTTCCGACACCATTCCGGCCAAGCGCCCATTTTCCGGTTCCGACCAGATCATGGGACGACGATTTCCAAATTGATTATAAAAAGGCAATCTGTCCGAAAGCGTAAAATCAATTACTCTTCCAACGCCAGCCGCGTAAAAAGCCGTGCCCAAAAACATGCTCAAAAAAATACTCCCCGCCGCTACAATCGGTAAACGGTATTTATAGCCTCTTTTCGTATGCTTAAAATTGTAATCCACAATAAATATGAATAACGCTAAAAACAAAATCCAAAAATACGGCAAAGTAAGCAATGTAAAGCTAAATATATTTTTATTAATATGCCGATAAGCATCCCAGTCATTAAATCTGAGCAGATGGATAATAACAGAAAAACCGGCCGCCCCGACCAAGAGTGAAAACGCGCCGCTTAGCCAAAGCAAAAAAGCCTTGAGCAAAAACTGCCATTTCGGTGTCGGTGAAATATGTTTTTCTTCAATTACCGATAAAACCTTGCGGCTAATATCTTTTTTTTCCATATAATTTAAATGATTATTTTATTTCCAAACTATCCCGCCTATCCATTTCTTCCCGAAACTTGATTTTCGCGCGATTCATGAGTGAGGCAACCGTGCCCATGGGTTTTTTTAAAATATCTGAAATTTCCTTATAATCTTTTTCTTCAAAAAATTTCAAAATCAAGACTTCTTTATATTTATATTCCAAATTATTTAAAATCTTATTGATTTTTTCCCTTAACAAACTATTGTCTATTTTCCCCTCAATATCCAAATCCGCCGCCAAGCCGCGCAATGAATCATCATTCAAATCAATGCCGGCGTTTTGCGGACGCGCTTGGATTTTTCGAAAATTACTGATTACCTGATTATGCGTAATCCGATATGCCCACGAAGAAAACTTCAAATCAATGTCAAAATCATTCAAATTTTGATAGATTTTTATAAAGACATCCTGCAACACATCTTCCGCTTCGTCATTGCTTAACCCGGAAATTCTTTTGATATAATAGAGCAATTTTGCTTGATAACGATTCATAATGTGCAAAAAAACAGCCTGATCTTTAATCGCCAAGCCGACTAATTCTTCATCGCTTTTTTCCTCAATGTTGGAATTTTCCGGCATAATTCAATATCTACTTCATATATTATACGCAAAAATCAACGTTTTTCTTCTGAACGAAGAATAATCTTTACAATCTCTGACCGGCCACTTGTCCGCATTGTCGGACCCCAAACGCCAACACCGCTGGCTATATAAATTTGAAAATCACCGATTTTATGCAAACCATAATCATAACCAGCATATACAAAGTGTGTTAAATAATTAAACGGAAAAAGCTGACCGTTGTGCGTATGCCCAGACAGCTGTAAATCAGCTCCCAAATTGATAGATGTTTGAAAATCTACGTTAGGCGAAAAATATAACTCCCTGTGATCAAAATTATTTTTTTGATCAATGCTTGTCGGCGAATGGAATAATAAAATACTTGGTTTATTCTTGTCAAAAATTTTATTTTCGCTGATTATTTTTTCAATAGCATTGCCGCTATTGCGTTCGGGGTAGCTTACGCCGATAAATTGCAATCCCTTTATATCAACAACTTCGTCTTTTAGGGTTTTGATATTTGTTTTTTCAATAATTGAAAAAGCCTCGTCAACTCCCAAATATATTTCATGATTACCGTTAACATAAAATACTCCTTCATTCGCTTTTAACGTGCTTAGCGGATTTACAAACCGTTCAAGCGATCCATCCATACCGTCAAACAAATCTCCGGTTATCAAAACAACATCGGGATTAAGCGCGTTTGTCTTGGCAATCACTTGATTCAAATAATCAACGCCCAGTACCTTTCCCAAATGCACATCCGACAGCTGAACAATTGTTTTCCCCTTCCATTCATTCGGCAAATCTTTGATATTTATTTCAATTTCTTTTACACCGGGATACAGAACATTGAGTATACCGAATATAGAAACAAGAATAGCGACAACAAATAAAAAATTCGCGAGAATAAAATTCTTAAAATTTATTTTAAAAAGTCGCGCGATAATAATTATAAAATAATAAAGACAAGTTGCGATTAACAAATTGATAAATACGCCATACCAAACCCCTGAACAAAAATAAAAAGCTCTGGTTACAATGTTATCCCACATATGCGACACAAACATAGCAATCACAAAGCTTAACGGTAAAAAAATAAAAACCACCCGAAGCGTATTTAGGCTTAGCTTTTTTGTAACTTTAAAAAGTCTTACGCAAAAACGATAAATCAGCCAATGAGAAAAAAATATTGTTCCGAAGAATAAGAATGAATATATTATGGGCATAATTTTTTATAATTTTCTTAAAAAACAAATAAAAAATTCCTTTTTTTGTCATTTCGACCGGAGCGAAGCGAAGCGGAGAAATCTTTAATGTATTGATTATAAATTAATTGCAAATCGATAATTATTAGGTAAAGATAAAAGTGCAAATTTGAACCTATTATAGATCTCTCCGCTCGCTACGCTCGGTCGAGATGACAAAAGAGGAAGACCTTATATTTTAGCTACAAAATTACCAGAAAAATTGTTATTTTAATTCGCTTGCCCTGCAAGCTGTCCACAAGCACCATCAATTTCTTCACCAAGACTTTTTCGAATAGTCGCGCTGATATGATTACGCTGTAAAAAATTTAAGAAATTTTTGACAGTCTTGGCGTCAGATGATTTAAATTCTGCGTTTGTGCTATTATATGAGATCAGATTGACATGTAATAATTTCGCGCCATTTTCAATTGAATCAATAAAATCGCAAATCTTATCGGCATGATTGCGCTGGTCATTGACTCCGGCAAGCATTATGTATTCCAAAAAGACTTTACGATTGGTAACTTCGATATAATACTCAATCGCCTTGCGCATATCTTCCAGATTAAAACGCCGATTAACCGGCATATACTCATCGCGTTGTTTGTTGTCTGGAAAAACCAAAGAAAATGCCAAATTAACTTGGGGAAAATCACGGGCCAATTCTTTTATTCCGGTCGCGATACCGCTGGTTGATACGGAAATATGCCGAGCGCCAAAATCAAAATAATCCGGGCTGATTATCCGATAAAGCGCGGCCTTGACTTCGGTCCAGTTCAAAAATGGCTCGCCCATGCCCATGAAAACGATATGGGAAAAAGTACCAGGCAGATTATTGGTTTTTACAAAATTTTTCCAAAAAATAACTTGATCGGTAATTTCCTCGCTGGTCAGATTACGCTTAAATCCATTCTGTCCAGTCGCGCAAAATCGACAGGCCAATTGACAGCCGACTTGGCTTGAAAGGCAGGCCGACCAGGTTCCGGATATTGCCGAAATCAAGACGGACTCTATCAAATGACCATCATCCAGCCGAAACAAAGCCTTGTAGGAAAGCTTATTTTTTGCGGAAACTATTTTTTCAAGTGAAAAAGACAAAGGACTGATTTTTCCTTCCAAATCAACGGCTAATTTTTTTGGAATAATTCTAATCTCATCAAATCGCAATACCGCCTGCTTGCAAAAAGCATCCTTAATCTGCCGATACCGAAATCCCGGCTCCCCGATTTCTTTTAAGATTTTTTTTAATTCGTCGAAGTTCATAAGATTATTATAACACAAATCAATGCTAATGGATAAAATATTTCAAAAATAAATAATTTGAATTTTATTATTCTCCTTGTCATTCCCGCGAAGGCGGGAATCTTGGTTGTAAAATTACCTATTTTGTTTTTATTAATATGTTTTTTGACAATTAATTATTTAAACTTGTAATATGCTCTTGCCACCAAGATTCCCGCCTTCGCGGGAATGACAAGAAAAGAGTTTATCTTAGTTTTAATAACGTTTTTTTCTAAATCCTTCTTTTTTGCCCTTGTAGCCCTTATTCCGCTCGCCACCACCCCGTGAAAAACCGGCGCTTTCATTGGTTATTGTAATATTTAATTTTTTGCCACGAAAATTTGTTCCGTTTAAATGCTTTAGCACATCTCCGGCGCGTCTTTCTTCAACAGAAACTATCGTATATTCCGGCGCGATATTTATTTTTCCAACCTCGATTCCGAGCAAGCTTTTTTTGGAATTAATCAAACCAAATACACCTTTGACATCAAGACCATGACGCTTACCGATACTGAATTTTAGATTCACAGTATCGCCGCCGCTTACTCCGCCGATTCTTTTCTCCCGAAAAGACTGCGCGTCAGCATTCAGATTATATTTATTTTTCTTGTCGCCAAATAAATGTCCGAATTTACTTGCCAAAATATATTTGACAAGCTCATCTTTTTTGATTGATTTTAATTTTTCCGAAATTTCCGAAAAATATTCTTCACTAATAGTATCTTTAATTTTCGTATTTTTCACTTCTTCCAAAAAATTATCAATCTGTTTCCGACAGATATCTTCGCCATTCGGCACTTTTTTGTATTCGATTTTTTTGCCGATTATATTTTCAATCTCTCTGATTCTTCTGGTTTCCCTTGGTGTTGCAATAATGATCGAAACCCCGCTTTTCTGCGCGCGCCCTGTTCTTCCGCTTCTGTGCGTATACGATTCGTTCTGATCCGGAAAATTATAATTGATAACATGCGTCAAATCATTCACATCAATTCCGCGTGCCGCCACATCGGTCGCGACCAATAAGCGGATTTGTTTACGTTTGAATCGATCCATGATCTTTGTACGCATTCCCTGTGAAATATCGCCATGCATCGCTTCGGCGTCATAATTCGCTTGTTTTAATTTATCCGCTACCTCTTGAGTTTCATTTCGAGTACGGCAAAACAGAATGCCATATACACCTGGCAGATTATCAAGAATCCTTTTCAAAGCCTCGAAACGATCTCGCCCTTGCACAATATAATGCTCGTGGCTGACATTTTCCGCGCCAACGTTCTTTGTGCCAATACTTATCTCCTCCGCATCTTTCATGTACTGTCTGGCAATTGCGTGAACGCTTTTTGACATGGTTGCAGAAAAAAGCATGGTCTGTCTTGTTTCCGGCGTTTCGCTTAAAATAGCATCAAGGTCATCCTTGAATCCCATATCGAGCATCTCGTCCGCTTCGTCCAAAACCAACCATTTGATATTTTGCAGTTTTAATATTTTTCTACGAATCAAATCATGCACGCGCCCCGGAGTACCAACAACGATATTAGCTCCACTGCGAAGCGACTTGATTTGAAACTCGATTCTTTCTCCGCCATAAACCGCGGTAACGGTTACACCCTTGCAATATTTTGCAAATTTTTTAATATCCTGCGAAATCTGCAAACACAGTTCGCGTGTTGGGCAAATAATAAAGGCTTGCAATTCTTTGCCGTCCGCCTTGATCTGATTTAAAATTGGCAACGCAAAAGCCGCCGTCTTACCGGTTCCGGTCTGTGCCAAAGCAGTCAGATCTTTTTTTGATTTTAAGAGAAAGGGAATCGCCTGCTCCTGAATCGGAGAAGGCTCAACAAATCCCAAGTCGTCAAGACCTTTCATCACATCAGGATGAAGGCCCAGTTCTTTAAAAGTAGTCATGTATTTTATTTTACATGACTTACGCAAGTATTTTTTAATCCGAAAAAGTATTTGCTGATATTTAATAATTATCCGATTTGGGCGACCTCACTTTCCACACGCCCCATAAGGAGAATTATTAAATATCAGCGAATACGATGATTGTAAAAAACACAATCGCGTAGGTCATATTTATATTTGCTCTAGTCCCAAAAAAATATAACAATATTTTTGAGCCGTCAATTCAAATCTTTTTTATTATAATTTCCAAAAAAGATTTATTATAAGCAAATATAATTATGACAGCCCGCTAAAGAGTTAAGAGTACAAATAGTTTATTATTTAAACTTTTTTAATAAGCACAAAACTTATAGTCTCATACTTTTTGTATTTTGTCAAGGGCGTAAAAAAACGATGAATTTGCATAAAACCCTAGTGAAGTAAAGGCTTAAATTAGTTATTATCGAAGCGAGGACTGTCTGAGCCGCGAGAGTTCCGCAGCGAGAGAATAGCTAATTTAAGCCTTTACGAAACGGATTTGACAGCATTTTCTCCCGCCACATACCCCGTACTCCAACAAATCTGCAGATTATAACCGCCACTAGGCCCATCCAAATCCAAAACTTCACCAGCTAAAAACAAATTATTATATAATCGCGAGCGCATTGTTTTGGGGTCAACTTCTTTTATATCAACACCGCCGGCAGTTACCATTGCTTTTTCAAAACCACCTAGTCCGCTGACAGTAAAACAAAATTCTTTGAGCAATAAAACCAATCGTTTTCTTTCTTCCTTTGAAATTGAATTGATTAATTTGTTTTCGAAAATCCCGGATAATTTAATAATAGACGGAACCAATTTTGGAGATACTAAACCAGCTAAATAATTTTTAAACATTTTATTATTACTATTATGAAAATCATTCTGAATTTTCTTTTCCAAAACATCTGTCATAACTGCGGGAAACAAATCGATTTTTACAAAAACTGATTCTGATAGAAGTGCGCCGATCTGACGGCTCAAATCAATTATCACCGGACCGCTCAGTCCATCGGCGGTAAATAGCAAATCCCCTATCCGGCTGATTATTTTTTTCTTGTTTTGAAAAATACTGATTCCAACATCTTTCAAGCTTGTGCCTTCCAAGTCTTTTACAAATTTTTCTTTGACTATCACAGATGTCAAAGCCGGACGCGGAGCGATTATTTTATGGCCAAGACCCGCGAGCCATTCATACGCATCACCGGTTGAACCAGTACCGGGGTAAGATTTTCCACCTGTTGCAATAATATAATTTTTAGCAACAATTTCTTTGCCATCTTCTAAAACTATTTTTTCAATCTTATTCTTTTTCCCGATTACAGACTTAACTTTTGACCCGAATAATATTGTAACATTATTTTTCTTTAAATATTCTGCCAATACCAAACGCACGTCCAGGGCGCGATCGCTTTCCGGAAAAATCCGGCCATTGTCTTCCACTTTTGTTTTCAGACCCAGACCATGAAAAAAATCCAAAGTTTTTTCAACACCAAACTGATCAAAAACAGAAAACAAAAATTTATAATTCACCCCATAAGCCGGCATAACATTTTTGTCATCAGCAAAAACATTGCTCAAATTACAACGCCCGTGCCCGGTTGCCAAAAGTTTCTTACCCAAACTCTCATTTTTTTCCAAAACCAAAACGCGAGCACCTCGCTCGCTTGCTCTTGCCGCCGCCATCATCCCAGCCGGACCGCCTCCTATTATTACAATATCGTATGTCATAATTTTCCCTCTACCTCTTTCCAAAATCGAATAAAATAATTCTTCATATATGCATGCCTATCAACCGCGTACTTTGTTCCCGTTTTCGTAATCATTTTATTTTTAATCTTTTTTAAAATAATCTCATATTCCAATATCGCAGAATCTTCTTTTGTATATGAATAATTTTTTTTCTGTTTTGATAATATTTTTTCATTTCCGGTATACAAATTTTTTGATCCGGCGTAGCCGGCAAACAAAAAATCTCTGGCAACCCCAATCGCACCGATCGAATCCAGCTTGTCCGCGTCAAACAAAACTTTTGCCTCAATCGTTTTTGGCAAATGGTTATTTCGATTACGATGAGAAATAATACAATGGCAAATTCTATCGATAATTTCTTTGTCAATTTTTAAATCCCCTAAAATCAATCTTGCTATTTCCGCCCCTTTCTCAGCATGACAAAAGCTACCTTTGCTTTTCATCTCTTCCTTTCTGCCAATATCATGCAACAAAGCCGCAACCTCCAAAACATCCAAATCCGCCTTTTCAATCTTACCGATTTTCATCGCCAGTTTCACAACCCGCTCCACATGCGACCAATCATGACAACCGCTTGCGTCTTTAAAAAAAGTTTTTGCCTTTATTCTAATTTTTTCTTTTACTTGATTATTTATCATATTATTATCGATATAATACCACAATCATTAATATTAAACTAGTATAATTCATATAGCTATATAAATATTATTATATTAGTATTTTATGCTAATTTTAAGCTTAAAAACAACATATTGACAAAATAATATAAACATGCTATTATAAAAAATTAATTGTACATTTTATTAATATTTTTGAATAAAGGAGTTAACAATGCTAATGAGGAGAAATAATGCGCGAACGAGGGAAGCTGATCTTGTGAGTGTCAAATTCAATGTATCAGGGGAAGTAATAAACGGAAATATTACAAATAAATGCGACAACAGAACCAAGATTGTTTTAATTTATGGCTACAAGCCAGAACTAGGATGGAGTGGCATTTTACCAAGAGATAAAGAAGAGTGGCGATGTGTGGTTCAACAAGACACTAATGAATATTGTCCTTTTCGTGGCGCACTATTAGTGCATCTTCTGGAAAACTTAAGTGAAAAAAAGCTTAGAGAAGCCATTGAGTCGGCAAAAATACTTTCTCCAATCTTAAAACATTTCGACAATCCCAAAAACATTGACAGCATCAATTTTGCGGAGAAGATCAAAAAATTCGCGGAAGAGACGATTGCGCCACAAAAACTCTTATCATCCATAAAAAAGATGGTAGGAAATGATCATTTGCAGGCACAGGTCGGTCAATCGGAATATTTATTATTTCTTCTCCAGGAACAAGGAGTAACAATCGGCCAAGACGATAGGTTACAAGCTGTAATCGATTGGCTTGAGCGGGACGAAAATATTGCCCTCATAGAAGATAAAGGGCAAAGACATTTCTCCTGCGGAGGCTGCAAAACAATGTTCCGTTTAGGAAAAACGGAATATCGGGAATACAAAACTCACCAATTTATCAGATGTCCGGATTGCGGTGCCAATTCTGGAAAAAAATAAAACCCTAAAATTAAAGCCGGTAGATTATCACCGGCTTTTTTTCATTTTAAAAAAAGCGGCTACGATTTATGCTTTGCGCATATTTTTCGTAACCGCTATACTGTTTTATATTTATTTTTTTATAATCAGGACCAGACTACCCTGATTATCTCGATTACTGCTTCCAGTGGCAATCCATAGAGTAGATTATTGTAACTACCATGAATCTCTTTTGCAAAAGTCGCGCCATAATTTCCAAATGTACTGTGGCCGATAGCGTATGTTTTAAAATTTGGATCCTGCATAAGGTAATGGTTGATTTCAGATGTTTCCAATTCACGCATCAATACTTCAGTTTTTATTGCCAAATAATACGCCGTCTGTCCACCTTCCAGATAATTATCAATAAGATGGATACCAGTATAAAACTCATATTTATTTCCAGACAAAGCCTTTAATCGCCTAAAAGCATCAGCTTTTGATTTTGGTTTTTCCAAAATCTTTCCCTCAAAACAACCGACAGAATCAAAACCAATGATTATACAATTTTCTTTGTGGTTTTTGGCCACTGCCTCGGCTTTTAATTTGGCTAAGCACATAACCAATTTTTCCGGACCATCTGGTCTTCCTTCAAAATACTCCTCAACATCACTCCCTTCAAAATCAAACGGAATATCCAGTGTCTCAAATGCCTTTATCCGATGCGGTGAAGTAGTCGCCAAAATAAGTTTTTTTCTTGATTTTATTGCGCCTTTCTTATTCATCATTTAAACCTCCAAAAAATTAATTAATATTTGAACGAACATTTTTGTATAACAAGAATTTATCTGAAATATTTGTAATTGTCAATTTATCTACAAAAACAAAAAATACAAATATGACAAACCAACAAGTGGGAAAAGAGATTGGATATTGTCTATAAATAAGAGCGCCAAAACAAAGATCAGTAAACGACCGATGACAGTCGGTATTTCTTTAATGATAAAAAAATCCTCATTAATATCCTGCTTGGCCTTATTAAAAGTCAGATGAGTATAGGGCAAAATCAATAGAACGGTAAACACACCGGAAAGCAGAGTGCTGATGTATATCAATATTTCATTTGAAAACGCATAGCGAACAAACCAATTAACCATGAGCAAAGGTACGGCTATGCGGATAAAGAACTTCTCGTTTTTCTTGTTTACCTGTTTGCCGATATACAGCGTAAAAAGAGCGGAGCCAATCGCTACCAAAGTACCCAAAGCCCCGATTGAAACAACATTTTTTACAGTAAAATATACAAAAATCGGCCAAATTATTCCATCAGTCTCGCCGCCGATGTTATCAAATATTTCAGACAAGATTAATTTTGGATGTTTCTTAAAAAATGCCAAACCTTTTTTTGGACGAAAATGATAATTGTCTTTCAAACTTGGAGATAATAAAAGTGGCAGCATTGAACAGAAAGAAATTATAAAAGTTGCGGCAAAAAGCGGTTTGAATCCAAAAAAATAAACAATTACGCCGCCCAAAAACGGTCCTGCCAAACCCGCTATCTGCGGCAATGCCATTAACTTGCCAAGCGAACCGCCCATCTCGTTCGCGTTTGTGTGTCGCGCAAACAAAACGTTCAAGGGCGTATAATAAAAAGCGGATTGCAATCCGCTGGCAACAGCCAAAACAAAAATATTGATATCCAATTCTTTCAGATATATTAAAAAAATTAAATAAAAAAATAAAAACGGATAGCGGAAAAGCAAAATCTTTTTAAAACCCAATCCCTCCGCCAAGTAACCGGCGGCAAAACAACCGGCTAAAAGCACCAAATTATGAATTATAAAATAATAAATAATCGCACGGAAGTCATAGCCATAATCCAGCATCAAGATCGGAATAAATATTCCGGATATGGAAAAAGCTAAAGCATCGATTATCTGCATCAAATAAATTGCGTTAATTCCATTTTTTATTTTCATATTTAAATATCTGCGGATTTTAATATATCGCTCAAACTTGCGCTAGCCGTACAAATCACTGAATCGCTAGCACCGTAATAGATGCGCAAAGTATCACCAATAACAACAGCGCCACAGCAAAAAGTTACTCTTGGCATAATACCTTTTTTCTCGGCTTCGGCTAAAAAATTTTTCAATTCTTTGTCAGACATTTTTTGCAAAGCCGAAAGTCCGCCTGGCAGAACATCCACAATACCGCTCATTTCATAATCTTTTTCCGGCTCAAAAATCGGTTTGTCAGAACGGTACAAAATCTTTTTTGGATCAACTAAATCCAAAAGCAAAAAACCAATCTTGTAACAATGTTGTTGATTTATACCGTGATACAAAACCAGCCAGCCTTTTTCAGTTCTAATCGGCGGCGGTCCCATTTCAACAAAAGCATTATCAAAATAATCTCCTTCACGCGGTTCCAAAAATGGAGATTGATCACCTATCCAATGAATACCGTCATCCGATTCCGCGAACCAAATCCGATATTCACCGAAGAGCATCAAATATTTTCCATTTACTTTTTCCGGAAAGATTCCACCCGATTTTGACCACTCACTAAATTTTTCTTTCTCATGCAACTCACCCTCTTCATCCCATTCCAAATAAACACCGCCGGCCTTTTTAAAATTCCAATCAAAAAAAACCGGACACTGCTTTTCCCAAACTTTCAAATCCAAAGATGTTGCAACGCACAATCTGGGTGTTACTCCGTCATAAGCCGCGTATGCCATATAAAACGTATCACCAATCTTTGTAATCCGCGGATCTTCCAATCCTCTTTTTTCCGATTCAGTCTCGCCAAAGAGAAGTGGCGTATCAAATCTTTGAAAATTCTCACCGTCACGAGACACAGCATAACCGATTGCAGATTTCCAATCCGTACCCTTACCAACCGCGCGATAAAACAAATGATATTTTCCATCAAAAAAAATCGCCCCGGAATTATACAGCTTTTCCGCTTCCCAGGTGTTTTTTGGATTTGGTTTTAGGATTGGGTTTTGTTTAGAGCGAGTGAACATGTTTTGATTATTAGATAGTAATAATCGTATCATTTTTACAAAAAATTAACAAAAATATTTTATTTTATTATAATATTAGCAAAATATTTTAAATATAATCGTATCATTTTTTATCTCCCACCACCCGAAATTGACCTACGAAATTTTTCTCTGTCTGTCATTGTTTTTTGTATAGGGTTACTCGGCCTATTCTGTGCACTTACACCGCGCGATTTTTTCGGCGCGCTAAATGATCGGCGGATAACTCCGTTTCTTTTTGTGATACTCATCCTTGCCCCTCCGCGCGCGCTTTCGCTTCCGCTGGCCTGCATGAGCGCGCTCAGCTCGGCCGGGGTCTTGTCGGTCTTAATAGTTTTGTTGATAAGCTTTTCAATCTCGCGCAGATTTTTTATCTGGCTCGGCATTACAAATGAGATTGCTTTACCACTTTTTCCGGCGCGGGCAGTACGTCCGATACGATGGACATAATCGCCGGATTTTTCCGGCAGATCAAAATTGATAACCAGCTCAATCTCTTTCACATCTATTCCCCGAGCTGCGATATCAGTCGCGATCAATATCCGATATTTTCCCATTTTAAATCCTTCCAAAGCACTACGACGCTGATCCAAAGAACGGTTGGAATGGATTTCAGCCGCGCTAAATCCAATCTGACTGATTTTTCTAGTCAGTCCTTTGACAGAATGTTTGGTACGCATAAAGATAAGTACCGAACCTTTGGTTTCTGATAATATTTTTTTTAAATAATCAAATTTGCTTTCCTTGTCTATCACAAAAATCTCCTGCTCAACATTCTCGGCCGAAGTTCCAGCCGGCGCAACCTCGATCCTGGTTGGCAGTGACATATAGTCGGCCGCAATTTTTACGATTTGACTCGGCATAGTGGCAGAAAAAAGCATAGTCTGCCTCTCTCTTGGCACTAGTTTGAGAATGGATTTTATCTGCGGCAAAAATCCCATATCAAGCATCATATCTGCTTCATCAAGGACTAAAATTTTTACAGACGACAAATCGACCGACCGTCTTTCCGCATGATCGATAAGCCTTCCGGGTGTAGCGATTATAATGTGCGGTTTTGTTTTTAAAGCTCTTAGCTGGCGATTGATCGGTTCACCGCCGATTAACACAGATGTGCGCAAACCGATTTTTGCTCCGATCTGCTTAAGGTTTTCATCAACCTGCAAAGCCAATTCGCGTGTTGGCAAAATAACTAGTCCTGTTCCTTTGTGAATAGCCAAAAGCTGAAGCATAGGAATTCCAAATGCTAAAGTTTTACCTGTTCCGGTTTGCGCGATACCGACAAGGTCTTTTCGCTCAAGACTGGCCGGAATCGCCTGCACCTGAATCGGAGTCGGAGTTAAATACTCAAGTTCCGCTAAAATTTGTAAAAGTTTTGGTGCTATGCCAAGCCCGTTAAAGCCTTGGACATTGCGTTCTGTTGTATTTTTCATAATATTAGTGACCCGAGTTCTTATGGGAGTCACTAAAAAGCTAGCAATCTAACAACAAGATAAGTTCGAGTCCTTGCCCAAAAACATGGGCTTATTTTACCGCTTATGTGCGGGTTTGATTGATTTAATGTGGCATTTACAATGGAGTGGCGCAATAGATATTTATTCAAATATTAATACAACAGCATAATGTCATCTTTTTTTCATTTTTTTCTCCACCTTTTTCTGAACTGAAGTAATCGCATCTAAATACGCTTTTTCAACTTCACTAAAGGTTTTGGCTTGATATTTTTTGTATTCTCCTTTTGCTTTTTCCACTGCATCTTCGCGGCTCACTGTACCAGCATCAAGCAAAATCCGCTCGCCAGTGGCGGACAAAATATCATCCAACTGTTTAATATAATCTTTCATATACATTGGTCGCTGTTTCATGGCTTGAACTTCTGCAAAATCAAAATAACCAGAAACCAAATTATTCAAAATCTTTAATTCCTTGTCTGTTAAATAATTCTTAGCAATGGCGATATCGCTTTTTACAACTCCGCCTTTTGAAAAAGTCAAAAGACCCATAAATGGCTTTCCGGCATCGGCACGCTCAATAATTACCTCCGCGGCCGTATGTCCATGAGCAGCATAATGTAGTTTATTTTGCACGATTTTAAAAAACAAAACAGATTCTGAGGCCTTTGGACTATAATCAATACTAGTAGCATAGAGATCAAGAATTTGACGATATAAAACCTTCTCGCTACTACGAATATCGCGAATGCGATCCAAAAGCTCTTTCCAATATCCACCACCACCCAAATTTTTCAAACGCTCATCGTCCATAACAAAACCTTTGACAATATATTCCTTTAATCGTGTTGTTGCCCATTGGCGAAATTTGGTAGCAGTGCTGGAATTTACACGATAGCCAATTGCAATAATCATCTCTAGGTTATAAAATGGCAATTCACGCTCTACGTTACGACCACCTTCCATTCGAACCTGTCGGAATTTCCGACAAGTTGCTAAATCATCCATTTCTTGATCTTTGTAAATATGCTTGATATGTTCAACAATATTAGTACGAGAAGATTGATAAAGTTCAGCAATCTGTTGCTGACTTAGCCATACATTTTCTTCCACGAGACGCACCTGAATGCTCAGTTGGCCATTGCCACCTTCATAGATTATAATTTCACTGTTTAGTTGATTATTTTTCATATGATTTATATATCTCTAATTATAACATTTAATTCATTATATGCAAAAGCTAATACACTGCATATTTATAGGACTTCCAAAATCCCAAATTCATGCTATCATTTACCTATAATTAAAAATAGATAAAAATGTCTTCCCTCCTCCATATCAAAAAAATATCAAAATCATTCGGACCGCGTTTACTTTTTTCTGAGGCGAGTTTTATGGTTGATAAAAAACAAAAGATTGGGGTGATTGGTATAAACGGGGCTGGAAAGACTACTCTTCTCAAAATAATACTGGGTGAGGAAAAATTTGATAGTGGTGAGATAATTATTTTTGAAAATACTCGGATCGGATATCTGGAACAGCAGAATAAATTTGAGGATAATGAAACCGTTCTTGAATACCTGATACGCGACTGTAAAAAGGAGTCGTGGGAATGCGCAAAAATTGCCGGCAATTTTCAATTAAAAAACGAATTGTTGGAAACAAAAATCTCCGCCCTTTCCGGAGGCTACCAAATGCGCGTTCGCCTTGCCGCCATGCTTCTGCGCGACCCGAATCTTTTGCTCCTGGACGAACCGACAAATCATCTTGATCTAAGCACGCTCCTCCTTTTGGAAAATTTTTTAAAAACATACAACGGTTCGTATCTGATTATTTCACATGACAGAGAGTTTTTGCACAATACATGCGACAGAACTCTAGAGGTTGACCAAGGAAAATTTTATTCATTCCCCTGCTCCTTGGATGCATATTTGGATCAAAAAGAACTAAAGAAAAAAACCGATGAGCGCTACAACAAAAAAATTCGACTCCGCCAAAAACATTTACAATCATTTGTTGATCGTTTTCAATACAAAGCCTCCAAAGCCGCACAAGCGCAGGCAAAGATAAAACAAATTAAACGTCTGACCGAAGTAGAGATTCGGCAATCACTAAAAAACGCCAAGATTGTTATTCCAACGGTTGAGGACAAAAAAGGTCTTGCACTCCGACTCGAGAACCTTAGCATTGGCTATGACAAAAAAATTATTGCAAATAATATTACAATCGACATTGATCGCGGTAATCACATCGCGGTTCTGGGTGACAATGGACAAGGCAAAACCACTTTTCTCAAAACACTAAATAACGAGCTAACAAAAATATCCGGTAATCTGCGCTGGATGCCAAACACAAAAATCGCAAGCTATAGCCAGCACTCGGCCGGAGAGTTGAATCCAAAAGAACAAATCGGCTCTTATCTCGAAAGACAGGCCGGAGCAAATGTTACAAGCGAAGATATCCTGCGAATTGCGGGCAACTTTCTCTTTTTTGGTGACGATATCAAAAAAAGTATTGCTATTCTTTCAGGTGGCGAAAAAGCCCGCCTCTGTATTGCCGGTATGCTTTTGCAAAATTGCAACGTCCTCCTCTTGGATGAACCAACTAATCATCTTGATTTTGAAACCGTAGAAATGCTCGCGTTAGCTCTTCGCCAAAGCCGGGCCACAATCCTGTTCATAAGCCACAACCGCGATTTTATCCATAGTCTCGCAGATACCATCATTGAGGTTGATAACGGCACAGTTAAACTAACTAATTACACATACGAAGAATATCTACATCACCTCTATTTAAAATCTGATCTAGATGACACGCCCAAAACCGAAAATGATCCTTTTGGTTCCGAAGCGCTCAAAGAAATAGAAAAAGAAAAACGAAAAATTATCCGCGAAAAAAAGAACGAACTTCAAAAAGAATTAAAAAAATTAAAAAACAGCCTCGAATACAACAAAACCGTTGAACAAAAACTTTTCAAAGAATACGAAACCGCCAACTACCTCTACTCCCGCGAACGGGATGAGAAAATTAAGAAGATTAAGGATTTAATTATTGAGGAAGAGATTGGTGTGATGGAAATTGAGGAGGAGATTTTAGGATTGGAAAATTAGTGAAATTATAAAAGCGACAAAGACTATTGCTTTGTCGCTTAAATATTTTAGCTGATCCAAACTATACTCCTGAACTAAAATAATTTTCCACCGCAAACTCAAATTGTTGAATAAAAATTTCTTTCATATAAGAAACATTATTTTGTTCATAAAATAACAACATAGCTTTTTTGTATTCAACACTATCAACATTGCGATAAGATAGCATGGATTTATCATGGGCGTGTAAAACTGCATTAGCAATAATGCGTGAGGTGCGCTTGTTGCCATCTTCAAATGGATGAATATACGCAATCATCACAAGAATAATAAAAGATTTTACAAAGGGGTTCGCTACCTCAACAAGAGATTCTGCTAATTTTTTCATAGCATCTTCAATGGCTTTTTTTCTCGGCAGAGGTCTATAAATCGTTCCAGTAATTCCAACTGGATGATCCCTAAAATCTCTTTTAATATCTATTTTTTCCGTTAAGAGCTCATGGATTTTTATGATTTTATCCGGGTTGATAATTTTAAAATAATCTTTGTTAGCTAAAATAAAATCAAGTGTTTTTTTATGATTTAATATCATTTGCGCTTCTGCTCTATCTTTCCCTTTGGCAAAACGCATTTCCCTAATCAATGCCTCCGTTTCAAGTAAGGTATAGGTGTTACCTTCGATCTCTGAGGATTTCCAGGATAGCTCTATTATCAAGCGCTCCCACTCTTTTCTAAGGATAACCGGGCTGTCTTTGGTCAACTTATTGCTTGTATTAATATATTTTTTATTAATTTTTTCCAGTCTTTCTATTTCATCTTCTGAAAAAAGACCGTTATTCAGTATATAAAAAATTTCCTCATTAAATGATGATTTTGCTTCTCTATCTGAAAAAGGTCGCGAAAAATATTTGTCCACATCAATTTTTTCAAGCGTCAAATATTGTCTGGAAATATTATAAGAAATCGATCGTCCTTTTCCATGTTTTTCTAGAATGTTGTTTTTTTCTAAAAATGATAAATCGCGAACAACAGTCAGTCGTAAGACGCCAAATTCTTTTTCGATAACAGGAAACACATCACCAGTTTGAAAGGTCTTTTCTTTCTTGGCAAAATCAATAATAGATTTTTGCCGATCATTCAATGTGGAGTAAAATGACATAATTGTATCATTTATAGGTATTAATATAGTTTAATTGTATCATTTATGATATAAATAGTCAATATATATACTTCAAAATGATACAATTAAGCCAAAATAACAGGATTAGAGCCGCTAGATTTAGGATCTTATTAAATAAAAATGAGGCTTTGACCTCAATTAATCTCTCTTGGCTCGGGGATAGGGATTCCCCGCCCGAGGCGGGTGCGCCTTTGGGCGTAGAACACGAATAAACAGGACCAGAACCTGCTGTCTTATCATTAAAAGATTATCTATGTATAGTTATTAACAAAATTTCAAACAAATAAAAAATAAAAAACAGCCTTGAACACAACAAAGCCGTTGAACAAAAACTTTTCAAAGAATACGAAACCGCCAACTATCTCTATTCCCACGAACGAGATGAAAAGATGAAAAAAATTTAGGATGTTATTTTTGAGGAGATCAGGGTGATGGAAATTGAGGAGGAGATTTTGGGGATATAAAAAGAGATATATAAAAATACATCGGCAAGCCACACTCCGGCCTGCCACGAGATGCGCCTTGCGCATTTTTCGCGGCTCGGGTCGTGGATGTTGTTAAAACTGAATTAAGTCAAGGTTTTATTGGCTATCTTTATTAATTCCAAAACCTAGCCAATTGTACCATTTCCATTGCCATGAAGACTGCCCTATTTCCAGACTCATATTCTTTGGATCAACATTAGCTTCGAATATATTTCCCTCTGCATACACCGTGCCTCTGATTTTTTGTTCATCTATAGACAGAGGAATATTGTTGTTGTCTAATTCATGGCCTCGAAAACGATAGCAAAATTCCCCAAAATTTTTATTTTGACTGAATTCATTATTATAAGTTTTTTCTAAAAAAGTCCAAGCGTCACTTCTTGTTTTTTGCGATAAAAATAATTTATAATTAGTGCTAAAAATGTAATTCAAAACCACAATTAAACTAACAACTCCCAAAAGCGCTAAAAACACAACAACAAAAATTGACGCACGTTTAATAATTATATTTTTAAAAATATTGTTCATATTTTTTATATTTTTACTTAAATTATAAATTTCACAGAGATGTTGTTATTATATCATAGTTTTTTAGACATTACCATTCTTTAAAAATTTTGTTAAAAAAATACCGGCAGGAAATTTTTTCCCGCCGGTTCGATTCGTTTATTTGGCTATAAGCAGTCGATATCTTCTCTGTTCCAGAAGCCGGAAACAATCGTTATCCATGTATCTCCGGCAACATATTCATTATCGATAATCGTGCCACAATTGTCCGCGTCTCTTTCATTATATGTGCCACCTACAACAAGATGGTATACGCCGGGGCCGAGAGAAATGATGTAATATCCACAATAACTTGCCATGGTCTGGGTAACATACTGCCCTAAACTATTGTAGACTCTCACGACAGCATCTTGCACAAAGCAATCATTTGCACCATCTCTCCAGGCATACACAATACCATACACCCCTTGATCTGCTTGGGCAACTTCAACGGTTAGCGGCGTAATAGCGATGACCGCAACGGGTAATTAGTCAAAACATTTTGTGATATTTGTTCAAGAATATTTTTGTGATAAGCAATGTGGAATGTCGTAAAAAGGTGTTGATAAAAATTATCTAGAATTATACAGGGAAATCTACATATACTCTCGGCGTTCATAATGCCGAGAGTTTTTAATTTTTCAATCGGTGATAATCCGTTCATTCCGATACCATCATTTGACCTGTTATTGTAATAAATAATCCATTTTTGCCCCTCAATGATAAAAATTGACTTAGTGTTGATTTTTTCGCCTACGGGGCAATAAAACTCTTCGTCATCGGTTCTGTGTGTTCGTTCAACTAAATTTTGTTTCCATTTACAGCCACCATGATCGTAAACATGAGCATTGTATTGTCTAAACTGTTCATTCCATTTTTTAGTTTTAATTTTTGACATGGAACAAAATTCAGACCCGCCATCAAATTGTACATTTATTTTTGTTGATATTCCATGGCTTCTGAGCCAAAATACAACTAATTTCAAAAATTCAAATCCAAGCAGGCTGTTGCGGGCATATGACCAAGCAAGGAATCTCGTTTTAGTTTTAGCATCTACTAAAGTCCATTGATATATCGGTAACTGCTCATTGTTTTTAAATTTTTCGTAAATTTCTTTCGGTAGAGCATGTTTATCCAGTATCTCCTTGGTGTCATATTGCATAAATTCAAATGCAGCAATTTCATCATAATTATATAATTGTCTCCGTTCACCATTGTACGTTCTTATCCGTTTGGTTTTAAGTTCACGTCTTTTAAAAACTCCTTTTATTTTTCCAATTGTAAAAACATCAGTGTCATACCCAGCTCTTTTTAAGTGCTTGAAAATTCTCTTAGCTCCACCGTTAGTTTTTTCATGTTTTTCTAATATTATTTTTTCATTTTTAGAATCCAAACAGCGATTATGCTTTTTGGGTTTACGACTATTATTTTTTAGAAATTCAAATGTATTATTCAATAACTCTAAATTGATCTGTTTATTTGTGTTTAAATAATCTGCTATCCGAGGATTGTCTTTTATTTTTTCTTTGCATAAACGAATTATTTGATTAACAGTGTTGTAATGGCAATTAATATGGCGAGAAATATCTCTTTGTTTTTTACCTCCAGAAAAATACAAACGAGCAATTTTAAATTTAGTCATTATTTCTCCTTCTGCTTTGCAATTTTCCTTGTAAGGCATTAGAATAGGATAAAAGGGCATATATTTGTTAAATGTAATTATTAGTCTAACTACATTTTAACGCATATGTCCTTTTTTGTTACTTGAGCATTATCTTAAAATGCTTATCAATGAAAAATATTTGCCAATATCGATAATTCCAGGCATGTTTTTCCCGAAAAATCTTCAAAAATTTTCTAATTATTATTTTGTAAAATATCACATTATGTATTATACCTTCTACGGCGATGACCGCAACGAACAAAAAAGCAAGAACAGCCAAAAATTTTTTCATGATTATTCTCCTTTTGCTTGAGGATTAATTGGAATGAACAAAAAAAATCCGACCGATTTTTTATCTCACCTCCTTTCTTTTTCTAATCGGCGGATAACAATATTATAATGATATCTAAATAAAAAATAAATGTCAAATTTTTTATTTAATTATAGCCAAAAAAATAAAATAATTATAAAGAAATTATAAAATTTTAATAAAAATCTAAAAAAATAAAATTAATTATCTAGTCTAGATATCTAGTCTAAGCCTAATTATTATTATAATTCAATTATAACACAAAAACACGTCTAAATAAACGTGTTTTTTGTACTGTGGCTAGTGCGGTTATTGTTCACGAGCCGCGTAAAGAGGCTTCGCCTCCACGCGGCCGCTCAAAATGCGCAAAAACCATTAAGCAAATAAAAAAATACATCGGCAAGCCACACTCCGGCCTGCCGCGAGATGCGCCTTGCGCATTTTTCGCGGCTCGGGGATAGGGATTCGAACCCCAATAAACAGGACCAGAACCTGCTGTCTTACCGTTGGACGATCCCCGAAAAAAAATTAAAATGTAAATCTCAAAATGTAAAATGACAGTTTAAAATGAAAAATGGAATAAACAAATTTTAAATTTAACATTGTCATTTTACATTTTGAGATTTACATTTTACATAGATATTATAAACCTATATTCTTTATTTAATATTTTTTAGCTCACTAACCACCCTAACCGCCGCCCTTTCCCCGCTTTCAATCAACTTCCCGATATCGGAAAATTTGAAGCTGTCCAAAGTGCTTCTTATTTCCGGGCAGATCAAAATTATTTTTGTGTTTGGGTTGGTGTTGTTTATCTTATGTAATACTGCCTGATTACGAATTATTTCGTATGATTGCAACAATGTGGTAATAATTCCCGGATTTTTCAATTTTACATCACTCTTTAACATTAAGTCAACCCCGATAATTATTTCCGCGCCCATTTTCTCTGCCGTATCAATTGGCGTTGGATTTACTACTCCCCCGTCAATCAAAAATTTTCCGTCCTTGCTGACTGGCGGGAAAATACCCGGAACGCTGATGCTGGCCTGGACTGCTGTCGCCATTGGTCCGTTTTTCAAAATAACTTCCCGTCCATTTTCCAAATCAGTCGCCATGACTGAGAAGGGTAAAATCGTATCGGTAAATTCCTTATCGCCGATAAGTGAATGGATGAATTCAAATACTTTTTCACCTTTGATTAGTGACGAGGTTGGTCGGCTAATATTGAGCCATTTGATAAAATCACGCTTGCGCAAATTTAGGACGGTTTCCTCGATTTTTTCAATGCTCATTCCCGTGGCATAGCATGAACCGACAAGCGCGCCCATACTGCATCCGCATAAAAGGTCAAAGCGAATGTTTTCGCGCAACAAAACTTTCAAAACGCCGATATGCGCGATTCCCCTGGCGCCGCCTCCGCCCAAAACAAGTCCGATTTTTTTCCGATTAGGCATATTTTTACGCGATTACTTTGCCGCCAAAAGTCTTTAGCATATTATCAATCAAATCATCATTGTCTTTTTTGTCTTCCGCCTTGTTGTCTGTATTTAAAAATGGCTGAGCGTTTGTTGCTTGATCCTCCTTTGCTTCATTAACGACTTCAACATCCAAATTTTCATCAACAATCGCCTCGACATTTATCGGCTGACCATAAACCTCTAGCAAGACTTTTTCAATTATGCCTTTTATGCTGACATCATTGATTCTGTCCTTGTGGAATTTGTATTTAAAAGCCAGACAAAGCTTATTGCCAACAATATCGCGCGGTTCGCAGACGCGCAGAATAAATATCAGGGAATGGTTATGCTTTTTGATATGGATCAAAACTTCGTTCCATTTTGCCATCAAAGCCTCTTTGTTTATCCCGACAATATTCTGCCCAATACCGGCAGTATTCGCCGCCATATTAGCTTGCGCGATTTTTTGCGCTTCCGGTCTTGGCGCGGTAGGCGTTTGCGGACGGGGCGGAATCGGCATGCGGTTGGCGGCCGGCATTGGATTGCAGATTTCTACAACCGCTATTTCTAAAGGTAGCTGCGCGATAAAACTACCCTTGATCTTGTCTTTCGTACTAATAAGTTTTTCTATAATCGTGGTTACACGCATAAGTTCCACTTCCCGACTTATTTCATTTATTTTTATCTCTATCGCTTCACCAAGCTCGAGACCAAGTTTTTCCGAAAGCGCCGGGTTAATCTTGATAAGCATCAGCTTGCGCAAAATCTCGATCACGTCTGTCAAAAATCTTTTCAAATCTGCGCCTTCATTCAAAAGCTGATTAACAATCCCGATGCCTGTCCCGGCATCATTACGGAACAAGGACTGGATGAATTTAATCGCTTCGCCCAAATCACTGCGCGGAATAACCAAATCGGCTTCTTTTTGTGTGATTTTTGCGCCGCCAATAACAATCACTTGCCCAAGCAGGCTTTCCGCGTCGCGCATATGCCCTTCGCTATGGCGCGCGATCGCTTCCAGTACCGATTTATCTATTTCGATTTTTTCCTGTTCGGCAATGTATTGCAATTTCTTGGCAATATCAACTACGCTGATTCGCTTGAAATCAAAACGCTGACAGCGCGAGATAATCGTTGCCGGAATCTTGTGTACTTCGGTCGTGCAAAGAATAAATATAACCTCTTTTGGCGGCTCTTCTAATATTTTCAAAAGCGCGTTAAAGGCCGATATCGAAAGCATATGTACTTCGTCGATGATAAAAACTTTGTATTTGGAACGCCCTGGTGCAGTTCTGGTTACGCTGATAATATTATCGCGCACATTGTCTACACCCGTATGGCTGGCTGCGTCAATCTCGATTATGTCCATGTTGCGGTTTTTATTTATCTCGACGCAAATATCGCATTTATTGCAAGGCTCATGTTCGCCGTCTTTGCGCTCGGTACAATTAACCGCCTTCGCGAATACGCGCGCGATAGTGGTCTTGCCAATGCCCCTGGGTCCGCAAAACAAATAAGCATGCGCGATCTTTCCCGAACTGATCTCGTGCTCCAAGGTAATTTTTATATGATTCTGATTGACTATCTCCTTAAAATTCTGCGGACGATAGCTGCGGTATAATGTTGACATGAATGTATATTTAAACAAAATTAATAATCAATACTCAATGTCCAATATTCAATGAATATTCAATAAATTATTTTTTTCAATATCAAACACATTTCATTTGGCTATTGAAAAATTGAATATTAATTGGATATTGAGTATTGAATATTGATTATTTAAATTAGTAGCCTTTTCTAACAATATTCTCCACCGCCGCCCAGTTGCTTTCGCCGACTTTGGGGACAAGGATTACGACTTCGTCATTGTCTTGGCCTTTGTAATATGTTACGCTAGCGGTTAAAACTTTCCATCGCTTGCTTCCATTCACAACCGTAAAGCTTCCGTTGTCTGCTTGTTCCAATACGCCGACAACTCTGATTCTGTCTATCGGGCCGATTTGTTTGTACATAAAAGTACCGGTTGGCGTAATTGTTAATTTCAGAATATCGCCTTCGATCAATTTTGATTTGCTGGCATAATTTGCCGGAACGCTATATTGCTTGCCGTCCGGTCCGATCATATTTTCGCCGTCAAATACGCCCTCGATAATCCGGCTATTGTCGCCACTTGGCCCTTGCTCATCGTCTACTCCGCTAAAACGCGGTACTTCGCCGATTTGCCCAATGCTTATGCGCGCCTCCTCTTCGGTAGTAATAGTTCCAGACAAAAGCTTTTGGATTTTTTCATTAGTTTCTTGAATATTCTTCAATAGCTTATTTATCAAAACCACTTTTGATTTGCTAATCACAACTCCTTCGTCGTTATTTGCTTCGTTTTTATTATTTTTTTCAGCAAAGCTTTCATTTTCCAAATCTAAGTCGTCTAGGATACTTTTTGTTTGATTTTTGTTATTATTAGCTGTTTCTTCGTCTAAATCATCATCTAATAAAAAATTTGTATCTGTCATATTTTTGTTTATTTTTAGCTATTTTAAATGTTTTTTGCTTTTCTATTTTAATGATAGACTATTTTTTTGGGTTTGTAAATATAAAATTTAATATATAAAACTTGTGAAAAACTTGAAAAAACTCTTGTCATTCCCGCGAAGGCGGGAATCTCGGTAATAAAATAGATAAACAATTAATTTATATAATTTTTTATAACAAATTTTATAGTAGTTTTGTTTTGTTCTTTTAACACCAAGATTCCCGCCTTCGCGGGAATGACAAAAAATGTTTAATCTTTTATTCCCTAAGCCTCGCTCTTCGTCTTATCTCCGCCTCTATCACATTCCGGTCTTGCCCGAATTTCAAGCGGCTAAGCGTGCGGATTTTTCCCGACATACCTTCACGAACAATGCCCGGCAAAGGGTAAAGAGTTGCCATGGAAAACGCACGGCTAGCAGTATTGTCTATCAATAGCTTTACATAAGCGGTGTATTTTTCAATATTAATCAAATCAAATTGATTGAAAACCGGGCTAAATTCTTTGGCCAGATATTCCGCGTCATCCGAACCGATCTTAAAGGCCAGCATAGTGCCGACGTTTCCAAAAACAGCATCCTTGATCGAGGTGTCTTGTTTTTGCGAGAGTTGTCCAAGATATTGATTGGCGATAATCAAATTCAAACCGTATTTGCGCGCTTCGGAAAGAATCGAGCAGATGGAATCGGTTGTAAAATTTTGAAACTCATCAATATATAAATAAAAATCCTTTCGCGTCTCCTCGCTGATATCGGCGCGTGACAGCGAGGACATAAGGATTTTGCCGACCAGAATCATACCAAGAAGAAACGCATTCATCTCGCCGATCCGACCCTTGGATAAATCAACCAGCAGGATTTTTTGCTTATCCATGACATTGCGAAGATTAAAAGAGCTTTTTTGCTGGCCGATAATCGGGCGCATAGTATCGTTTGAAATAAACTGCGTTAGTTTTGATGTTACATACGGAACAACATTTGCAAGTGCCGCGTCACCACCGGCCTTTTCCGCTTCTTTTTTCCAAAAATCCACGACAGTAGGGTCAGGACATTTTTCGAGCTTCATCTTGCGAAATTCCGGGTCTGACAATATTTTTGGTATTTCCATTAGCGTAGAACCGGATTCAACATGACCCATGATAAGTAACATGGCATTGCGCATATACTGTTCAAAAATCGGTCCGCCGGTTGATTTCAGGTCATAGAGCTTGTCAAATATTTTTATCATCTCGTTGATAACAAATGTTTTCTGCTCCGGATAGCGCTCGTCAAATTCCATTAAGTTAAGCGCAAGCGGCCGCTCCATATCTGCCGGAGAAAAAACAATAACATCTTCGGCGCGCTCCGGCGGAATCCGGTCAATGATATCGGTAATCAAATCGCCGTGCGGATCCAAAACACAAACACCTTCGCCATTCAAAATATCTTGAATCGCCATCGAAGCGATAAGCTTTGATTTACCGGTTCCGGATTTGCCGATTATATAGGTATGCCTGCGCCGATCCGCGCGCTTGATCCGAATATTACTTGACTGATTACGATAAACATTTTTTCCCAAAAGCAAGCCTTCGTCCGGAATATTTGTCGGCGCGGCGGCATGTTTGGCCATAAGCCAAAGAATATTCGGCGTTTCCGATGTTTTGAGCGGCAAATGAAACAAGCTGGCTAATTCTTCAGTATTCAATAAAAAACCGATACCAGATTCAAAACGGCGATAAATAAAATCATTGATTAGTTTGTGCTGTTTTTTGATTATGATCTTATTATTAAAGCTGTTGCCATATTCATAACGGTTGTACTGGCTGTACGCGCTCGCCAAATTATCCAAATACAAATGAGCTTGTCCCTTGTTTTTTGCGCTGACGATAATGCGGATATTCACATCTAACCCGGCTTTGGAATTTTTTTCTTCAATCCCCTTTAACATTTCTTCTTCCATCTGCGTGAGACGCGGTGTTTGCATGTTCATTTTCTTCTGTTTATCCTCCGCCTTTTCCGGTTTTGCCGCCTTGGCTATTTCCGATAAAACCATAACAAAAAAATTCCGATCAACATTACGGAGCGCCTCTTTCATAGTTTCACCCCGATGAATGCCCGCTGTTACTTTGCCCGCCTCGCTATGCCAAGCCGGTTTCGCGCTTCTGACAAG
This sequence comes from Candidatus Falkowiibacteriota bacterium, assembly GCA_003514005.1. Classification (GTDB taxonomy): domain Bacteria; phylum Patescibacteriota; class Patescibacteriia; order Patescibacteriales; family UBA12075; genus UBA12075. The sequence continues at coordinate 55,575 of DOSJ01000018.1, forward strand.
ATATTGGATGGCAAGCCCTTCGCCGTCTTCAAGTTTTGACATGACATTGATAATGGAATTCATCGGGTCGGTTTCCATCTTATTGTAAGTCTTTATCGGAAAAATCAAATTACGCTTGGTTTTTTGGTAGCCGGCGAGAACGGCAGAATCAGGGCGAAAAATATTATAATCATCAACTTCCTCGATTACAGCGCTCGGATAATGAGCGTGTACTTGCTGTTCCAGATAGCGCCCCATCTCCCGCGGAGTTACCGCGTAAAAAGCGATTTTTTTACGGCTGGCAACAAGCTCAAAAGAAAAATGATCGTTGCGTCCGAAAAACCAAGGCATAAATCCTTTCTGCGCCCGCAAACCGCCGATGCTGGAAAAAATAGTCTCGCCTTTCGCAATCTCTTCGTGCAGCTGCTGGACCGTTACTTCGCGCTCCTGATCACCTGGCTTGTCTTTTGGTAATTTTATCAAATAAACAACATGATCAAAAAATCTATTTTTTGCCATTATTTTTCGAATAATAATTTTTGCAATCAACAAAAAAACAAATACCGCTAATGCAACTATAATCAAAATTATTCCAGTATAAAAAATTAAATTGATGTTTAATGATTGATTCATATATAAATTTCTAATTTCTAAATTATAATTTCTAAATAAAATAATTAGAAATTAGACATTATAATTTAGAATTTTTCTACTTATTTCTCCTCCACCAACACCGCCCGATACCTATCCACCTTCAAATCCCCCACGTATTCATCCCCGCTCTCGCCTCCATATCGCCAGACGACTTTGAATTTTTCCGGCAAAATTATTTTGCTAAAAAATTTACTGCCAATAGTTCCCGGTTGTTTTTGCGCCATAAGCGCGTACGGGACAAGAGTTTTTTGTTCTGGATTCATAAACTCTTCAAATCTGGTTTTCAGGTCAAGCGTTCGTTCCGGCGCGACCATTTTGAATGGCAAAACATATTTGAATCTGACAACGATAGTCTCTCCCGGGTCTGCCATGCACCAATTGGCAAAAACCGTCTTACCAGCCTCTGTATATATTTTCGTTCCGCTGTTTTCATCAATCGTTGCCTTGTTCTCGGTCAAAGCCAAATAATCGTCTTCTTGCCAACTTTCATCCGGCTTGTCAAAAAACTTTTCATCCGGAACCCGAAATCCGCTTGCCGAAATCAGCCTGCTTCCTTCCGGTACATAAACCCTTAGCCAATCAACATTGCGAACACCTGTAAAAGCATCGCCTTTTATGCCGTTGTGCCGGCGGATAATCTCCACGGTATCCGTTATTGTGCCATCTTCCGATACTTCCGTTTTATGGCTAATATCTTCATTGATCACTCTGTCGGTTTTTGCCCCGGCAATATTGGAATGCACGACCATCAAATAATCCCAAGCGGACGACCTCATCTTTCCAGTCCAAGAATAAGCATCAGCTTTTGCCTGCAAATCGTCGTCATTAAAATATAATAAAATGTGTTTTTCGTTCAAGCTTTCCAGGGCTGAACCGGCTAATGAAAAAAATATTTCTTTACTAAGATTTTCTTTCATTACGAAGCGGATTTTTTCAAACATATCGCCGATAATTTTTTTCGGGGCATGCTGTTCTTCGCCGGTTTTCGCCGTATCACTACTGGTAGCGTTTGCGGTCAAAGCATTTGACGAAGAGGCGGTAGTTGGCAGACTGGAAGATGCCGCTGCGTCAGCCGTAACCACCGGATCCTTAAACAACTCCGCGCGCAATTTCAAATATTTTTGATAATCCGGATGGTCCTGCGGTTTTTGTTCAGACATTACCTGGACCAATTGCCAAAAATTTTCTGCCGTTATCGTAGCGCCGTATTTTTCGTTCATATCGAGCGGTCCAATTATTTTTAAAATACTTTCCAAAACCGTAGGCGTAAAACTGATTACGCCGTCAACGGTTGACCCGCCGCTTTTTTCATAAAACCAAGCCAGCTTCTCGGCGCTTGTCTGCCAATCCGGCCACCAATTCGCGTCCCAAAAATGCCAGAGCGGATTGACTAGCGCCAAGGGTTGCGGGGCGATTATTCTTTCTAGCAGTCCGCCTTCGGTATCATACGAACCGCCACCCGGAACATTAAGATTGATTATCTCGCCATTGCGAAAATCAACAACTGCAAAACTGCCGATAAATCCACCGCTGGCGCGCAACTCGGCATTATTTTGAAAAACGAATAAATATCTTTTGTCCTGTTCAAAACCCAAAAAAACACGAGCCAATTTGATTATTTCAAAAAATTCTTTTATATTTCCGTTAACCAAACCGAATTTTTCCCTTAAAACGATAAATGTATCTTTGTATTCCGGCGGAAGCGCCTCTGCGTCAATTTTATTTATAACACCGTCAAGCAAAGCGGTATTGGCAATCAGTTTTTCACTTTTTGCATGCAAACTGTTTATTATCAATTCCAGGCTTGGCTTTTCTTGATTAAATACGCTCAAAGCCTCGCTTAAATCAAAACCAATTTCCGAACTAAGCCGTCCAGCCTCCAAAATCAAATCAGCATTTTTCGCAAGTCTTATTTCGTTGTTCGGAACGATTGAACCGACAATATTCAAAAGCACATTAAGGTCGGCAATTTCTTTTTTAGCTTCCAAAAAATTCTTACTGGCATAAGAAAAATCCTTGCCTGCTTCGGCAAAATCCTTGTCTGTCGCGGATTGTGAGGCGGATTTTATATCTGAAATAGCGGCATTGGTCGTCCCGATTACACGCATTTTTAGATTGTCCAAATCTTTGAATGAGGTAAAAGCCTTCAAAGGCAATATGATAACGATCAAAATAAAAATAAAATTTAAAAGCGGACGGAAGGGCGCGATAGTTAGATTAAACGGATTAAAACGCCTAGGCGTAGGTTCTGATTTTTTAAAAAAAGAAAAAATAGATTTCTTTTCTTTTTTATTTTCTTTATTTTTGTTTACCGCAATCCCATCTTCACTTCCTTTTGTCATTCCCGCGAAGGCGGGAATCCAGGGTTTATCGCTCAATTCTGGATTCCCGCCGGAGTTTATGCCCGAATGGGTACGGGAATGACAAGAAAAAACGTTTTGAGATTTTTCAACAACAGTAGAATGTGCAGAACCAGATTCAAAAAATTGATTTTTCTTTTTAGTTTTAAATACGCTAAATATTTTAACAATAGAAATTCCAAAAAAACGAATAACAAACAAAAACACCCAGCCGAACCAAAAACAAATTTTTGAAAAAACTTTGAATAATTTATAACAAAAAACAAACAATGCCTTAAAAAGCGAAAAAAACGCCAAGCGCTTGATATGTGTTTCTTTCTTTTTGAAATGCAATAAAAACTTCTCCCAGATATTCTTTTCCGGTTCCGGCTTTGGCTCATTCGCCCTTAGCAAATCAACCAAAAAACGCGACGGCCGAGCGCTTTCATTCACATAAACCACTTTCTTATTTTTTTTGCTATGCATCAAAATTTTTATAAATCACTTACTCAACATTCTGAAATATATTTAATTATTTTTTTAAAATTACTCGCCCTTACGTTTGTTACTAATAGCGTGTATGTTAAAGTAATAAATAAAATATCTTAACTTGTATTAGCATTTAAATTTTAAAAGTTTAAAGGCTTAATTTTAAAAAAATAATTAAATATATTTCAGAATATCGCGACTCTGATTAAGATATGTTTTCAATACAAAAGTTATCTACAACAAGTAGACTAGCTGACTATATTATACCCTAAACACACCCTCGAGCGCAAATTAAAAACCCCGGCTAATTATTCTTGCCGAGGTTGTTTTTCAATATCTTTTGCTTCCACTCTTTTATTAATCCGATAAAGCGTGAAATCGCCTGTGATTTGCTTTGTTTTTGTTAGGCTAAGTCCGACATCGGCCAGGCGACGAGAGTTTAGATATTCAAAATCTTTTTCCGGCAAAGTAAAGTTGTAATAATATACCGGTAAGAGATCAACCAAATTCGCGTATTCCCTATTCATATTTTGGTCGTTAAATAAACCGACAATGACCTTGCGTTCGGGAAAAAATAGTTTGTCATGATAAAAAGTTATAATCGTAGAATTGTTTTCAGTCAGACTCATTACTTCCTGCCATTCATAACGGCTATTCATCTGCCTTTGGGCAAGAAAAATCAAACCTTCTTCCGAGCCGAAAAGGACGTAAGAAATCGAGATATAAAAAAATAAAAACAAAAAAATAAAACGCAAGGCAGTATAATAAAATTTTTGATTTATTTTTTTTGCGAACAAGCTCAAGTTACCGGTTTTGCTTTTTCCTCTCTCACCAAACAGCTTATTAATCAAGGAAAGTACAGCACGCGTTAGGCGCATAATAAACATGGCCGCAAAAGGCATAGCGCCAAGATAAATCGGGAGCCAATAGCGAGTATAGGAATTGCCGATTGTGTGCCTGGTCTTGTCCGGATTGTCATTAAAAACCCAACTACCATAATACAGAACTAAAATAGCGGAAATCATGATAAGTAAAATTATAAACAACCATTGTTTTTTTGTCTGCTTTTTATAATTAAACAAATATGTGATAAAACCAAGGATGCCTGCCCAAAAAAGCCAGGCAAACATTTTTATAAAATACGCAATCACCATCCGTAAGCTAAGCCGCGGATGAAAACCAAAATGAAATACAATGTCTTTAATCTTATTCAATGTTTCAGAATACGCTGAGAAAGCACCCTTGATAGTCGAATGCGCCAAATCGGTTCCGGCGGCCGCGATTCCAACCAAGGACTGGTTCATCTCGGCATAACCGCTATTATAGTATGAGCCGTAAAGAATCTTGTTATAACGCATGGCCGGAAAAAGTGCGATTAGAAAAAATAAAACAAATATAAACAATCGGACAAAACCGATTTTTCGAAAATTAAACAACCACAAAAAAAACAATACCGGCGCAAGCCATAACAACTCCGAAGCGCGCGTTATAACCGCAAGTCCAAAAAAAGCACCCGCCAAAGCGGAAAAAACAATCTCTAACAAATTTCTTTTAGCATATAAATTTCTAAAAATATTTTTTAGCCTTTTCAAAAATGACAGTTCTTTCAAACTGATCAAATATTTCTTTCGCGATTTTATTGATATGACAAAAAAATATAATCCGATTATCACCAACACCATAAAAAGCACATTATGAAACATGCTCCTGGCAGTATAAAAAATATAAGGCGGAAAAACCGCAAGCATGCTCGCGGAAAGCCACGCATTGCTCTTGTTAAAAAGCTCCTTAATCAAAAGATAAAAAAATACGATACCCAAGGCGCCAAAAAACGGCGTAAGATATGGAATAATTTGATAGCCGAACACTGAAGCGATTTTTCCATATATCAATATTATTCCCAAAAAACTCATCGGCCGCAAAACGCCAGAATCAGAACGAACGCTCCGCGGATGCATTATGTCTTTTGTATAAAGATTATAGCTTTCCGAAAAAGAAATTTTTCCTTCCTGCGCGTACAGTTTTGTAAAAATATAATTCGCGGTTTCATCCGGCGATGCCCAACGAATAAATTCTTGCGTTTTGCCCTTGTCATCAATATATTTTTGCGTATAATAATTAAAACTGCTTGTGCCCAAAAAAAACAAGACGCTTAAAAGAATAACCATCAAGAATTGCCAATTATTTTGAATTTTTTTAATTATTATTATCATAAGAAATACGAAGTTTTGTTTTTTTTCAAACAAATCTTTGATATCTCTTATTTTTTCTCCGAGGACTGTCTGAGCCTAAATAAAGATTGGTCGCCCTCGCGGTGTGGGCGAGTTCCGCAGGAGGAAAAATAAGAGATATCAAAGATTTGCGTTTTTAGTAAAAACAGAATGACAGCGATATGGAAATCATGTATAATCAACTATATGAACACATCAATCGATAAACTAATAAAATACGCTCTGATTTGCCTTAACCTAATCATTATTTGGGGCGCTTTTGTATATCGGGTATTTAGCCTTGGAATTATCGGTATTATTAGTGTTTTAATCTTAGCATTTTTATCATTTTTCATTATACTTTATATATTTAATAAATTCAACCAAGAAACGATTGATTTAAAAATTAAAAAAATAAATGAAATAAATCAAAAAAAATACGTAATTGCCGATTATGCCCTGCCATTTCTATATGTTATTCTTATGCTTTGCTGTACACATTTTTTGTACAGCTCCGGCACGACAGACGCGATAATATCGCCCTGGCAAAAAGTACCATACTATTTCTTTGCCGCTTTTTTTTCCGCCTCGCTTTGTCTCGCGGCCATAATTCTAAGGAACAAACCGTTAGCCAAGGCGTTGATTTTTTTGCACTACCTTTTGATTTTTTCCGTAGCGGTTTTTATTTACAAGATCGGCTATGGCTTTGACCCGTTTATTCATCAAGCAACGGAAAAACTGATAAGCCAAACCGGCGCCGTCGAACCGAAACCTTTCTATTATCTTGGACAATACGCGCTTATTACAATAATCAACAAACTATGCGCTATTCCGATTGTATGGCTGGACAAACTTTTGGTTCCGGTTTTAGCGGCATTTACTTTGCCTGCCGCGCTTTTTTTAACCTTAACAAAATGGCTGGAAAACAAAAACATCATGCTCCTAACGATTTTCTTATTGCCTATTTTACCTTTTTCTTTTTTTATCGTCACCACACCCCAAAATCTGGCCTATCTTTTCCTTATCCTGGTTCTGATTTTCGGCTTGCATGCCAAAAACCGCTTAGACCTTCTGAATATAATTCTATTGTCTTTATCCGCTTTTGCCGTCCATCCCCTTGCCGGAATCCCGACAATCCTTTTCGCGCTTCTACTACTTGTTTATTATGCCGGTAAACAGCAATTCAAAAATAATTATTATCGGATTATTTTCTTACTAATGGCGATTGCCCTTCCCTTAGCCTTTCTTTTTATCCAACAAAAAACGGGCATAAACGCTACAGACAGCACTTCTTCAATCGGTTCTGCCATAGACTGGCCGGAAATCAAAATCCCGGATAAAGAAAACGCAATCTTGAATACAGTCTATCTTTTTATTTTTAATTTTAAACTACTGTTTTCACTACTGGCGATATCCGGTCTGACTATTATTTTAAAAAACCGAAAAGAATGCAAAGTTCTCTTCTTGTATCTTTTTTCCAGTCTGGCAATGTTTATCTCGTATCTGATCAGCTCCCGACTTTCATTCGGCTTCCTGATCGAATATGAACGCAGTGATTATAATAATCGGATTCTTTTGATTGCCGCAATTTTTCTTTTCCCGTTAGCTTTGTTGGCGATTCACGCTTTTCTACTTAAACTGATGAAACAAAATAAAATTATCATATCTATTTTTATTGTCTTTTTTAGTTTTCTTTTAACAACATCACTTTACGCTTCATATCCGCGTTTTGATAATTATCATAATTCCCACGGTTATTCGGTAAGCAAAAATGACATTCTTGCCGTAGAATGGATAAATAATGACGCAAAAGGCGATTATATTGTCCTAGCCAATCAGCAAGTCAGCGCGGCTAGCTTAAAAACATTTGGTTTTAAAAAATATTTCAAAGGAAAGGGTGATAATGCAGAAGACATATTTTATTACCCAATCCCAACCGGCGGCCCATTGTATCAACTGTATTTGGATATGGTTTACAAAAAGCCGACGCGCAGTACAGTACTATCCGCTCTTGACCTAACCGGAGCAAAAACCGGATATTTTGTCCTGAATAAATACTGGTGGGCATTCCCAAAAATCGCTGCAGAAGCGAAGCTTGAGGCGGATTCTTGGCAGGAGATTGGTGAGGGAGAGATTTTTGTTTTTAAATACGAGTTAGGTGATTAGGTGCTTAGGTACTTGGGGCATAGGGGTTTATAATCAAAATTCTATTTAAAAATCCCTATGCCCCAAGTACCTAAGTACCTAAAAATTTTTTTACAAAAAAAACAGCGGTTGATTCAAGCCGCTGCTTTTTATATAAAACCTATTTCTTCTTCTTCCGATTCAAATCCACCTCAACCACAATTTTCGTTCCGTTTTCTCCGCCTTCGCGGAATTCAACGTCAACGGATTCTTTTAGCGTGTGGTGTCCGACCACTATTCCGCGCTTGCCGTCGACATTCACTTTGGTTCCGAGCGGCGGTAGTCTTTTTGCCAACTCTTCATAGCCTTTTTGTTCGTATGCCAAACAACACATCAGACGCCCGCAGATGCCGGAAATGCGGTCAGAGCCGCGATGCGAGCAATCCTGCAGTTCCGCCATTTCCGAATTTATCGATTCCAGCTGGCGCAAATGACCGCGGCAACAAAGGCCTTTACCGCAATGACCGATATCACCCATAATCTTGGCCTCGTCGCGGATGCCAATCTGCTGTAAACGGATACTCTTATTAAAACTTCTGGTCAGCTCCTTTACAAGCTCGCGAAAGTCCACCCGGCCGTCGGCAATGAACGCGAAGGTAATACGGGAACCGTCATAGGAAAAATGCGCATCAACGAATTTCATTGGCAGATTAAAACGGTCTTTTACTTTTTGGCAAATATCCAAAGCGGCTTGCTTGTCTTTCGCGGCAGTCATCCGCTCCAAATCATGAGCCGATGCTTTGCGGATTATCGCCTTAATCACCTTTTCGTTCGTTTCCGAAACATTCTGACCGGCGTTTTCCATAGGCTCCGTTTGCGCGGATTGTTCACCGGCGTTCTCGGCCAATTCTTCAACCCTGACTTTCTTTGGATCTATTTCAATAAAACCGACAATCTCACCCAGTTCCATACCTAGCTCCGTTTTCACAATCACCTTGTCCCCCACAGCCAAATCCAAACCATTCAAAGAAAAATTATATTCCTTGTCCCAAGATACGAATTTTATTTGAGCTATCTTCATATATTATGTGTCCGTACAATCCGATTCAAAAATCAATAATCATAAATACGCAAACGGCTTCGCGGATTTACGTGGATTAAGCGCGGATTTACGCTGATATTATAGGCTAAATCGAACAAATTTTTCAATCTTAACATCGCCCAAAATATCTTTTACTTTTTTCTTGTCATCTTTGATATATTCCTGATTCAATAGACAAACATCCTCATAATATTTGTTTACTTTTCCGACTAGGATTTTTTCAACAATTTCAGCCGGCTTGCCTTCGTTTTTTAACTGTTCGCGATAGATTTCTTTTTCTTTCTCAAGCTCCTCAGCAGGTACCTCGGAAGACTCAAGATAGCGCGGATTGGAGGCGGCTGCTTGCATGGCAATGTCGTAGGCCAAGTCCTTTTTATCCGCCTTGTCTAACGCAACCAAAACACCGATTCTTCCACCCATATGGCTATAAGAAGCCACGGTTTCGCCTTTTACAATCGCGAAACGGGAAACGCTGATTTTCTCGCCGATGGTGCCGCTCAAATGACCCAAGGCATCATTGACATTGCTTTCCGCGTATTCAAGATTTAACAAAGCCTCCAGATTTTCCGGCTTATTCGCAATCAACAAAGAGAGCAAATCATCGGTAAATTTTTGAAACTTTTCATTACGCGCCACAAAATCAGTCTCGGAATTAACTTCCAAAATATAGCCTTCATTACCTGCCTCGTTCACTGCCAATTTGACAATGCCCTCGGTCGCATCACGCTCACCGCGCTTTGCCGCCTTGGCAATCCCTTTTTTTCTAAGTATTTCCGCTGCCATCTCAATATTTCCGCCCGCTTCATCAAGCGCCTTTTTACAATCAACCATTCCGGCACCGGTTTTTTCACGTAAAATTTTTATATTTTCCATATTTTAGGTACTTAGGTACTTAGGGAATAGGAAATAAAAAAAACATTCTATTTCCTTGCCAAAGGTACCTATGCCCTAAGTACCTATGCCCTAATGTACTTTTTCTTAAAAATTAATAATAAAGATCAAAAAATTATTTTTTTTCAACCACCGTAGCGGAAGCCGAAGCTCTCTCCTTCTTCCCTTCTAAAACAGCCTCGCAGACTGCGTTCAAGAGAAGCTTGATGGTTTTTGTCGCGTCATCATTGGAAGGAATAACGTAGTTGATGCCGCTTGGGTTTGAGTTGGTGTCGCACACCGCGATAATCGGAATATTTTTCTTTTGCGCTTCAATCATTGCGGTTTTCTCGTGGCCGATGTCCCAGATAAAAAGTGCATCCGGCATGCGAGTAACATTAGTCAGACCACCCACCTTTAATTTTAATCTGGCTAATTCGCGATCTATATTTAAGCGTTCTTTTTTTGTATATTTATCCAGAGTACCTGCGGCCTTATCGCGGCTTAGGTCATTGTATTTTTTAATTACTTTTTTAATTACCGCAAAATTGGTCAAGCATCCGCCCATCCATTTTTCTTTTACATATGGCATACCGCTTTCCGTAGCGATTCTTTCGATGGTTTTTTTCGCCTGGATTTTCGTGCCGACAAAAAGGATTGTCTTGTCTTCGGCCGCCATTTTTTTGATATACTCCAGCGCGGTTTCAAGCAACTGTCTGGATTTTACCAAATCAATGATATGCACCCCATTGCGCGCGTCAAAAATATAAGGCGCGAATTTCGGATGCCATTTACTGGTTCGATGCCCAAAATGCATACCGGCCTTGAGCATCTGTTCGATTGTAGGAATTGTTGTCATAATTTTTCCTTTTGATCCTGCTCTATAAAATATAATTATCTTTATAGATTAAAAAATTAACCTTTTTACTTTCAAGTTTTTTGCCTTTTTATTTTTTTTGTCGGGAAGCAGCCTCTTTATTATATTTTGTTATAGAGGCATTGCAAGGAGATAAAAAAAATAAAAAGGCAAAAAACAGTTTGCTAGTAAATTTTAAAGATAACTACAAGGAAAATTATAGAGTTTAGGAGTTTAATTTAATAATAAAAGTGGCTCGCGCCACATATATAAACTATAATATTTACAAATAAATGTCAATGTTGACAAGATATTGATTTTGTTGCTTAATTATTTTTTAGCATATGTAATGTTTGGTTCGCTATTATATTTTGGCTTTACGATACTAAACGGCTGTTTTTTTGTATTTCTAGCCTTATTTACGGGTATTCCTAGGGCATACCCAAGCGTATTTGCAGTAACAATTCCAATTCTAAGCGCCGTAAAGCCTTCGCCTTCGTCAGCTACGAATATATTATGTAAATCAGATAATTTTATCTTTGCCTTTTTTAATAATTTCTCAATCGCCGGCAATAATAACTCGGCTTGAGAATACTTAGCCTCAATTACAATATTTCCAATAATTTTTTTATTGCTTTTAAGACTTAAACCGATTTTCTCGTTCTTACTTGTATCAATATATAATTCCATATTACTTAATACTATCAAATAAAAATAATACCCGCAACCTGACTTTTTTCGTCTGGTTGCGGGTGGCAGTTAGTTTTTTTTCTGATAATCCTCGATTCTTTTTTCAAGAATAAAAATCTGTTCTTCCAGGTCGTTCGTTTTTTCTTGTAAACGAACAAATTCTTCTTTTACTACGGTTTCTTCTGTCATGAAATCTTCAATTTTCTCCTTTGAGCCAGGAATAAAAATCGCAATCAATAAAATCACAATTGCAACCGTTGCCAAAAACTCAATCACCGTAAAACCTTTGTTATTATTCACAATCCCTCCTATAAATTTTTTTAAAAACTTTTTTCTATCATTTCCGCTTAGGTGGGAATCCAGATTAGAATAATTTACCCTGGATTCCCGCCTACGCGGGAATGACAAAAAAGAAGTGAGTTTTCTAAAAAATCATCAAAAAATTATTTTTTTTCAGCAATCGCCTCTTCGTATAAATTCAAAACATCGGTTGTTATCTTATTCCAATTATAATTTTCATTTACATGCTTTATTAAATACGCGGATCTTGCATTTAATTCTTCCTTATTATCAAGCAGATATTTTAGCTTTTCCGTCAAATCGTTTGCGTCCTTATTGGAAAAGGTATAACCAATATCCAAGACCGCCTCTTTGTTTTCCGGAATATCACTGACTAGGACATTAGTGCCATACGACATGGCTTCCAAGAGCGATATCGAAAGTCCTTCTGATTCGGACGGTTGAATGAAAAGGTATGCATTTGAGTAAAGCTCGGCTAATGCTTGTCCGGATTGGCGTCCGGTAAAAATTATCCTGTCATCTTCCGCGGCCATAGCGCGCAGTTCCTCGACATAAGAATCAGTAAAAAACCCATCACCGACAATCACAAGCTTTTTATCTGTGTTAAGTTTTTTAAATGCTTGAATCGCGTAATGAATACCTTTGTGCTGAATCAAACGCGAAACCATGACAATATATGAATCTTTACTCAAAGACCATTTTTCATCAATAATATTTGCGGCTTGAGCAATCCCGGTATTTACGCCATTTGGAATATAGTTCGCTTTCCGCTTATAACTCGCCTCCGCATACGTTTGCAAGCCCTCTGATATCGTAATAACACGATCCGCAAGCTTACAGCACGTTTTCTCTCCCAGTTTTAGACTGAAACGCGCGAATGAGCCCCACTTTTTATGCAGATAGCAAAGCGTATGAAAAGTCGCGACCACCGGAATTCTTGGTTTTAGAATTTTAACCAGCCAAATCATAATCGAGGGCCCGATTGAATGAAAATGGACAACATCAACCCTGCGGCGAAGCAGATCAAAACAAGCCAATACAGTATGACTGATAGCATCTAGGTGCTTTGTCGGGATACTTGGCAAGCTAACCAAATGCACTCCCCTGTACATTTTAAGGCTTTTATCCGTATAGTTAGGGCGCGTATAAACAATCACCTCATGCCCGCGATCCGCCATTTGCGCCGCTAGCTCCTCAACGTGCGTTTCTACGCCACCGGATACAGCCGGAATGCCTTTTTGTCCAATTATGGCTATTCTCATATTTTTTAGATTGATAAACAAATATAGAATAAATAAGTCTTTCTGTCAAGTCATCTTTATCAACCAAATATCTTTAATATTCTAATAATTATTTTCTAGTAAACATATATTTTGTCATCTCGAACCGCAGTGAGAGATCTTTAATACATGAACATTAACAGAATTAAAATTTTTGAAAAATTAAGAATATCAAATCTTTTTTTATAGTATTCATTGATAATGATTCACGTATTAAAGATCTCTCCGCTCGCTTCGCTCGGTCGAGATGACAAAATAACAAATAAAATATTCTCGCTAAATTATCGCAGATACCAAGTTTTCTATTCCCTAGTAACAACAACCGGGTTATCATTTATATAAGCCTTGTCAATCACCGCGATAATAAAGAAATTACTGCGATAATGCGTGGCCGCTTCACGGCTGCCGATCATTACTTTTCCTTTCGGTCCAAAATTATAACCGCTGATATACAATACACCCATTACCTTATTCTCGCTCTTTACAAATTCTACACGGCGAGCAATATTGCTAACTAAGGTTTCACCAAAACCGACTTCATTGCTGACAAATTCGCCAACCTGAACGCTGACAAAGCCATAGCGGTATCCATCTAAAATCTGGATCCGTATTTCCTGGCCCTCTTCAGTCGGATAAACACCTAGCGTCCTTACATTCGGAGTGATAACGGTTTTTGTTTCATCATTATATTTATAAGTAATAACATTTTCTTTGGGATTAATGGAAAAGCCGTAACCCTTGATTGAAAGCACCTTGTTTTCCATGTTAATGCTTGCGCTGTCAACATGCGGACGAACATTCAAAACCGAAGTACCATCATCGCTCCAGCGATCATATTGTAAAACGACTTTGGTATTGCTATTCGAAATCGCCATCGGCGCTTTTACATAAACCGTGGCCGTGTCCCCGCTCAAATCAATGGCATAGGGCGCTACGCTTATCTCGTCCGTATTGCTTAGTTTAAAATTAACCCTGCACAGCTCTAAATTATCCGAAACGCCATTCGCACTGATCCGGATATCCGCTCCCGGAACAACCGGATTCGGCGATACGGCAATAACCGTCGGAATGATTTCCAAAGCGATATAATTTGAATCCTGGCCATTTACTTTTACATTAAAATATCCATTCTGCGCACCAACCGGAACCGCAACCTTTAGGGTCGTACCTTCGCGCGTAATATTTTCCGCGCTCAGACGGACATTAATGCGTTTGTTATTTCCCTGAAACTCTACGTTTACAATACCGTCAGCCGCCTTAAAGCCTTCACCGTTTATGGTTATTTCCTCGCCGATTTTAGCGGCGGCAATCTTTTCCGAACCGGTATAAACCGTGCGGTTACGGCTGCTCATTACTGTTAAAATCTTTGGCTTGGCCAAAAAGGCCAAGAATTCCGAACGATCCGATTCAACTCCATTTGAGATAATGGTTATGTCAAAGCTGTTGCTTTTCTTCGTGGTAACAACCTCAATCTTTTCCAATTCGCCAACGCTCACAATCTTGGCTTTTTTCGTTTCCAACTTATTCCCAGCACTATCATAAAAATTTACGCTCGGCGCCGTACCTAGTCCTTTACCATAAATCGTCAAGTTATCACCAACATGCTCATAACCGCGCTGGCTCCACTCGGTAGCCGTAACCACCGGTTTGATCTTGTAAGTTATTGAATTAGATTTATTGATTTTTTCCAATCCGGCCGCATCAAAGAAAGAGGTCTGGACATACATGCCGCCCGCAACCGTGCCGGCCGGCAATTTGAAAGACATCTGTTTCAAGCTGGAATCCATTGTTTCCGGCTTTACCCAAGTCAAAGATACTTTGCCTTCGCTATTTATCGTATTCACAACCAGCGATGTGCTGTTTTTTTCCAACGGCATGAAACCGCTGCCCGTTACCACCACGTCTTCGCCAACACGAACCAACTCCGGATGAATAGCGCTTATTTTAGTTTGGACATTATAATCAAAACTGCCGATATAATTCAAATTGATATATACCTTTCCCAATCCGGAATAAGTTCCTTCTTGGATCTGGAAATACACGCCGCTTGATGTAACGCGAGACGGCTTGTTTTTTATACTGGAAAGATTATTTGTCAGTTTATCAAAATATGGAAGCTCAATTTCGATATCACTATCGGAATAATTGCCGATGTTTGAGATATTGACCAGTTTTGTTTCACCCACAAAACCCTTTACTTCCGTTGTTGAAATATTATTATCCGATTCTACCAACTGGATACCGTCCAAATACAAGGTTGCATTGGCAGGCATGTTTCCATAGACAAAAGCCAATAGCGCATCAGCAGAAGCCGTTGGACTTACGTTTACAACATGCTTTTGCCACTTATCCGTGATCGGCTTGGCATAAAAACCGGAAATCGCGTCATGCGTATCCGCTTTTTGCAAATAGGCAATCAAATCCATATTCGCGGTTGCGCGCGCGTAAAATATTAATAAATATTTCTTGGCCGAATTCACGGCAAATTTATTGGTTACGTTATTGGAAGACATCACTGCCGTAAACGCGTCCTGAGGCGCTCCCTTGGCATCAATCGCGGCACTATATGAACCGTAGCCAAAAGGCGCGTCATAGGCGCGATATAGCTCGTATGTGCGGGAAGAAGATTCGTCTTTCCAAGTCCCCCAATGCGTATTTATCAAATTTTCAAAACTACCCTCTTTTATCAGATTCCCGGCTGCAACTACTTCGTTTACAGAAACAAAGGCAGAGAGACTAAGAATCATTGAAGAGATTACAAACAGATTCAATATTCTCAAAAGCATTTGTTTTCTTAATTGAATTTTTTTCATATTTTTCTTGCTTATTATTAATTAACAGGCTCCAAAAAGGCTTACCTGTCTAAAACAATACACTGTATCACACTTTTTCGATTATGTCAAGGGTTTTTTGCGATAATTATTTATTTTGGCTAAAATTGAATAAAAAAAATCGACATAATTGTCGATTTTTTCATATATATTCTTTTTGATTATTTAATTACAGTCTAATAAAATCCAACCTCAAAACTAACGCTATAAGTCAATCCGGATACCAGACCGGTGGCTTTTATATCGTGCGTGCCTGGGCGCATGTCGCAAGGGACTTGGATGCGGGCGGTGAAGGCGCCGTTTTTGTCGGCTCGAACCTTCCAGATAATGTCTTCCAGCTTCACTTCCACATCTTCATTAAAACCAAAGCCTTTGCCGTAAATATATGAAGTTGATTCAGGCGCGTTCATGCGTCTGTCTGTGCTAAGCGATAATGGTTCGACAACGATTGTGTCGCTCGGACTGCTTTTGTGATATGCAATAATATTCAAATCAGAATCAAGCGCCAGAATACTGCTTGAGTTAAAAACCACAACCACCTCGCCATATGCGTCTTCGGCAACGCGCAAGCCCATGGCCCAGCCGTTACCGCCGCCCAATTGCGTTGTATATGCCCAATCGATCGGAGACATATCGGATTTATTTATTTTTACCACGCCGATACCGTCCGAAAAATAAACATGATCTCGGCCGTTAATGCCGTCAACATCATAGCCATAATCGGATGTATGGCGGAATTCATGGATTTTGCTATTAAAAGAAACGCGCTTCAGGCCTTTGTCATCCACAAAATAGCCTTCACCATCGAGCTCATCAATAAAAATATTGCGGTTATGATCATCCTTAAAATTAATGCCGGTTTCCATAATCACATCGCGATACAATCCATCGATTATCTGAAAACGGTCTTTTTTGATTTTATAGAGATAATTGCCGTCATTGGAAATTTTTATATTATCCGGCATAGTGCTGTATTCTTTGAAAGAGTTTGTGATATCACTATTTTTATTCCACTGCTTTACGCCATTAACGCCGGAAGTAACAACGCCCAAATTATTTTTGCTCAAAGCCTGAAACCAATCCCAGCCGTTATCCTTGGTCTTGGCGACTAGTTTTAAGGAACTGACATCAGTCGCATCATATTTATACAAATAACGTCCGTTAATTGTATAGACATATAAACGTCCGCCTTCGTTTGCAAAAGCCAAGTCAGTAAAATCGCGATACTCGCTTTCATCAGAACGAACCAAACTTTTCTTTACAATTCCTTCCTGTGTAAGTTCAAACAACTCCAAAATACCGGTATTTGTCGTACCGATAATCACTCTGCCATTATAACCGATCGCTTCGCCGGAGTAATATGGCTTAACATTGCTTTTTGCCTTTGGGATAAAGACTAAAACAGTAAAAATAATAACTATTAATGCAATTAATTTTTTCATATAATAAGTATGTTTAAATTTTTAATTTGAGACTTTAAAAAATCTATCCATTTGTCATTCCCGCGAAGGCGGGAATCCAAGATTTGATGCTTGTAGCTGGATTCCCGCCTTCGCGGGAATGACAAGAAAAAAGTTTTCTTTAAGTCTCAATTTAAAATTAATCTATATTCGGATTTTACCCTAGCAAATTAGCTAATAATTGTCAATGTTTAGCTATTTTTTCAAATAAATTAATTATCTGCCGATAATGACTATTTGCGTTCAAATGCTCGATTGATTTTTTGGCTCTTCTACCGATTTCGCGTAAGTCTAAATAGGCTAAATTATCAATAATATTAGCTAATTTTTTGTAATTTCCCGGCTCAAACAAAAAGCCATTTTCTTCATTTTTAATCAATTCTGGCATTCCTCCGGATTTGGCAACTATCGCAACTTTAGCGCTTGCCATTGATTCCAAAAGGCAATACGGCATATTCTCCGGCCAGAGCGAAGAGATAACAACCGCTTTGGCTTTTCTGATAATCACATCAAGCTCATCGCCGTATTTCGGGCCAAGCATTTCTACACGTTTTGATAATTCAAGAGCGCTTATTTTGTCTGCCAGCTTTTTGTAATCCGGGCCGGAGCCGACAATCTTGAAATTAATATTGCTTTTTAAATTTTTCATTGCCATCAAAACCGTTTCAATCCCCTTTTCACTGGACAAGCGTCCATAAAACAAGATATAGTTTTCTAATTCCGCAATTTCACTTTTATCAAAATCTTTAAAATCCAAAAAATTATAAATAACTTTTATTTTTTCTTCCGGAATGCCAAAACCGACGCACTTGTCTTTCATAAACTGGCTTGGCGCAATAAACATATCGACATTTTGATATGATTTTAAAAACGAATTATGCAGATAAGCCTCGGCCATTCCCAAAAAACTTTTTGCCCAAGAATCTTTCATGCATTTGTTTGCGAAACAATTGTAATATTTTCCACCTCGGCATTTATCACAAACTTTATTTTTTGAAAAAAGAATAGCATTCGGACAGATCAATTTGTAGTCATGCAAAGTCTGGACAACCGGAATATTATTTTTTTTCAAAACCGAAATTATGGCCGGGCTGAATTGATGGGCAATGTTGTGCAAATGGGCAACGTCTGGTTTTTGATCCTGAATAATTTTTTTCAATTTTTTTATCGCGTCATAATTATAAAAAAACTTAAAAATATTTTTTATGCTGAATTTATTCAAATCAACTTTATCTATAAAATATTTTTCGTACTTCGATGACAAGTTGCTATCCTCTTTCATAGAAAAAACAAGCACGTCATGTCCTTTTCTTTTCAATACCTTTGACAAACCAAAAAGATACCGCTCCGAGCCGCCTTTTAGATAGTAGAATTTATTTATTTCTAGGATTTTCATATTTATCCACTTGTCATTCCCGCGAAGGCGGGAATCCAGGATTAAAAGCATCCTGCATTATTTACTCCTAAACTATTAAAAAATATTCAAATATTTTCCCCTGGATTCCTGATCATTTAATATCTATATTCCCTACGGGGTTAGGTGTGTCAGGAATGACAAAAAATATATATTATTATAAAAACTTATTTCTTATCACCCAATACCCCACCTTCAAAATATTCCGCTTCATCTCCCCGCGAATCGTGCAGATGATCCAACTTTCTTCGATAACTTCGCGGATTATTTTATTTCTAACTGTATTTGCTTGCGCTCCATTCCAAATCTTATCTATTTTTTCTGAATTAATATTACCGATTTTCAGATTGATCAAGTTGCTTGGAAAGACATTGCCGGCCGAATCGATAAAGGCTGAATCAAATCCGGCGCCACTTTTTAACAAGCGCTCTTTGTTTTTTGCGTAGCTAAGCAAGCCGTAATCATAATAAGCGCGCGCCCAGCGTTTTGGACTTTTGCTTTTTAATTCATTTTCTATTACATAATTCAGGCTTTTTTCCACTTCGGCGATATAGGTCAGGCTATTATCTTTTTTACCAAAATAAATATCCGAATTCTGGACCAAAGCGATCGCAAGCTCAATTTCCATTTCTTTTGAAAGGTCATAAATCGCCGGAAGTTCACTTACATTGTCATTCATTATCGTAAAACTAAAACCCAGATTGCTAATACCAATAGCCTTGAGACCGGATACTGTTTTCATGACAGCCCGAAACATCCCGGGAATGCCGCGAATCTTGTCATGCGTTGCCGCAAGTCCGTCCAACGATATGCGAATACCGACGCGCGGATCAATCGCGCGGATTTTTTCCATTGTTTTAACTATCAAATCCGTTGCCAAGCCGTTTGATGATATGATAATTTTCGCTTTCGGACTGACGCGATTGATTGTGTGCACGATACCTACAAGTCCAGGATGCAAAAACGGTTCTCCGCCGGAAAGATTGATATATCTTAAATCTTTGCTTAAATTTTCAAATAAACATTCGCTCATACTAGCTGGATTTTCGATCTGCCAAATATTGCACATCTGACAGCGAGAATTGCAACTGTACGTAATAGCGATTGTCGCGTCACGCAAGCGATAATTTTTCTGTGCAAACTTATTCTTTATGCTTTTTAGCGCAATTTTTATATTATTTAATAAAACAATAACTTTATTTTGTAATTGATTTTTTGGAAAATGTTTTTGTAAAAAAGATGCTATACCATCACGATCATATTTCAAACGCATAAGACTACCTGTGCCGCCAGATGAGAAACCGTGATAATGGATTACTTCAGATTTTGGATAATAAATAACACCATATCCTGCTTGATTTGCGCGATAACAAAAATCCATATCTTCCATGCCCAGAAAATATTTTTCATCCAGACTGCCGATTTTTTCAATCACACTTTTGCGGATAAGCAAGCATCCGCCCGAAAGCCAGTCTATTTGACGCGGACAATTATCTTCGATTTCTCTCCGACTCATCAGAGTGGATTTGTTTGTCAGATTATATAATTTGAACAAACGCAAAAATTCTCCAACAATATTGGGATAACGACCGCCGCTGGCTTGCGGCTTACCACCTGGGAAAAGCATACGCGGGCCGATAACGCCGACTTGCGAATTAACATACAAATAATCCAACATTTTTGAAATACTTTTTTCTTTTAGAAGTACATCCGAGTTCAATAGCAAGACATAATCGCCCTGTGCGTTTTCGATGCCCTGATTTACCGCGCGCGCAAAACCAATATTTTCTTTATTCTGAATAAACTTTAGATTCAAATCCTGAAATATTTTACTGTCCAAGCTACCGTCCGATTCATTGTCAATTAAAATAATCTCATAATCCAAATCTTTTTCTTGCAACACAAAATTCCGAATAACCTTTTCGGTCATTGCGGGGGTTTTGTAGTTTATGATAATTACGGATAGTTTTGGCATATTTTTATAACCTGTCATTCCCGTGCCCTGCTGGGTATAAACTCCGGCGGGAATCTTGGTTTTTTATTATCGAGTCTTTTTTCTTACGATTATATTTAAAAATTTATTATTTATTTTTTTGAATCCACTATTCTATCACCGAGATTCCCGCCTTCGCGGGAATGACAAGAGGAGGAAAAAACTCCAACCATCAACCAAAAAATAATCGCATAAGGTAAAGCGAAAAATGTTACCTCTACCAAGCCGTTAAAAAAAGCGGTTATAATGCTCGCAATAAAGCCGATTGCGAGAATTGATTTTTTTCCAAACAATCCGCCGGCTTTTTTGATTTGGGTAAAAATATTTTTAATTATCAATAATAATATAATTAAACCAATGACACCTAAATCAATCAGCGCTTGCCAGAAAAAATTGTTTACATAGTTCCCTTGCTCTTGATCTAATATTTTCTCAAAATGATAAATCTGTTGTCCGATTCCAGAGCCGAACCAGGGGTGGGCGGTAACCAAATCCCAGCCGACCTTGTATTCTGTCACGCGGTATTCCGTATTCGTATCTACAAATGCAGTTTGGATTCTTTGGAGCAAACCAGTAAAGTACGGCGTAAAGCCAAAAAAGGCCAAAGCCAAAAACCAAATAAGAAAAAGGACAAATGCCAAGCGTTTACCTTTGAAATTATAAAAAATATAAAACAAGCCGATAAATAAACTAAGTATCGCGCCTTTGCCTAGTGTCAAAAACACTGCTAAAAACGCCATAAAAAAAGCCAAAAAAACAATCGGCTTCCAACGGTTGGCTATATCAAGCTCAAAATAAAATGCCAAAAGAAGGGGTGCAAGCAACGCGAGAATGGCGGCGCTTGTCGCAATCGGCGCGATTGGCAAAAGGATATTGGAACGGTTAAAAAAGAATTCTGAAGAAAATCCCATTAAATAAAATTTTAAAAAAACCTGCGCGCTTAAGACAATCGCCGTAACAGTAAGTCCATACAAAAACCAATATATTTTTTTCGTACTATCAAAAAGATTCATTGCCAAAAAGTACCCCAAAAAACTAAAGGCAACCGCCTTGAGCCCAAAAACAAAAAGACGAAAATCAATAACGGAAATGACAGACAACACAGAGATTATCAAATACGCAAACAGCCAGACGCTTAGTTTGTCGATTTTTAGTTTTGTATATTTTTGGTTCAAAAAAATATCCAAAGCAAAAACGCCAAACACCAATATGAGGAGTGCCTCAGCCAAATGCGCTTCATAAATCCAGCCGGAAGTGATTGGAATAAAAAGCACTTTGCCAAAAATCAAGCTAGGCACCATTGCTACCAAAAACAGCCAAATTTTATCTAGCCAGAAAGCATACACACTAGCCAAAATAATTATCCCAAAAACAATCGCCAAGCTTGTCTTGTCAAAAACCAAAAGCGAAAACAAAAATCCAACGACTACCAATAATAATCGCTTAATAAAAATATCCCGATTTTTGCTATATTTTTCCATATATTTTCTGGAAATATTAATAAACCACAGTAGCACTTTTTTTGGATTATGTCAAGGTTTTGCGATTTTTTCCAAAGAAAAAAGGCATTTCACTAATATTTTGTGAAATGCCTTTGTTGCGCCGAGGCGCCGGTCGAGGGGGAGGTTATTTTACGTGAATACAAGGTCCAGCCTTGCGCCATTTTACAAACTCGGCGTCTGTGGACCATACGTCTTCGATTTTGCACCATGATTTTTTTCCATCCGCTAAAACATAGGGATGAATATCAGTTCCGCGGCCACCAGGGGCAACCCAGGTATTTCCACGCTGCTGCATGGGCTGATCGGAATTCTTTCCGGTAAGGTCATGGTAGGCGCATCGCACCTCTCCTTTACCGGTATAAACCGTATCAATAAAAGCTTTGGGAAAAACAACGCTATCCCCTTCGGCAACAGGTGCAACCGGTCCATTGGCCATGGCGACATTTGCAATAAGCATAAAAATAATTCCTATCAATACTGATAATTTCTTCATTTTTCTTTCTCCTTAAATTTTTTTTGGGGTTATTTTTTTCAATCAAATCTGAAATCACAAATCGTAAATCCTTCTATTCACCTCCTAAAATAAAGTTTAAAAACTTTAAAATTTTTGGGAGGCGATTTTGGGATTACCTCCCAGTTTATATTTTTATTTAAAGATCGATGTTCTGACCCTTGTCATTTTAACCAAAAATGTAGCTGAGCGAAGAATCCATTTAATTTGCAAACTTCTTTCAAGTCTCTAAATTTATTTCTATTGCAGTCTTTCTAAGTACTTTGCCAAATAAATTTCTTTTTCTTGCTTCGCTATTGTTTACCTCGCCTAAATTTCCAAGCATGTCTCAAAATTCTTATGCGGGTGTTAATCAGTTAAAATGATAAGGATCAGATATATTTATATTGTAACTCCCCACTATACATCATCTAAATAAATTTGTCAAGAGGGCAATCGCAACAACCGTGAAATATACGCCAATATTAAACTAAAAATAATTAATGTCATAACTCATTTTCCGCGCGCGCCCCTCGTAGCTTTAGCGAAGTGGGGTAAATCCGCTTTTTCACAAGACATTACTCATACTCCCCTGTCGTGAAATATCATCATACTCTTGGTTTCTATTCTGTACATTACCGGTATTAATAGCATAAGCCTGGCCTTCCTGTTTTTCTCTCTGACGCAATTTATTGATCGCTTCGCGCACATCATAAGCAACGGTTTTATCAACGCCGGACAAAACTACTTCAGAAGCGTGATCATCGGCTTCATCTTCGTAGTATTTTCTCTTGCTCTTTTTTCCCGGCACAAGACGCAGATCATAACGGCTTTCCGGAAAAAGATAAACATAGGTTAATGCGAATAGCAAGCCAAATACCAAGCCAAAAACCAAATTCAATACGACATTCGGCTTGACCGGCAGGTTTGAAACAAAAGGCTGGTCGATTACGCGAACGCTCACTTGTTCACCGGAACCATGATACTGAGCGTGCTTGCCTTTTAGAGTAGCGTTAATCGCGCGGACTATCTGGTCGGCTTGTTCCTTATCCTTGTGATACACATTTATCGACAATATGCCGCGATCACTGGAATTAATTTTTACCGCACTCTTCCATTCTTTGAGCTGTTTATTCAAATCAGTTGAAAAATAATTACGGTTAATATTAAAACCGGCATTTGTAATTTCATTAAAAAATGAATTGGTCAAAACCACGTCAGCCAAAACATCACTCACATATTCATTGGCCTTATTTACCTGGTAAGGATCCGCGCCGATTTGCGCGCTTTGCACAACCAAAAGCTTTGTTTCCGCGCCATAACGAAAAGGCTGAATCAGAATCAAAACCGCTGATAGCACCAAAAAAACAATGACCAATGAAAAAACGGTCTGTTTTTTTTGTTTTAATATTACTAAGAATTCATTAAAATTCATAAAATAATCTTATTTGATTTTCTATCCTAGCATTTTTCTTTATTCTTGTCAAGACAATGCACAAAATCCTTAACCATGTCCTGCGCCTCTTCCTTATTATTAATCCAAAAAATTTTTGTCCCCTGCTTTTCCCAACGCCGAAGCCAAGTCATTTGTCTTTTGGCATATTGCCCGGATGCAATATCAAGTTTTTCTACCATCTCGTCATAAGTAAATTTTTTCTGCAAATACTGTGCAATAAATTTATACTCAAGTCCAAAAGACTCCAGTCGCTTCCAACTGACTTTTTCCTCATCATGCAAACGAACCACTTCACCGACCATATCCTCTTTTTCCAAACGATCAATCAATCTTTTATGTATCCGCTCCTTAATAATTTCACGCGGCCACTCTATGCCAATAATCAAATACTCATATTCATTATTTTTTTTCAAACCATTATCCTTTATCATTTCGCCCTGCTTATTTATTTCAATATAACGAATCAAACGGCGTTTATTGTTGCGTTCGCTGTTGTTAAGCTTATTTGCAAACTTTTCATCAAGATCCAAAAGCATATTAAACAACTCTTCTTTATTCTTTTTTTCTAGCTCTAATCGCAATTCTTTATCTTCTCCTTGCGAGCTAAGATTAAAACCATCTACCAAAGCCTGGACATAAAGACCAGTCCCGCCGGCAATAACCGGCAATTTTTCTCTGGCACAAATATCTTTAAGCGCCAGTTTTGCGCCGTCTAGCCATTTTGCCAAGTCAAAAGGCACGTTTGGATGAACTACGTCAATCAAATGATACGGGATGGTGATTTCAGATTTCCGATTTCCGATTTCCGATTTTATTGTATATTCTGCAAGATCTTTTCCAGTTCCAATATCCATGTGTTTATATACTTGTCTTGAATCTGCCGATACGACTTCGCCGTTGAATTTGCAGGCCAAATCAACCGCAAGAGCGGTTTTGCCGCTGGCGGTTGTGCCAACGATTACGATGGCCTTTTTTTTATTTACTTGATTTTTTTTATTATTCATGATATCTTGTTTTTATTACAGTGTGTTCTTTATTAATTTTAACGATAATTTAAGGAGAAAAAATGCCAAATCGTAAACCGAAAATCAAAGAAGACGGGGCGGGTAAATACATTGAAATCAGAGAAGTAAGCGAACGGATTATTCCAGTTGTAACTCGGCTCGGAAACGACAATGGCATCAATCGTATTAAGTGCTCGTATATTTCCGAACTTACAAAATTCAATCTTCGCCACGAAGGCTTTACCTGCGAAATTTGCAGATAATAGTTCTTCTTACGACCCTCAATGTTTAGCAATAAACAAAGAGGGTTTTTATTTTTCTAAAACCCCGTTCAAGCCAAAATCTCGAACTTTCTCAATTTTAATATTCACAAAATTCCCAATCAAATTCTTATCTCCCGAAAACTTAACTGTCTTATTCGTTCCTGTCCTCGATATCAACTCGCCTTTTTTATTTTGCCCTTCTACCAGAACTTTTACAATTTTCCCAAAATACGCTTGATTATTTTCCAAGGCCGTTTTTCGGAGTACCTCTGTTAATTCGTGCTCTCTTTGTTTTTTTTCTGTCTGCAAAACGTCATCCTCCATCTTCTTCGCCGCAGTCCCCGGCCGCGGACTATACTGCGCAATGTACGCCATGTCATATTTCACTTTTTCAAATAAACCGACAGTATTCAAAAACTGCTCCCGTGTCTCACCCGGAAAACCGACGATAACATCGGTAGTTAAAGCCACCGGTGCTTGCCAATCGTCATTGGATATTGAATATTGATTATTGATTATTTGAGAACGAATTTTTTCAATCAATTTAATATAATGTTCAATCGTATATTTCCGATTCATTCTTTCTAAGACATGATTGTCCCCTGCCTGCGCTGGCAAATGAATATGCTTACAAACCTTTTCGCAGTCATTGATAGCGGCAATCAAATCATCACTCATATCTTTCGGATGACTAGTAGCAAACCGAATCCAAAAGTCGCCGGGGATGAAGTTGATAACGCGCAAAAGATTTGCAAAATTCGCACTACCCTCCCTTGTCATTCCCGCGTAGGCGGGAATCCAGGGTTTGATGCTCGATTCTGGATTCCCGCCTTCGCGGGAATGACAAGAAGAAGCATCAGGTGAAAAATAAGAGTTTACGTTCTGCGCAATCAAAGTAATCTCCTTATATCCACGCCTAACCAGCTCCTCAACCTCAGAGACAATCTCATCCGCCAACCGATAAACCTCGCGCCCGCGCGCATACGGCACAACGCAATATGTGCAAAAATTATCACAACCATTGCCGATCGGAACGAAAGCGGAAAAAGAAGAAGAATATTTTGGTAAAATATTCAAATAATCATGGTTTTGATGATTTGCTCTAAGAGATTTGGATTTTGTACTTTGGATTTTTTTTGTTTCTTGTTTCTTGTTTCTTGTTTCTTCTTTATCTAAATCGCAAATCGCAAATCGCAAATCGCAAATCCCCCTCGCCGGCAACCATATATCCACCATATCTTTCAATTTTTTGATAACATCTTCCCTTTCCGACAAACATCCGGCTAATATAATTCGCGCATTCTTATTCTCCTTTTTAATTCTCGCAACCAACCCAACCGCCCTGTCCTCAGCCGCCTGCCGAACACCACAAGTCGTAAGCACGACAAAATGCGCCAGCTTTCTTTCAACTGATTCAGTAAAACCTAATTCCTCAAAAACCCCAGCAATCCGCTCGGAATCGCTCTTGTTCATTTGGCAGCCGATGGTTATTATGTGGTATGTTTTTTTATTCATATATTATTCAATTTTCCTTCCACTCTCAATATGCCAGCCGCCTTCAACGCGCCAATAACTTTCCGGGCAGTATTCTTGGAATTTGATTTTTACTTCTACCGAATTCAAATCGCTATCAGTCGCGTGTCCAATCGCAATCTGTTTGTCTATGCAATGTTTCCCGCAAGCGCAATGCCAAATATTATAATCCAATTTTTTATCAATTACAACATGCCGTCCGCCGCAATGATGCACTTTGTGGTCATCGCCGTGATGATGGATATGATGAAATAAAGATATGATATCTGTCTTTGTCATATTTAGAGTATATCAAAAATAAAATATAAAATAAACGCCTGAAAAATCAATTCCAGGCGTTGTGATAATGTTTTCAGATCTTCATTTCCTGATCCAGAGCACTGCAAAATCCAATTTTTTTCCTTTGGATTATCTCGTCGGGTAAATATTTTTTGGCAATTTCTCGCAAGGGAATTTTACTCACTTCTCTTGTTGTCCTTTTATTCAGCGGGATACGCGTCAAATAGTTGACAAGATTAAAATCCAAATATGGAAAAATAACATTTACACTATGGTATCTTGCTTTTTCCAAAAGCGGGTTCAAATGATTTGCCTGTAGCAAGTCCCAGTGAGTCTGGAATGCCACTAGCTTTTTTTCCGCGCTTTCAGCAAAGCGATGGGCAGGATATCCACCCAATATTTCATCAATCCCATCATGAGCAATACCTGCCTTGAAACCGTTTATTTCCATCATTTCATAGGCCATAAAAACCGCTACGTCGCCATTGGTACACTCAATATTCGGCAAAGAAAATGCGACAATATCTCTTACTTTCTGGATTTTTTTAGCACTTGGGATTAATTCATGATGAATTGTTCCAAACATACCCGCAGCCATTCTGGCGAAATGAATATCCGGATGATCAGCACTGATTCCGACCGTGTGCGTGTGAATCTCAACCGAATCTCCGACAAACCGCCTTGCCATTGCCAAGCAAAATGATGAATCCACTCCCCCGGAAAGCGTAGTTGATATTTTTCCATCGTTTAGTTCAAAACAATTTTTTACTGCCGATTCGATAGATTCACGAAACAAAATCTCTAGCTCTGTTAAATTACATTCAATTAACGGCTTTGCCAATATGCTTAATAAAATGGCTCTTTCCCAATGATTATCTCTTCTCACTTTTATTCTCCTTATTTAAGGTTCAAAAAAAAATACAAACATATATTTTCTTTAGCATGTTTTATATTGAAAGTCAATAATAACCATAAAAAACCGCAAGAATTATAAATTTCCTGCGGCTTTTTATAAACAAAATTTTACTAAAAATCTCCTACTCCCTAATTACCTAATCACTAATTAACTATTCCACATCCCCCATCTTCTGCAAATTCACCAGCTTGGCATAAAGCCCGCCTTTGGCACGCGAAAGTTCGATATGATTTCCTTGTTCGACTATTTTTCCGTTTTCCAAAACAATTATTTTATCGGCTTTACGAATTGTGCTTAAACGATGCGCAATAATAATTGTTGTGCGACCTTTGCTAATCTTATCCATGGATTCTTGAATTAATTTTTCCGAGTAGCTGTCGAGATTACTTGTTGCTTCGTCAAAAATCAGAATTCGCGGATTTGCCAGAATCGCGCGGGCGATGCCGACGCGCTGGCGCTGGCCACCCGAGAGTTTGATGCCGCGTTCGCCGACTTCGGTGTCATATTTTTTGGAGAGCTTGTCGATAAATTCCTCGGCATTGGCAATGCGCGCCGCGGCCTTGATTTCGTTCATACTCGCATCCGGCTTGCCATAGGCAATGTTATCGCGAACTGTCATGTCAAATATTTCCACTTCTTGCGGAACAATCGCGATGTGTTTTCGGAATGCGTACAGGTCATAATCTTTCAGATCGATATCATCCAAAAGCACAGCGCCTTTGCTTGGGTCGTAATGACGGTAAATCATGCGCGCCAATGTCGTCTTACCACCACCCGATGGTCCGATTAACGCGGTTACACAGCCGGAATTAATTTTTAAGTTAACTTTATTCAAGGCCTTGCCTTTGCTTTCTTTATACACAAAGTCAACATTTTTAAATTCAATCTGTCCGGTAACATTTTTCGGAATTATTCCGTTTTCTTTATTGATTATTTCAGACTCTTCTTGGAACAATTCATACAGCCTTTCAATCGCCTCGCTCGATTCCATTACACGATCATAGGTTTTTGAAATATTAAAAAAAGAAATCAAAGCTTTTGTTGATATGGTAATCACGAAAACCAAACTGCCGATTGTTATACTCCCCTTCCAGACAAAATAAATTCCAAGAATCATTATTAAGGCCAAACACATATCCATAAAAAATGCCCTCAGCCAATTAAAGCCAAAAATAGTTTTGAATTCTTTTTTCTCATCAACCACTATTTTTTGGTAAGCATCGGCATAATCTTTTTCCTCGCGCTTTTCCTGTACGAAAGATTTAACTGTATTAATATTTATAATTGCTTGTGTCATTTTTCCGGAAATCTCTTCATAACCGTCATAGCGAACTTTACGGAACGGTGCAACTTTCTTATTTGCATAAAACGTCATATAAACCAGGAGTGGAGAGAAAAATAAAAAAATCAAACCAAAACGCCAGTCCATGACAAAAAGCACAATAGTGGTTATTAAAACCTGAAAAACAGTGGACAAAAATCCCCAAAAGATATTACTCAAAAGATTGTCGATTTTATCTATGCCACGCTGGATTTTGATAATTTTCCCACCGGTATTTTCCCTCTCATGATAATGTAATGACAATTCCAACATTTTTCTTTGAGCCAAGACTGATAAGTATTTACTAGTATCAATAATTGTTACAATAATCCGATTATCCGTAAAATAATTAATCCCAGTATCCACCTGATTGAACGCAAGCATAATAATAATCAAGACAATTATTTCCTTGATATTTTCTGGCTTAAAATCACTAATCATATCAATTATCAATTTCAATATATATGGACTTGCCAATCTGATAATCTGAACAAAAAATATCAAAAGCACCAGAATACGAATCTGTTTTTTCTTGATTTTTATCAAAAACCAAAGTTTTTGCCAAAAATTTATTATTATTTCTTTGTTTATTTTTTCTTTTTCCATGCAAAAAAGGGACAAATCCATCCCTTGTTATATTAATGTATACTCAATGCAAATCGCTACTAATCCGTTCCGTAAAGGCTTAAATTAGTTATTCTCTTGCTGTGGAACTCGACTTTTTTCTTTATTATTTATTTTGGAAGCGTCTCAGACAGTCCTCGCTTCGACAATAACTAATTTAAGCCTTTACTCCACTAACTTTTATTTATTATAAATAATTACTACTTAATAATACGGAAAAAATCAAAAAATGTTACATTTTGCTTTATTTTACAAGCTTTTCACCAATTCGAAACACATCGCCGGCACCCATGAGGATTATGATGTCATCTCGCATGATTTTATCTCGAAGGTATTTCTCACACTCCAGCTGCGTCGCAATATACTTCACTTCTAACTTCTTACTTCTAACTTCTAACTTCTCAACTAAATCCTTACTATGTACTCCGCCTTGGGCTTCACGTGCGCTGCCATAGATATCCAAAACAATAACTTCATCCGCGTCATCAAAGCTTTTAGCAAAATCATCGAGCAGGGCTTTTGTTCGTGTAAACGTGTGCGGATGAAAGACTACACGGATTTTTTTGTTGCCATATTTTTGACGAGCACCAGCAAGGGTTGCTTTTATTTCGGTTGGATGATGGGCATAGTCATCGAGAATCAATGCGCCATTATATTTGCCCATAGTTTCCATTCGTCTGGCTGTTCCCTTAAATTCACCGAGGTAAGCCCGAATATCAACCAGGTCAACACCAAGCTCAATCGCTGACGCGATAACCGCAAGTGCGTTGTAAATACTATGACGGCCGGAAAGTTGAATTGAGAAACTGCCAAGCTCTGTATTCAATAGCACGTCATCGTCTTCGGCATCAAAATTGTCTGCGCCAATCTTTACTTTGAAATATTGTCTATCACCCATTTGCTGAATATCGTATGCGACATAATCGGCGGATTCATCAATCGCGTAGCTGATAACTTTTGCCAAAGTATTGACCGGAGCAATTTTACGGATAATCGGATCATCAAAATTGGCAACCAACCAGCCGCTTTTTGGGATTTTTTTAATAAACTCAACAAAGACTTGATTATAGTCATTGTGTGTTGGGAAAAAATCCGGGTGATCGTAGTCGATATTATTCAGAAGCACGGCGCGCGGGGAAAAAAGTTTTAATTTATTCTGGTATTCATCGGCTTCGATTATCAGATAATTTGATGGGCCAATAATGCTTGCGCCGTCCAGTTGTGGAACACGTGCGCCTATCATAGCGTTCGGTCCTTGATTTGTCATTTTTAAAACATACGCTAGCCAAGCCGTTGTCGTGGTTTTGCCATGCGAACCGCAGACTGCGATGCCAAAATAATCTTGGAACACAGCGCCCATAGCCTCGGCATAAGTCATTATTTTTTTATTTTGTTTTTTTACCAAAGCCAATTCTTCGTTATTGTTTTCGTTATACGCTGTTGAATGAATAATTAAATCAATATTTGCCGGAATGTTTTTTTCGGAAAAACCATTGAAAAATTTAATGCCTGAGTCAAGCAAAACTTCATCGGTCATAAATACTTCGTTTACATCCGAACCGCTTATCTCATACCCTTTGGCAGACAAAAACTGCGCCAGCATCGTCATGCCCACGCCTTTTATTCCGATCATGTAAATTTTTTTTATATTTTTTAGGCTCATAAAGATCGGGTAAAGAATTTTATCGCCGGTATCACGTAAATTTTTTTATCAACGGACTCGACTATATCTTCTTCGTCATAAGTTATAATAAACGCATCTTTTAATTTTAATTCATCCATTGCACCCAAAAGGCTTCTTATCTCCCTACTTTTGGTTTTGCTATCGGATAATGTCCAGGATACTTGGATTAATTGATTAAGCCGATTTTTTTCTTTTAGCACGAAATCAACTTCATAATTATTACTCGTCTTATAATACATAACATCTTTCCCTGCTTTAAGAAATTCTAAAAGAACTAAATTTTCCAACATTTTTCCTTTGTCCTCTGAAAACTTGTAAGCCACATTTTTTGCAAGACCCGTGTCAATCGCATAATATTTTTTCAATGCCTTGCTTTGTTTTTTTAATGAAAAGGAAAATTGCGGCACCTCTACAATCAAGAATGCATCCTTTAGGTAGCCCAAATAATCCGTAATCTGTTGGAATGTGCTATTTAAAGGCTCTTTAAGTGATTCAATCGATAAAAGTCCGCCGGAATTTGATATTAAATACAAAGCCAATTTTTTGACCGTATCTTTAGAGCGGATATCATAGCGCGCAATAATATCTTTTTCCAAAATATCAAAAAAATAATTTTTCAACAGCTCTGAATCAGCGCCAATGACTGGTGCCGGAAAACCGCCGATATCCAAAAAAACATCAAAAAGTTTTTTAATCTTTTCTTCTTGAACAACTAATTCTTTTTTATTTTTGATATTTACTCCGGAAAATGATAAAAACTCGGCAAAGTTAAGCGGCCAAGCAGTATAAGATTTGTGGCGTCCGGTAATCAGAGTTGACAGCTCGCCGCTGAGCAGAGTAGCCGATGAACCGGTAATATATATTTTATACTTGCTGCCATCTCTTAATTTTCTTACTGCTTTCTCCCAATTTTTTATTTCTTGGATTTCATCAAAAAAAACATGAGTTAAACCTTGGTCAAAGTATTCTTTGTATGTATTTATTAATACTTCAATAATTTGCGGATTATTATTTTCAATAAAAAACGGGTCTTCAAAATTGATATACAAAAAAACCGCTTTCGGATCAAGCGCCTTAATCAATAATTTCAATATAGATGACTTTCCGCAACGGCGCACACCGACAATATCGATTATTTCTTGGCTATTTGTTGGAATATCATTTAATATTGAGCGATTAAAATATTTATCATTATCTACAGAATTTTGCCAATATTCAATCAATTTTATTAATTCATCTTTATTTTTCATAATATACGGCTTATGACTTTTATTAATTATAATAATATATAACTTATGATAATTAATAAATTATAATTTGTCAATGATATTTTTTTCTTCTGCATTGGGTCACAATTCATTAGACACCGTAGTACGGCGTCTCTACGATAATAATTTGCTTATTATTTCCACAATTTTTTCTTCGCAATCGGTTTTAATAACTGTTTTGATATTATTTTTTAATCTATTCCGCAAAATCTCGTCATTTAAAATCATTTTAATATTATTTAACAAAATTTCTCCGGTCAATTCATTTTGATTTAAAACAATTGCCGCGTCTGCTTTTGCAAACACTGCGGAATTATCTTCTTGGTGCGAATCGGGCATCGGAATTATAATTGTCGGTTTGGCGACATATGATAGCTCGGTCAAAGAGCCGATGCCGGCGCGAGAGATTATAATATCGGCGGCGGAATAATTTTTTATCAAGCCAAAAACATCAAGAAATTCAAAATATTTATAATAAATATTTGTTTCCATAGCGCGCATCATAGGTAGGCCGGCTTTGCCCTTGCCTGTGATATGCAAAATCTGACAAACTTTTGTCAGGCTATCAATGCTTTTAATAACAAGCTCGTTAATAGCACCCGCGCCCGTACCACCACCCATCACAAGAACAACCGGTTTATTGTCACGCAACCCGATTTTTTGCATTGCTTCTCTTTTGCTGATTTTTACAGAAGTGAATTCTTTACGAATCGGATTACCAACCAAAACCGCTTTATCCCCGTAATCTGTCAAAGACTTTTCAAAAGTCACCATAACCTTTTTTGCAAACGGCGCCATCAGTTTATTTGCCAAACCCGGTCGCACATCCAACTGCTGTATCAAAACCGGAATGCGTAAAATCCAAGCTGCCCAGACCAAAGGCACGCTAACAAAAGAGCCAGCGCTAATAATTAAATCCGGCTTCTCATTTATTAAGATAAAAAGAGACTGAAAAAAAGCAATTTTTATTTTAAAAATATCAACAACATTTTGCCAAGACCAATAGCGCCGCAATTTTCCGGAAAAAATCGCACGATATTCAATCCCTGCCGATTCTGCCATTTGCCGCTCAATACCTGTTTTGGTTCCAATCCAAAGATATTGAATATTGAATATTGAATATTGAATATTTCCCAGTATTTCCGATATTGCTAAAAGAGGAGTTACTGAGCCACCAGTTCCTCCGCCGGTTAGAATTATTTTCTTAGATATTTGATTTGACATCATTTTATAATTCATTATAAACTTTTTTAATTCTTACTTCTAACTTCTTACTTCTTTTTATCTTAACTTCGTCTGTTTACTAATATTCACAAGAATCCCGCAAGCGGCCAGTGCCGCGAGAATCGCCGAGCCGCCGTAGGAAATTAACGGCAAAGGCACACCGGTCATTGGCATTAAGTTTATGATTCCACCGATATTTATGATTGCTTGGATAACTATCCAGCTGACAATGCCGATTGCCAATATTTTTCCAAAATCATCAGGCGCATTTTTTGCTATCAGATAACCGCGATAGAAAAGGAATAAATACGCGCAGATCAAAGCAATACAAACCAGCAGGCCGGTTTCTTCGGCGATGATTGCAAATATCGAATCGCCACTGACTTCAGGCAGATACATGTATTTTTGCCGGCTCGCGCCTAACCCGCGCCCAAGAACACCGCCGGAACCGACTGCAATCAAAGATTGATTGATTTGATAACAAGCGCCCCTACTATCATAGTTCGGATCAAGCAAACATTTAAAACGCTCTTGCTGATAAGTTTTTACGCTAATAATTGCGGTTAATGCCAAAACGCCGACAAGACAGATGGTAACCAGATGTCTTTTTTTGCCTCCGCCGGCAAAATATACGATCAAAGAAGTAGCGGTTACGATCGATAGTGTTCCCAGGTCCGGCTGTAAAAGCATTAACAAGGCAATAAACCCAAGTACGGCGATAAACGGGCCAATGCCCTGCGAAATTTCATGTAGACTTTTTTTTCTGGTTTCAAGCCAAGCGGCCAAATACAGCAAAAAAGAAAGCTTTACAAATTCTGAAGGTTGGAGCGAAAACCCGAAAACATTAATCCAGCTCCGCGCTTTGCCGTAGTGTGCTGAAAGCCCTGGAATAAAAACTAAAAGCAACAAAAAAATCGAACCAATCAAAAACCAAAAAGCGTATTTTCGCCATAGATGATAATCTACGCGCGAAAAAAATATAA
The DNA here is from genome assembly GCA_003514005.1 of Candidatus Falkowiibacteriota bacterium. Taxonomy (GTDB): domain Bacteria; phylum Patescibacteriota; class Patescibacteriia; order Patescibacteriales; family UBA12075; genus UBA12075. The sequence continues at coordinate 90,713 of DOSJ01000018.1, forward strand.
ACGCCGCAATGCCAATAGTCAAACCTTGAAGCTGATGTTTAAAATAATAATATACATCTCCAAACTTATCATAAGCCACCACCGCCGAAGCGCTGGAAAGGCTTATCAAACCGAATATGACAATCACGCCAATGATAAGCATTAGCGCCTTATCCGGTTCGTGATAACCAATCCGCTTGTCGAGAAGTTTTGTTAGTTTTTTTTTGAGAGACATTAAAACAATAAATTCCTAAATTATAATTTCTAATATCTAAATATCAAAATTTAGAAATTAGAAATTAGAAATTAGAAATTCATTTTATAATGTTTTATCCAACCAAAACAAAATCAGCCCGATAACGGAAAATACTCCGGATAAGAGCCAGGAGCGCATTACTATTTTTGGCTCAGTCCAACCTTTGGCTTCGAAGTGATGATGGATAGGTGCGGATAAAAACACTTTTTTGCCGTTGCGGAATTTTTTGGAAAGAATCTGAACGACTGTTGATAAAGCTTCAATTAAAAATATCAATCCAATAAAAGGTAAAATAAAAGCGGTATTGGTATAGAGCGCGACCAGCGCCAAAGTTACGCCGAGCGAAATCGAACCGGTATCCCCCATTATAAATCGAGCGGGATTGATATTGAACCACAAAAAAGCCAAAAGCGCGCCGACAATCACGCCGCAAAAAGTTGCCAAATCATACTTCCCTTGCGCAAATGAAATCACGCCATACGATGCGAAAGCAAAAAGGAGCGAACCGCCGGCTAAGCCGTCCAAGCCGTCGGTCTGATTTACGGCAAAAGCCGTGCCGACAACGATAGCGATAAAGAAAAGAATATACCACAAACCGAATTGCACAAATCCGATAAAAGGAATATGCACTATGCTCCAGTCCAATTTGAAATAAAACCACCAAGCGCCGACAAAAGCGATCAAGGCGTAAATAATCAGCTTGTGGCTGAATTTTATGCCTCGCTTCTTATAGCCCAGCCGTCTGACATCCAGATAATCATCGATTAAGCCGACCAGTGCCGATACAACCAAGCACCCGAGTGGCAAAAGCGTCTGTGAGCGGGAAAGAAAATTTAATTGTTCAAAAATATTCCAAGGCAAAAATAGCGCCAGATAATAAAAAACGACACTAAAAATCAAAACAGTTACCCATATCAACAAACCGCCCATGGTCGGGGTACCGGCCTTGTGGGCATGTAGTTTTGAAAACAGCGGCGTTGAACCGTCATCCCGAATCTGTTTGCCAAGCTTATATTTATACAAAAAATACGTAAAGAATGGCGTCCAGGCAACCGTAAAAACAAAAGCAAATGTCGTAAAAAAAAGAATCTTTATAATGTAAAAATCTTGCATATAACTATCTAAAATTAATTAAATAAACCGAAGAAATTGCCGCCAGCAAAACGATGTTGGACAACAAGCCCGTGATTAATAAAATGTATGAAATAATGATTATGTCTTTGTTTCTTTGCAAAAACATAACAATTAAAAAATTAAATAAAATAATTATAAATCCCAAAACCGGAATAATAAAAATTTTTTCCGCATTACCATAGAAATCAATCCCAAAATCAACATTATAATGAAGAGCGATTTGATCGGTTCCGGTTGTTACCTTGATAAATCTGGCGATTAGCCAAATCAAAACATTTGCAAATACGGCAGTGGCTAAAAAAATTTTTACATACGTATAAGACCAGGCACTAAAAAAAGCGCTTTTCGCGTTTTTTCGAAAATTATAGGTGAGATTAAAAAAATTTATCCTTTCCAGCATACATCCTTACTTTAACATAATATAGAGAAAAATCAAAGATGTATTTGTTATCTGATTTTCTTTTTATTTTTTCGAAAAATATGTTATAATATATTTATAATTTAAAATCCACAATCAATCTATGCTTTCTGACCAACAACTAAAAAACATCTTGCTTAAAGCTGAAATTTTATCATCTGAAAAATTCGACAATCTACAAGAAGAAGCAAAAACGCTCGGGAAATCTATCGAATATTATTTGAACGAGAAAAATATTATTAGCCCTCTGGTTTTATACGAAAACGCAGCCGCTTATTATAAAATTCCATTTATAGATTTAAAAAATCAAACCATCCGCAAAGACATTCTTTTTTTAATTCCCGAACCGATTGCCACTACCCATAATATAATCGCCTATGACGCGAATGACAAAGAAATCAAGCTTGCCGTTCTTGATCCAGATGACATGGAAATTTTTGAATTTATCAAAAAAAAGACCGGTCTTAATGTCAAAATCAGCTTGACCACGCCGGACAATATCAAAGAAACTCTGAAACAATACCACAAAAGCTTGAAAGCGGAATTCAATTATTTAAGCGAAGAAAAAGAAGATGGAAAAGGTGCGACTGAAGAAAATAAAGATTTGAAAAAATTGGCAGCCGATTTGCCGGTTGTCCGCATCGTTGATACGCTTTTGGAGTACTCTATTATGGAGGGCGCAAGCGATATCCACATTGAACCGGAAGAAAAAAACGTGCTGGTGCGCTATCGTATCGACGGTATTTTGCGCAATGTTATGGTATTGCCAAAAACCGTACAATCAGGAATCGTCGCCCGTATCAAAATATTAGCCAATCTAAAAGTCGACGAGCATCGTCTCCCGCAGGACGGCCGTTTTAAAATATCCACAAACGAATACAAGGTGGCATTCCGCGTTTCCATTATTCCGACTTTTGACGGCGAAAAGCTTGTTTTACGCCTGCTTAACGAAAAAGCGCAAGTATTGACTTTGGAACAACTCGGACTGCAAAAGAACCCTTTGGAGGTTTTGAAATCAAACGTTAAAAAACCGCACGGCATTATCCTGGTTACCGGCCCGACCGGTTCCGGAAAAACCACGACTCTCTACACGGTTTTGAATATCCTAAACACGCCGGAAGTCAATATTTCAACAGTCGAAGATCCAATCGAATACCGCATGCCGCATGTGAACCAATCGCAAGTCAATGCCAAAATCGGCTATACTTTTGCATCAGGACTGCGCGCCTTTTTAAGGCAAGACCCGAATATTATCATGGTCGGCGAAATCCGCGATCAAGAAACAGCGGAAATCGCCATCCAAGCGGCCATGACCGGACATCTTGTATTATCCACTATCCACACCAATGATGCCGCCGGCACGATGCCACGCTTATCCGAAATGGGAGTACCGACTTTTTTAATCGCCACTACCGTTAATATTATCATTGCCCAGCGCCTTGTTCGCAAGATCTGCACAAACTGCATTCAAAGCTACAACCTTGAGCCGGAAACTATCAAAGAGCTGGAAAAACAGCTGAATATCGAAAATATTTTAAAAACTTTGGAAAAAGAAAAAATCATTATAGACGCGAAAAAAGGACTGAAATCAATGCTTTTTTATCGTGGCAAAGGCTGCAAACACTGTAATAACACCGGCTACAAAGGCCGCATCGGCATTTACGAAATATTGGAAAACTCTGAAACCATTTCCGCACTTATGCTCAAAAATGCCAGCGCCCACGAAATAAACCGCGAAGCCATAAAAAACGGCATGCTCGCAATCGTTGAAGACGGCTTTATTAAAGCACGCAACGGCATTACGACGCTGGAGGAAGTGCTGAGAGTTACTAAGGAATAAAAAATCTAAATTATAATTTCTAATGTCTAAATTTAGATATTATAATTTAAGAATTAGAAATTTTATAATATGCCTGTAAATTTTTCACAAGAACAATTAAGCAAAACCGGAGTCGAAGTAAAAAACGGTAAAGAACAGTCGTCGACTATGGATAAAATCAATAATTACTTGCTTCGATTTTCCAAAGTCCCTTTAAAAGAAAGGCTGTTTTTTGTTCAACACCTTGGCGTTATGCTTAAGTCGGGCATTTCTTTATCAATTGCCATAAAAACTTTAGCCAAGCAGACTGAACATAAGTTTTTTAAAAAAGTACTGACCGATATCGGCACCAAAATCGAAAAAGGTTCAAGTTTCGCTGAAAGCCTTGATAGCCATAAAAGAATTTTCGGAGAATTGTTTGTAAATATGATCGAAGCCGGTGAACTTTCCGGAAAACTGGAAGAAGTCTTGCGACAGATTTTTTTGCAGATGAAAAAAGACCACAAGCTTATTTCAAAAGTAAAGGGCGCCTTAACTTACCCGGCGGTAATCCTTATGGCCATGTTCGGCATCGGTACATTCATGCTGGTTTTTGTTGTTCCAAAAATTACCGCCATGTTTACGGAAATGAATGCCGAGCTTCCTTTGCCAACAAAGGTATTGATCGGTCTTAGCGGACTGATAGCAAATAACGGGGTAATATCCGCAGTTATCTTTGTCGTACTAGTTTTTTCTTTTATTAAATTTTCAAAAACGCACAAAGGTAAATATCTGATACAGTCTCTCTTGCTTAAAGCGCCTGTCATTTCACCGATTATAAAAAAATTTAATCTTGCCCGTTTCGCGCGTAATATCAGCTCACTTCTCAAAACAGATATCATGATTATAAAAGCGTTCCAGATTACCGCAAGTGTTTTGGGTAATCTTCACTACCGCGAAGCATTAATCGTAATGAGCAAGAAAATCAAAGACGGTGGAAAACTGAGCGATGTAATAAATACTTATCCAAAGCTTTTTACGCCGGTTGTCGCGCAAATGGTCGCAATCGGTGAAGAAACCGGAGAGCTGGACAATATTTTGGTTGAATTAGCCGAATTTTATGAAGAAGAGGTTGATCAAATTATGGAAAGTTTGCCTGCTATCATCGAGCCATTGCTTATACTAATCTTGGGACTTGGTGTCGGCGGCGTTGCGGTCGCGATTATTATGCCGATGTATTCGATTACATCTTCGATCTAAAAAATGAAAAAATCCCCATTTTCATCACAAAACAAACTTGGATTTTCTTTAATGGAAGTCATGATATCGCTGGCAATCATATCAATATTGATTTCTGGCGTCTTTGGCTTGATACTGCTTTCCATCCGTATAACCGAAGAAAATAAATATGCCGTTGAAGCGATCAATCTTGCCAATCAACGCATGGAAAGAATCCGCAATATGCCCTACAATCAGGTCGGCACTGTCGGCGGTACAATACCAGGACCAATCCCACAAATGGAAACAGTCGTGCGCAACGGTTCATTTGATGTATATACTTATATCCTTTTTTATGATGACCCTTATGACGGTGAGATCGGATCAACCACGCCGGATATAAATGGCTGTGGCACTGATTACAAAATTGTTACGATTAAAGTTGTTTGGCAGGGAAAATACGGAGAAAAAAGCATAAAAGTTTTCTCAAAAATAATTCCAAAAAATATTGAAACCAGCGACGGCTATGGCACTATGAAAATATCGATTAATGATTTGAACGGCTTGCCTGTACCAAGCGCCGATGTGCATGTCTACAAAATACTGACATCAACCACAACTATCAGTGCCAGCTATCCAGTCGGAGCAAATGGAGTGCTTTATCTGCCGGTTCCGGCGGCAACCGGATACAGGCTGACGGTCAGCAAGCCCGGTTATGAAACAGTCTCTACCATGGAAGCGACAAGCACGAACCCAAATCCGATTCCACAGGACTGGAATGTTTCCGAGGGCGCTTTGGTAGAAAATAATATCGAGATTAATAAATTAGTCAACCTTGACATCCAGACGGTTTCACAATCCTTGCCGGATAATTGGCAAGTTAACACCGTGTCCGCTCCAAGCGACAGCATAAATCCCAAAGCCGGAATCGATAGTAGCGATAATATGTATTTTATCTGGCAAAAACAAGATTCGGCATCTTCATCATTGTACATGCAAAAATATGACACAGCCGGAATTAAACAATGGGCAAATGACAAACAGGTATACAGTAATACAAATTTTCAAAAAAATCCCGATATCAGCGTAATCGTCAATGGCACCTCTTATGTTGTATGGCAAGACACTTCATCCAATCTCAAAGCAACCGCTCCGCTTGTCAAAGCTCCAAAAATATATAATCGACAAATAAAAAATATTGAAATCGCGCAATCCGATATTCAAAATAAATTTTGGCTGGAAAAAATAAATTTTCCAATAATGGCTTATGAAACAAAAAAAGAGATCAATAATATAGTCTATTTTTTTAAAAATTCCTTAACCAAGAAAATCGCGAATGCGGCCGGAAGCATTGTTCAGTCAAAAATAGGAAGCAATACATACGTTGGGTCAAGCATGTCGGTAACTTTTAACGCACCACCGACTGCTGGCAATGTACTTATTGCCATTGCCACACATCGAAATTCCAATGACTCATTCAGCGCTCCTACAAATGCGAATGGAAATTTTATCGTATCAGCGTATTCCAATACTGCCTGGAGCCTTGATGTTGGAATTTGGCACAAAGTTGCCGGTGCAGGAGAGGATTCAACCGTAATTATTAACAATAGCGGGGCAATAAATGGTGGGGTTTTAATGATAATGGAGGTATCTGGTCTAGATACTGCGGATCTTTTGGATGTAATAAAAACCAACGATCAAACCGGTGGCAGCGGTTTAACGGCAACAACCGGAAATTCACCGATTTCAACTGCCAACGGCTTTGCAATTGCGGCCATTACTTTCGCGGATGATGATTTTTCCGTTCCGCTTTCCACCAACTGGACTTCCGGATCTAGCGACGCTTTTTCTCAAGCTCTTTGGCAAGAATGGGGTGCGGCGACATACGACGGATCGCTCGCAGTCGCGACAATGAATATAAATTCTGCATCCAGTCAAAATGCCAGCCTGACCTTATCCGGCGGCGGAAGTGAAGAAAGGAATAACGCTTTGGCGGTTTTTAATAACTTAACTTATGCCCAAGCTAGCACGGACGGATCACAGATGGTAAATATAAACATACCTGCTCTTAACCAATTTATTGGTGGAAAATTTATAATAAGCAATGTCGGCTCGGCGCGCAATGTTACGAATATTTCCATTAGCGAGAACGGCACGATTGATGCGCAAAACAGTTTAGCAAACATAAAACTATTTTACGACTTTGATACAAATATTCCATATGACTGCGCCAGCGAAAGTTTTTCCGGATCTGAAGCGCAATTCGGCGCATCTAGCGCTTTTTCATCTGCAAATGGCATGGCAAGTTTTTCTGATACAAAAAGTATAACAACAGCACAATCTTTATGCCTTTATCCAGTTTTTGATATAAATACAAATGCCGAAACCGATGACACGATTGACATTTACATCAATAACCCGACTTCCGATATTATCGTCAGCTCGGGATCGGTCGTACCAGCAACGCCGATAAACATTGACGGGACAACACAAGTCCTTACCCAGGCAAAAATCCATCAGACTTATTACCGTTTTCGAAAAAATGACGGAACCGAAGTACTCGCAAGCTACTATGATTCACAAAACGACAATATCGCAATCAACATGAGCGAAGAGGCGCGCATCCGTTTTGGAATATACAATTCGGGAAACCTAAGCGCTGATTTAAGAAACTACCAGCTTGAATATGCCGAAAAAACAATGGATTGCTCTTCTATACCACAAATTGATTGGAAAACAGTACCAAATGACAATTCCCTGCACTGGCGAATGAATGATTCAATTAACATTACCAATGGCGATTCGACTACGAATGTTACTGGTGGACTGACAGATGGAAAAACAACTTTTGTTCCGGGCTATATCCAGGATACGAGCGGATTAACCGGCGCTATTACCTTGGGTTATGATGAATTTACGGAAATAGAGTATTCAATTCTGGCAACCGCAAACGCAAACGATATAAGCTATTGTTTTCGCCTAACAAATTCCGGTACCGCTGATCTTGCATACGACAACTATCCGGAAATCAACATTATCGGTGATAATAATATTTACATCACCACAATAAACAATACCGGTGTCGTCGGAACGATAAAAAAAATAAACAGCGAGGTCAGCAATAGCGAACAACTGCTCCCCCGTATTGCTACTACGGAAAATTTCGGGCAAGCGACATCCAGTATTGTTTGGCAAGATAAAAGAAATGGAAATTATGACATCTATCTGCAAATATTGAACAATGCCAATGTCAAACAAATCGCAAACGAAATCCAGATTACCGCGTCCGGCACCGATGAATACTCGCCGATTGTTGCTATTGATTCCAACGACAAAATCCTTGTTACTTGGTTGGAAAACGACTTGACAAATCAAAACCTATATGTGCAAAAATATGATCTTTTGGGCAATGCGCTTTGGCCAAACGCAAAAAAAATCATTAGCACAACACCCGACTACTACTATCCGGAAATAAGTACGGATAATAATGGAAATTTTTTCCTGGCTTGGACTGATGATGCTTCAGGGATTTTAAATTCCTTTTTCGCAAAATTTGATACCGATGCTAATCTTTTATGGCAAAGAGCCGTAAATACAAACGCCGTTTCGAGCAATCGGCAAAAGCCGAATTTAATTATCGGTTCAGCCGACATCTATGCAATCTGGACCGATAACCGTAATGGCAACCAAGATATATTTACGCAAAAATACGATCTGGGCGGTACTGCCTCTTGGGCAGATGACCAACGAATAAATATTGGAACAGACAGCGCGATACAAGACAATTCCGACTTGCTTTTGGATTCGACTAATAACCCATTCGGTTTTTGGCAAGATGGACGCAATGCGCGCGATGAAATATTTGCAACGCAATTCAACGACCCGGGAGTGATTGCGCCTTTGGCAAATATTGATATTGTGGCAAACTGGGAAAGAGTTATCGGCATCGGCATAAATGAAACAGTCGCAACGACATCAATTTCTGATGCTTCGGGTTGGTCACATATGACAGTCGGCTACTCGCAAACCGGTTATACGATTGGAATTAATGAAGTTGGCAAAGAGATTATTTTAAAAACCCCCTCAGACAATCCTTTGCTTGTCTTGCCTGGTGAAAGCCAGACAATAATTCTTTATATTGAATAAAATGATGATTGCAAAAAATAATTATGGTTATACTTTGGTCGAGCTTATGGTATCGATTACTATTTTTTTAACCATTGCTTTTATCGGATCTGATTTTATTATAACCGGATTTAAAACCACGCGTTTTGAGAACGAACAAGCCGAAGCGGTTAAAATAGCGAGAGACGCTATGAAGACAATGGTTTTGGAATTAAAAGAAGCCAGACACTCCGACGGAACGGATGTTGCCATTAACACAGCGGAACAACAAAACATTATTTTTTATGCTGATATTGACAATGACGGACAAACTGAAAAAATTCGTTATTTTATTAGTGGATTAGATTTGATAAAAGTTGTTACAAAACCAGGTATTGCGAGTGATTACAGCGGACTTGGCGCAACCAGCACGATTGCTCAATACGTGAACCATCAAGGAGCGGCAATTTTTTCTTATTTTGACAGTGAAGATATGGCAACAAACAATAAATACGATATCCGCTTAATCAATATCAATCTAAGCATAAACGTAACACCAACAATTATGCCCGATGATTTTACCGTTGAAACCGAAGTGCATTTTCGTAATCTCAAAGATAATTTATGATAAAAAAAATTAAAAACAATAAAAATGGAAGTATGCTGGTTATGGTTATTGTTGCCACCGGAATATTTATGATGATGCTGATGGGACAAATCGGTCTGGCTGTTTTACAACAAAAACTAAATAAAATTCATCTGCAAAGCGCACAAGCACTGCATATTGCCGAGGCGGGTGTAAACTACTATCGCTGGGTGCTTTATCATGACCATGAAGAATATTGTAATAAAGAAGCTTGCAAAAATCCCGGCAACGGTTTTCCTGATTATGGGCCATATGGGCCATATCCATATCAAGATTTTGAAGGAAACATAACCGGAGAATATGAGCTATATATCACACCGCCCGCACTGAATGGATCAACTATCGTTACCATAAAATCCGTTGGTTGGCTAAGCGAACACCCAAACATAAAAAGAACTATAGAAGTCCAATGCGGAATCCCCTCTTGGTCAACTTATTCCAATCTAACAAACGAATATGTAGTCTACGGCAACACAGCAGTGACAACCGGTCCGGTCCATTCCAATACCGCAGTTGAACATGCAGGAATTGCCTTGGACATGGTTACCGCATCCAAACCAAATTACGGAACTGAACTGGGCGTATTTCAAACCAGCGATCCAAATTGGGATGGCAATGATCCGCCGCAAAACGTACCGATCAGCGCCATTTATCAAGGTGGGCGTGAAATGGGAACACAAGTAGGCATAATCAGTTTTTCAAATTTAGTAATTTACGCTGCGGATTTATTTAAAAAAGCCACTTCTTCCGGAATTTTATTTGACCCAAGAGATGTTGGTTTTTATGACGAGTGGTCAGTACCGGCAGAAAGATCCTGCATCAGCAGTACCTGCGATGAAGGTTATCATATTCGTTTTATTTCCAATAACAGATTTGAATTATCAAAAGTTTCGGCTGTTCGAGCGGCTTGCGGAAGCAAGCCGAGCTATAGCATAAATACGGAAGGTCCTCCCACGATCTACAATATTCCGGCAAATGGCATTATTTTTGTAAAAAATAATGTTTGGGTTGATGGCCAAGTAGATAACGGTGCCGCAGGGACCAGAGCTACAATCGTAGCCTTTAAAGACCCTTTTGCTACCGGCTTGGCAAACATTATCGTAAACCGCAGTTTGCTTTTTACGAACTATGACGGCACCGATTCGATCGGACTGATTGCACAAAACGATTTTCGAATCGGTATGTACAGTGACAATAATTTACGCATTGATGCTTCAATCATCGCCGTTAACGGCAAAAAAGCTAATGAAGATTATTCCGCATGCCTAGGTTTTAGATATAACAAACTTACGGTTTACGGTTCACAATGCTCGAATCTGCGCCCATACACGGGAAATTACAATAACCGTGAATATAATTTTGACGGACACATCATGTTCAGTCCCCCGCCTCATTTTCCCACAACCGGACAATATACTTTTATTTCTTGGGAAGAAAAATAGATTTCATTAATCAAAAAAATTATGCTATAATATTTTTATGTTTGTAGTCAAAAATTCAAAATATCCTATCGGATTAGATATCTCAGACACATCGCTTAAAGCCGTCCAACTGGATCGGACAGGCGATAAAATCAGTATACAGGCTCTTTCCCGGATTGAACTTAGCGAAGGTATAATAATCAACGGTGAAATAAAAAACCAAGAATTGTTCAAAAAAAATATTGACGCGCTTTTATTAAAGCCAAAATACGGTTTTTTTAGCACTCGTAATGTCGTCGCCTGCCTGCCAGAAACAAAAACATACATTAAGCTGATTGAAATTGACAATACGCCCAATCCGATTGCCGACATCATCGAGAATGACATGGAAAACCATATTCCCATTCCCGCCTCCGAGCTTTATTATGATTGGCAAATAATAGATAAAAACACGGAAAAAATAAGCGTTCTAATTGGAGCGGCACCAAAAGATATTGTTTCCCAATACATTTCCGCTTTAAAGTTTGCCAAATTTTCAATCAATGCTTTGGAAATTGAATCCGCGGCAATTGTCCGCTCGCTTTTACAAGAAGAGTCTCCGAAATACGGCGAAAAACGGGAAAATAATTATGCCATAATCGATATCGGGGCAAATCGCGCCAGCATGATTATTTACGCGAAGAATACGATCGTATTGGCGATTAGCGTCCCGATTTCCGGAAAAGACGTTACCGAGCGCATTGCCAAAGCGCTTGAAATAACCAACGATCAGGCGGAAAAAGCCAAAATAATCTGCGGTTTGGACAAAAACAAAGCCCAGGGCATTGTTAGTGATATCTTGGCCGGCAATATCAAAGACCTGAACAGCAAAATAAAAAACGCCTTGAACTTTTTCCATAATCATTACCCCGCTCTCGGCGATATTAACAAGATTATTCTCTGCGGAGGCGGGGCCACGATAAAAAATCTAAGCACCCTGATAAAAGAAACCCACAATATCGAAACCGAACTAGGCAATATGTCCATAAATATAGCAGGGCTAGGTAAAATACTTGATAAAGAATTCACCGAAGAACTTAGTCTTTCTCTGGGTGAAGCCGACAGTAAAGACAGCAAAACTATTAGCATAAAACAAAATACAAACCTAGTTTATACCACCGCGTTTGGCTTGGCGATGCGAAATGTTTATTTGGATATGTAATATTAAATTCTAATTCCTAATTTCTAAATTATAANNATTATAATTTAGAAATTAGGAATTTAAAAACTGTTTAAATCTCAAAATAAAATTTAATCTTTTAAATTAACCATGATCACCCTAAACATCATCCCCGACGAACTGAAAAATGAAATCAAGTTAAATGACCATTATGTTTTTTATAAAAAAGTTATGAGTCTGATTTTGTTTATGGCTATATTTTTTTCCGCAGTCCTCTTAACCGCAAAGATAATTCTGGCAACCCAGCAATCTGACACAGACCAGCAAAATACGATTATTACAAAAAGTTCCGAAAATTATTCCAAACAAATCAATGAGATAAACATTCAATTGAAAGAAATAAAAAGTATTCAAAACAACGATATCAATTGGACCGATTTTTTCCTAAGTATGAATGATTTTATCGGCAATGAAATAAAAATATCCCGACTTTACGCGGGGAAAAATGATAATTCCCTGCGCATATCAGGAATAGCAAAGTCGCGAAACGATCTTTTAGCTTTCAAAGAAAAGCTGGAAAAAAGCGAAAAATTTTCCAATATCAATTTGCCGATTTCTTCGCTTTTGGAAAAAGAAAATATCAATTTTGAAATAAGCGCGACTATTACAAGTTATGATTTTAAATAATTTCAACAATCTGGATGTCAAGAAAAAAATAAACTACGTCGTAGGCATTACTTGCTTGGCGGTAATTTTGATTATTTATTTTGCCATCCTACCTTTTATCAATGATATCAAAAAACTTAGAGCGGATTTAATCACAGAAAAAATAGAATTGGCCGACAAGATGAACAAAGACAAGAACATGGTGGACTTGAATGACAATATCAAGAAAATCGAACCACAACTGCAAATTTTGGACAAGATTTTTATTAACAAAAATCGCGAATTAGATTTTATTACAATCCTAGAGTTAATTGAAAAAAAGAATTTTGTCAGCCAAAAATTAGTAATCAACCCGCTTAATGAAAGCGACAAAAATATCATAAAAACCGTGCCGGTAAACATCGAAGTTGTCGGACAATACAAGAATGCTTTGCAGTATCTGAGCGATCTTGAGGCGCTTTCATATTATGTTAATATAAATACCATCGATATCAGTAAAGCGGAAAACACTAATTTAACCACGGAAGGCAAAACAAACAATGAAAATATCAAGCTTTCAATCAGCGCCAATACTTTTTGGAAATAAATTATGAAAAAAAACTTAAAAATTTCAACAAAAAAAATATTCCGTTACTCATTTTGGCTGATTATTTTTTTATTCATCATACTCACCCTATGGCTGGCTTCATTTTTAAACGAATATGTTTACGAGGCAATGAATGCTGACGCAGAGCTTTTGCTATCCCAAAGAAAGACCGTTCAGGAGGGCTTAGACACAAAAAGTCTGGATGAAGTTTTGGGGGTGATTAATAATAAATCAAAAAATCGCGAAGTCGGCGATATTAATAATATTTTTGATTAACTGTGAGCTAATTCTATTATTTTTTTTAAATAATTTTCAACGCTATATTTTTTAATTTTTTCACCTGACACTTCCCCGATAATTTTTATTATTTGGGGATTTTTTATGGCATAAACCATTTTTTTCTCTAGGTCTTGGATCTCACCGGGATTAAATAATATTCCACCGAACTGGTGCGCAAGCTCACCGATGCCGCCAATTCTGGACGCGATAACCGGAAGACAAGAATTTGCCGCTTCATAAATCACGGTTGGTGAATTTTCATAGCAAAGCGACGGCACTATCAAGCAATCAGCACTTACCATAGCGCTTGCCACCTCTTTCTTTGTTTTCCAGCCCAAATAATTAATGCCCTGTATCCGCGGCAAATCCGCTTCACCCGAGCCTTTGCCGATAACATCAAGCGAAATATTTTCGTAATATTTTCGACACTGCAGAAACGCTTCGATCAAAAGAAAAATGCCTTTGTGTTTTTCTATCTCTCCAACATACAAAAATTTTATCTGACCATCCGCCCTATCATGAGATTTGGTGCTTTCTGATATTTCAGCCGGGTTTGGTAAAACGATTTTTTTTGATTTTTTAAAAAAACCTCTGGCAATATGCTCTTCCAAAAGCCAAGCTGACGGCGAGATAGCAAAATTCGGCGAAGCCAATATTTTTTTTGTTATATTAAAATATAGTTTTGCAAAAACATTATTGATTTTCTCTTCTTCGTTTTGAATCATCAGTCCGCTCGGATGAATCAATTGAATATCATGCAAAATATGGATATGCTTGATATTTTTCAAAGCCCTAACAGTCCAAAAACCCAGTCCTCTTAAATTATGCGTTATTACTAAATCAACTTTTTCATTTTTGATTATTTTTTTTATGCGAAAATAATTTTTTAAACATACTAAATCTGCCAGCACGAAAAACGCGCGAAAGACACCAAGCATGCCAGCCAATCTGGCATAATAAGATTTTAGATAATAGTTGCCATTTTCTTGATAGTTCTTCTTACTCGTCTGCGTAGATACAACAAAAACATCATGCCCTTCTTTCTTTAGACCATTATAAATTATCTCCACGATACGGTCAGCGCCGCCGCGAGAATAGGGTTTGAATAAATTATTTATTTGGCAGATTTTCATTTTAGTTAATTTGCGCTTGCTGATTTCGCGATTATTTCCCGCACTCGCCCGCGAAAACCATAACCTACTTGCATCAGTTTTTTATACAATATTGGCGCGCCTAGCTTAAATTGTTTTTCCAGATACGGCGCGATTTCTTCCGCTTTTAATTTCCGGCCTTTTTTTAAACGCTGATTGATCTCTTTTTCCAAAAAATAATCAGCCAGCTTCTCAGGCGTTTTTATACTGTACAAATCCAGTATATCCGCCTGCCCCCATTTTCCAAAAATCCGCGCAACCGACCATTTTTCTTTTTTATGATATTCCCCACTGCTGACTCCGCTTTTTGCAATTACAAGCTGTTGAAAGCCGACATCGGCAATACCGCCTTTTTCCATCTCCGCTTCTTTTACGGCCAATCCCATTACTTTTCCATAATCCGCAATATTTTCCAAAAGATCTTCGTCCACTTTTATTGTCTGTTGATTTCTATCATACACACTTAAACGGCCGTCTTTCAATGCCCCAATCCGGATATTTTCCGCCTTGGTATCAGTCATCCGCAAAGCCCCGTTTATACGCGCGATATGATAGGCAATCTCTATCCGCTCTTTTTCGTCATCCGTATTTGATAACGAACTCTCAAGCTCTTTGACAAAATCCGCAACCGTACTTATTTTTTCCTGCCTAATTTCCGGAACCTCCTTGGCAGACTTAATTTCCTCTAAAATTTCTGTTTTTGCGATTTCAGTCTGCTTGTTATCGTCAAGAGTAATTTCCTTTTCATCCGGCATCTGCAAGACATCTTTGTTTGATTCAAAGATTTCTGCGTCTGATGTTGAAATATTTTTTAATGATTCTGGGTTGTTGGTTTTCATATTTAATAAAATTACGCTTATTAATAAGACTTATATTTTACACTAATACATAATAAATTCACGATTGTATTATTCCCCCTCCGCCCATTTCTGCCACCCACCAATCATTTTGCCGATTTCCGCGGCTTCAATCTGGACAGATGAAAATTTTTCGCGATTGATAAGACCGATCTCATGCGCCATACGCAAGCGGATTTTGAGCAGATCAAAATGCAAACTGATTTGGGCTAATTTTTTGCGCCTATCGTCGGTTGCAAGCAAGTTGGCAAGCGCGATATCGTCCGAAATCTGCCAGATCATTTTTATTATTTCTTCACCAATGGTAAATTTATATTCTTTGGGAAACTGTTTTACTATTCTATAAAGATGCTTGATAAATTCAAATGTTTTTGTGTAAAGCGGTAAATGCGTAAACTGTGCCATATATATTTTTTCAAAAAAGACGAGTTAGACCCGCCTCTTTTGCATTTTAATAATAAAAACCGATTGCCTTAAGCACATAGCATGTGAACGCGAAAACTTAGCGGCGAACGCAACGAGCGTAGTTCGCGTTAGTCTTAGTGTTGTTGTTCGTGTTGCCGTTCGCCAAGTTGACGTTCCAAGCGTTGGACGCGTTATTGTAGTTCTCGGTACTGGACCAGAAGTTCGAGGCAGGAGAAGGGATATTTGTCCGATAGTTTTAAATTGGCACAACTCGATTTGCGTCGTAACACAATACAGGTCGCTCTCGATTATAGCTTTTTTTACAAAGCTCTCATCGGACCGCAATAGGTTTGCTTGCCCCGGTGGCAATCAAAAACGATTAAACTGCCGGACCCTAGCTATCAAATATTATCTTAATTTTAAATAACTTAAACTTTTATCAGCCGGACGGTAAAATTTCATTAGCAAGCCGAAATGTTTTTTCCATAAATGTTCTTTTAGACCATAGCAATCCGCCGCTTTCAGGTGACCAAAATAAGAATTGACTGTTCGCAAGGCTTTTTTGGCTATTTTAATGATTTGTTCTTTTTGCAAATCTTTTGCCAATAGTTCATTATTAAACCACCTAAGTTTTTGCTTGAACGCTTGCACAACTCTTTTTCTAGCCAAAAGATAATGCGGCCTGACAACGTATCCAAGAAAATCTATACCTTTCCCGATTTCTTGCAAGCGAGTTTTTTGCGGATGCAGATGCAAATTTAATTTGTCTGACAAAAAATTATTTATCGCTTTTTGCCAAATAATTAGCTCGGTTTTATCGGAAGAAAGTAATACCAAGTCGTCTACATAGCGCAAATAATATTTTACTTTCAGATTATGTTTAATAAATTGATCCACGTCATTCATATATACATTGGCAAAAAATTGACTGGTCAGGTTGCCAATCGGCAAACCCTTGCCTTGCGGTGCCTTGAACAATGTTTTGTGGTCGGGTATCAAATCAAAAAGTGAAAGCTGGCCTTTTGTTTTGAAGTTTCTTTGCGGTTCATGGCGGATAATTGTTTCCGCAAGCCAGATAACAGCAGGATTGCGCGTATGACGTTTGACTATGCTAAGCAGAATTTCTTTATCAAGACTTACAAAAAAGCTTTGGATATCAACTTGCAAATAATATGCCTTTTGGCTATATCCCTGCGTAACCTTTGCTATATAGCGACGCAAATCGTGTATTGCCAAATGCGTACCTTTGCCTTTGCGGCAAGCGTATGATTGCTCGATAAATTTTTTTTCCCAAATCGGCTCAAGGTAATTTACCAAAACATGGTGCACGACTCTGTCGCGAAAATCGGCTGCAAAAATTTCTCGAAGTTTAGGTTTTTTTACTACAAAGCAGATTGACTTTCCGGGACGATATGTGCGACCGACAAGTTCGTCGCGCAATTTTAAAAGTTCGCTTTCAAAATGCTCTTCAAATTTGAGGGCGTTGATTGTAAAACGCTTATGTTTACGGCATTCATAATAACATTCAAGCAGGTTTTCATACGAAAAAATTTTCGCTGCGCGACTCTCTCTCTCTCTCTCTCTCTCTCTCTCTCTCTCTTGAACAAGATTTATATTATAAGCCATATATTTTCATTATTTTTTTTCTAATTACTCTTATTATACACCAAATAATCCAAATAACCAAACAACCTATTGCCTTAAGCACAGAGCAAGTGAACGCGAAAACTTAGCGGCGAACGCAACGAGCGTAGTTCGCGACAGTCTTAGTGGTGCTGTACGTGTAGCCGCCCGCCAAGTAGACGTACCAAGCGCTGGACGCGTTACCGTAGTTCTCGGTACTGGACCAGAAGTTCGAGGCAGGAGAAGGGATATTGTTTGCGGCGCCGTTAATATAGGCTTGCATCAACTCTTTCTGACTAGGCAAATACCAATCTGTCTCATCCGTGCCGTCGCCATCAGCATCAAGCGCCAGCGCTTCGCAAAAATCTACAGCTTGTCCGTCTTCGGCGTCCAGACCGTCGTCGGCGTCGTCGACTACCCCGTTTAAAGTAAAGCTGTTTGTGCGCGTATCACAAGTACCGTCAACCGCAGCCGAATAGCAGTCAGACCAGTACAATCCTGTGCGTTCATCGCGTTTGACTACACCGGAGGCGACTGTGGTACTGGTTAGATTTGTGTCTGTGGTACTAGCCCAGGTGCCTTCTTCGAGGTTTTGGTCAACCGTGGCAGTATAGGCCAGTGATAAACTGGCGGAAGTAGCGACAGCCGAGCCTTTCCAGTCGTCCCAGATTTGGTTTTTTTGCAGGGAGTAGTCAATGCCGGAAGCAAGCGTATCGACTGCGTCATAAATATCCTCCAAAGAACGCATGGTTGCGCCGACTGCGCCAGGCGAGTCTAGACCATAGGCAGTTGGCGTACAGCCTGTAATCCGACAATAAATATCATCAAGCGTGTGCATGGTATCGCCGGGAGCCATGGTTGGATTTAGCGTGCCGGCGCGGGAAATAAAATAGGTAACTGTCATTGTTGTGGCAATCGAAAGAATTGCCATTAGAAATTGAGATTTTTTGGACATAAATTTTTTTAATACTAAATTAAATTTATTATTTATCATCAAGACTCTCCTGCATATAGTCATAAACCGTCTTAATAATTTCTTTGACAATTTCGGAACAGTTTTTATATTCAAGATTATCCAATGCTAAATTTTGAAATTGACGAATCGGCTCAGAAATCAAAGCATGCACAAAAGATTGTGTTGCTCCGCTTACACCGTCAAAATCCAACACTAGCATCTTCCTGTTTGAAAGCGCCGGGGTTATCTTACTAATACGCAATTCTTTTGCTTTGTCTTTGTTTTCGGCAAAAATACCAGCATAATCTTTAATTTTTATATATTCTTTTTTCATACAAATTTAGGCTCCTTGTATTTTCTTTTTTTTCTTTCACGAATAGCGCTACCATAGACATCTCTGATAACAGAAAGCAAGCTTGTAAATTCAGTTTTTGTTTCCAATGATAAGTCAATAGCCACAAGCGTTCCATTGAAATGTGGGGCATCATTTCTATCTGAGTGACGATCGTCATCAGGATTTGAATGTAATCTAGGGTTTTTAACACGTTTGTCATGCAACAAAAGTCTGTAGACACCCGATCCGCTATATATCATAAAATAATTACGAGCTATCTGGGCGATCGATTTAATAAAAAATAAACCAGCTCCAGCATTGTCTTCTGTGCCACCCTCTCTGGAAGTAGTTCCGGAAATTCCAGGCACCAACGCCCATTTAATTGCATCCAAATCTGTTTTTGTACGAGATTGCCAATGTTTTTGCATGCTTTTTTTAATTCCTATTCCATTATCACATATACCAAGACGGATTGTGTTTGATTTTTTATAATACTGTGCTGCAACTATAGCACCATCCCTGCTTTGAGAATGCTCCAAGACATTCCTAATTAGTTCACCGACGGTGTATTTTATAACGTCTGTCTGACCGACTGGCAAATGCAAAAGAGGAATCATGTCAGTAATAAATTTTGATTGTTCGATAGAATTTTTAATAATCGTAAGCGGTATAAAGCGACCTGACTCCTCTTTTTTGTTAATATTATAAGGTGATTCTTCACTGACAAAATTAAATAGCCCCATGCGGTCAAGATATGCCCCTGATAATGCAGTCAAATTATCAAATTTTACATTTTCCTTTCCCGCCTTTAGTGCCATTGATGCCAATAAAGTCAATATTGCAGGATGAACATTTAACCATTTAGGGTGAGAATAAATGATTAGACGTTTTGGATCGGAAAAATCCAAACCGTCAATAAAACGATCTGAATTGCGTAGATAATCTGATGTTGATAATTTGACTTTCATATCTACTATTTTACCTGTAGAGCGTGTTTTTGTCAATACACGCTCTACAGGTAAACTAATTTTGTTTATTATTTAATATTAGTGATATATCAAAAATAAAATTTTTATTCTTAACTGTATATTTTCTCCAACCTTTTTCGCAAAACCCCAAACCCATACCTTTCCAAAACCAACCCCCTCGCTCTCTCCCCCATCCTCACTCTCAAATCTTCATCCGCAAAAATATTTTTTATTTTTAATTCAAGATCTTGAATATCGCCTGGTTGCACCAAAAAACCTTCAATGCCATCCGTAAAAACACTGCGTACACCCGGAAGGTTTGAGGCAATAACCGGAATGCCCGATGACATAGCCTCGAGCAAAACCATGCCGAATGCCTCGTGCCCATTTATTGACGGCAGGACCAAGAGGCTGGCTTTTTGATAATAAGAAACAAGCTCATCATCATTTGCTCCACCGGCAAAATCAACATAATTGTTTATTTGTAAATTAATTGCTATTTTTTTATACTCATCCACCATATCACCCTTGCCAACTATTTTCAGGCGCAAATTATCTGATAAAATATTTTGTACAGCCAAGAGTAAATTCTCTACTCCCTTGAAATAATGAGCACGATCCAAGCCACCAACGAAAAGAATATATTGTTTATCTAAATTTTTATTTTCAATCGGAAAAAATTTATCCGTATCAACACCGAATGGCAATAAAAAAAATTTATTTTTATTTTTTTCATAAAAGGCGGCGATTTTAGATTGTTTGATATAGTCATCGCTCGCGTATGTTATCCGATCAGCCATCTTAAACAAAAACCTTTCCGTTACTCGCGAAAATATGCTTAATAATTTTGCGATACCGGAAAGATTTGGCGTGTCCATGTGATAGTGAACGATAAGACGAAAGCGTTGACGCAAAAAAAACTTGGCGATAAATACTGGTTCCGCGACGCCAAAAAAAGGATAATGCAGATGCACGATATCAAATTTCTTCAATCCAAAAAACAATTGCGGCAAAAAAGCGCCGTTTCCATATCTGAGAAACGGACGCAAGCGTTTTATGTTTATTCCATTTTCTCGTTCGTTTTCTGGCTCAACCTTTTTGGCAAATGTTATCACGGTAGATTCGTGTCCCAGTTCATCAGCCAAGCGCGCAAAATCCCGCGCCACATTTCCCATTCCGCCTTTGTAGGGCGGATACGTACAAACGATTTGTGTAATTTTCATAGTTTAATTTCTTTTTCTTATCAAATATTTATGCCAAGCATACATCACTCCAAAAACCGTCACAATCTGGATTTGATCAATAATATCAAAAGTCCGATATAATAAAGGCGGTGTCAGAACTACGATTGGCAGAAAAAAAACAAATATTTGATCTTTTATCCTGTCGTATACCGTTGCGCTCATTATTTCTCCATAGTCTTCTTTTTTTCGAAACAAAAAACAATGCCAGATAAATGACGCGGAAAATGTCATAATCATCTGCCAAACGTCTATTGTATTTACTTTGTTGTCATACCAAGCGATTCCCGCTATTAATAAGGTTAAAACAATTATAACAATCAAATCCTTTGTTTTATCAAAATTTGTAAAATAAACCAAGACATCATCCAATGATGCCTCTTCTTTGTGCTTAATAATTTTTGTTTTTTCGGTTTTTAGCTTTAAAAAGAAAAATATGCTGAATACGGAGGCGGAAGCCGTTGATCTGGTTATTTTTTCCGCTGTTTCCCAATGGCCCGCTACAATAAAATAAAAGAAAACAAAAGAGCATAAGACGATGGTAATTGCCGTGGTTATAAAATCAAATGCCATATCCTTGGCTGACATTCCATGTGACATATTATTTTTTTAAAGCGATTGCACGAACGATTTTTGTAATTTCCCGTTCGGTTTTTTCGAGCTTTAATCTTAATTTGAAAATCAAATAAAACAATATTGCGACTGACAGATACAAAAGCGCGTTAATACCGGTAGCCGAAAAACCAAGATATGCGACCAAAGCGTCAATTTCCTTAAGCAAAACGATTGTCAATCCAGCTAAGAGCCAAAAGAATAGCCAAAACAAAAATTCGAGACCGCTCACCTGTTTGTTTTTCCTTTGCACTATCAGCTTGATTAAAAAATACAAAATTACTAAAAATGCGATAATTTGTTGTGTCATATATTTATTCAATAAATTTAGCCAAAAGCAAATCCTTGATTATTTGCAAACCGCCAGAGCCTCTGCCCCGTCCGCTAAAAATACCTTGCCCAAAATCATTATAAACTACCGTAACCGGCACTTCTTTGATACGCAATCCGAGACGATGCGCCTTGTACTGAATCTCGCTGTTATGCGCCATGCCGTCGTTTTTTATTACAATCATTTCGACCGCTTTTCGGGATAAGACCCTAAAGCCATTTTGAAAATCCGATAAATTAACGCCCATTAGCGCTTTATTTACAAATCTTCCGACCGGCTGAAAAAAATATCGTTTCAACCAAGGCAATTTTGATTTATTATTCAAAAATCTTGAACCGAAAACAATATCCGCTTCATTGTTTTTTATCGGTCTAACCATGTCTTCTATCTCCCTTGCAATAAATTGTCCATCGGCATCAAAATGGACTATGACATCCGCGCCTTGCGCCAAAGAATATTCATTTCCGGTCTGCAAAGCCGAGCCTTGTCCGCGGTTAGTCAGATGATGCAATACGGTTACGCCGGTTTCACTAGCCAAACGAGCGGTTGCGTCTTTTGATCCATCATTAACCACGACAATAGAATCAACACAAGGCTTGACGCTGTTGATTACGTTGACAATGCTTTTTTCCTCATTATACGCGGGTATTACGCAAAATATTTTCATAAAGCTTCTTTAACGCCAACCAAGCCTTTGCTTGCCCGCAATTCATATATCGTATTTTCCAAACCCTTGTCCAAAGAAACAATCGGCATCCAGCCAAGCTCATTTCTGGCCTTCGCGATATCGGGGATACAAAGCGGTTTCATAAAAAGCAGAGAATCCTGATGCTCGATTTTTAAATTTTTACCGATTATACCTATGATTTTTTTTGCCAAGTCTGTCAAATTAATTGATATATCGGAGCCGATATTTATCGGCGTGGAAATGTTGGAATTCATCAGCTTTATAATTGCATCAACGCAATCGCTGATATAGCAGAAAGACGATTCAAAATTAGCATCACCATATATTATCAAATCCTTGCCATCCAAGGCATTGCTGATAAAATCCGGAATCATGTGTCCGTCGTCGATAGGCATGCGCGGTCCGTAAACGCGGAACAAGCGCATAACCTTGGCGTCAAGGCTGAATTTTTTCATATAATTCAGAATAAGGCTTTCCGCAAAACGCTTGCCCTCGTCATAGGCACACCTGTCGGACTGCGTATCTACTTGACCGACATGGCTTTCGGATATTTTTTTGCCGTCTCCGCCAAGGCCGTAAACGACTGATGATGAGATATGTAAAAATTTGGCATTGAACTCTCTGGCTAAATCAAGCATATTTTTCGTACCATAAGAATTTGCCAGAATAACCTTGATTTTGTTTTCTTCGAAATTATGCGGAGACATCGGACAAGCCAGATTATATATTTCTTGAATGCCTTGGAATTCAATCTTGAATTTTTGCAATTCCGGCATTTTTTTCAAATCAAGCGGTTCGGTAATATCGTGGCGGATAAATTCAAAATTCGGTTCGGCTAAAAGATGATCGATATTTTTTTCATTTCCGGTTGAAAAATCATCAATACATATCACCTTGGATGTCTTGATAAGCTCGTCGCACAAATGCGAACCGATAAATCCCGCCCCGCCGGTAACTAAAACGTTTTTTTGATCAAAAATTACTTTTCTAGGCATAGTATATAAATATTCAATATTCAATAATCAACATTCAAATTAATATATAAATTGAATATTGATTATTGAATATTGTATATTAAATTATAAATCAAATAATAATATTTAAAACAAAACACAATTACAACAAACAATCTTTTGAAATTAGTACCGAATTCCTCCCACATTCACTCCTCCGGAATAATCGGTTTCATAGGCCAAAAAGGAATATTTCAGCGTGCCCTTATCGTTAAATATTCTGACGTGTGGCGTTCCGCCCGGACCGGCGCCGGTGATTATGTCATCAAGACCGTCCGCGTCCAAATCCTCGACCGCCAAAGAAACTCCGCCGTGAAATTTCTTGTCATATGCGAAAAATTGGCTTATAGTATCACCTTTGGCTGTAAATATTTTAATATGCGGTCCGCCGCCACTTCCGGGAGCGGTAATTATTTTTATCAAATTAGTGCGCGCACCGCCATGAATTTTTCCAGCAGCAACATTAACGCCGCCGCGAAAATTTTTATCATATGCGAAAAATTGTCCCTTGACTTTGCCGCCTTTGTCAAAAATACGCACCTGCGGACCGCCGCCCGAACCGGCACCGGTAATTATTTCCGCAAAATTATCGCCATCCACATCACCGGCCGCAACATTAACACCGCCGCGGAAATTTTTGTCATAAGCAAAAAATTGTCCTTTGACTTTGCCGTTGATATCAAAAATACGCACCTGCGGACCGCCGCCAAAACCAGCGCCGGTAATAATTTCCGCGACATTGTCACCATCGATATCAGTAACCGCGACATGAACGCCGCCGCGGAAATTTTTGTCATACGCAAAAAACTGGCCTTTGACATTGCCATTGATATCAAAAATCCGTACCTGCGGACCACCACCAAAACCGGTGCCGCTTATCATCTCGGAAATGCCATCGCCGTCTACATCTCCTGACGCGACATATATTCCCCCGCGATAATTGTCGCCATATGCCGCTATTCCAAGTTCGTAAACGCCATTATTATCAAAAAAACCAACCGTTGAGGTTCCGCTGGAATTCGGCGCGATCATTATTCTAGCGGTTTTTTCCACTAGGCGGTTTTTGACATTCAAGACTGCCTGACCGACATTTAGTCGTCCGCGCCCCAATTGCCAAAGATACTCCTGATTCAAACGATTGATATTATCACTACTAGCAAGCAAAAAGTCTAACACTTCTTTACGGTTATAGCCGGGACCAATCGTTTCAATCAAGGCCAAGGCGCCACTTACCATCGGCGCCGCCATAGAAGTGCCTGACCAATAGCCGTCATAATATTTATTAAAAACATAGCCGTCCGCGCTTGCGTCCGGAGAATAAACCGATGTGCTGTATATACTTACTCCGGGCGCGGCAATATCAACACATTTATTGCCATAGCTGGAAAAATTCGCTTTTTGGTCAAGCGCATCCGTTGCCGAAACACCGATAACCATGTTTTCACCGAAATTACCATCATGACAGGCGGGATACATGGGTTTTTCATCCAAAAAATAACCGTTGCCTTCATCCTGTTCATTGCCGGCCGCCGCTACGATTAAAATACCGGCTTCATACGCTCGTCTAATCGCCCGCTCCAAAGCATGGCTGTTGCCAAATCCGACAAAGCTGAAGTTCAAAATATCCGCGCCGTTGGCAATCGCATAATCAATCGATTTGATCACACTATTCGTATCGCCTTCACCCTTATCATCCAAAACTTTCAAAGACATTATTTGCGCGCGCCAAGTTACGCCGCTGATGCCACCGGCATTATTTCCAGAAGCCGCCGCTATACCGGCAACAATCGTACCATGCAAAATTCCAGCGCTTGAATAGCCATCTTGAAATTTCGGACGCGGGTCATTGACATTATTCACAAAATCCCAGCCATTAACATCATCAATAAAACCGTTTTTGTCGTCATCAATCCCATTTCCCGCAATCTCTTTCTTGTTTTTCCAGATATTATCTTTTAAATCCGGATGTTCAATCTGCACGCCTGAATCGATAATCGCGATAACAATATCCGGACTTTCCCTGACAGTATCCCAGGCTTGAGGAGCCTTGATTTTTGGCAAATACCACTGATTGCCATAATTTGTATCTGAAGGGATTATCGCGGCTTTATAAGTAAAATTTGGTTCAGCTAACTCTACGTCTTTTTTTAATTTGTAGTTATTTAAAAACACATCAAAATCCGCATTATCCGGCACTTTGATTATATTTATTTCTTTATTATTATAATATTTTACAATTATTTCTTTGTATCTGGGCAATTCTTCGGCTTTTGCTATTTTTTCATTAAATAAAAAAAGATTCAGGCAAATAAAAATCCCCAATAATACAATAAAAAAAGATGCTATATTTCTCTTCATAACATCTTTATTATAACACAGTAAGATTACAAATTACAAATCTGGCACAAATTCACAAATATTATTTAACAAAAATTATATAAATCCGATATATTGGATTTCTTCATGCAAAGCGATGCCAAATTTATCCCGAGCTGTTGTTTTTATCAGACTAATCAACTGCGCCACATCATCTGCCGTTGCATTGCCGGTGTTCACGATAAAATTCGCGTGCTCCAAACTGATCTTCGCGCCGCCAATCGTTTTGCCTTTGAGGCCGAGCATATCAATAACCAACCCGACGCTAATCGTACCCAGTCTGCCGATTTTATGACACAAAATTTCGTCATATAATTTCTTATTGCTCTTCTCAACTATCTTTGGGTCAAGATTCATAAATACCGAGCCGGCACTGGGGAGTTGCGGATATTTTTCTATACGAAAATTTAATGAGTTAATAGCTTTTTCTTCAATTTCCTTTTTTTCTTTTTCTGTCATTTTAAAAACTGCACTCCAAATTAATAAATCCAAATTCTTCTTGAAAATACTTTGACGATATGAAAAATCACACATCTTGTTGCTATAATTTTCAAAAATATTTTTACTCCTGTCATAAACCAAGACGGTTTCAACAATATCTGACATAGAATTTACAAATGCCTCGGCATTCCCCCTTATTGCTCCGCCGATAGTTGCGCGCGGAATTCCCTTGGACCATTCCAAGCCGGAGAGATTATTGCTTAATGCCAAACTCAAAGCATTATTAAGAGTCACGCCCGCTTCAACTTCCAGCCTTTTCCCGCTTACTTTTATTTTTTCATTCTTCATTAAAACAACCAGGCCTTTTACACCCTGGTCGTTTATGAGTACATTACTTCCTCCGCCGAGTATTGTAATATTTAGCTTTTTATCCTTTGCCCAGGCAAATATTTCTGAAACATCCTCTTTGTTTGTCAATTCGAAAAAATATTCAGCCGAACCGCCGATTTTGAAGGTTGTGAGAGAGGCGAGGGGATGGTTGGCTTGAATTTTATCTGTAATATTTTCCATTGCTTTCTCCCCTTGTCATTCCCGCGTAGGCGGGAATCTTGGTTATTTATAGGTTATATAATGATAACAAAAATGCATCAAAGAATAATTGTATTTAATATTTTGATTTTTTTTTCTACCGAGATTCCCGCTTTCGCGGGAATGACAAGAAATTATATCTACACCAACGAACTAGTATCCCCAAGCGGCAACCCCAGCTCTTTCGCCTTCAAAACCCGTCGCATAATCTTTCCACTGCGGGTTTTTGGCAGTTTGTCTACAAATTCAACCTCCTTGATAACCGCGACCGGTCCTAAATTGTGACGGACGTGTTTGATTATTTCTATTTTCAATTCGTCGCTAGCGACCGCTTTGGCATTTAGGATTAAGAATGCTTTTATCACCTCGCCTTTGACCGGATCAGGAACGCCGATAACGCCGGCTTCGACAACGGCTGGATGAGAAACAAAAGAACTTTCCACTTCGGCTGTGCCGATTCTGTGTCCGGCAACTTTCAAAACATCGTCTGTTCGGCCTTGAATCCAAAAATATCCGTCTTTGTCTTTAAAGGCGACATCTCCGGTAAAAAATACGCCTTTGACTTCGGACCAATAGGTCTTGATATATCGTTCCGGATTATTAAAAATCGTCCGAATCATGCTTGGCCATTGGTTGCGAATTACCAAAAAACCGCCTTTGCCAACCGGAACTTTTTTGCCTTTTTTGTCAACTACATCAGCGATGATTCCTGGGAATGGCTTGCAAGCGGATCCGGCTTTGAGCGGAGCGGATGGCAATGGTGTAATCATATTCATACCGGTTTCTGTCTGCCACCAAGTATCCATTACCGGGCATTTCCCTTTGCCAACATATTTGTGATACCATTTCCAAGCCTCGGGATTAATCGGTTCACCGACAGAGCCAAGAATCCGTAACGAAGGCATCGCATGCATCTGCGGCCATTTAGCGCCGTATTTCATCATGGCGCGGATAAGAGTCGGCGCGGTATACAAAACATTTACATTGTATTTTTCCACAACTTTCCAAATCCGATCCGGTTCCGGCATATCGGGCATGCCTTCATACTGCACGGTCGTAATACCGGCCAAAAGCGGGCCATAGATAATATAACTATGTCCGGTAATCCATCCCGGATCAGCAGTGCACCAAAAAACTTCATCGCCTTTCAAATCAAACACCCATTTAATGGTTCGCAATACTCCGACCGGGTAACCGCCATGCACATGCACGATTCCTTTCGGCTTTGAGGTTGTGCCAGATGTATAGAGCACAAAAGCCGGATCTTCGGCATCCATTTTGGCGGCCTTGGCTTCGGTCGGCTGACCCTTAATAAAGTCGTCAAACCAAACATCAAGCTTTTTATTGAATTTAATCGGTTGTTTATTATTCTTTACCACGATAACGCGCTTGATTGTTTTTGTCTGTTTAATGGCTTCGTCAACGATTGATTTAAGGTCAATCACTTTACCGCGACGGAAACTGCCGTCTGCGGTAAATATTACTTTGGCGCGCGCGTCGTTAATTCTGTCTGCTAAAGCCTGTGAACTGAATCCGGCATAAACTACGGAATGCATGGCGCCAATTTTGGCGCAAGCCAACATCGCCATAGAAATCTCGGGAATATTTGGCATGTAGATTGCAACGCGATCCCCTTTTTTAACGCCATAACCGCGCAATGCATTTACCAATTTATTCACTTCAAAATATAATTCTTTATAAGTATATTTTTTTTCCGTGCCATTCTCGTCTTCAAAAATAATCGCAAGCTTGTTCTCGATTTCAGTGCCTACGTGCCGATCAAGCGCATTGTAGGCTAGATTGCATTTACCGCCGACAAACCATTTGTAAAACGGTTTTTTCTTGTCATCAAATGTTTTTTCCCAAGGCTTGAACCAGGTTAAATCCATGGCCGCTTCTTCCCAAAATTTCAGCGGATTTTTCGCTGCGTTTTTCAAAGTTTTTTCATAATCAGGCACGTTCGCCTCTTTGATGATTTTTTTACTTGGAGCATAAATTTTATCCGAAGATTGAAACACTTCGGTCAACTCTCTTTTATCTTGTTTTTTTGGCATAGGGTTATTGTTTAAAGTTGAAAGTTAAAAAATTATAATTATGCTAAAATTATACCATACCCTAATGAATATAGCTAATTTTTATTTGAAAAAACTAACTCTGCAGAATTGGTTTTTTTATCAATCTCGCCGATTTTAAAACCGCGTTTCTTGAAAATATTTTCCATAGCTAAATTGCTTTTCAAGTATTTGGCATTTATTTTTTTAACTCCCCTTTTCTTGGCAATTTCAAAAATTAGGTCAGTAAACTTATTGCCCAATCCAAGAAAATGCCAAGGGTCTGCAACTATAACCGTAAATTCGCCAATACCGCTAAGCGGATCCGAAATCAGGCGTACTACGCCGAGCATTTTTTTCTTTTTTCCCTCTGTTATTTCCGCGATCAAAGCGATTTCACGATCATAATCAATATGCGTAAAACGCATCAATACTTCGTGTGTTACTTCTTTTATATCATCGATAAAACGATGCTTCATGCTTTCTTTGGAAAAAGACGCAAACATCTCCGCTTCCATTGGCTCGTCTTCCGGACGAATCGGGCGGATTATAACTTTTTTCCCGTTTTTGAGTTTGAATGAATAGGTATATTCTTTTGGATAAGGTGAAATTACCAAATGCGAATATGGCTTTAGTTTTTTTCCAATTACTTTTTCATCCAAAATCACTTTGGCATCCAAAACGATTCCGCCTGCTTCATCAACCGCGAAAGGATTGATATCCAGCTCATCAATCTCGGGAAAGTCCGCGACCAAGTAAGCAAATTTATAAAGCAAATATTGGATTGATTGAATGTCAACTCCGGGAATATTGCGATAGCCTTTTAATAATTTATAGATCTTAGTTTCCATTATCAAATTCAAAGACAGAGCCATATTGAGCGGTGGCAAAGCGATTTGCGTATCCTGAAAAACCTCGACCGCAACTCCGCCCATACCAAAGACGATCGCCGGACCAAAAATCGGATCTTTCTTACAGCCAATTAAAAGCTCGTATCGTTTTTTTATCATCTGTTCGATAAATATTCCGTCAATCTGGGCTTTGGGTAGATGTTTTTTTACGCTAGCAAGTATTTCAACATAAGCCTTTTCAGCTTCGGCTGACGAATTTATATTCAAACGAACGCCGCCAACATCGGTCTTGTGCAAAATATCCGGCGACAATATTTTCATAACCACTGGAAAGCCGATTTTTGCTGAAAAATCTCCGGCATCTTTCACGCTTTTCGCAACCGCGTTTTTTACGACAGCGATATCATAATTCTTCAAAAGCTCTTTTGATTCCGCTTCGGTCAATACCAAACGCTTGTCCGCGATCACTCTGTCAATCAGTTTTCGATTCGCCTCGATATCCGGTTCAAAGGCATGCGGAATAGTTGCCGGCGCTTCGTATAAGGCTTTCAGATTCTTGGAATAATTAAAAACATACGAAAAACAGCGAATCGCGTCCTCGGGCTGGCGATAGACCGGAATATTGCCTTTTTCCAAAATCATCCGCCCCTCTGCGACATCGTCTCCGCCCATCCAAGTTGCCATAATCGTTTTATCGATTTGAAGCTGCAAGGCCACCAATTCACGCGCGACAACGCTTGGGTTTGTCATGTACTGCGGGGTAAGGATAACCAATACGGCATCAACATTCGGATCAGTAACGACTATTTGCAGGCTTTTTGCATAGCGCGCAAAATCGGCGTCTCCCAGGATATCAACCGGATTATTGCGGCTCCAGTTTACTGGCAAAAATGAATTTAAATCATCGATAGTCGCTTTGCTCAGCTTTGCAATCTCGCCGCCGTCTTTTACGAGCGCATCGGTCGCGATAATGCCCGGCCCGCCCGCGTTTGTAATAATCGCCATGCGATTACCGCGCGGATGTGGCTGCATGGCAAGCGATTTCGCGGTATGAAACAAAGACACGACCGTATCAACGCGGATAATTCCCGCCCGCTTAAAAGCAGCGTCAAAAATCGCGTCATTGCCGGTAAGCGAACCGGTATGTGATTTTGCCGCCACTGCTCCTTCGGATGTGCGACCGACCTTGAGTACGATAATCGGCTTGGTGCGCGCAAATGCCCGAGCCGCGCTCATAAACTTGCGCGCGTCGTTTAGCGATTCCATATAGATCAAAATGCTTTCCACGTCTTTGTCTTGTCCGAAATAATCGATCAAATCATGAAAACTGATATCCACCATGGACCCGATCGAAACAAAATGTTTAAACCCAACATTGTTTTTGAGCGACCAATCAAGAATAGCCGTACAAAGCGCACCCGATTGCGAGATAAAGGCAACCTTTCCTGGCAGTGCTATCTTGGACGCGAACGAAGCATTCAAATGCAAATCCGGCCGCATAAACCCAAGGCAATTAGGGCCGATTATCCGCATGCCGTATTTTTTTGCCGTTATAAATATCTGTTCGATCATTTTTTCACCCTGCAGGCCTATCTCCTGAAAACCGGAAGAAATAATAACCGCGCCGGATATCCCTGCCTGTCCGCATTCTTCGATAATTTGCGGAACGGCCGCGGCCGGCGTCGCGATTATCGCCAAATCAATCTTGTCTGGCACCTCAGTAACGGTTTTGTACGCCCGCACGCTATGCACATGGTCGTGCTTGGCATTGATCGGATACACAGTCCCCGCATATTCCGAATTGATCAGATTGTCCATCAATGCATAACCAACGCTGCCATGCTTATCGCTCGCGCCGATTACGGCGATTACTTTTGGGTTAAAGATTCTGTCTAGTTTCATATTTTATTTTAACAAATTATTTTTCTTAGTTCGCAATTGTCTCGCGTTTTTAGCGCAAACAATACTTTCTTTGGTTTCTTTCTCGATTTCCAATCTGGCTTTTTTCGCCACTCCCCCGCCTTTGCGAGCGACTTTTTTATTTGCATCCAAGCCTTTGGGGTTTTGCTTTTTTGAAATCTCGGTCGTAGAAGCCTCTGCAAGCATATTCAAAACCAATTCCAAATTTGTCATATTATCCCGCAGATTTTCTTTTTTTAATCCTTTTAATCTTTTATAGTTTTTTACACTTCTGTCCGACCAAGCCCTGGTAATCTCGTCTGTCAATATTGCATATTCCAATCCCTCTTTCATCCCCTTGGTCTGCCATTCATCTGTTAGCTCTTTTCTTACTTCAATACTTTTCAGCCGCTGATTTATCCATTCTTTTGAATAACCTTTTTGCAAATAGGTTTTCATCGCTCTATCCATTGCTAGTTCCGGATCTTCAGTTTCTTCAATTCTTTCATATCCGACTTTTGCCAGCCACAATTTAAAAGGTTCTGCCTTGGGCGATGGGATAGATTGGATTAAACGAAATAGTATTTCGGTATCTGCAACATCTGTAAGATATTTTTTCCCATCTGATGATTCAAACTTCAGTTGTCCCACTTTTTGGGACAACTCACTTCCTTCATGTTTAAGTTTAGTTTTTAGGGCATTCCAGTACTTTCTTGGTCTTGGACTATCAGTTAATATCTCCACCACATCCACAATTGAAAAATACCAAAGCTCTTTTTCATCATCCCAAATACGACGCACTTGTTTTTGATTGAATAAAATGATCGAATTTGGTTTCATAATTGATAATAATTTCAGTTGTACGATTTTTTCGTACACCTTAAATATATAAATAACTTTTTCTAAAATATTCAGTCGGTTACAAAATGTAACCATCTAGTCAACCTATAGCCCATTAATCACCGCAAGCGTCTCCTCCGCGCACTTCCGCCAGCTAAAATCCTTTACTCTTTCATAACCGCTTTTAATCAATTCCTCTCGCAAATGTTCGTCAGTCAATATCTCTTTCATTGCCTCGGCTATGGAATAAATATCACAAGGATCAAACAAAAGGCC
Organism: Candidatus Falkowiibacteriota bacterium; assembly: GCA_003514005.1. Lineage (GTDB taxonomy): Bacteria > Patescibacteriota > Patescibacteriia > Patescibacteriales > UBA12075 > UBA12075. The sequence goes on from DOSJ01000018.1 coordinate 123,877, forward strand.
GGCGCCTTGCAGTACTTCGGGGATGGAGGATATATCGGAGGCACAAATCGGCAAACCGCAAGCCATGGCTTCGAGGAGCGAGGTGCCGAATGCTTCGTAGTTTGACGGGAAAACAAAGGCGTTGGCGCCGCTGTAGATATACGGCATGTCATTTTCGTTTATCCAACCGGGCAAAAGCACTTCGTCGTCCAGATTATATTCGCTAATGATATAGTGCGCTTCATCGTAGCCATAAAAAGCATCTCCTGCCAATACCAGCTTGTGTTTGATGTCGGGATTGCGGTCGCGCATGATGGCAAAGGCCTCGATCAAGGCCGGGATATTTTTCTTTTTTTCAATCTTGCCGGAATAAAATATATACGGCCCTTTTATTCCGTATTTATCCAAAACCGAATCAAGGATTTTTCGATCAGTGATCGCTTTGAATTTTTTCTCGTTATAGCCATTATAAATCGCTTGGATTTTCTTTTCGGACACATGATAATGACTCAAAATATCCGCGCGCGAGCCGTTTGAAACCGTAATTACTTTTTTGGCTTTGCGCAAAGTATAATCGGTTGACCAATGAAGATAGTCGGTCGCCTCGGAACTGTATTTGCCAAAGGTAAAGAGCCGCGCGATTATGTTGGTCAAAAGCCGGGTTTTTTTGCCTTCCGGCCCGATCGGCTCATGCCGATACAGGCACCTATTTCGCATAAAGCCGATATCGTGAATCGTTACCATGGATTTTCGCGGATGAATTAGCGGCAAAGTATGAGACGGGATAAACAAGACGTTTGGAGCAGAAACAAAACATTCCAATGACAAACGACCCAATGTCCAAAAATTTTTATACGGCCATTTTAATACTTTTGCTTTAAAATTGTTGTATGGGCTTTTAATGATTTGAAAACCTTGTTTGTCATAAGCAATGGAAAAGTCCGATTTTTCCGCATCATTTTCCTCATTAATTAAATCCGCCAACCCCGGACCAAGCGGTTTGTCCGTATACAAAATATATTGGTTTTTACTATCAATTTTTGCAAAATTGCGTATCAAATAATACGCATACCACTCGGTACCGATTTTGTGTTCTTTGTTTGCTCTGGATGCGTCAATGCCGATTAACATAAATTTGTCATATACTCTATTATAGCACTAATCCCATTGACAAAACAATGGATTTGCCTTAATATTCAATGATTAAAAACATATGAAAAATAAAAAAATCTTATATATTACAAAAATCTTTATCTGGTTTATTATATTTAATATTAGCCAAAATATTTGTAATGCCGAAACCATGCCGATTAACACATTACATTTATCAACAGATAAATCTGAGTTTTTTTCTGACTCACTAACTCTCTTTGTGCATGGAAATACGATAGATAGTAATATCAACTTGGTGGAAATAAAATTAAAGTACAACCAGGACGATTTGATCTTTGATTCGATAGATTATTTGACCGGATTTTGCGAGTTATCGCTCTATGAGATTATTGACAACAAAAACGGCGAAATAAATTTTGCCTGCGCGACTACAAACGCCACAACAACACAAGATATTGCAAAAATAAATTTTACGAAAATAAATTCAGGATTTACAAATCTAAGTCTGGCTGATTCCAAATTTTATTTAAACAATGGCATGGGCGATTCAATATTGCCTGAAACGGAAGATTTTTATTATTTTCTTTTCTAATAAACACAAGAGACGCGATAAATCGCGTCTCTACATGTTGTAATTAATATTTTATTTTATAATATTCTCAACATCTCTGATCTCTTTTAATATCTTTTTCTCTACTGTTTCAATTTTTTTAGCCAACACTTCTTGCGATTTTGCTTTTTCAGTTTTATAGGCAACTTTGCCCTCAAATTTGCCTAACCTGGCAAATTCATTTTCAAAATCAGCTTGAAAGCCTTGCAAGTTTTCATGCAATACTTTTTCAATTTCGATCGTTTCTTTTCGGAGACGACGGCGGACAAAGCCCATGATATATATTACCAAAGCGATAATTAGAAAAATGATAAATATCAGGCTTGCAAAGACAGTAAAATAATTAATCACAAAAGATCCGATTACCGCGAATATCGGCGGTGAAACAACAAAACTGACTTTTTCACTCGGCAGGCTCTCAATGCCGTTTTTATTCTTGGCCGATGTCCAAACGATATAACGACCATCCGCATATTTTTCCGGACTTACATAAAACCAGTTGCCATTGGCATCGCTCGTTGTTTGTTCACGAACGATTGAACCGTCGGTTTTTTGAAAATGGATAGTAACCTCGCCATCGCTAACCGCTGTGCCGTTTATAAAAAAGCTATCGCTTGGCCTGATGTCAGCGGCATAATTTACAATAATCGGAGCGGCTATCGGCTCTATCGTAAAATTAACCAAAGAGATTCTTTCATTCCCGACTTTATCAACGGCCTTCACGATAACATTGTGTTCACCAGCACCCAATCCACTGACCTGATATTCTTTTTTATCGACGGTCAATTGCTCGGGTTTGTTATTTAAATCGTCTTGGATAATTTCGTAATGGTCCATGCCGGATTTTTCATCACTGGTCTCAAAGCGCAAAATCGGCCATTCACCAATCTCTGCCGGCACAAGTTCGATGGAAAATTCACGCGGCGCTTCGGTGTCAACCATTATTTTATAGCGCGCTATCGTCCCCCATTTTTTGCTATCTTTGAATTTCAAATGCAAATACCATACCCCGTCTTTGATTTCAGGAAATTCTTTTTCAGAAAAAAGGCCGTCAGATTCCGAACCAGGATCGCTTGCCGCTTCCTGATTAAAGGCAATGCTAACTCCACTAACACCCGCCGGCATATTCCATTCGAATTTTGCTTTATTGGCTTTGTACCAAATATTTTGATCAGGATGCGTAATTGATTTAATTTCCGGCTTGTTATAATCTGCTTCAATTTTTACATCGTCCTTAGGTGTGTCAACTCCCGGTTTCTTGTCTGTCGGATCCTGTTTGGGCGCGTCAACTTTTGGCGATACGGTATAATTCGCGCTGCCCATACTGGCGAGAATATTCGTACCCTTACCATCATTTGCCAAAACCGCACCAGAAGTGAAACGGACTGCAGCCTGACCAGCTTTTTTTGCCTTGAATGTAATTTTGACGATATGTCCGGATGAACCGGTATATGCAGGTGGTGGCAAACCACCGCCAAAACGCACGCTTCCGCCGGAAATTACCGGCTGTGTCGTCCAAAAAGGAAAAATTGAACCAGCAGATGACACGCCCGTCGCATCTAGCAAGTCTTTATCATAACTGATTGAGCCTTCCGCCGCGTTAATCCCCTCTCCACCGGAATTCACTTTTACCGAAATCGTAAAAGAACCGCCGATTACATACGTGCCGGACGAAGGCGACAAATACAAAGACGCACCGGCGGCTTCTGCCGGTCGTGAAACAAAAAAACCAGTTAATAAACAAACACTAAACAAGCTTAAAAATATTAGATTATATTTCTTCATCTTTATTAATCTTATTTCTTTTTTTCTTACGATAAATAAAAATAAATACCAAAATAATAATTATTACACCTATTAATAATAGTAGCACAAAAAGCATTTTTTCTAAAGACATCTGTGCCTCTGCTCTTAACTCGGCAGGCGGAACATATTCAACAAAGCGCTCGTTGCCGGCCTTATCAACAGCTTTAATCCTGATTATGCTTTCCAAATCTTGATCTTCCAAGACATAGGGCATTTCCGCTTTTTTCCATTCCGGAGTTGGGGCTGATAATATTCTTGTGAAGAATCTTTCAAAAAATGATTTTTTTGGAGTAACACCTGAATCTGGTGCGGTATTTTTTGTTTCTAAAACCTCATAACGATCAATGCCGGACTGTTTGTCGATGGTATGAAAAATTATATAATACCGATTATCGAACATATCTTTATCGCGCCGCAATTCAACCACAAACGGTTCCGGCTTTATACTGTCATTGGTAATTTGATTTTTCCAGTCTTTGGTTTTTTGCGTAGCGGTTTTACCAACCTTGTATTCGGAACCGACCACTGTCAGTTCATCTTCTGTTCCAAAACCATCATTAAGCAAAACTTTCGTTTCCGCTTGATCAAAATCAATTTTTATAACATCTCTTTCAACATCACTGACAATCAGACCCGGGACGGAAAAAATTATTCGTGCGACCAGATTGCTCCGCCCCGGATCACCCGGGATCCGCCCGCAATACCCCCCCGGCGTTCCTCCAATAAAGGTTAAAGTACCGATTTCATTCGCTTTTTGAATTTTTTTGGCATCCGGTTTATCTACCCAAAGATTAATAATCGATTCGCCGTATATAAAATCAATCACATTCACATAATCTGAAGGATAGATTATGGTTGCGGCGATTGTATTGACGCATTCTTCACCTATATCAACATAAATATCAGCCGCGAAAGTATCTCCCGGCCCATACTCGTTCGCATTGGTTTCCATATACAAAGTCGAAGCCTGCGTTGTAAAAGGCATTAATAAAAAAATAATAATTATAATTTTTTTTAACATAAATACGATAATTATAAACGATAATTTAAATTTTCAAAATTATATATCCTAAATCACAAATCATAAATCCACTCCGCCTCATCCCGACCAATAGTACATCATGATACTAAAATCAATCAAGTCAACGGTTCCATTTTGGTTTTGATCTGCGCAGGTATCGGCAGTGCCCCAATGAAAAAGCAAAATAGAAAAGTCAGTCAAATTTACGCGATTATCATGATTCAGATCCGCCTCGGGGCAAGGAGCGGTTGCGCCTATTTTCCCGACATGAAAACTGACTGATCGGGAAAAACCGCTTTTAATGATGTTGCCATCTGTTGATGCCACCTGAAATAATGCTTTGGCAGTATGAAATTCCTCAGACAACGGCGTTGTGTTAAAAATTAATTCCCAACTTCCCGTAGGATGACTGCTGGTCTGCTCAATAAATTCCTCCTCCGAATGAATATGCACATGCACTTCGGTTTCCGGCACAGTCTGTCCAAACATTCGAATCGCCTCGCCCTGCTTTACGGAATTTTTATCAATATTAATTGTCGGCGAAATATAGATTCCCGAAATCGTGCTTACCGCGCCTGATGTAACCCTAAATGTCAAAGTCAAAAGTGTAGATTTTAAATTATCAGCATCCATTGCCCAAAATCCAAAACTGTTTATGCCGGAGCTAATCTCGTCCGATTCGAAATAAAAATCCGCTTTTGCATCCGTCCTAACAATTCCGACAACAACGCCGTCAACAAGAATATGAACATCAACATTCGGATAAGCCTTGCCTTTTAAAATAACTTTTGTTACAATCTCGGTTTCACTTCCCGGTATAAAGCCAGAACTGGCGCCGCTGGCGCCACCACGAGTATCGCCACCACCACTGGATGGTCCACCCTCTGATTCGCTGGCAATGCAGTTAGTCGTATTGATCATGCAATCACTTGTGCAAGCCAATGTTCCCCCGCTAAAACCCAAAGTAGTGCAAGTTTTTCCGCCAAAATCCGAGCCATCACATCCTTCCGGTTGCTCTTTATAGGAGTTTCCACAAGTATAGCAAACAGAAGAATCAAATCCCGTACAATCCAAAAGACATAATAACGCGCCTTGAGTATATGGGTTTCCAAAAACATCATTATAACTTTGACAAGTTGTTGTACCGATGTCTTGCGGCACGTCCGGATCTTCTCCCGGATCGCACACTTCGTCATTCGAAACTTCTGTAATACCATTGCCACAACTTACCAAAACTTCAACAAAAGTCGGCAAAAATTCCGTCGCTCTTGTTATTCCGGAAAAAGAAAATAACAAAATATATACTATTAAAAAATATAGCAAAAAAGCATGAATTTTGCGCCGGCATGGGAACATAGATATTATTTTTTATCATTATTTTTATCGACCTGTATTTCTTTTTGATATTTGATCGCTTTCTGATGCATTTTTTCCCAAAACTTACGCTTTATCGCTTGCCAAATCCTGCTTAAAACGCTAAATAAATATCGCAAAGGCCAGCTTAAAACATAGATAACTTTATAAACATAACGCCATATTTTTATTTTGATTAATCCTAAAATAAAAAGGATTGCCAAAAGTATCATGCCGCCGAGCATCAACCATGGCAAAATTCCCAACTTCGTCCCAAGCGTGCCGGGGTCATTAACTAAAAATATAGTTTCGTCTTTGTATACTACTTCATCATCCTTGTAAACTCTAATCTTGCCCCAATATTGTCCTTGGCTTAACTTTGTCGGAAATGCCGCGATAACGGTTTTTGTTTCAAAGGGTTCCACCTTGGGAATTTTTTTATCAGTTCCAGCTTCCAATAGTATCTCTTTGTTCAGATCATAAACTTCAAGAGTGGCTTTTGTCGGAGCTACTTTTACATTACCGGTATTTTTAACGGTTATCTCGGCTTTAACTTTGTAAAAAAATCTGGAAAATATCGGATAACTCCAGGGCTTGCTTAACATCTCGATATCAGGGATATCGAATTTTCTGATTGTAAAATCCAGAAAAGCTTCTTTGGTAATATTCAAATCAACGTCAACGCGCGCACCAAGGGCGATAGCAACGCCTCCGCCTGTACCCTGCCCTTTTGGTGATACTTGAATATTGATATATCCTTGATAATTTCCGATTTCAGCTGAAGACGGAACATCTATCAAAACCACCATCGGAATTTTTAATTCATTTTTTGGCAAATCAAAAACATCGCCTTTGTCTATCGAAATCCAATCGGCAATTTCGGGCGCGTTGACCTTGACTATCGCCTCAAGATCTTCATCGGCCGAAGAACGCAAAAGAGTGATAGTCTGCTCGTAATGAGATCCTGGGAATATCGGTTTTATCGTCTTTACATAGGGTGGCGAGATACCAAAACCGGCTTGAGCATTTTGTGCGCAAGCAAAGACTATAAAAACAGAAAAGAAAAATACCGCAGATTTTATAACTCTTAACTTCATTATAAACCGATAATTATATTATTTATTAATTCGTAAATTATTCAAAAATCCAAAACAACCAAAAACAACTTTTGGTTAACAAAAAATTAATATTAGTGATAATTTAAAATACACAATACTGTTTTTTATTGTGAATTACACTACAAAATAACAACAAAAAAAGCTACATTATTTTCAATTTCTTGAATATTCTTCATATCTGAACTGCCTGTGGATAGCTTTTATATTAATTATAATATACTATATTTTTATAAATTTTTCAAGTAAAAAAATGTACGATTGCATAGTCAAGGTTACTTTTTCAACAGGAATTATGTATAAAGAATTAAATAATGAGCTAGTAAGTTTT